>JBHGAV010000029.1:0-50742 GCA_041946685.1 Bryobacteraceae bacterium | reverse complement strand
GCGCGCTTCCATGGCATGGAAGAGGTCGTGAGTTCGAATCTCACCAGGTCCACCAACCTAAACCCCAACACGTCAACAACTTCCAGCCCAGTCGTATTCGTGCCTGCCTCCGATTCTCGCCTCGTGAGGTCCATCTGAGGTCCAAACAAGGTCCATCGTCCCCCGTCGTCCCTGGTATCAGTGGACCTCCAATGGATACCTTGGCTGCACGTTCATCCCGATGCAGTTGGTACTCGTGGTGACCGTGGCAGCCGTGTGATCAGCCTGTTTCGTCCAGGCCGAAACAGCACGTTCACCTTCAAAGGTGTTCGCTCGACCGCCCTCACCTCGGTATTCGGACCTGGTCTTCGCCTCAGATATGCTAGAGAGTTGCCTTTGCAGGAGGTCCCACGATGGTCGTCCGAGGCGAAGCGTTTGCTGTCCTGTTTCTTTCGGTGGCGATTCCATCGACGGCGGCGGCCGCTCGGATCTCGGGGATCGTCGCCGACGCACGGTATCCCTATGGCGTCCGCATCGGCATTGCGAACGCCTCGATTTCTTACGGCGCCGTCACGGCGATCTCGGATGCGGATGGGCGATTCAGCATCGACCTTCCCGATGATGTCGAGGACCCCGATCCCGTCCTGAACTTCGAGGCTCCGGGCTATGTGCCGTACAGTGAGCGCTCCTCACAGACCGTCGCCGGCGCATTCCACCTCATACCAGAGGATCTCTACCGGGGCGTCTACCTGCTGGTGTGGCAGCGCACGGCCGACAATCCGAACAACTGGCTCCGGAAATGGGAGCAACAGCCTGAATTCGTAATTGCGCGCAGTGGAGCGAGCGACGAACAGATCCAGACGCTGACAGCCATTCTCTCTGGCGACGAGTACCGGCTCATGACCGGCGGCCGCTTCAACTCGGCCCATCCCACGATCGTCAATAGCAAGCCCACGGGTTCGGCCCGGTATGGCAAGACCGTTATCTCCTTTGCGGCCGGGGTAGGCGGTGGCATCGCCCACTCGGAAGATTCCAACGGCATCATTAACTACGCGGAAATCACGCTGGACGTCCGGCATCCGGTTGACCGAAACTCGGTTTGGCACGAGATGGTCCACACTGTGACCGCAGGAGGTCACATTAACGAGTGGCCGAGCGTCGTTAGCGAGATCGGCCCGGCAGCCACAAACGGCTTGGTGACGAAGACGGACCAGGAGATTCTTAACTGCATCTATAACAGCCCGCCACGGCGGGCTATGCCCTCGGTACAACCCACGGGGGCTTCGCAGCCTGTCGTGACCCTTCGCGGCATCGTCAACAGCGCCAGCTACCAGCCGCAGGGCGCGCCGAACTCCGGCATCGCGCAGGGATCAGTCTTTGTAGTGTTCGGGCGAAATCTTAGTGCGACCGGGATGACCAGGGCGGAAGCGTTTCCCCTTCCCACCGAGTTGGCTGGGACGTCGGTCCAGGTGAGCGTGGGCGATACGACCGCCAATGCATATATTCTGTACACAAGCCCGAATCAGGTCGGTGCCATGCTGCCTTCCGATATGCCGACCGGCCTGGGGACCTTGACCGTCGCATATGCTGGCCAGAACAGCCCCAAGGTTCCGTTTCAGATTGTGTCGAGCGCGTTTGGCATCTTCACTCAGAATCAGGCCGGAACGGGTCCGGCAGCGGCACAGGTTTTCCAGACGCCGGAGAATCAGCCGCTGAACTCAATGATCCAGGCGGCAACTCCCGGGCAGATCGTGACGCTTTGGGGTACCGGACTCGGGCCAGTGGAAGGAGATGAAGCCGGCCGCCCTTTGCCTGGAAGTCTTGATGTTGGGGCTGAGGCCTGGGTGGGAGGCAAGCCTGCCAAGGTGCTTTACGCAGGGCGTTCCGGGTGTTGTGCGGGCGTCGATCAAATCGCGATTGAGATACCGGACGGTCCATCCGGCTGCTACGTGCCGGTCGCCGTCCGGGCGGGAGGAGTCTGGAGCAATTTCGCGACACTGTCGATCACCGAGCAGGGCAGGTTCTGCTCGGATCCGTTCGGGTTTCCCGACACGATGATCGAGGTATTCTCCCAAAACCGGCCGGTCAAGACGGGAATTGTCCACTTTGAGATGAGAAGCGGGCCGGAACTGGCCACCATGTTGGTGCCGAGTCCGGAGCGGGCGTCCGCGACATTCAAACTCAACAACCTCCCTGCTGCTCTGGCCTCGCAAGGGCCACTGGGCACTGCAGTATCCCGCGGACACTGCCTTGTGTTCCCGTGCGGGGATGGGAATTGCCTGGGACAGGACCCGGCGGCGGCCGGTCTGCAGGACGCCGGCACCGGACTGGAATTGAGTGGTCCGGCAGGCGTGGTACGCCTCCTGGAGAAGACAGAGGGAGTCTATGACGGGAACTTGGCTGCTCCCGGCGATCCCTCCTTCCTACAGCCCGGCCTGTACATTGTCAGTGGGCAGGGAGGCAAGAGAGTGGGCGCCTTCCAGGCGACGCTGACCATACCCGCGACCCTCGTACAGTGGGCGCCAGACACGGAGGTGCACGAGATCGACCGCGCCCGCGCACTGACGGTCAACTGGGTCCCGGGAGATTCGGAGCGCTCTATAATCGGCATTCTGGGCCAATCGGTGGTGCCGGGATCCGGAGCTACCATGGCGTTCCTTTGTATGGATTACGCTTCTGAACGCCGCCTAACAGTACCGTCCCTGGTGCTGGAAAGTCTGCCGGCTGGCGCCGGCACGCTGAGCCTGATCGAGACTGTGCCGGGCCTGACAGTGGCGTTCGCCACCCAAAACGTCGATGTTGGCTATTTCTACCTGCAACGAATTAGCTCGCAAGGGGTGAGTTTCAAGTAGGCGGCGCGCTACCTCCACAAGATTTGAGAGGCCCGCCCAACGACAAGACGTTCTGACGACAAGACCTCGCCCTGCGGCTGGCTCGTTTCTACCGGGCTTTGTCCACAACTGAACTCCCTGACGTGCCCCCACTCTCTCTACCACAGAGGTTTGGGATGGCCCCGAGGGGGCTCCCAAAGTCCGGCGGCCCGAGCGAATTCCTCCGGCGTCCGGCAGCCCAGCCTGCTGTGCGGCCGCTCCCGGTCGCACTCCTCCCGCCACGCCTCGATCTTGCGTTTGGCTTCGCCCATGGTCGCAAACCAATTCGCATTCAAACATTCCCCCCGCAAACGCCCGTTGAAGCTCTCCACCCGTCCGTTCTGCATCGGCCGCCCCGGCTGGATGTGCACCAGCCGGATCTGCTGCTCTTCGCACCAGGCCAGAAAATACCGGCTGATGAACTCCGGCCCGTTGTCGCAGCGGAGCGCCTCGGGCTTGCCACGCTGCCCGATCACCCACTCCAGCACCCGCGTCACCCTCCGGCTCGATAGGCAGCCATCCACTTCGATGGCCAGACACGCGCGCGTGTACTCGTCCACCACCGCCAGCGCCCGCACTGCCCGGCCCCTCGCCAAACCGTCCATCGCGAAGTCCATCGCCCACTCTTGATTGGCCCTGGCCAGTTCCGCCACCTTGCGGCCGGCCTCCCTCTGCTTCGGCACACCGATGATCTTCTCGTCGGTGTAGCGGCTCTTCTTCATCTCGAAGCTCCTTTCCTTGAGGGAGCTCCTCAATTATCCCTGGTCGAGTTTATGGGGGGCAGGTCAAGACTGGGCTCTCGCCAAGCCGTAGCCAGGCCCAGAACGTGAAGCATCCGGCAATCTCGCCGGCGGCGGCCAGGAAGTACCAAGTAAACGAGCTCATTCAGACGCCTTCTGGAGCAACCAAGACTCAAACATTGGCGCGGGCGCCCGGGTCTACTTTCCCCTCAGACTAGAGTCTCGCAGCAACCATGAGCTTTCTTGTCCCGTGGACCGCTGCGCGTTATGCGCGCGGAACTCCAGGACCCACTCGGGTGGGAGACGGATGGTGGTCCATCCCGTTCCGCAGATCTCAACTCACTCGATCCGCTATCATCGTGTCGAAGCGCGCAGCTATTGATGACGTATGACCCAGCCGTACAGGCCCAAGACGAGCCGCTATTCGAGCCACAGCCTGGTTCTGGAGCTCTGCGGGGAAGAGGGCTCGGGGCGGCGGTTGCTGGACTTGGGCTGCGGCCCGGGCCACGTGAGCCGGCTGCTCGCTGGGCGCGGGTTTGAAGTCACAGGGGTGGACAAGGCGCCCCCCGAAACACCCGCCGGACCGGGCCTCCAGTTCCTTGCAGGCGATCTCGAACACGGCATCCCGGAAGGCGCCGGCCGGTTCGACATCGTGGTGTGCGGAGACGTGCTGGAACACCTGAGGGACCCTGGCAGGCTTCTGAGGGAGATCGCGGGGGTGCTGCTGCCTGGTGGGAAACTGATCGCCTCGCTGCCCAACAGCGGCAACTTGTATTTCAGGTTGACGGTGGCGGCCGGGCGCTTCCCGAAACACGATTACGGTCTGTTTGACCGGACCCACCTGCATTTCTACGTTTGGGACGGGTGGTTGGACCTGTTCCGGCAGAACGGTTTCGAAATCGTGCTCGTCAAGCCGAGCGGGGTTCCGGTGGGGCTGGCCGTGTCAGCGTCGGAGGACAGCACCATCGTCAGAGTGGCTGAGTGGTGCAGTCATGCGGCGGCGAGAATCTGGAAACGTATGTTCGCCTACCAGTTCGTGGTTGAGGCGAAGCTGGAGCAGCCATAACCCGCCGTTGTGGCCATGACGGTTCGCCAGCTGCGTTCCGGGTGAGCGGACCGACGGTTACGCGCGCCGGCGGCGGTCCCGAAGAACCAGCAGCACAGCGCCGGCCAGGCCGAGGAGGGTGAGCAGCCCTCCAGCCAGAACCGGGAGCGGGCGGTAGTCGAAATCGATGCGGTGGTCGCCGGCATCGACCACAACACCGCGCATTGCGCCATACACCTGATAGATGGGAAACGGGCGGCCGTCCACCTTGGCCTGCCAGCCGGGAAAGTAGGTGTCGGCAAGCACGACCATCGAGCGGCACCTGGCGTTGGCCTGGATAGCGACAGAAGTCGTGCGCATCGAAAGGATTCGCGCATCGCCCGGCTCGGGGCAGCGCTCCAGATCCGCCGGGGCCGGCGCGATGATGGGAGCGCGGGTCCGGAGGTTCCACGCAGGATCTTCGAGCGCGCGTTGCAGTTCGTCCTCGCCGGCCAAGACGGCGACTTCGGAGACGATCCAGGTCCGTGGAAAAGCATTCGGGTTCCTGTAGATATTCAGGCCGCTGTTACTGCCGGATACCAAGATTTGGTCAGGACGGCGAGGCTGCTTGTCGACGGCGAAGTTGACGCCCAGAAGGTCCTGGAGCCGAGGCTGGTGGATCCCGCGGCGGTACAGGTTGGCGGTGAGACCGGCCACGTAGCCGCCGGTGGTGTTGATGCCGTGCCAATCGCCGAAGTTGTAAGGGATGGATTCGGCGTTGATTTCGACGCGCACTGGCTGCGGCTGTCCTCGGAGGAAGGCGGCGATGTCGTCGTGCTGCGAGAGCCGGGCCAGCGCTCCGGGGCTGTTGGGCGCGGTGCGGTTGGGGAGATTCGACGTGTTGACCTTGCCGGTTTCGAAAAGAATCAGCAGCAGCAGGCAGGCGGTGAACGCGGTGCGATCCATGGCCCGGTGTCGCCAGGCGGCGAAGACAGCGGCCGCAAGGAACGCCGACAGGGCGGTGAACATAAGGTTGGACGCGGGATCAAAGGGTTTGACGGAGGAGGTGGCCAGGCTGATCAGGGTGATCGCCGACGCCAGCGTCAGAGCCGCAACAACAAGTTTGCCAAGGTGAACCCGGCCGCGGCGGGCCAGCAGGGCGTCAAAGCCGTATGCCGCAAGAGGGGCCGCAGCGAAGGTGAAAAGGGCGATGGCTCGCGCCGGAGCGCGGGCTTTGCCGAAGACGGGCAGAACCGAGTAGAGCAGGCCGTGGAAGATGTTTGTCGAAGCCATCGCGAACAGCAGGCCGCCGGCTGCCAGCGCGGCGAAGAAAAGAACGATGCGCTGGCGCCGCCAGCAGGCCAGCACGCCCACCGCGGCGAGGCAGCATCCGGCAACCCCCAGGAAGGGGTTGACATGGACCCAGAGCCCGGGCGTCAGGATGCCGAGAATCGAGGAGGGCGTGGAGGAGAATCCCTCGTGAACCGTGTACGGGATGACGTCCTTCCATCCCAGCGGTTCGGGCGTGCCGGCCCAGCGAACGGCCAGCTTGCCATACTCATAGCCGGGCAGCACCTGGAAGGCCGAAACCAGGGCGGTGAAGAGAAAAAAGATGCCCGCCAACCTGGCCAGCGCCCAGCGCTGCCCGCCCGCCCGGAGAATAGAGATCAGCCAGACCAGGCCGGCCGCCGTGCTCATGTAGATCGGAACCTCGTGGTGGCCACTGAGCCAGGAGACGCCGAGAAATGCTCCGCCGAGCGCGGCGCTGGATAACACGTTCCGACCGCGCAGGGAACGCAGAAGAAAGAGGAAGACCAGCGGCGCCCAGAGAGCGCCGTTGATGAGCTGCGCCCAGCCCGCATCGCCCAAAAATCCTCCCAGGGAGAAGATGAGGCCGGCGGCGGCAGAGGCCGCGCGGCTGCGGCGGAGATCGCGGCAGAGCAGATAGCAGAACAGGGCGGCTTGAAAGTGGATGAGAACGAAGTACCAGTTCAGCACGGGGAACTGGATCTTGCCGTTCTTGAAGGGCATCAGGCCCAGGATCCAGTTGACCGGATAGGCTGAGCCGTTGATCTGGCCGAGCATCGGCTGGCCGCACCAAAGATGCGGGTCCCAGAGCGGGATGCGGGAGTGGCGGACTTCGGTGGCAAGGTATTGGAAGCGGGGCACCTCCATGTAGGCCAGATCGGGGCTGTCAAGCCAGGAGTACTGATCGGTCAGCACGAGCTTCCAGTAGAATCCAATGCAAATGACCAGAAGCAGGACCGGCCATATCAGGCGCCTGGAGAGCCGCGCGAGGGGGGTGGACCGAGTCTCCTGAGTGTTCGAACACATGACGGATGGCAGTATACAACAGACACAGCCGTTCTCCACCGCGCCTGCGCGAGGCACGTCGTGTGCCACGCCATCACTCCCGGTAGCAACTCGGGGAGGCTGCGGAATCGGATCTGCAACTGTCAAAACGCGTAGAATGGCAGCAATCGGCCGCGATGGGCCGGTGTAGAGATGCAGGCTCCGCCCAGCGGCTGCCGGCTCCTAGCGTGCGAGGATTCTGCCATGGATCGAATCGACGAAATCAGGGTAAAGCGCAAAATTGCACACGCCAAGCTGACGGGTCTGGGCTCGAAAGTCTATGAGGCGTTTCTCGATATGGAGAAGGCCGCGTTCGCCGACGGCTGTCTCACGAAGAAGTACAAGGAACTCATCGCAGTCGGGATCTCCGTCGTGGTGGACTGCGAATCCTGCATGGAGTGGCACATTTCGCAGGCCGCTCAGTCGGGCGCCTCCGAGCGCGAAGTCCTCGAGGCGATCGAGGTCGGGATCGAGATGGGCGGAGGGCCGGCAACCGTATCAGCTAGGTTTGCGCTGGAGGTGATGGAGCGCGTCTTCCAGGATTCGGGTTCCAGCCAGGCCGCACCATCCAACTGAGAAGAACGAGGAGAGAGGTTTCAATGGAAGAGAAGATCGTCTACTTTGAGAAGGCCGGACCGGAGAACACCGCGGCGGTGATCGAGATAGTCAAGTCGCAGGCTGCCTTGAGCGGGATCAAGAAGGTTGTGGTGGCCTCGACGCGAGGCGACACAGCCAGGCGGTTCGCCGAGGCTTTTCAAGGAACTGGGATACAGCTTGTGGTGATTCCCTGGCAGTATGGCTTCGCCGAGCTGTACGTGGAAGGATCTCAGCCTTTTCCGGAGGAATTGGCGGACCGGCTGCGCCGGGGTGGGCATCAGGTGCACTTCGGCACGATGCTGTTTCACTCGGAGAATCTTTACGGAAGCAAGGTGCCGGGCGCCTTGGCAGGCGTGCTACGCGCGTTTGGCCAGGGAATCAAGGTCTGCGTCGAGATCTTGATGATGGCTTGTGACGGTGGCTGTGTGATCAAGGGAGAGAAGGTGATCGCCGTGGCCGGAACACGATCCGGCGCCGACACGGCCGTGCTGGCTACGGCCGCTCCCAGTCTTCTGCTCTCCGATCTGCGCATCCACAAGATCCTGTGTAAGCCCGAGAACTGGGACTGATGGTCCTGGCACAGGCCACGAGGCGCGAATCTCACCGGGTCCACCAGAACAGAGAGAAGATTCATGCCCTCGCGCCGGCGCGCCAGTCCACCGGCTTGATCGGTCCGAGGACGAACAGGTAGACGCAGGCGCCGATCAGCACGACAACCGCAGCCACGGCAAAGGCCCAGAAGAACTGGCCGGTCCGGTCAACCACGTAGCCGGTCAGCGCCGGCGCGACGACCCCGGCCAGGTTGGCGAGGAAGTTCTGCAACCCGCTCCATTTTCCGGCCGCCGCCGGCCCCGCCAGCGTCTGCGTGATTGCCCAATGGCTGGATGCGTACATGCCGTAGGAGGCGCACGCCAGCATCAGAAAGACCATGGCCGCAGTGGGATTGGGGACAACCGCCACGGCGACGATGACCGTCGCGAATCCCAGGCCGGCGCCGGTACAGGTCTTGCGGACGCGCGTGGGCGTGGACCCGGCGGCGATCGCCCGATCGCTCAGCCAGCCTGTGATTGTGGTGGAAACAGCGGAAGTGAGGTAGGCCAGGGCCCCCACCTTGGCCATGGAGTCCATCGAGAAGTGCCGCTCGCGGACCAGGTAGAACGGCAGCCAGGTGAGGAGAAAGTACCACAGGTAGTTCGAACAGAAGAGCCCGACAAATGTCGCCCACGCGGAGCGGAGAGCGAGGATCCTGCCAATACCCGGCGGTTCCTGGGGGCCCCTTGTCACAAGCCCCGGTCCGCGCGGCATCCAGCGGATCCACATGGGCAGCCAGAGCAGGCTGCCGAGCCCAAGGACGATGAAGAAGGGCCGCCAGCCGAACCGGGCCATCAACACGCCGCCGGCCAGCGTCCCTAGGGCGGGGCCGCACTTGCCGCCCGCGTCGATGAGTGAATTCGCGAGTCCGCGCTGCTGCTCCTCGAAGCGGGAGGCGAGGATCTTGGAGAAGCACGGATAGACCACCGACTCCCCGATGCCGAGCACCAGGCGCAAAGCCAGCAGGAGAGCGAATCCCCGCACAAGGCCGGTGGCCGCCGTAGCGACGGACCAGACGAGGAAGCCGGCGGCCAGAACCCAGTTCACGTCGAAGCGGTCCAGCAGCCAGCCGGATACGATCTGGAAGGTCGCGTACGTCCAGAAGAAGGCGGAAAGCAGAATCCCGAGTTGCGACGCAGAGATTCCCAGCTCGTCTTTGAGCAGCGGCGCCGCAATGGAGAGATTCCCGCGGTCGATGTAGTTGATAGCGATGGACAGCACCAGAAGAATCAGAACGCGCCACAACGCGCCCGGAATCCTGGTGGAGAGCGCAGTCTCAGACGGCGGTCCGGTCAACCGAATCCTCCTCGCGCTACTTTCTCAGCAACAGGAACACGCCCCAGTCGTCCGGAGAAGGCTGCGGCGGAAGCTGGACCAGACCAATCGCATCCGCAGTCAAGGTGCCGGAGCCGATGCTGGTCCACTCGCCGCTGCGGGGGTTGAACCAACGGGCCTCATACCGCGCTTCCGGAATCGCACCCCGCAAGGTTGCCTGAGGCATTCCCTTTTCCAGATAGGCCAGGAAGAAGTCGCGCTGGGGAGTGCGCGCGCAATAGGCCCAGCCTTCGTAGGACATCAACTCGTGGGTCCGGCTGGGCATCACCAGCTCCGCGTCTGGTTCCAGGTCCACGAACCTTGTCCCATTCGAGAAGGCAAATGTCCGGAGGTGCTTCATCTGGGCGCCCGACTCCCAGCCGAACGCGTCCCACATCTTCACTCGCGCTTCGGGCTCGATGTTGGCCTGCCAGATGCCGTCTGAGCCCTGGATGTGGCCGCCAAACCCGCCCGAGAGGAAATTCCCGTACATCGCCGAGCGATTGTAGAGGCTGTCCCGCTCCGAGCCGCCCTCGGCGAGATAGGGCACGACTTGCCCCGGCTGGTAACGGTAGCCGGGATAGTAGGGCTCGCCGGCGATGGCCGGCATCGCTGGCCGGGAGCGCCAGATCTCGGTCATGTACCAGTAGTAATCGTGTGTCCTGATCGCGTTGCCCGTCTGGTGGAAGGTCAGCCAACTGGCATTGCCCCAGTTCACCAGGGTGGACGGGGCGGCGTTGGTCGAAACCAGAGTCCCGAACGGCGGAGGGCCGTATTTCTTGATGACCAGATCGGCAGCCTCGCTGTAGCCCGAGTACGGCCGGATCGTGTCCTGATACCAGTCCAGATGGATCGGGCTCAACAGGACGTTGTTGGCCTGATAGCGGCTGAAGATGTACTGAATGAACCGGGTGTAGGAATCCGGCCACTGGTAGTACTTCTTCCACGCCGGACCGGAATCGCGGCGGCTGACCTCGATGAAGGGGATGAATCCCTGTGAGTTCAGGTAGTCGATCTTCTTGTCGAGGTGCTGGAAGTAGGCCGGATTGACGCGGTCCACGTCGCCGAAGACGTCCTCGAAGCCCGGCACGCGGCCCGGAAACAGGAACGGCTTGCCGCCTTCGTTGTGCTGATCCTTCGCGCTGCCGGTCTTCGGGTCCGCCCAGGCCGAGCGGATGAGGGTCTTGTCGGCGTCGTTCATGCGGAGATTGGCCGGCCTCCCGTCGTTGGCCCAATTGGGCCACGCGGCCAGCATGGCGATGGTGTTGAAGCCCTGGGCCTTCCTGAATCTCACCATGTCCTTGAAGGTCGCCTCGGGTCCCATCGGATGCGGCGTATCGTCTTCGGTCCAGCGGAAACGGAACGTGGGCGTCGACCACCAGGTATCTCCCAGCATGAAGAAAGGCGTGCCGTCGGCCTGTTCGAAGGCATGGCCGTTCTTGGTGGGACGCAGCAACCCCCGGCGGCAAAGGTTCTCCGCTTTCTCCGCCTCGGTCCAAGCGACGGCCGTGAACTTGCCGGTCCTTCCGGCCAGACCGGAGTCGGCGGGCGCGGAACCGCTGGTCCAGGACCAGACGCCGGGCTCGGTCGCCATCACCCGGACGCGAAAGGTCGAGCCACCGTCCCAGAATCCGTAGACCCGCTTCTGGAAGTTCGGGCCTTTCAGGTCGACCCAGGCGACAACCTCGACATACGGGTTGCCGTACGAGTCCTTCGCCTGGAGCGTGATCTCCTGCTTCTCCCAAACGTGTATTGGCCCGGCTGCCGCGGCGAGTGCGCCAACGGCGGCAAGCAGAACTAACGCGTTCTTAACCATGGATCTCCTCCCTACCGTTTGCAGCTACTTGGGCTGCAACAGAGGCGTGCCTTCCTTGTTGAGCTTGCGGGCCAGAGGCAGGCCGGAGAATTTCGCGATCGTAAGCTCGGCCCGGTACAGGACCCGGCAACCCTTTTCGAGATGCCCTCCAAACGCGCCTCTGGTCAAGTCGGAAAGGGTCACGTGCAAGTGAGGTTCGCCGGCGGCGATGATGCCGTTGGCGTTCAGGATCTCCGTCGGCCCCTTAACCGTCGTGTACTGCTGCTCCGCCGTGGGGGCTAGTGACTTCACGTTGTGATACGTGCAATCCTGAACCGACCCAAGGGCTGTCAGGACGGCGCCATCCTGGATGTCGTGTTGCCTGATGGCATCCTGGACGGATTCCAGAACAAGGTCGTCCCGGTCCAGACGCAGGCGGAAGATCTCCTGCACTTGCGCCCCTCCAAACAACTTGGAACTGCCCGGATCGGTGGCGGCGGCCTGGGGAGGCCTGCCGCACGAACTCGCGGCCAGGACGATCAACAAGCCAATGGCCGCCAAGCAGGCGGCGCGACTCCAATGATGCGACTTCATGGCTCCTCCAATTCAGACGAAGTTCTCAAAGAATACCTCACCAAGCCAGTCTCGGGCTACGCAAGCATGCCCTGAGATTCACTGAAGCAGGGCACGAAGGGCATAAGTTCTTGTGGCGCGAGCACGGTATTCATTGGCACTGGAGTAGATTCCTCCGGCCAGGAATGCCGCCAGGGCCACGGCCAGCCAAGCCGCTCCGAACAGAGGGTAGCCTGCGGTGCAGCGGTAGCCGGCGTAGGCCGCCAGTATGCTGAAGCCGAGCACGGCGGCGAGGAAATACCGCGGCGCGCAAGCGTTGCCGACGAACAAAGCCGCGCCACGTACCAGAAGAGAAGCAGACTCATCATCCAGAATCCGAAGATCTCGGGGAGGCGCGTGGAGATCTGAGGGTCGATCCCCAATTGCGTAGACACTCGCGTCACGAGAAAGAAGGCGGGAGGCTGGTTTTCAATTCCCGCCCCTAGCACCGTCCAGAGGCTGCCCAGCAACGGTTGTCCGGATGCGTAGTAGGTTGACAGTTCGTCCGACCAGAGCTGCTTCACCGAGGCCAGCCAGATTGTGCTGGGGAAGTAGAGCGCCGAGAAGGCCACGAGAACGGCCGCCGGCCGGCGGTCGAGGAAACGGGAGAAGCGCCCGGCCGTCTCTTCGAGCCGGGCCAGGATTCGCGACATGGCCTCACTCCAGCAAGATGGATCGCGGGGCGGCGAGAAGGGCCCCTGGGGCGACATCTTTGAGGGCCGCCGCGCCGGCCCCGACGGTGCTTCCCGTACCGATGGTCAGGTGGTCTCGGATGACCGCGCCGGCCCCAATGAGGGCAGCACGTCCGATCTTGCAGGCGCCGGCGATGGTGGCGCCCGGACCCACAAACACGTGGTCTTCGACCATGGTGTCGTGACCTATGGAGGAATTCCGGCCCACGAAGACATGGCGTCCAAGAACCACCCTGGCCCCCACCACGGCCCCCGCCGCCACGACCGCACCGTCCCCAATCCGGCACCTCGGAGACACCACCGCGGACGGGTGCACCAGGGTGGAAAAACGAAGCCCCATCTCCTCCGCGCGGCGGATGAACCCGATACGATTCCCGCTGCCGCATCCACACACTGCCACATGATCTCCAGCCAGCGGCCGGACCTCCTCAATGTAGTAATACGGGAAGCCCTCCAGGCGCTGGCCGATTCGCTCCGGCCAGAGGTCCTGAACAAAACCCGCAATCACGCAGCCGGGCAACTGCTCCGCGATCTCGGCGATCTCCAATGCGAAGCCGCCCCCTCCAAGAATCAGGAGGCGGCGTTTCGGGTCCGGCATGTCGCTCCTGTGGTTACGAACTCGGTCACGGCCGCAATGACCTCCTCCACGTCGCTGTCACTCAGCTCGCAGTGCAAGGGAAGACAGAGGATCTCTGGGTAGATCTTCTCTGTGACCGGCAGGCGCACCGACTCTCGGGAGAATAGGGGCTGCGAGTGGCAGGGGATGAAATGCACCCAGGACCCGACGCCGCGCTCCCGCAAGAATTGCTCCAACTCGTCACGGCGGCCATCAATGACCCTCAGCGTGTAGTTGAAGGGCACAGCACCGTCCGGATCGTGCCGAAGAGTGAGGATGCCCGGCAGCCCGCGGAGAGCGTTGTCGTAGCGGCGAACGATCGCCAGGCGGCGCGCCCGGAACCGCTCGAACTTGCCCATTTGGACCAAGCCGACCGCCGCGTTCAGGTTGGGCATCAAGTACCGGAGGCCGCGGTCATGCACCTCGTAGTGCCAGGGCCGGTCCTTGCCGGCGCGGCGCCAGGAGTCAGAGTCAATGCCGGTGTTCCGGCGCAAGCGCACCTTCGCGGCGATCTCATCGTCATTGGTGGCAACCGCGCCGCCCTCGACGCAGGTTATGTTCTTGATGGGATCGAAACTCAGGCAACCAACATCGCCCAGCGAGCCGGCCGGTCCGGCGCCGGAGACCGATCCGAACGCATGGGCGGCGTCCTCGACGATCCGGATGCTACTCGAGCCCAGCGTTCGCCGGACGCCGGCGACGTCGCAGACTCGGCCGCCGTAGTGGACCAGGACCACGGCACGCGTCCTGGGGGTGACGCACCTGGCAACGTCCTCAGGAGAAGCGAGGAGATCCTGCTCACCGACGTCGCAGAACACGGGCTTGCCTCCAGCGGCCAGAATCGCTTGGGCCGAGGAAACGTAAGTGAGAGACGGGACTATCACCTCGTCACCGGGCGCCAGTTCCAGCGCCCCGAGCGCCAGGTGCAGCGCCGCCGTGCAATTGCTGACGGCCAGGACGTGCCGGACGCGCAACGCCTCGCGCAATCTCCCCTAGAACTCCTCGGTGAACGCCCCCATTCCAACCCAGCGGCTGTCGAGCACGCGGGACGCAGCTTCGGCCTCCTGTGCGTCGAAGCTGGGCCGGTGAACTGGTATTCGAAGCGTCACTTCGCTCTCGCCTGGGCAAGCAGCCGGATGCGCCCGGCCAGTCTCTCAATGGAAGCCGACGCAAGGCAATGGTTCATTGTCAAATGATAACCGCTCTCCGCGATTCTGCGGCGCTCGTCCTCGTGCTCGAGGTAGTAGCGGATCACCCGCGGCATTTCCTGATAGGTGGCGGCCACATAATGCTCCCCAGCCACGAAGGGAGCCGAGTTGTAGAGTGGCTCGGAAATGATCAGCGCCTTGTTGCAGGCCCCCAACACGAAACGCAGCAGGGTAAACTGGCCGGCGAAGCGCGGGAGGTTCAGGAAGATCCTGGTTCGATTGATCAGCTCGACACGACTCTCACCCCAGTATTCGGGCTTACGCCAACCGCCGCACACGGTCAGATTCACTCCCAACCAGCGCAGCCGAGCGATCAAGAGAGACCTTCGAAGTGTTGCGGCGCCCAAGAACAAGACGTCGATATCCCGCTGGAGCCCCAAATCGCGGCCTAGAGCGGGAACGTATCCCATCGGAAGGTGCTCGGCGGGGATGCCGTGCGCCTCCAGGAACTCCGCCCGCTCGGCACCGGAGGCAAACAGTCAGTCAGGCAAACCCCGCCGGTGCAGACGCCGGAGAACCCAGTAGTTTGTGTAAGGATCGGTGGCACGCGGGCTCCGTATGAGGATCTTGGCGATCTCTCTGTGATCCAGCCAGGGCCAGGGCTGACAGGAGCCGGGGGGAGGGGGCAGCGGCTCCAGGTGCCAGATGATTACTGGCGGCAACTCTTCCCGCGGGGTGTCATACAGTTGACGCTTCACCAAGGGGAACCAGTTCAGGTTGCCGCGGACCAGCAGCACGCCGCCCAGTTCAGGCCGCCAGGGTTCGCCGGAAAACGGGCGAATTTCGAAGCCCTGCCCCCGCAGCAACTCGAGTGTCTGGAACGCCTGGCCCTTGGTCCTCCTAAGAGAGCGCTCAGGGACAGCCAATCGGATGGGACCCATGAGGACGGAGCTAGGTGTCTCCTCCCTCCAACTGCTCGATCCGGCGCTTGAGTTCGGCTAGTTCCTTGCGCATCTCGGGGAGACGCGACTGGTTGGCGAGCATCTCCAGGTACTCCTTCAAGGGTCGGGCCGGCGTGCCCCAGACGACCTGGCCCGACCGCACAATCTTGGAGGTGAGCACGCCGCATCCGGAGCCAAGCACGGCCCTGGATTCGATGCGCGCCTTGTCGCCGATGCCGACTTGCCCTCCGATCACGGCGTAGTCCTCCACCACCACCCCGCCCGAGAAGCCGGTCTGCGCGGCCACGACGACATGACGGCCTATACGGCAGTTGTGCGCCACGTGCACCATGTTGTCCAGCTTGGTCCCCTCGCCGATCCAGGTGACCCCCAACGCCGCCCGGTCCACGCAGGAGTTGGCGCCTATCTCGACATCGTCTCCGATGGAAACGCGGCCGATCTGAGGAAACTTGAAGTAGCGGTCGCCGGCGAGGACAAAGCCGAAGCCGTCGGCGCCGATCACCGCGCCGGAGTGCAGGATGACCCTGGCCCCGATGTCCACGTCGTCGTAGATGGCCACGTTGGCGTGGAGAGTGCACCCCTCGCCGAGCGTCACCCGGCAGCCGATTGAACACCCCGCCCCGATGCGGCAGCCCACGCCGATCCTCGAGCCTTCACCCACGGTTGCCATCGCTCCCACGGAGACACCGGGGCCCACCTCGGCGCTTGGGGCAATCACGGCTGTCGGATCGACACCCTCCTTGACGGGGGGAACAGGATGGAGCAGGCTCACGGCGCGGGCGAATGCCATGCGAGGCTCGGGAGCCCGAATCACCGTTCGTCCGGCGGGGTTAGGGAAATCGGACGGGACGATCAGACAGGCCGCGGCACTGGACTCGGCCTGCTGAGCCGCCTTCCGGCTGCCCACGAAGGACACCTCAGCAGCGCCGGCGGCCTCCAATGAGGCGGCGCCTTCAAGTTCCTTCTCGCCATCGCCTTCAAACGGCGCTCCGAGCCACTCGGCAAGCTCGCGGACCCGCAACTCTCCTCCTCGCAGGGCCGGGCATGCCCCGCCCCTACAGTATGATACAAGGTTATGGCCGTCGATCCATCGGCGATGGTCGCCCCGACGGCGCGCGTGGATCCCGGGGCGTCAGTCGGGCCGCAGACCGTCATCGGGGAGTACTGCGTGATCGAGTCCGACGTCGCCATCGGCGCGGGCTGCGTGCTCGAGCCGTACGTTTTCGTCAAGCGCTGGACCACGATGGGAGACCGCAACCGGATCTCGGCCGGCACTGTGCTCGGCACCGATCCTCTGGACAAAGCCTTCACCGGCGAGCGGAGCTACCTCAGAATCGGCAGCGACAACATAATCCGGGAGCACTACACGATCTCGCGAGGCACCAAGCCGGAATCGGTGACGTTGCTCGGCGACGGCAACTATATCATGACCTCCGGGCACATCGCGCACAATTGCACGATCGGCAACCGGACGGTCATTTGCAGTTGCGCGCTGGTGGCCGGCTACGTCGAGATCGAGGACCAGGCGTTTGTTTCGGGCGGCGTGGCAATTCACCAGTTCTCGAAGATCGGCCGGCTGGCGATGATCGGCGGTGAGACCCGGGTGGACAGAGACGCCCCGCCGTTCTTTCTCTACGCCGGCTGTCGCATCACGCCGAGGGGCGTGAACCTGGTGGGACTCAAGCGGGCGGGCTTTTCGGGCGAGGACATCGCGGCGCTGAAGAAAGCCTACTCCCTGCTCTACCGCTCGGGGCTTCTCCTCAAAGATGCACTGGCGCGCATTGAAGCCGAGGTCCCCACCGAGCATACCCTCCACCTGGTGAGGTTCGTGCGCTCCAGCCAGCGCGGAATCTCCAGGGAGCGAAACGCTTCAGGACTGCGTGAGGACTGAGTGGCTCTCGCGGCCTTTGGCCAGCGTGTCCTTCTCCAGAATCCCCAGTATCACGAGGGCAACCAGGTACAAGGCTCCACCGGCGAGCAGGGTCCTGTGGAGACCCTGGTAGATCGCCAGAAAGATCGCGCTCACCGAGCCCAGCACGCTCGCCGCCGAGTTCAAAGCCCAGGCCCACTTGACAGAGGACTTGTGATGGAGCTCGAGCATGGAGAGGCCGGTGGGGAGCGGCATGCCCATGAAGAAGGCCGGCGGCGCGATCATTGCCACCGTCAGGAGCACCTTCAGCCAGGGGGCCCAACCGACGCCCGCCTCCGTCAGGGGCACAACCACAGCCGTCAGCAGCGCTACCGACAGCGCCACCAGGGCCATCATGACGCCCAGGCGCGTGGGCGACAGGCCCACCAGGCGCCGGCTGAGGTAGCTGCCGAGGCCGCTCGCCACCAGCATCGAGAAGATGATGACGGTAAGAGCGTAGGTGGGGTGGCCGAGCAGGAGCACGAAGCGCTGGATAAGCGCGACCTCAATCAGGATGTACCCGGCCCCGATGCAGGCGAAGTAGGCCAGGAACTTGAGGAGTTCCTTGTCCCGAGGCACCCGTTCCCTCAGCAAGAGCGGCGGCATGGCCAGGATCACCAGCGTCGCGAGCAGGCTCACCGCAAGAAGGCCGAACATTACCGGCACGGCCATGTTCACCTGGAAGTCGGCGCGGGAGGACGACGGCTGATCCCCGCGCCAGAAGTATCCGAGGAAAGTCCACAGCTCGCGGGGCTGCACAGTGTAGAAAAAGAACGGCCGGTTGTCATCCACCGGCCGGATGTTGAAGGGGTAACGCTCCTCGAAACGCTTCAGATCCCGGGTCAAGAGCAACTCGCGGAATGGATTCTCGAGCGGCTCGCCGGGCAGGTAGATCGTCTCGAAGCCCGCCTCCGCTATGGCCTGGCGCGCCCGTGCCATGTCCGTCTCAGTGAAGGGCTTCCGGCTGATCAGGACTGTGTCCAGGGCGCCCCACCCGCGGGCGTCATCCAGCCTTCCCTGCCGGACAACGATCACGTGACGCCATAGCTCCCGCTCGCCGAGGCGAGCCAGGGCCACGCGCGCAAGCGAGAGCAGCCGCAAGGACTCGCGAGGCGGCTCCAGCCCCCACCGTGTGAAGGCCAGAAGCCCGTCGTCGCTGAGGTGTCTGAGATAGTCATAGAACGCGTCGCTCGTGTACAGGTTGTTCTCGGAGAGAGCATAGGCTCCGGCGGCAGTGGACGCCCAGGTATCCACGAGCGTCGCCTGAAGAACCTGGTACTTCTCACGGCTGCGGCGCACAAAGCTGCGGCCTTCCTCCACGACAACCCGCACCTCAGGACGATGGTAGAGGCCGCGGCTGAAAGTGGAGTACCGCTTCTGCATGATGGTCTCGGCGATGATGGGGTTGATCTCGACAGCGGTCACATCCCGGCTGCCGGAGGCCAAAGCCCGCGCCACGTCCCATCCCCCGCCCGGTCCGATGATGAGCGTCTTGGCGCCGGGCCGGAGGACATACGGAAAGCCGGCGCCGGGCCGGAGCAACTCGCGGCGGTCTGTCTCGGTGAGGCTCTCCAGATCGAAGTTGGCGATGCTGGTGGAAGCGTCGGCGTCGATGAAGACCGACGGCGCACCGGAGTCTCGGTCGGGCGCGACGGCAATCCGCGAGAAACTGTTCCACTTGACGAACGCCTCGTTCTGGAGGGCCTGGCCCTTGGCGTACTTGATGTCGATGACGCGGAACTTGGCGTTGTAGCCGAGCAGCATCAGCAGGCCCAGGGCCAGTGCGACGCTGGCCACCCGGCCGCCCACCTTACCCGCCAGGCTGTACCAGATGGCGGCCGAAGCGGCGTAAATGGCCGCCGTCGCCAGGACCGTGTTCGGGCCGCCGAATGTGTTGAGCAGCGGCACCAAGAGCAGGCACCCGGCGCCGGCCCCGATCAGATCGTAGAAGTAGACCCGCGACACGCGCTCGATGGTCTCCGAGATTGCCAGCGAGACGACCGTGCCGGCCAGGAAGAAGGGCAGAGTGCTCGGGAAGTAGACCGCGGCCAGCGCCCAGAAGCCGAGGTCCTGACGAATGGACAGGCTCAGGATCAGTGCGACCAGCACCACCACGGAATTGATGACGGCCAGCGCTCCCAGCTTGCTGTAGAAACTCCAGCGCCAGTCGGCGACCAGGTAGGAGAACACGCCCCCGGCGCCGAGCCCGAACAATGCGATCGAGATGGCAAGGAAGGCGAAGTGGTAGTGGAAGACCACCGAGAAGATGCGCGTGAGCGACAGCTCAAGCAGCAGCGTCGCCAGCGTGGTTAACGCGACCCCCAAGTAGAAAAGCGGCCAATGGAAACGCTGAGGAGCAGCGTTCGAGGTGCTATAGCCCAAGCTCTATGGTACATCCTTGCTCCCGGCCAGCGCCCGTGTGAGGAGTGCGGCCAGGTAACGCAACTCATCGGCGGGGAGGCCCTCGCCGACCGTGAGAAGGTCCTGCCGCGTCTTGATCACCAGCCCCTTGGACGGCACGAGCCTGTTCAATGCCTCTATGAGACGCCAGGTGCGGGAGCCGGGCGCCGGAACGGCGGTCTGGCTGGTCGTGGCTGTGCGTCGTATGGCTGCAAGACGGACGTCAGCCGCCTCGTAATCGATGGAGAGGACTTCGGCGGCCGGGATGATGGAGGTTTGTCGGCGCCACGCGCGGCGCCGCTCAATCGTGACGCCAGAGGGTGAGACCTTGATTACGGTCCTGCTCCTCTTAGCGGCGCGCGCGCGGTTGAGTGCGCCGAGCAGGGGCAGCACTCCGAACAACAGGGTCAGGAAGCCAAGGAAGCCGAACTGCACAAACTCGGGCGTGCCGGTCTCGCGGAAGAAGCGCAGGAGATTCGGAATCAGCAACAACAAAACCACAACCGCGAAAACCGAGATCAGGAGCGAAGGAACGGCGGAACCACGCCACGGAAACACCACCGTCGTCTCCGAGCCCGCCTCGATCACCTGGCATTGCATCGCCTCCGGGCGCGCAACCTGCTCGGACCCCTGGTCCCGCGCGCGCAAGCGCTCCTGAAGCGTCTCGTCGGCCCGTTCTGGAGCAAGAACCAGCTCGTTGCCCGTCGAGGCGTCCACCAGCGGCAGCCGTAGGAAACGGGAGAGAAACTCCGCCTGCACCCGCGCCTCCCCAAACCGGATGGGGGACGCAACCGGAAAGTCCTTCCCGGCGAAGGCCCGGAGCCTGACCGGGTAGCGGTCAGACGAATCCGAATCCCCGGATTCGAAGGCGACGACGACTGCGTTGAACTCGCTCAGGTTGCGCTGCTCGGCCCGCATCGGCTCCAGCCACCCCATCCTCCGGATCACGCGTCCCTGGCTGAGATCGAAGCTGGTCCAGCGGCGTCCGAAAACGAGCGTCCCGCCCACGGCGACAAACACCAATCCCATGCCAACCATCAGGGGCCAACTCCAGGACGGCACCTCGTCCGCGTTCTGGAGAGGCACCACGCCCGCGCCGGCCAGGGTCAGAAAGACCCCAGCCGCCAGGAAGGGAAGGCCGAACAGCGAGAGGCATCCTCCTCCCTCGCTCAGATCCACCTGGCTCAGCGTTACCCGGCGGAAAGGAGCCGGAACGTCCCACGGCGATCCCCGCGGCTGGTCTTTGCCACGCATCTGGTTAGGATGACTCGGCTGCCATGACGGCGCAAGGCCGTCTGGAAGAGGACCCACAGCTTGGCGCCGGCCTCTGCTCGCGTGTCCGGGGGAACACCGGAGGAGAAAGGCAGATTCAAGGCCGCCTTGCTCAAGGCGACGGCATAGGGAAGCTCAGGGTCCGGTCCAGCACGATCTGGCTCGACGAGGACGATCCTTCCGCAATCGGGGCGGATGCCCCCTTCCGGCCGATCATGGCCCAGGAATGCTGATAGCCCAGGGTCCGGATAGCACGGCTGCCGAACAGGGCGGCGATGGTCTCACGGGCTTCCCCAGTTAGTTGGAGCGAGCCGTCGTCCGCGACTGCGAACAGCACGAGGGTGCCGGCCGGCAAGCCAGTGAGATACGAGACCAGGCGTGCCGAGGCCGTCTCGTCACCCCATGTGTCGTAACTGCGGACGCTCGAGAAGACTCCAGTGGCCGGGTCAACGGCAAGCAGATTGATGCCGCGGCCCGGGCCACCTCCCGAAGCCGAGAAGAGGGTTCGGCCATCCCAGTCGAACCTGGCGACGGGCAGTGAATGGAATCCGCCGGAGATGACGAGAACCCGGATGTCTCCCAGGCCCGCCAGCACGGTGACTTTCAAGGAAGCCGCGCCACTGGTGGCCCCGGCAGCCTGACCATAGAGGATCACCGGGGTACGTGTCTGGGGGGAAGCCGCGGATGAGGCACGAACCTCCAAGGGGATCTCCGCTCCGGTTCCGCCAACCGGTGCCCGGAAGGTGACGCCCGCCGGACTCTCCGCGGCGGCAAGCAGTACGGGCCCACAGTAGCCGTTGCGGCCTTCGGCCCGCACCATGGCCGTCTTCGCAGGGCCGCCCGCCTGCACAACCACCTCGGATTCCGGCGCCGAAATCGCGATACCGTATCTGTCCGTCGAGCTCACCACGGGGAGCGAGTACGGGTGGGAGGACACTCCGCCCACCTTCAGCGTGAGGACGGAATTGGGGCCTGGAGGAGTCAGCGGGCTGATTCGGAGGTTGACCTGGTTCAGACCGACGAGGCCGGGCATGGTGCCTGAGTAGATGACCTCGGCTGACGCCCCGTTGATTGAGGCGGACGGAGTCACCCAGGACGGCGCGCCGGGACCAATGCCAGTGGCATAGACTTCGATCAACTCTCCCGGGCGGACGCCGTTTTCCGCCGTGACGCGGCAGGATGTGCCGGCGCGCAGAATTCCGTCCTGGAAGATGCCGGGTGCGTAGCGGTCCACCTGGGTGAGGACCACGTTTGTCGCCAGGCCGGCTCTGTAGACAACGGCCGGGTGCTCTCCGGGGTCCAGATTCCAGGGAATCTGCGCGGTTACCGAATCTGCGGAAACCATGCCTAGCGGCGCGGGCCGGCCGCCGACGCACAGGCAGGTTTGGTTCAGGTGAAAGGGCCACGGGATGCCGTTCGCAGCGTAATCGTTCCGCTCCAGCGCTTCACCGCTCACGCGGACGAGCGTGCCCGGCGCCACGGCCTCCTGGCCCGATGCCGCGTGCAAGACGCCTTTCATCCGCGGATCAGTCCCCAACTTCCAGCCGTCGAGTGTGCGCCCGAACCACATGCCGGCGAGAGTCCCATGAACGGCGCGTGGCCTTACGTGGTCGACGCCGATCTGCCCGGTGGCAGCCAGACGGAAGATGCCCAAGTGCCGCGCGGCGCGATGGTCGTCCACGAATGCGCTGTAGATTCCGCCCAAAAGGAAGCCGGTAGACTCAATCTCACGAGTCATGTCCCAAGCCACCTGGGCTTGCGCCTGCTCGTTGTCGAACCCGGTGGCCGGATCGTAGGCGTCGATCCCGTAACCGGAGACAAGAACCGGCGTGGGGCTCGCTCCCAGATCGCCGATCACAGCGGCCAAAGTGCGTCTCGACCCCGCTTCCCACAGCCAGAAGGAGAGGTCGGGAGGGTTGTCCCGGAGCTGGGCGAGGTCCGTGGTGCTCGTCGCGACCAAAGGAGTTTCATCGGGCTCGAGCTCCCGCAGTACCCCAGCGGCTCCGCCGAGGAGGGAGTAGAAGTCCGCAACCGATCCGGCGAACTTGCTGTTGTAGTCCTGCGACACATCCTCCCCAAAAACATAGCCGATGAGATGCCGCTCGCCGCGAAAGCGCGAGGCATAGGCCCGGAATGCCGTCAGGATCTCATCACGGCGCTCCGCCAGGGTCCGTTCGGGGTCGTGAAAGGAATCCAGAGGGAAGCCGGCCAGCCAGTACAGCCCCGTCGTTTCCAGAAGCGAAACGAACACGGTATCGTCCTCGGGCAGCAGCGTGTAGGTCCGAACCGTGTTTGCGCCCATGGCGGCCATGAGCGGGAGGTCCCTGGCAAAGACGCACGGCGGAACGGCATCCCCCTCCCGCCAGCCTGTCGGGAAGGGAGCATAGCCAACTCCACGAACGAGGAATTCGCTGTCGCCGCGCACGAGCTTCGCCCGCTCCATTCGCATCTCCCCGGCGAACAGAGGGCAAAGATACGCCCCGGCGGCTAGTGCGATCACCAGAGCTACAGCCAAGCGAGACGCCGTGCTTCCCATAGGCGGATTTTCCCTACCTAACTGAGTGGCCTGAGCCGGGAAGCTGTCTCAGGCGGCTTCGATAAGAGTGAATATGTGGCGGATTCCGATCCGGTTGTCCCTTTGTGTTTTCCTGGCCCTGGGCCTCGCCGCCCAGAATCGATTGCGCCTCAAGAACTTGGAGGCGCAGTCGGCGGGGCTGGATGCGCGGGAGGCGCAGCCGCAGGCCCCTCCATTGAGCCGGTCGGGGGACCGCCTGCACGTTCTGGTTCAGCTCGACGAGGCTCTGACCCCGGAGCAACTGGGCAGACTCGAGGCCATGGGGGTGCGAGCCGTCCAGTATGTCCCCGACTTCGGCTACGTGTTCTCGGTCCGCCGGGAGCTGGGGATCGGCGCGGCCTGGAGGCTGCGGCCGCCCGCCAAGGTCAGTGCGGCGCTGAGGGGACAGGAGGAAAGTCCCTCGGAAGGCTACCTGGTCGCTGAGTTCTTCCCGGACGTGGACGGGGAGACGGCGCGCACCATCGCCCGCGATCAGGGATTTGAGGTCGTCGAGCACCCCGACATGCTCCCGAACCACCTTCTGTTACGGGGCCGCACTGGAGAGGCGGAGGCCCTGGCCGAGTGGGACGAAGTCTCCTATGTTTTCCCCGCCTCGCCCGGCCTGGTCGCGGGGGAGCACGTGGAAGCCTGCCCGGGCGCGATCATGCAGCTCGGCCCTGTGGGACAGTACGTTGCTACGGTGGGCGACGGCTGGGACGGCCCGGGGCGCGGCAGTGTCCAGCTCGGGTACTTTCTGCAACGCCTCACCGGGAAACTGCCGGCGGATCAGGCGCGGGGCGAGATCTTGCGCGCGCTGGAGGAATGGGCCAGGGTCGCCGGCGTGAGCTTCGCGCCCGCCGACGCCGGCAACCGGCCGAGCACGGTAAATGTGCTGTTCGCGTCCGGGGACCACGGCGATGGTTATCCCTTTGACGGGCAGGGCCGCGTGCTCGCCCACACATTCTATCCGTCGCCCCCTAATCCCGAGCCAATTGCCGGGGATATGCACCTGGACGACGACGAAGAATGGGTAGCCGGCCCCGATGTGTCGGTCCGCTCCGTGGATTTGTTTTCCGTTACTCTTCATGAACTCGGTCACGCGCTGGGGTTAGGACACTCCGACATCCCCGGCGCCGTCATGTATCCGTACTACAGACGCACGACCGCGCTCACGCAGGAGGACGTCAACGCCATCCTCAAGCTGTACGCCGCCGCCGGGAGCGGGCCTGCGGGGGACCAGCCTTCCGCCTCACCGCTTTCCGTCATCATCGGTTCTCCGGCTGTCTTTCCGTTCACCACCAACGCGTCGTCTGTTTCGTTCTCGGGGACCGCTGCCGGAGGAACGGGCGATGTCCAGGTCACCTGGTCAAGCGACCGGACGGGAGCCGGAGTCGCACAGGGCGGAAGGACGTGGACAATCGCGGACCTGCCCCTGCAGTTGGGAAGCAACCTGATCACGATCACGGCAACTGACTCTGCTCATACCCAAGCGTTTCAGGCAGTGACCGTGGAAAGGCGGGAAGAGGTCCAGACCCCGCCCTCAGTCAGCATCGTCTCACCTGCATCGGGGAGTACTTACGCGACCGGCAACTCGACAGTGACGTTGGCGGGCACGGCCTCGCCGGCGGGAGCGATCAGCCGAGTTCAGTGGGCCAACTCGCGCGGAGGCGGCGGGACAGCCTCGGGCACTTCCCAATGGTCAGCCGGGCCGATCCCACTTCAGCCGGGCACGAACGTCCTCACGGTGACGGCATACGATGCGCGTGGGGCATCGGTGTCCGGAAGCCTCACGGTCACTTACACAGCCGCCAGCGATAAGGTGGCGCCGTCTCTGCGAATCACATCGCCTGCCTCTACCAGCGTGCTCACGTCGGCGGCGACCATTCGACTGCAAGGCACGGCGTCGGACAACATCGGCGTCGCGCAAGTGACGTGGTCGACCTCGTTCAAAGGGTCGGGCGTCGCCGCCGGCACATCCAACTGGACGACGGGTGACGTGCCTCTGCTGGTGGGAACGAACACCATCGTGGTCCGGGCATACGACGCGGCCGGCAACTCGGCGTGGCGGTCGGTCACCGTTACGCGCCGCTGAGGACCGCCGCCGCACTACACTGGAAGTTCGATTCCATTCCTGTTTGCCGGAGGAAAGAGATGGTTGCAGGCGGCGGAACCGCCCTGATCACGGGCGCGTCCAGCGGCATCGGCGCCGCCTTCGCGCGCGCGCTGGCCGCGAGAGGCTTCCACTTGATACTGGTGGCCCGGCGGGTGGACCGGTTGGAGTTGCTCGCGCGCGAACTCTCCCCCTGCAAAGTCAATGTTGAGACGCTCACCGCGGATCTGGCCGTGGACGCGGACGTGGCGGCCGTGGAGCGCAGGATCTCTGAAGCTCAGGACCTGGAACTGCTGATCAACAACGCCGGTTTCGGAACCCGTGGGAGGTTCTTCGAGTCGGCGCCCGAAAGCCAGGAGGCCATGCACCGGCTGCACGTCCTGGCGACAATGCGCCTCACCCGGGCGGCGCTCGCGGGAATGGTGGCTCGGGACAGAGGCGGCGTCATCAACGTCTCTTCGGTTGCGGGCTTTGCGGCCACTCCCGGCAATGTGAGCTACTGCTCCACGAAAGCCTGGATGAACAGCTTCACCGAAGGACTGGCGCTGGAGCTGGCCATTGCCGGTTCCCGCGTTCGGGTTCAGGCCCTCTGTCCCGGCTTCACCTACACCGAGTTCCACGACGTAATGAAGGTGGACAGGAACCAGATCCCGCGCGGCTGGTGGATGAAGCCGGAGCAGGTCGTTTCAGCCTCCCTCAAGGGACTGGAAGCGGGAAAATCGGTTGTTGTGCCAGGCCTCCGCTATAGGGCTCTGGCTTTGGCGATGAGATCCATCCCCCGCTTTCTCTTGCATCCGGCCGTGAAGCTGTACGCCAGGAGGATGAAGCGTGTCTGAGCCACGGCCGGTGGCGTTGACCATCGCGGGGTCCGATCCAAGCGGCGGGGCCGGCATACAAGCCGACCTGAAGACGTTCCATCAGTTCGGCGTGTACGGTGCGGCCGTGATCACGCTGGTCACTGTGCAGAACACGCGCCGGGTATCGAGGGTGGAGTGTCTTCCGGCGCAACTGGTGTCGGAGCAGGTCGAGGCGGTGGTCGAGGACATCATGCCTGCCGCGGCCAAGACGGGCGCGCTCGGCAACCGGGAGGTGGTCGAGGCGGTGGCCGAACTGGCCGCAGGTTTTCAATTCCCGCTGGTGGTCGATCCGGTCATGATCAGCAAGCACGGATCGCCACTCCTCGCCGAGGATGCCCGCCGAGTGCTCCGGGAGCGCCTCATTCCGCGGGCAAGCCTCGTCACCCCGAACCTGGCGGAGGCCGAGGCGCTGACGGGGCTGGAGGTTCGGGACGTCGCCTCCATGCGCCGGGCAGCGGCGCGGATCCTGAAAATGGGAGCCGGAGCCGTGCTCATCAAGGGCGGCCATCTGGACGACTCCTCGACGGACGTGCTACTGGCCAACGGGGAATGGCTTGAGCTGCCGGCGTCGAGAATCGAGACGCCCCATACGCACGGAACGGGTTGCACCTATTCGGCTGCCATCACAGCGGGGCTGGCACGCAGCATGGCGCTGGCGGACGCAGTCCGCCTTGCCAAGAGCTTCATGACGGAGGCGATCCGGACCGCACCTGCCCTCGGCACTGGGCCGGGCCCGGTCAATCATCATGCCCGGCTGCCGGGCGGCCGGGACTGAAGACTAGCGGGCGGCGAGCAGGGCCCGCAGGTGACGGGCGCGCTCGGGAGAACGCAACTGCCGGAGCGCTTTGGCTTCGATTTGCCGGATGCGCTCACGGGTCACGTCGAACTCCTGGCCGATCTCCTCCAGGGTGTGCTCACGCTCACAGCCGATCCCAAATCGCAAGCGAATGACCTTCTCCTCCTTCGGAGAGAGGGTCTTCAGGATGTTGGCCGTTTCATCCCGCACGTTGGTCTCGATGACGGTATCCACAGGCGACCCCACCCAGCGGTCTTCGATCAGATCGCCCAAAGCCGACTCCCCGTCGCGTCCCACCGGAGTCTCCAGACTGACCGGATCGCGGGAGATCGTCTTCAACTTCTGAACCTTCTCGACCGGGATGTCCATGCGACGGCTGATTTCGTCGTTGGTGGGAATCCGGCCCAGCTCCTTCTCGAGCTCGCGGTTTGCGCGCAGGAACTTGTTCATACTCTCGTTCATGTGCACCGGAATCCGGATGGTCCTGGACTGGTCGGCGATGGCTCGCGTGATGGCCTGGCGAATCCACCAGGTGGCGTATGTGGAGAACTTGTAGCCGCGGCGGTACTCGAACTTGTCAGCCGCACGCATCAGCCCAATGTTGCCTTCCTGGATCAGATCCAGCAGGTGGAGGCCGCGATTGACGTACTTCTTGGCGACCGAGACCACCAGGCGAAGGTTGGCCTCCACGAGGTCCTTCTTCGCCCTCTCGGCCTCAAGCTCACCGTGACGGATGACGCTCAGGGTATGCCGGAGGTCCGCCAGCGGAGCGCCCGCGATATGCTCGCGTTTGCGGATTTCCCGGCGCAGTTCGCGAACGCGGCTCTGCACCGAAGCTCCGGAGCGGTCCTCAATCCTGCGCAACTCGGCATCGAGCGCATTGAGTTCGTCCACGGCACGTTCAATGCTCTTGGCAAACTCCTTCCACCTCAGCGTGTTGAAGGGGATCTGGCGGATCGTGAGGGAGGCCTCGACCTTGCAACGCTTCAGCTTGCCGTTCCAGCGCCGAAGAGGCTTCTTGGCGGAGGCTGGAATCTCAGCCAGCTTCTCCAGCAACTGGTTCTGCCGCTTCCACAAGGCAGCGACATCGCCGAAATACTGAAGCAGTTGATTGCGGCGCCGCTCGT
Source organism: Bryobacteraceae bacterium (assembly GCA_041946685.1). Taxonomy (GTDB): domain Bacteria; phylum Acidobacteriota; class Terriglobia; order Bryobacterales; family Bryobacteraceae; genus JBHGAV01. The sequence continues at coordinate 22,425 of JBHGAV010000029.1, read as the reverse complement.
CGGCTGCCGTGCCTTCCTCGATATCGCCCAGATCTGCCCAGCAGTCGAGCTCTTCGGCCCCCTTCCTCAACTGCTCGGCCACGCCTGCAACCGCATGTTGAACCAGAGGAGAGCGGCTGATCGCCTTCTGCATCCGCAATTTGCCCCGCTCCATGCGCCGAGCCAAGTCCACCTCGCCCTCGCGAGTGAGCAGAGGCACGGCGCCCATCTCACGGAGATAGACACGGACCGGGTCGTCGGTGTAGATGGAGTCTTCGACGGCTGGCGCCCCGTGAAAGTCCTCGCTTTCCTGCGCCTCTTCCGCGTCAAAGAACTTGGGCTCTTCCTCGAAGGGTAGACCAAGATGGTCTGTTTGGTCAGCTAGGAAATGATCCTCAAAATGCTCCACTTAGGACCTACCTCTCAGTCTGCCAGGGGACATTCCAAACGCCTGTGGGGCGGATGCGAATGAATTCCTTAGGATTGGCCGAATGACGTGGACTCTCTTTCGAAGGCTCCGCAGGCAGTGCCGGGACGCCAAGTTGATTATACCACCAATCCCCAGCCAGATAAAGCCTCCATTGATTTAGATTTGCTGAAGCCGTGTTCGGTTTCAGGCCTCAGCGGGGGGGGGCTCCCTCCCTTATTGAGGAGTGCAATGCGCCCACCCTTGTTCTCAGCGACGCTTCTGTCGTATCAGATGCTTCAGCTCCGCCAGGAAGGCCTCAATGTCCTGAAAATCCCTGTAAACCGAAGCAAAACGAACATATGCGATCTTATCGAGAGCGCGGAGACGCTCCATGAGAGTTTCTCCTATTACAGTAGTACTTATCTCCCGCTCGGCGCTCTCGGCGAGCCTACTCTCCACCTCATCGACGATTTCCGCCAGTCTTGCCATGGCAACCGGCCTCTTTTCACAGGCCTTGAGCAGGCCGGCCAGCACCTTCTGCCGGTCGAATTTCTCCCGGCGACCATCCTTCTTCACCACCATGTAGGGGACTTCGTCGATGCGCTCATAGGTCGTGAACCTCCGTTCGCACTTCAGGCATTGCCGGCGCCGGCGGACGACGTCGCCCTCGCGGCTCTCCCTGGAGTCGACGACACGATCCTGCTGATGACCGCAGAATGGGCAGTTCATGCGAGCGGGCTCTGCTTCATCTCCCTAATCTTATGCCAGTTCAGCCCTTCGCGCACAGCCAGGAGAAGGCCGATGGGAACAATTACTACAAAAGTAACTATCCAAATGACCAGGGCCATGCCGCTGGCTGCCTCAAGAGGCACTTTGAAGATCTCGGTCAACACCACGATGGAGACGACCTGAACGCCGCCCCCGACGCCGGGGATCTGAACCAGGCTGCCGAAGGCAACGAATCCGATGAGGATCAGCACGTCCGTGAGCCGAAGAGCCGCGAGAGCCGGAAAGGACCGGAGAAGGGCCAAGTAGCACAGAAGGATCAGTCCCCATTCCAAGAGGGTGTAAAGGAAGATTCCCCAGAGACTTGCGGCGTTGCGAGTAGCCTCCATGCCGGCGACAAAAGACTTCAGCAGCTCCTCGGCCCGGGCCCGCCAGCGGCCTACGAGGAAACCCAGCCCGTCGAGCATGCGGCGCTGCATCGGCTCGGAAAACTGCCTCAGAGCGACCACAACGGCGATGCTCCCCATGCCCACGGCTGCAGCGATCCAACCGCCAGCCTCGAGAGCCCACTGGAGTCTGGGGCCGACTCTGGCGCCGCTCCTGTCCACTTGCATGAGGGCGAGCCCGAAAATGAGCAGGGCGCTGAGCAGGTCGCATATCCTTTCAAGCAGCCAGGCCGCCAACTGAGTGGACAGAGGGAGTTTCTCCTTCACGGAGATCATGTATGGACGCACCAGTTCACCGGGCCGGCCGAGCACCACGATCGCGGCAAAGCCGATGGCGGTTGCAGAGAGAAGGCCCCACAAGCTCGGCCGGGGCTTCAGGTGCCTGATCATCACCGCCCACCGCAAAGCCCGCCCGTAGTAGGTCAGCAGGGCAAAGGCGGAGGCGGTCAGAAGCCAGGGCCAGCGGACCCCCAGCAGCGTGGATGCAAAAAGCCGCCAATCGAACTGCCCGTGCCGCCAACGGGTAATCACAACCAGGGTGACCACGACCAGAGCGAACACCACGATGGCGAGCGTGCGATTCCTCTTACGCCTTATGGGGCCTCCTCAAAGCAGGGTAATTCCTCACGGCACCTTTCGCGCCACCCGATGCCGGGCTAGAATGGAGAGCGGCACGGCAAGTTTTGGATTCCCGCGAACTTCTTATGATAAGGCCTCGTTTCTCATACTGGAAGCCCGAAGCGATGGCAACCGGCCCAATACTTACGGGCGCCGGCTCCCATCAGCCTCCGGCGGCGAGTAGGAAACCATGGCGACATTGGCCCAACCGTTCCCGGATGCGTGGAACTCAGACGCCTCTTGGGCGCACAAATTGCGTGGTCGCGGTGGGGTGAATGGGATTGGGCTGACGGGGACGACCTTGGATCCCGAGCAGGAACTGGTCGAAAGGTGCTTGAGCGGTGACGAGTCCTCCTGGGAGGTACTGGCGAAAACCTACACCAGGAGGGTCTACTCCATCTGCTACCGGTTCACCGGCAGCGACGGGCAGGCGCAGGATCTGACGCAGGAGGTCTTCCTCCGTATTTTTAGGAATCTTAAGAGCTATCGGGTCGGTGAAGGATCGTTTTCTACCTGGCTTACCCGGCTCACGCGGAACCTGCTGATCGACCACTACCGGCGGACGAAGCTGGACCGAGTAACCGATTCGATCGAAGACCAGTTGCCGATGCTGGAGGAGCGGCGCAGCGTGGAAAGCCGTACCGACAGCCTGCTGTCGGGACGGGAGGCCAGCGAGGTGCTGCAATACGGGTTGGGGAAGTTGTCTCCAGAGCTGCGTGAAGCCGTGATTCTGCGCGACCTGGAGGAGATGGAATACAGGGACATCGCCAGGGTGTTGAACGTCCCCGAGGGAACGGTCAAGTCCAGGCTCAACCGGGGACGCACGGAGCTTGCCCGGGTTCTGAAGCGACACAAGGTCTCCATATGAACTGCTCAGAACTGGAAACCTTGCTTTGCGATTACGTCGATGGTGCGGTCGCCCCTGCGCTGAAGGCGGAGATCGAGCGTCATCTTGCGGAGTGCGCGGGGTGCGCTGAAATCGCTCAGGCCGCCGCGGCCGTCACGGCTTTGGCCCAGCGGGCGGAGAGGGTCGAACCTCCACAGGAGCTGGTGACCCGAATTTTGTTCGATCTGGCGGCCAACAGAGAGAAAGCCGTTGAGAAGCGCCGCGGTCCGTTGGCAATCTTCGGGAACCTGCTTGGTCCCGCGCTTCAACCCCGATTCGCCATGGGCATGGCGATGACGATTCTGTCGCTGGCCATGCTGGCGCGGGCCGCGCGGATCGACGTCCGGCAGTTGAGCATATCCGATCTTGATCCCGTCAGGATCTGGCAGGGCATCGACAACCGCACGCATCGCGCCTGGACGCGGGCGGTCAAGTTTTACGAGAGTCTACGTTTTGTGTATGAGATTCGGAGCCGGCTATCGGAGCTGACGGCCCAGGACGAGGACGCCTCCGGGGCCAGCCGGCCTTCGGCTCAAAGCGGAGCCGAAAGCGAGCCGGCCGGAAGAGAGTAGTGAGGGGAGCGCCATGAACTGTCACTTGCACACCGAAACAGAGGCGACGGCATTTTGCCGCAGTTGTGGGAGGCCGCTCTGTGGCGCCTGCCAGCGGATAGCCCAGGGGACGGTCTACTGCGAGGAACATGCGCCAGCGGCGGAGCCCGCCAGAGCGGCGCCGCGCCCCGCGGTTCCGGCTGAAGCCAGTGTGTCCCCCGGGCTGGCTTTCGTGCTGGGATTCATACCCGGCGTCGGCGCCATTTACAACGGACAATATGTCAAGGGACTGATCCACGTGGTGGTGCTCGGGGTGCTGATCAGCATCCTGAGCTCGGAAACCGCGGGCGGCTTCGAGCCGCTTTTCGGCCTGCTGACCGCGCTCTGGTTCTTCTACATGGCCTTTGAGGCCTATCACACGGCGGGCAGGCGCTTGCGCGGCCAACCCGTGGACGAGTTCTCCAGTCTGATGCCGATGCGGTCGCCGCAAGCCGGGTCCACAGCGGCGGCGGTGTCCCTCATTGTCTTGGGATCCCTGTTCCTGCTCATGAATGCCCGGCCCGACTGGACTCGCGTCATATTCAAGCTTTGGCCTGTACTTCTGATCATTGCCGGCGTGTATCTGCTGGTGGCCCGGTGGAGGGAGCGCGGCGGAAACGGAAACGCCCCTCGGGAGGTTCCCCATGAGTAGCTGTCAGAACCCCCTTGTCTGTGCCGTCCGCGGTCCGATCATGCTGATTGCGCTCGGGACTCTCTTTGCGGTGGGACAGCATACGCCGTACCGCTTCAGCCGCACCTGGCCGGTGTTGTTGATCCTGCTGGGAGTCCTTAAGCTGCTGGAGCGCGCCGTCGGGGGACGCCAGGACTCCGGCACGAATCCCCCGGCAGGAGTTGTGTCATGAGAAGACGGCATTCCGTGGTCGGGCCACTGATCCTGATCCTGCTCGGCGCGCTCTTTCTGGCGGAGAACCTGCAGCCCGAGTGGATCTCTTTTCGGATGATCGCGCTGTACTGGCCGTACCTCCTGATTGCGTGGGGCCTTCTGCGGCTGGCGGAGATCCTCTACTGGAAGCTCTCGGCCAAGCCTGTGCCCCTGAAGGGCATCTCCGGCGGCGAATGGACCTTGATCGTGTTCATCTGCCTCATCGGCGCCGGGCTATACCAATTCCACCTGCGCGCGCCGGGTCTTCCCCGAATCCTCACGATGGGGAAAGGCATCGAGATGTTCGGCGCAGCGTACGATTTTCCGATCGAAGAGCGCCGGAGCGCGGCCAAGGTTGCACGGATTGTCGTGGAGAACACCCGCGGGAATACGCGTATCGTAGGCTCGGACACGCAAGAGGTTAAAGTCGGCGGCCGCAGGAGCATCCGCGCATTCAGTCAATCCGATGCCGATCAGGCCAACAAACTCGCGGCGGTTGATATCGCGGCGGAAGGGGATCAACTGGTCGTGCGGGCGGGTCCGGCGCAGTGGGCATCCTCCGATGCCCGCGTCTCCACCGACCTGGAGATCACCGTGCCGCGGGGCACCAGCATCAAGACAAGCGGACGCTACGGCGATTTCGACGTGCTGAGCATCGATGGTGCCGTCGACATCACCAGCGACAACGCCGGCGTGAGGCTGCAAGACATCGGCGGGAACGTCCGCGTGGATTTGAGGCGAAGCGACATCGTCCGCGCGGTGAATGTGAAGGGGAACGTCGATGTCCTGGGCAGGGGCGACGACGTGGAAGTCGAGAACGTCGCCGGCGCCGTGACGATCAACGGCTACTACTCGGGAGATATCACGTGCCGCAACCTGGCCAAGCCCGTGGTGTTCCAGAGCGGGACCACGGACCTGAGGATCGAGCGTCTTCCGGGCCAGTTCTCGCTGACGCTCGGTGACTTCACGGGAACGAACCTGGTGGGGCCAATCCGGGTGACGGCGCGCAGCAAGGACGTCCAGATCCAGGATTTTCAGGGCGAAGTCTCTGTCTCAGTGGAACGAGGAGACCTGACACTGGCGCCGGCGCGCGCCCCCTCGGCGAAGATCGACGCCACGACGCGCAGCGGAAACGTGGAACTTATCCTGCCGGCGGACGCCGGTTTCCAGATCTCTGCGACGACCCGCCGCGGGCGCATCGAGAGCGAATTCCCGGGGGCCGTTCAGCCCACCGCCACGGGCGCCGGCGCGGTCCTGAAGGGCTCAGTCGGCCGGGGGCCGGCCGTAACTCTCACTACCGACCGCGGCGAGATCTCCCTTAGGAAGAAGTAGGAGACACGGCCAGGATCAGCCTGACATCCATCACGTTCGTGTTGGTAGGCCCGGTCTTCACCAGGTCGCCGAGCGACTCAAAGAAGTGATACGAGTCGTTCGCTGCCAGAGACTTCGCCGGCACGAGTCCCGCGGCCTGGGCCCGGGAAACCGTCCGCCCGTCTGCTATGGCGCCGGCGGCGTCGGTGGGCCCGTCCGTACCGTCGGTTCCCCCGCTGAGCACTACGACGTGCTCCGCGCCCGCCAGATCCATGGCCGCCGCAAGCACGAACTCCTGGTTCCTTCCGCCCAAGCCTTCGCCTTTCAGGGTCACCGTGGTCTCCCCACCCGAGATCAGGCAAAGGGGAGGTTTGGCAGGGCGGCCCGAGGCGAGCACTTCCCGGGCGATGGCCGCGTGCATGCGTGCCACGTCCCGCGTTTCGCCCTCGATGCGCGTGGAGAGAACCAGGGGCCGCAGTCCCAGGCGCTTGGCCTCCGCAGCCGCAGCCTCGACGGCCAGGTTGTTGCTGCCGACCACCAGGTTCTGCACGCGAAGGAACAGCTTCTCGGACTGCTTCGGCGTATCTTCGATCTCTCCGTTGACCCCGCTCTCGATACGCTGGCGAACGGAAGCCGGGATCTTCTCGAAAAGGCCGTACTTCTCCAGCACGCCGCGGGCTCCGGCAAAGGTGGAGGCGTCCGGCGCGGTGGGCCCGGAGCCGATCACGTCCAGATCGTCGCCGATGACGTCGCTAAGCAGCAGCGACACCACAGTCGCCGGAGAGGCGAGACGCGCAAGCTGGCCCCCCTTCAGCCGCGAGATGTGTTTGCGGATGGCATTCACCTCGTGGATGCTGGCGCCGGAAGCAAGTAGCAGCCGGGTGGTGGCCTGCTTCTCCTCCAAGGTGACGGGCGGGGCTGGGCTGGGCATCAGGGCGGAGGCACCACCGGAGATCAGGCAGACAATCAGATCCTCCGCGCCGGCCTGCCCGGCGATGGAAGCGATCCGGTCCGCACCACGGACTCCAGCCTCGTCCGGAACCGGATGTCCGCACTCGTGAAGCTCTATCCGGCGAACCTTGGCCAGGTGGCCGTACTTCACGTTGACCCAGCCGGCTTCAATTCTCCTTCCCAGCAGACGCTCCACGGCCTGAGCCATGGCGGCGCCGGCCTTTCCGGCTCCGATCACGAACACCCGGCGGAAGGCGTCCAGCCTGTATTTGCGATTGCCCGCGGTGAGCTCGCCGCCCGAGACACGGACGTGGCGGCGGATGGCCTCGGCGGGGTCGGAAGCATCCAAGGCGGCCCGGAAGATGCCGAGCGCCTGCTTCCTCAATTCGAGTTCGGGAGTTGTCTTTTTCATCAGAAGAGTGGCAAAGCGAGGACAGCGTCTACCGCGATACTGGGATCGTTACCGGAGACGTCAATCCGGTAGTCGGCCCGGCCATAGCTCTCCCGGCGGGCCCAGTAAAGGAGTTCGAACTTCTTGGGGTCGCGAGCCAGAGGACGGTTCGTGCTGCCCTCCAGCCGCTCCTTGATCAGGGACAACGGACAATCGAGCCAGATGGTGACTCCGTTGTCTTCGAGGAGTTCGTAATTCTGTTCACGGGTGAACGCCCCGCCCCCCAGGGCCAGCACCATGGGCGTACCGTTCTGGATGAGCCGGACCCTCTTCCGGATCGCCTCGGTTTCCAAGCGCCGGAACTCCTCCTCGCCGTGCAGGTCGAAGATGGAGTTGATCGTGGCGCCTTGCTCCGACTCGATCTCCGAGTCGATGTCGCAGAACTTCCAGCCGAGGCGGGCCGCCAGTTGCGCGCCGACGACGCTCTTGCCGCAACCCATGAAGCCAACCAGATAAATCCCGGGAGTGCGTTTCAATTTCAGGATCATCGCCGGAACGCCATAATGGTAACATGCGGGTGCTCCCGCAGAGCCGGAATGTCTTCGAACCTCCTCATTGATGCCGACGATACCCTCTGGGAAAACAACATCTACTTCGAGCAGGCTTTCGAAGAGTTCGTGGACTACCTGGGTCATTCGCGCCTCGGCGCAGTCGAAATCCGCGCCGTGCTCGACGAGATCGAATCGGTCAACAACCAGATTCACGGCTACGGGTCGGCCAATTTCGCCCGGAACTTGCAGCAGTGTTACGCCCGCCTGGCCGAGCGGGAGATCCGCGAGGAGGACCTGACGAGGATCATGGCGTTCGGCGAGCGCCTGCTCGACCACCCTATGGAGGTGATCGAAGGAGTCGAGGAGACGCTCGCCTACCTGGCCGGGCGCCACACCCTGGTTTTGTTCACGAAGGGGCATCCGGATGAGCAGAAGCTAAAGATCGACCGTTCCGGGTTGGCCGGCCACTTTCGCCACACCGCGATCGTGAAGGAGAAGGATGCGGAGGCCTACCGGAGACTGGTAGCGGAGTTGCATCTGGACCCGGCCCGCACGTGGATGATCGGGAATTCGCCCAAGTCGGACGTGAACCCTGCGCTCGAAACCGGCCTGGGAGCTGTGTTCATTCCCCACGCGCACACCTGGACCCTGGAGCGCGAAGAGATTCGGGCAGGCAACGGGAGGCTGATCCAGCTCACGAAGTTCTCAGACTTGAAGCAGCACTTCTGAGGAGCTTCACCTTGCCAGCAGCGCCGATTTGGCCGCGAAGTCCAGAATCAGCGACGGGAAGATCCCCAGCACCAGCGTGCCGAGGGCCGAAACCCAGAGAGTGGCGCCCAGCGCGCCGCCGAGGGGCGGCAGGTCCGCGGTCGCCTCGGCAGGTTCCTGCATGTACATCACCACCATGATGCGCAGATAGTAGTAGGCGGCCACGGCGCTGGTGAGCAGGCCTAGGACTGTGAGCCAGATCAGGTCCGAGTGCAGCGCCGCGCGGAAGATGTAGAACTTGCCGAAGAAGCCGGCCGTGAGCGGGACTCCGATCAGCGAAAGCAGGAAGATCGAAAACAGCGCCGCCGTGACCGGTTGCCGCGCGCCCAGGCCGGCCAGGTCCTTCACTTCCACGAAGCGCTCGCCCTTGCGGCAGACGTGCGCCACCACGGTGAACGCGCCAACGTTCATCAGCGCATAGGCAGCCAGGTAGAACATCACCGCCGCGGTCCCGATCTCCGAGCGCGCGGTCACGGCCACCAGCACATAGCCTGCATGCGCGATCGAACTATAGGCGAGCAGCCGCTTGATGTTGGTCTGCAAGAGGGCCGCGAAGTTTCCAACGACCATCGTGGCCAGAGCACAGGCCCACAGCAGCGGCTCCCAGCGGGCGCCGATCGGTCCGAAGGCCACGAGGAACACGCGCAGGAAGACGGCAAACGCGGCGGCTTTCGGACCGGCCGACAGGAAGGCGGACACCGGAGTGGGAGCCCCTTCGTAAACGTCCGGAGCCCAGACCTGGAAGGGCCACGCCGAGACCTTGAAGGCCAGCCCCACGAACACCAGCGCAGCGGCCGCAGAGATGAGGATCGGCGAATTCAACGGTCCCCGCTCCACCAGCGCGGCCCGAATATCCGACAGATATGTGGAGCCCGTGATCCCGTACAGCCAGGCCACGCCATAGAGAAGGAATGCCGTGGCGAACGAGCCCAGCAGAAAGTACTTGATGGCGGCCTCGCTCGCCCTCTGCCTGTCCCTCAGGTAGCCGGCCAGCACGTAGCTGGCGATCGAAGAGATCTCCAAGCCAATGAAAATGATGATCAGGTCGCCGGCGGCCACCATGATGCACTGGCCCACCACCGAGTACAACACCAGCGCGTAGTACTCGCCAGATTCGGCCCCCTCACGGCGAAGGTATTCCATCGAGGAAAGGACCGTCAGCGCCCCCACGCCTATGACCGCCACCCGGAAGAACGTGGCAAAGCCGTCGACCGACAGCATGTCCCCGAATGCCGTGCCGGGATCGGCGTAAGCCACCACGGAGCCCCCGAGCGCCGCCGCCAGCCCCGCCAGCGACAGATAGGCCAGCCCCCTCTGGCCCCGGCCCCTGGCGACCGCCGTCAGCACCATCACCAGCGTGGCCGCCAGAGTCAGGATGATCTCGGGCGAAAAGCGAACCAGTTCGACCAAGGACGGGGCGTAACTATCGGGCAAGGACGGCCTCCCCCCGCGGCTGCGGCGACTGATTTCGAACTTGGAAGATGACGCCCTGCTCGCTGCGCTCAACGATCTGCGCGTTGGTCGCGCTGATGGGCGGAAGGAAGGTCTGGCTTGCGACGCCCATCCACACCATCAGGGCGAGCAGCGGCAGGATCGCCGCCCATTCCCGCGGCCCGAGGTCGTGCATGTGCGACGCGAGGTTCTCGCTTGCCACACCGAAGAATGTACGCTGGTACAGCCACAGCAAATAACAGGCCGAGAGGATCACGCCGATGGCCCCCAGCACGGCCCAGGTGAAGTTCACCTGCGCCGCCCCCTGGAGCACCAGGTATTCTCCGACGAAGTTGTTCAGCGTCGGCAGTCCCAGGCTGGCGAGCGTCGTGATGAGGAACACGGCCGCCAGGTTCGGAGCGGGGGTCGCGACGCCTCCGTAGTCGGCGATCTCAAGCGAGTGCCTCCGCTCGTACATGTAGCCCACAAGGATGAACAGCGCTCCCGTTGAGATTCCGTGGTTCAGCATCTGGTAGACGGCGCCGTCCAGGCTGAGCTGGTTGAACGAGAAGATCCCCAGCACGACAAAGCCGAGGTGGCTCACCGACGAGTAGGCGACCAGCTTCTTCATGTTGGGCTGCACCATCGCCACCAGCGCGCCGTAGATGATGCCGACGATGGCCAGGGCCACAATCCACCGGGCGTTCTCCCGCGAAGCGGTCGGGAACATAGGCAGGCAGAACCGCAGCAGGCCGTAGGTCCCCATCTTCAGCATGACGGAGGCCAGGATCACCGAGCCGGCCGTGGGGGCTTCCACGTGGGCGTCCGGCAGCCACGTGTGCAGCGGGAACAAAGGAACCTTGATGGCGAAAGCCAGGAAGAAGGCCAGAAACAGCAGCGTCTCTTCCATGGGCGCCAGTGCCAGCCTGCCCGACAATATCCGGTCCATGAGGGTCAGGTAGTCGAAGGTGCCGCTGGCGTTGTACAGGTAGATCATCGCGGCCAGCATGAGCACGGAGCCGGCCATGGTGTACAGGAAGAACTTGACCGCGGCGTAGATGCGGCGCTCGTGGCCCCAGACCCCGATCAAAAAGTACATGGGCACGAGCGAAACCTCCCAGAAGACGTAGAACAGGAACAGATCAAGCGCCACGAAGACGCCGACCAGCCCGAACTCCATCAGCAGGAGGAACGCGTAGAACTCCTTGACGCGGTTCGTGATGTGCCGCCAGGAGATCAGGACCGCGATGGGCGTCAGCAGAGTGCTGAGGATGACGAGCCACAAGCTGAGGCCGTCCAGGCCGATGTGGTAGCGTATGGACGGCGCCGAGATCCAGAGCAGGTCCGTCTCAAACTGAAACCGGCCCTCCGCCCGGTCAAAACCGGCCAGAAGCGACAGCGAAACCAGGAAGATAGCAAGCGACGAAGCGAGCGCGCCCCAGCGTACCAGGCCGGGCTTGCCGCGGGGGACCAGCAGCAGGAGCAGGAAACTCGCCAGGGGGAGCGCCAGGCACAGGTTCAGCCGGATCACCGTCCACCCCCAATGAACACGAACGCCATCAGCGCCAGGACGGAGCCCCAGACAACCCATCCGGCGTAGCTTCGAATGTTACCGCTCTGCAGCAGCCGCAGGACGGAGCCGGCGCCGCGCGCATGGGATCCCACGCCGTTCACCGAGCCGTCGATCAATCCAGCGTCCACGCCGCGCCAGAGCACGGTGGAGGACTTCTCGACGAGCAGCCTGACCACGGCGGCGTCGTAGATCTCATCCACGAAGTACTTGTTGTAGACCAGCCGGTAGAGCCAGCCAAGCCTGCCGGCCAGCCGGTCCGCCGTCCCCGGCCTCGCCACATAGAAAACGTACGCCAGCGCGATTCCCCCCAGGCCGGCCGCAACGGAGATGTACACCAGCAGCGCGTCGTGGCCCTCCCCGGCCAGCGGGAACATGGGCTCGAGCCATCGGGGAACGTTGAAATAGCCGCCGCCGAGCGAGAGCAGAGCCAGCGCGGCCAGAGGCAGCGTCATCACCGCCGGTGACTCGTGCGGATGGTGGTGGCCGCGGTATTCGCCGAAGAACGCCAGGAACACCGCGCGGAACACATAGAAGGCGGTCATCGCCGCCGTGAGCACCCCGACCCAGTACATCCAGGGCGCATGGTGATGCGCGGCCAGCAGAATGGCATCCTTGCTGTGGAAGCCTGAGAACGGCGGCACCCCCGCGATGGCCACCGCGGCGCAGAGAATGGTCAAGAACGTCACCGGCGTGTACTTGCGCAGGCCGCCCATGTTCCGCAGGTCCTGTTCGCCCCCCAGCGCGTGGATCACGCTGCCGGCGCCCAGGAACAGGAGCGCCTTGAAGAAGGCGTGCGTCACCAGGTGAAAAATACCGGCCGAGAACGCTCCGGCGCCGAGGCCCAGGAACATGTAGCCGAGCTGCGACACCGTGGAGTAGGCAAAGACTTTCTTGATGTCGGTCTGCGCCAGCCCGATCGTAGCGGAGAAGAACGCCGTCGCCAGGCCGATGATCGCCACAACCTCCAGCGCCAGCGGAGCGTGGGTATAGATGGGGGCACAGCGCGCGACCATGTATACGCCGGCGGTCACCATGGTGGCCGCGTGGATCAGGGCGGAGACCGGAGTCGGACCCTCCATCGCGTCCGGCAGCCATACGTAGAGCGGAATCTGCGCCGACTTGCCGGCGGCGCCCACCATCAGCAGCAGTCCGATCAGGGTCAGCGTCCCGGCCGTTGTTTCCGCCGGCTGGCTGGAGACCGCCGGGAATACGGTGGCAAAGTCCAGGCTCTTGTAGCCGATGAAGATCAGAAAAATGGCGAGAGAAAAGCCGAAGTCGCCGATGCGGTTGACGATGAAAGCCTTGTTGCCTGCGGTGGTGGCGCTCTTTTTCAGGAAGTAGAAGCCGATCAAAAGGTAGCTGCACAGCCCGACCCCCTCCCAACCCACGAACAGCAGCAGGAAGTTGGCCGCCAGCACCAGGATCAGCATGAAGAACATGAACAGGTTGAAGTAGGCGAAAAAGCGGTAGTAGCCGCCCTCGTGCGCCATGTAGCCGATCGCATAGATGTGGATGAGAAGCCCCACTCCGGTGACCACCAGGAGCATCACCGCCGTCAGCCGGTCCACCGCCAGGTCGAAACCGATGCGCAGAGCGCCGCTCTCGATCCAGGTGAAGTACTGCTCCAGGTGCGTCTCCTCCATCGAGCCCAGCGCCAGGAGCGTCTTCAACACCCAGGCGAAGGACAGCACGACCGACCCGATGGCGATCAGGTTCACGAGCGCCTTGGGCGCTCGGCGCCCCACCAGGCCGTTCAGGATGAAGCCGGCCAGCGGGAACGCGGGGATGAGCCACAGATGAAGCATGCGTCAGTCTTTCATCGAGTTGATCTCGTCAATCTGCAAGGTGCCGCGATTCTTGAAGATGGTGAGAATGATCGCCAGCCCGACGGCCGCCTCCGCCGCGGCCACCACCATGACGAAGAAGCTGAAAATATGGCCGTCCACCTGTTTCAGCTCGTAAGAAAAGGCCACGAAACTCAGGTTGACCGCGTTTAGCATCAGCTCGATCGACATGAACACCGTGAGGAGGCTTCTCCGGATCAGGAAACCGACCACGCCGAGAGAGAACAGCACCGCGCTCAGGACGAGATACCAGGACAGAGGAACGCCGCCCATCTAATCCATCTCCTTGTGGGCCAGCACAATCGCGCCCAGGATCGCCACCAGGATCAAGACCGACGTGATCTCGAAGGGCAGCAGGTAATCGGTGAAAAGGATACGGCCGACGTTCTGCGGCGTGCCGCCGGTGAATGCGCCGAAGGTCACGCGCTCGCCGGGGGGAAGCAAGGCGTGAATCAGGAGCGCCATGAGCACCAGGAACACGATCAACGACGGGATGCCGACATACCGCGCAACCAGCGAGCGGCCGGCGGGTTTTTCCGCCTCGGCGTTCAGCAGCATGATGACGAAAACAAACAGGACCATGATGGCGCCGGCGTAAACGATCACCTGCACGGCGGCGATGAACTCGGCGCCGAGCAGCAGATACAGCACGGCCAGCGAACCCATCACTCCGATCAGCGAGATTGCCCCCGAGATCGGATGGCGCTGCACCACCAGGTTGACCGCGCAGGCCACCGCGACGATGGCGAAGGTCAGGAAGAGGACGAGGTCCATATTCATCATTCGCCAACCACGGCCACCAGGAACCCCGTCACCAGGAGGTTCGCCATGGCGACGGGGAACAGCACCTTCCAGGTGAACCGCATCAACTGATCGTACCGGAAACGCGGCAGCGTGCCGCGCACCCACATGAACAGGAAAAGCAGAAAGCCCGCCTTGGCCCCGAACCAGAAGACGGGCAGGAGCACCGGTTGCAAGAATGGAACCTGAAAGAGCACGGCCAGCCCCGCAAAGGCCACCGCGACGGCGGGGAGTGTGCGGCGGTCCTTCCGGCGGGCAGGGTGCAGACCGTGATAGAAAGCGATCGCCGCACATCCGATGAGCAGCAAAGACGGGACGTAGATCGATCCTTTCTCCGCCGGCCACAGCGGCTGCCAGCCTCCCAAAAACAGCAGGGTCGCGAAGGCGCAACTCGTGATCATGTTGGCGTACTCGGCCATGAAGAACGAGGCGAACTTGAGGCTGCTGTACTCGGTGTGAAAACCGGCCACCAGTTCGTTCTCCGCTTCGGGCAGGTCAAACGGCACACGGTTGGTTTCCGCAAACGCGGCCATCAGAAAGATGGCGAAGCTGACAAGCTGCGGGGCAGGCCACTGGAACAGGTTCCAGCGGGGCAGCCATCCCCAATAGTAGCCGGCCTGGGACTCGACCAGACCGCTCAGGCTCAAGGTGTTGGCGAGCAGCAGCGGCGCAACCACCGCGATCGCCAGAGGCAGCTCGTAGCTGATCATCTGGGCGGAACTGCGCAGGCTGCCGAGCAGCGCATACTTGCTGTTGCTGGACCAGCCGGCCAGCGCAATCCCGTAGACGCCGAGCGAGGAGATGGCCAGCAGGAAAAGGACCCCGATGTTCAGATCCGTGAGCTGGAGATTCGTGCGCACCCCGAAGATCTCCACTTCCGGCCCGAAGGGGAGCACCGCCACGGGCAGCAAGGCGAGCGAAACCGCCAGGAACGGGGCCAAGGTATAGAGGAACTTGTTGGCCAGCGGCGGAACCAGATCCTCTTTGGTGAGCAGCTTGACCACGTCGGCCAGCGGTTGCAGCAGCCCGTGCGGCCCCACGCGCGAGGGGCCGAGGCGGACCTGTATGTGGGCGATCACCTTCCGCTCCACCCACTGCAAATAGGCGAGCGTGGTCAGGATTGCGCCCGCCCAGATGGCGGCTTTCACCAGGCTGACGATGATGAATGTCATCGGTACAGACCGCCCGGCGCTTCCGTCGCCATGTTCAACGCCTTCGAGTAGCGGCCAAGCGTCCCCGACGTAAAGAGGGTATCGCAAGCCGACCGTATCAGTTCGGGCCTGGATTCCGGGATTACGGGCGCGCCGGCCGCAGGCAGGGCTTCCAGTTCCCAGCCGGCGGAGTTCAGCTTCATGGCTGCGGCCAGCAGTTTGAAGATCTCCAGGTCCGTCTTGGCGCCCATCGCCCTCGCCGCGCGCTTCAATTGCTGTACCTCTCCGCAAACGTTGGTGATCGAGCCCGTCTTCTCGTAGGCGGAGGCCGCGGGCAGCACGACATCCGCCCGCCGGGCTGTCTCGGTGAGGAACAGATCCTGAACCACGACGAACGCCCCCGGGGACGAAAGACCGCCGTCCTTCAAGGGATTCGCCCCCACCACCCAGAGCGCATCCAGATCCGGGGCGGAGAGCATCTCCGGAAGGCTGAGCCCTTGCGGCTCCCCAGCCCCGGCCAGAAGCTCCATTTCGACGGCGCCCCGCGAATTCGGGTAGTCGACGAGGCAAACGTACTTGACCGGGATCCCAAGAGAGTCGCCGAAATCCACCAGCCGCCGCACATCGGCGCCCTTGATGGCGTCGCCAAACAGGATCACCAGTTCGGGCTCGGCCTTCAGCGTCTCGCGGAGCGAGGTCAGGGAGGAAAGTTCCCGCCCGGGCTCCACTCTCACGCTGAGGGTCGAGATCGAATCCTCGCGCACCGGGCCCGGGGTGACTGCGTACACGTGGCATTGGTGATGCCGCCAGTTGGCCCGAATCTGGAAGGCAAGCAAAGGATGCTGCTGCGCCAGGTCGCTGGCAAGCACGAGAATCGCCTTGCTGTTGTACAGGTCCGCCGTGGTGGCCTGCGCCGCGGCTCTGCCCTGGAGCGCGCCGAGAAAACTCAGCACATCGCCGGTGCGGTGATGGTCGATGTTGGCCGTGCCCAGCCCCGACCGGGCGAACTTCTGTAGGAAGTAGTTCTCCTCGTTGGTGGTCCGGGTCGAGCCGATCACCCCGAACTTGCCGCGCCGCCCTGCGACCTCGGCGAACCGCGCGGCCACGGCCGAGATCGCCTTGGCCCAGGTCACTTCCTCCAACCGGCTGCCGATCTTCATCAGGGGGCTGCGGAGACGTTCGGGGTGACTGACGAAGTCAAAGGCGAAGCGCCCCTTGACGCAGAGGAACTCGCCGTTGATGCCCGAGCTGTCGCGGTTGTTGCCGCGCATGATGCGGTTGTCGTAGACGCCGAGCGTGGTGGTGCAGCCGTTGGAGCAGTGGGCGCAGATCGTGCCCACGTGCTTCATCTCCCAGGGACGTGTCTTATAGCGGTAGATTCCGCTGGTGAGCGCGCCCACGGGGCAGATGTCGATGCACATCCCGCACTCGTCGCACTCCAGGTGGTCGCCCTTGTTGGGGGCGATTTCGCTGACCGCGCCGCGGCTCACCACGCCCAGCGCGCCGACTCCCATGCCCTCCTTGCAGATCCGCACGCAGCGGTAGCAGAGGATGCAGCGGGGCGCATCGAAGTACACGATGGGAGAGAATTGCTTCTCGGGCACGTGCAGCTTGATCTCGGTGAACCGGCTCTCGCCCAGGCCGTAGCGGAAGGTCAGATCCTGAAGCTCGCACTCGCCGCCCTTGTCGCAGACCGGGCAGTCCAGGGGGTGATTGGTCAGCAGGAACTCCAGCATGGACTTGCGGGCCTGGACCACCTGCGGGGTGTCCGTCCTGACCACCATGCCCTCTGTGGCGACCAGCGTGCAGGCGGTTTGCAGCTTGGGCGCTTTTTCCACTTCGACCAGGCACATGCGGCAGGCAGCCTGGAGCGTCAGCCCATCGTAGTAGCAGAACGCCGGGATTTCGATGCCGACCGTCTTGGCGGCGTTGATGACCAGCGTGCCCGCCGGCACCTGGACTTCCTTGCCGTCGATCTGGAGTCTGACCAGTTCACTCATCCGGCGAGCGCTCCTTGCCGCGTGCCTTCGTACGGACAGGGCTTGCCATCGAGGTGAGCTTCGAATTCGTCGCGGAACTTCTCCACAAACGCGATGGTCGGCATGGCGGCCGCGTCACCGAGCGGGCAGAAGGTCCGGCCGAGCATGTTCCGGGCCAGGTCGCCGATCAGGTCGATGTCGGCGGCAGAGCCCTGCCCCTCGTGGAATCGCACCAGCAGCTTGCGAAGCCACAGGGTGCCCTCGCGGCAAGGCACGCACCAGCCGCAGCTCTCGTGGGCATAGAACCGGATGAGCCGCATCGCCGCCTTCACCATGCAGGTGTCCTCGTCCATGACCACCACGCCGCCCGAACCCAGCATGCTCTTGGCCCTTGCCAGGGTATCGAAATCCATGGCCAGGTCGCACTCTTCCGCCTTCAAGACCGGGCAGGAGGAGCCGCCGGGGATGACCGCCTTGAGCTTCTTACCCCCGCGCACGCCGCCCCCGACTTCATTGATCATGCGGAGCAGGTTGAAACCCATCGGCAACTCGTAAACGCCCGGCTTGTTGATGTGTCCGGACAGGCAGAACAGCCGCGTGCCGCCGTTTCTGGGCGTGCCGAGGGCCGCAAAGGCCTCCCCGCCGTCGCGGATGATGGCCGGAACCGCGGAAAAGGTCTCGACGTTGTTCAGCACGGTCGGGCACTGGAACGCTCCTGATACGGCTGGGAACGGGGGCCGGATTCTGGGCACGCCCCGCTTGCCTTCGAGCGACTCCAGCAGCGCCGATTCCTCGCCGCATTCGTAGGAGCCCGCGCCGGTGTGGGTGAAAGCATCGAAGTCGAAGCCGCTCCCCAGGATGTTCTTGCCCAAAAAGCCGCGCTGGCGGGCCTCGCCGATGGCCCGGTCCAGGATGTCGATCACGTAGCGGAACTCGCCCCGGACGTAAATATAGCCCGCGTGCGCGCCGACCGCGAGGCCGGCGATCACCATGCCTTCGAGGAGCTGGTGGGGATCGAACTCCATCAGCAGGCGGTCCTTGCAGGTGCCGGGCTCGCCCTCGTCCCCGTTGACCACGATGTACTTGGGTTTGGGCGAGTTGCGCGGCACAAAGCTCCATTTCATGCCGGTGGGAAAGCCTGCGCCGCCCCGCCCGCGGAGGTTGGAGGCTTTCACCTGGTCGATGATCTCGTCCGGCTTCATCTGGAGCGCCTTGCGCAAGGCCACGTATCCGTCCGTGGCCAGGTAGGTGTCGATCGACGCCGAGTTCTCAAGGCCGAAACGGCGCGTCAGCACTCTGACTTCCAGCGGACTCGGTTCGTTGTAAAGCATGGAAGTCATGGCAGCTTGCGGAGGGCCTCCACCAGCCGGTCGAAGGCCTCCGGCGTCACCTTGTGGTGGTAATCGTAGTTCACCTGCATGGCCGGCGCCCAGGAGCAGGCGCCCAGGCACTCCACCTCTTCGAGCGAGAAGCGGCCGTCCGGCGTCACCTGCTTGTTTCCGATCCCCAGCGTGCGGCAGGCGTGCTCCCAGAGCTCCAGCCCCCCGGTGAGCATGCAACTGATGTTGGTGCAGATCTGGAAGTGGTACTTCCCCATTGGCTTTCTGCGCAGCATGGAGTAGTAGGAGACGACTTCCTCCACTTCCACGGTCTTCAGATTCAGCCGCCGCGAGACCTCTTCCACCAGCTCGGGCGTCACCGCGCCGACCTCATCCTGGGCGTAGAGCAGCATCGGAATCAGGGCCGAGCGCTCGCGGCCGGGAGGGCAGCTTTCCAGGAATCTCTGGAACCGGGCTTCCAGCTCGGGCGAAAAAGTCATCGGTCCACGTCCCCCAGCACGAAGTCCATGCTGCCCAGCGAGGCGATGACGTCGGCCAGCAATCTCCCCTCGATCATCCCGGAGGTGGCTTGCAGGTTGCCGTAACTGGGCCCGTGTATGTGGACGCGGTACGGCTTGGCCGAGCCGTCGCTCACCACGTAGTAGCCTAGCTCGCCGCGCGGCGATTCAATGGCCTGGTAGACCTCACCCGCCGGAACCCGGAAGCCCTCGTAGACGATCTTGAAGTGATGGATGAGCGCCTCCATCTCGGTCTTCATCTTCTCGCGGTCCGGAAGCACGATCTTGGGCGCGTCGGCCACCCAGCGGCCCGAGGGCATGCCCTCCAGCGCCTGCCGGGCGATGCGCTCGCTCTGGCGCATCTCCTCCAGGCGCACCTGGTAGCGGGCGTAGACGTCGCCTTCGGTGCGGGTAGGGATCTCGAAATCGAACTTATCGTAGCTGGAGTACGGTTCCGCCTTCCGGATGTCCCACTTGAGTCCGGCGGCCCGCAGCATCGGACCCGTCACCCCCAGGTCGAGCAGATCTTCGAGCGGCACCTTGCCGACCCCTTTGGTGCGAATCAGCCAGATGGGGTTAGCCGTGAGCAGGCCCTCATACTCCGCCATGGCGCTCGGAAACCTGTCGAGAAACGCCCGGACGGCCTTGTGCCATCCGCGAGGGGGTTCCAGCGCCAGCCCTCCGATGCGGAAGTAGCTGGTCATCATGCGCTGGCCCGAGAACATTTCGAAAATGCGCAGCAGATCTTCCCGCTCGCGGAAGCAGTACAGGAACACGCTCATCGCCCCGATGTCGATGGCGTGGGTCCCCAGCCACACCAGATGGCTGCTGATGCGCGTCAGTTCGGTGAGCATCACCCGCATCCACTGGGCCATGGGAGGAATCTCCAGCCCGAGCAGCCGCTCCACGGCGAGGCAGTAGCACAGGTTGTTGGACAGGTTCGCGAGGTAGTCCACCCGGTCCGTGAGGGGCACCACCTGCGCATAGGTCTTGTCCTCGCACTGCTTCTCAATCCCGGTGTGCAGGTAGCCGATGTCCGGCTCGGCCTTGACGATGGTCTCCCCGTCCAGTTCCAGAAGCAGCCTCAGCACCCCGTGCGTGGAGGGATGCTGCGGCCCCATGTTCAGGACCGTCCGCGTCGGGGGGTGGTCCTGCGGCGGAAGCGCGCTGGCCTCACTCATCCTTGTAGCCGTACTTGTTGCCGTAGACCGGGTAGTCCTTGCGCAACGGGTGGCCCTCCCAGTCTTCGGGGAGCATGATCCTGTGCAGGTTCGGGTGGTTGTGGAACCGGATGCCGAACAAATCGAATACTTCTCTTTCGTGCCAATTGGCGCTTCGCCAGACGGAGGTAACCGAGTCTATCTCAGCGGCATGGCCGGCCAGGCGGCACTTCAGGCGCAGCCGCTGGTTCCTGCTGACGGAGTGAAGATGGTAGACAACCTCATAGCGCGGCTCACGGGGATGCCAGTCCACCGCGGTGAGATCCGCAAGCCTCTCGAATTGCTGGCCCTCTTTCAATTGGCGGCAGGCAGCAACTATCTTGCCTGGCTGGATCTCCAGCGTCGTTTCGCTCCGGTCAACCTTGCCGGACATAACGGCTCCCGGTTCGGCGGACTCAAGCCACGCTTGGAGGGGAATATCCCTCAGACCTTCAGGAACCATGATTTCCTACTGCTTTCGCTGCGACGGCCCGTCCGGAGACCAGTCCAGTGCTCCACGCTTCCAGATATAGAAGAAGCCGCAAAGGACCAGCGCGACGAAGATGAACATCTCCACGAACGCGAAGAGCTTCAGTTCGCGATAGACCACGGCCCACGGGTACAGGAAGATCGCCTCGATATCAAAGAGTATGAAAACCATCGCTACCAGATAGAACTTGACACTGAAACGCTCGCGGGCGCTGCCGGTGGGCACGATGCCGCATTCGTAGGGCATGTCCTTCACCGGGTTGCGGACCCGCTTGCCGATGAAGAAGGAAGCGGCCACCATCCCGCCCGCCACGGCCATGGCGATGAAGATTTGCACCAGAATCGGGAAGTAGGTTTGTGGGTAAGATTCCGGCATCCGCGCGTTTCGCCTCAGCCCCTCAGATTTGAATATAGTGAGCCCCCAAACAGGGTGTCAAATCGTGCCGGATTCTCGGCTTGGCGGGCGGATTTCTTTCCCGGCACGCCCCGCGCGCTGGCACGGCTTGCAGAACTGCCTTCTCGGCGCCGGCCGTTTGTGATCGCATTGCGCCCGTGCTATACAGGAATTGTCTTAGCCAGTACTGGGGCACGTTCGTACAGAGAGGGAGAGCATGGCGTACGTAATCGCAGAACCGTGCATCGGAACCAAGGACACCGCTTGCGTGGACGCCTGTCCGGTCGACTGCATTCACCCGAAGAAGGACGAGGAAGCCTTCGCCAAAGAGGAGATGCTCTATATCGATCCCGTCGAATGCATCGACTGCGGCGCTTGCGTACCCGTGTGTCCGGTTTCCGCCATCTTTCCGCTTGACGATCTGCCCGAGAAATGGGCTCAGTTCACGGCTCGGAACGCCGCCTATTACGGCAGGTAAAAGGTTCCGGGAGGAAGGGTCTCCACAGCTATGGCGTCTGATAATGACGGCAGCAGGCTGATCTGGTTCCTGGCAGGAGCCGCCATCGGTGCGGCGGTTGCCTTATTGTACGCTCCTGTGTCCGGCCGTACCGCGCGCAAGTACGTTCGCAAGAAGGTGGATGAGGGGCGCGAGGCCCTGGTTGACGCCGGCCGGGATCTTCGAGACCGCGGCCGCGAGTTCGCCGAAGAAGCCGGTGAGCTGCTGGAGCGGGGCCGGCGTCTGGTAGCCGGCTGATCCGGAACCCGCCGCCGCAAAGGGGGAGTCAAGTGAGCGCTCAAACGACTGTCCAGGGGCGCGGTCTGCCCGAGTTCCGCAACGAACCCTACATGGATTTCTCTGACGCCCAGAACCGCGCGGCCATGCAGGCCGCATTGCGGATGGTCCGGGGGCAGTTCGGCCGCGAGTACGATCTCTGGATCGGCGGGCGCCCGGCCAAGACGGAAGAGAAACTGATCTCCCGAAATCCGTCCAAACCTTCCGAAACGGTGGGGGTGCACCAGATGGCGGACTCGGCCGTCGCCGCGGAGGCCCTCGAGTCGGCATCGGCTTACTTCCCCGAATGGAGCCGGACGCCTGCCGAGGATCGTGCCCGCATGCTTCTGCGCACGGGGGAGCTGATTCGACGTCGGAAGCTGGAGTTCGACGCCTGGCTGGTGCTGGAAGCCGGCAAGACCTGGCCCGAAGCCGAGGCCGACGTC
>JBHGAV010000028.1:0-77730 GCA_041946685.1 Bryobacteraceae bacterium | reverse complement strand
CACCGTCCGCCGATGACCCCGACAGGGCTGACGCCAACCGCCCGGCCCCGATGGAGAATCCTCCGGCGGCCTCTGCCCAGCGGTAGTCGATCGCAGTGGGGCCGGTCACGAATTGCACAAGGCCATAGACTGTACTGACGAGCCCACAGGTGACGAGCACCCAGGCGACGCGATGCAGCGAGTCTCCATACGCGGCCCCAACCAGCAGCATCGTCCAAGGTAGGACCAGCAAGGAGCTCGCAGCCAGTTTCGATAACAAGCCATAGTTCATGGCGAACCACGTATTGCCAAGCGCAACCCCGAGATAGAGTAGTGTCAGGACCCCCAGCCAAGACACCCGTCGTTGATACTGATCCAAGGCATATGGCACCAAAATGAGAGTCCCGAAGTAAGCGTACGGGAAGAGGAAGGTAGTGTATTGCGACCACACCGCTTGGTCTGGAGCGACGAATGTGACGCGCTTCATGAAGTCACACAGTGCAAGGAGGGCAAAGAAAGTCGCCAACCGCACCGGCATATTCGTGCGAACGACTGACGGGATAACAGCGGCAACGAGCGCGGCCAGCAACACTAGCGCGATGCTCCATGAGGGAAAGTTAGCCAGTACGAACAGGTACAAGCCCGCCAGTAAAATGCCAAATGCTGCCAACCGTGCCGGGAGGTTCAGCGCTCGGGCGCTCACGCCGATGGACGGTTCACTGCGTGTGGCGAAAGATCGCAATGTGATATCGAACGACATTCAAATCGACACGGGCAACGCGCCCTCTTCCGCCATCCCGCACTTCGCTTCTCGCCTCCGCCGTGCACAAGCTGCGCCTGCCGCCAGGCGCACCGCATTCACTGCCACGGCTCCGGCCGATGCTCCCATAACGCCGAATTGCGCCGCCAACGGCAACCCCACGGCGACGCTGGCCGCGGCGCCCGCCAGTTGCACCCGGAAGTTCGCCCGGCTGTCGCCGATCCCGGCGAGATACTGCCCCAACACCTGCGCCAGGTAAGTCAGCGCATAAGCCACGACCATCAGCCGCAAAGCCCCCCTCCCACCCCCCCTCCCCGTGCTATTCCGGTATCGAGGGCAGCCGCACTTCCTCCCTGCTCTTTGACAACTGAATATCGCCCTCGGAATTGGCTTTCCGGGCAAAGCCATATTGTTAACTTATTGATTCCACTACGCGAAATGGGTTCGTTTGGTCAAAACGTCCGCGTTCAGGTAGGGCCGCAGCGCCTCGGGGACCACCACCGAGCCGTCTTTCTGCTGGTAGTTCTCCACGATCGCCAGCCAGGTGCGACCCACCGCCAGGCCGCTGCCGTTCAGCGTGTGCACAAACTCGGCTTTTCCCTTTGCCGGCTTTGCCCGGATGCCCGCGCGCCGCGCCTGGAAAGCCTCGAAGTTCGAGCAGGAAGAAATCTCCTTGTACGAGTTCAGCCCCGGCAGCCACACTTCGATGTCATAAGTCTTGGCCGAACTGAATCCCATGTCGCCGGTGCACAGCACGATCGTGCGGAACGGCAACCCCAGCCGCTTCAGAATGTCCTCGGCGTCGGCGGTGAGCGCCTCCAGTTCGTCGTAGCTCTGCTCGGGCCGGGTGAACTTCACCAGCTCCACCTTCTGAAACTGGTGCTGCCGGATGATGCCGCGAACATCCTTCCCATACGACCCCGCTTCGCTGCGGAAGCAGGGCGTGTACGCGCACAACCGGATCGGCAGGCGCTCGGCGTCCAGCGTCTCGTCGCGGAACAGGTTCGTGACCGGCACCTCGGCCGTGGGCGCCATCCAGAAATCCGTACCCTCCACCTTGAACAGGTCCTCGGCGAACTTGGGCAACTGGCCGGTTCCGAACAGGCTGGCCGAATTCACCATGAACGGCGGCAGCACCTCCGTGTAGCCGTGCTCGCGCGTGTGCACGTCCAGCATGAAATTGATCAGCGCCCGCTCGAGCTTTGCCCCCATGTCCCAATAGACGGCGAAGCGCGCGCCCGTAATCTTCGCCGCCCGCTCGAAATCGAGGATGCCCAGTTCCGGCCCCAGGTCCCAATGGGCCTTCGGCTCGAAATCGAACTCGCGGGGCCGGCCCCAGCGGCGCACCTCGACGTTGTCCGCCTCGCTGGATCCCGTGGGAACCGAGTCGTGAGGAACGTTGGGGATGCCTGCCAGCATCTCGCGAAACTGCTCGTCGAGCTGCTTGACCTGCTCGTCCAGGGCCGCGATGCGGTCGCCGATCTCGCGCACCTGGCGCTGCTGCTCCGAGGTGTCGATGCCCTGCTTGCGCAGCTTGCTAATCTCGGCGCTTTCCGCATTGCGCCTTGCCTTGAGCTGCTCGGTCTCGGTGACGGCGGCGCGCCGGCGCCGGTCGAGCTCGCGGAACTCCTCGACGTTCAACGGGAACCCCCGCGCCGCCAGGCGCGCCGCAACGGCGTCGAGGTTCGCGCGGAACTGGGACAGATCGTGCATCTTCCGATGCTATCAAGGTAGGATTGCTGGTTGTGGCCCTGGCCATCGAGACCGACGACATTCTGAAGGTGTTCCGCTCGCCCTTCCGGCGGCGGGAAGTCCGCGCCGTGGACGGCGTCTCGCTACAGGTCGAGCGGGGCGCCACCTTCGGTCTGCTGGGGCCGAACGGGGCGGGCAAGACCACCTTCGTTAAAATGCTCCTCGGAGTGATCCATCCCACCGCAGGGATGGCGCGACTGTTCGGCTACGATGCCCGGCTGCCGTCGAGCCGTCTTCCGGCAGGCTACCTTCCCGAGAACCACCGTTTCCCGACCTACCTGACCGGTGCGGGAATGCTCGATTTCTATGCGGCGCTTTCGGGCATGGAGGCCGGAGAACGCAAGAGGCGCATTCCCGAACTGCTGGAACTGGCCGGCATCGGCAAGTGGGGCGGCGTGCGCCTCAGGAAGTACTCCAAGGGCATGTTGCAACGCCTCGGCCTGGCGCAGGCGCTGATGCACTCGCCGTCACTCTTGATCCTTGACGAGCCCTCCGACGGGGTCGATCCCGTGGGCCGCCGCGAGATTCGTGAGATCCTGCGCTCGCTCGAGGAGAAGGGCGTCACCATCTTCATCAACTCGCACCTGCTGGTGGAGGTGGAGTTGTTCTGCCGTGAGGTTGCGATTTTGGACAAAGGCCGGGTGGCGCTCACCGGCAAAGTGAAGGACTTGACCGCAGGGAAGGGCTACCGGCTTTCTGCCGCCGCTGTTCCCGACGCGCTGGCCGATACGCTGCGCCAGCGCGCGGCAGCCTTTGAGCACAAAGACGGACTGTTCGAGTTCCGGTTCGTAACGCGCGAAGAGGTCAACGAAGCGGTCGACCTGCTGCGCGCCGCGGCCTGCCCGATCGAGGAGATCACGCGGACCACCAGCACGCTGGAAGATGTGTTCATGAGGACGGTGAATGCCTAGGCGGACCCTGATGGTCACTGGCGCCCTGGTGAGAGACACCTTCCGCGAGGCGCTGGCGCGGTTGATCTTCTGGGGCTTCTATGGCCTCTCCACCGCGATGATTCTATTTTTCCTGTTCCTTTTGAAGATCGATCTGGTGGAAGGCGCCCGGGCGACCATCTCGCTGTTCGGGATCACGGAAGGCAAAGCGCAGGAGTTGGTGGTGATCGTGCGGTCGGTGCAGGGCGGCATCGCCGCGTTCCTCTACACGTGGGGCATGGCGCTGGCGGTCTTCGCCTCGGGAGGACTGATGCCCACGGTGCTCGAAGCGGGACGCATCGAGCTGCTGCTCTCCAAGCCCGTCGCGCGGCATCACATCCTGCTCGGCCGGTATCTCGGCACCGTTCTGCTGGTGGCGCTGAACATCGCCTACCTCGTCTTCGGCGTCTGGCTCATTCTGGGCTGGAAGACGGGCATTTGGACCACCGGATTCCTTTGGGCGATTCCCGCAGCGGTCTTTGTCTTTGCCGTGCTGCTCACGATCATCATGCTGGTGGCGGTGCTGTTCGAGAGCGCGGCACTGGCGGTGATGGTGACGTTCGGGATCATGATCATGACCCCGATCCTGGCTCAGACCGAGCTGTTCGAGAAGCTGCTCTCGTCCCAATGGACCAGGAACCTGTGGAAAGGGCTGTACTACGTCCTGCCGAAGGTCTACGACATGGGCAGGATGACGCTGACGATGGTGCGGTCCGGCCAGTTCGAGGGTTGGATGCCGGTGTGGAGCTCGGCCTTGTTCGGCGCTGTGGTCCTGGGCTTGTCGCTGTGGATCTTCTCGAGGAGGGACTACTGATGCGGGTTGCCCTGGTCGCGCTGGCGCTGCTGGTTGTGGGATGCGGGCCGCGCGGCACGAAGACGGTCGAGATCGACCCGGCGCTGTCGCGCCTGATTCCGTCCGATACCACGGCGCTGATGAATGTGAAGGTGGACAAGATTCGCACGAGCCCGCTGTACCGGAAGTACGCGGAGAAGCAACTCGCCTCCTTCGACGCATCGGAAGTGCTGTTCGTCTCCAACGGCAAGGATCAGCGCGTGTTTGCCAAAGAGAAGGCCGGACTCTTCGAGTTGAAGCAGGACGGCACGAAGGGTAAGCCTTCCGGTTCCGGTGGCGGCGTGCCTCCGGCGCTGCGCGAGATGATGCGCTCGATCCCTGCCCAAAGCCAGATCTGGGGCGCCGGACTGGGTTCTTCGCTGGCGGGCTTGAACGCGATTCCCGAACAGGGCAACCTGGCGAACCTCCGCAACCTGTTCCAGGCGCTCGAAAGCTGGACGCTGGCGGCGGATGTCACCTCGGGCGTGAAGGCTGAGGCGAATGCCGTGTACCGGACCGAGCAGGACGCCAGGCAGATCCACGACGCCCTGCGCGGCCTCCTGGGGTTGGCCCGCCTGAGCACGCCGAGCGAATCGCCCGAGCTGCTGAGGCTCTACGACGGCATCCAGATCTCGATGGAGAAGAGCACGGTACGGGTCAAGGCGGACATCGCAGCGGACCTGGTGGACAAGGCCGCGGAGCGGTTGCCGCGCTCTCAGCGGTAGTTGCGGTTCCAGCCGGGGATCTCGACGGTGACGTCGCCCGTGACGACGGCCTGGCAGGCAAGGCGCGAGTGCAGCGTCAGATCCGCCGCCATGTCGAGCATGTCGGCCTCGCGGTCCTCCATCGGGCTCAAATTGCTCTCGCCTTCCTTCACGATGACGTGACAGGTGGTGCAGGCGCAGTTGCCTCCACAGGCGTGCTCCAGGTCGACGCCGAAATTGAGGGCCACGTCCAGCAGCGAGCCGGGTTTGCCGTGACCCAGGTAGGGAAGTGTGACGGGATCGAACTCGACCGTGAGATTCGCCGGGAGGAAGGTGACTTTCGGCACCGGCCCTAATCCAGGCCCTGGAGGGCTTCTTCGGTGCCGGCGTAGAACTTGAAGACCGTGTCCAGCCGCGTGACGCGAAACGCTTCACGAACCTGGCCGCCCGCCGCCGCCATGCGAAGGTTGCCCCCCGCCTGCCGCACCTTGTTCAGAGCCGAGATAAAACGGCCGATTCCCGTGCTGTCGATGTGGGTCACCCCGGCCAGGTCAAAGACGAAGTGCTTCTTGCCTTCCTGGATGCCCTTTTCGATCAGCGACTCGATCTCCGCGCTTTCGTCGCCAAGCATCACACGCCCGGCGAGCGTCACCACTACCACCCCGGGCTTGATCTCTTTCTGTCCGATCTCCAGCGACATCAACCGCCGCCTCCTGTCAGTTCGGCTTCCGGGCTTCCGCCTTCGCCATCTGCTCGATGAACTGCACGATGCCCGAGTGATCCAGATCGCCCTTGCCGTCGTTGATGAGGGCCACCAGCATCTGCTGCACCAGGCTGGTGATGGGGAGAGAGACCTTCAGAGACTCGGCCGCCAGGAGGGCGTTCCGCAGGTCTTTGTGGTGAAGGCGAATGCGGAAGCCCGGCTTGAAGTTGCCGGACACTACCATCGGCGCTTTGGCGTTTAGCACGGTGCTTCCGGCCAGGCCGCCCTTGACGGCGTTGAAAACGACCTCGGGATCGAGGCCCGCTTTGGAGGCGAGCACCAGGGCCTCGCCCATCGCGGCGATGTTGCAGGCCACCATGATCTGGTTGGCGAGCTTGGTGACGTTGCCCGCTCCCACGGCTCCTGTGAGGGTCACGCTGGAGCCCATGGCCTTGAGGATCGGCTCCGCCCTGTCGAAGGCCGCCTGCTTGCCGCCGACCATAATGGCCAGCGTTCCGTCGATGGCCTTGGGCTCCCCGCCACTGACCGGGGCATCGATGAAGTCCACGCCCTTGGCCCCCAGCGCCGCGCCGACCTTCTGTGCCACGATCGGGCTGATGGAACTCATGTCGATCACAAGCGATCCCGGCTTGACGCCCTCCAGGACCCCGTCCGGGCCGAGCACGGCCTGCTCGACTTCGGGGCCGTCGGGCAGCATCGTGATGATGACCTCCGATCGGGAAGCGACGTCCTTCGCCGAAGCGCCGCGTTCGGCGCCCGCCGCCACCACTTCTTCCACCGGCGCGGCTACCAGGTCGTAAACCACCAGCTTGTGACCCGCCTTGAGCAGATTCTTCGACATGGGTTTTCCCATGATGCCAAGGCCAATGAAGCCGATCCTGCACGACATCCGTCAGATCTCCTTTTGTTTATTATGTGCCAGAGCGACCAGCAGCAGGTTCTCCCCGAACAGGAGCGCCCGGCTGAAAAGCGTCCGCCGGATGGTGCGGTTGCGCTCGCGCTGGGCCGCGTCTTTCTCCTTGCGGAATGCCAGAAGAGTATAAATATACATCCAGGGCGCGAAGACCGCGTAGGGGTAGCTGATCAGTTTGGCGTGCGTGGCGCCGGCCCGCGCGAGCGAGAAGCCCGAGGTGTGGAGCGCGTATCTCCAGTCCGCGAACGTGCCCAGGCCGATGTGGTGCAGCGGCTGGCGCCTCGCTTCGTTCAGTGGGCGCGAATCCCGGTGGTAGAAGCCGCTGCCAAGGAAGCGCACCCGCGAGCGGAGGGACGAGATGTTGGGGGTCGTCAGGACCAGCGTCCCACCGGGCCTCAGAATCCGGTTCACTTCGCGGAGGAAGAAGAACCGGTTCTCCAGGTGCTCGATCCCCTCGAGTGAGAAGACCGCGTCAAAGCTGGAATCGGGCCAGGGCAATGTCTGATTGAAGTCCGCGCCGGTGAAGGGTCCGGGCAGCGGCGACGCGGGGGGCTGCAAGTCGGATGCTTGCACCTCGAATCCGGCCTGAGCCAGCGCATGGGACAAGGCCCCGTCGCCACACGGCGCGTCGAGGACCTTGGCGCCGGAAGGCAGTCCCAGCTCAGGGAGGCACCGCAAGACCGATCTCTGGATGATGGAAAGCGGCGGGGCGTGGGGATTCACAGGCGCTTTCCATAGACTATCATCAAAGCTTCGCTACGCATGGCCACGATCGCGCTGGACGCCAGCTACATCTTTGACAAGTATCCTACGGGCATCGCCATCTATTGCCGCCGGCTGATCGAGTCGCTGGCGGAATTGGACAGCGCCCACCGGTTCCACATCTGCTACCGCCTGTCGAGGATCGGCCGCCGGCGCGAGTTCCTCTGCCCGGCGGATCGCCGTTTTTCGGTGCACCTTTTCCAGCGTCCCCTGACCTTCTGGCAGCCGTGGCGGGCCGAGGTCTTCCATAGCCTGGCTCAGCGGCCTCCGGCCTTCCGGTTCCGTCATGAGGTTGTCACGATCCACGACGTGTTCCCAATCACCGGGCCCGAATACTCGACCCCTGGGTTTCAGCGGAGATTCTCGCGGCTTCTGCGCCAGGCCCTGGAGCGCGCCGAGCGCGTCTTGGTGCTGTCGGAATACACGGCGGGCCAGGTGATAAAGCACTGCGGTGTGGCGAGGGAGCGCATCCGGGTCGTGCCGGGCGGTGTAGATCCACCCTTGCTGCGACTTTCGCCGGAGCAGCGCCTGCGCGAGCGTGAGCGACGGGTCGGGGAGGGAAACGAACTCCTGCTGGCGGTGGGCGTGGTGGATAACCGCAAGAACGTCGTGGGCTCGCTCCGGGCGCTCCAGCTTCTGCCGGAGCGATACCGGCTGGTGCTGGCGGGAGGCGACGGATACGGGGCGGAGAAGGTCCACGAGTTCGTCACAAACCAGAAGCTGGAAAGCCGCGTCTTGCGCCTGGGCTATGTGACCAGGATCGAACTGGCAGCGCTGTTTCAGTCGGCCAGCGCGCTGCTGTTCCCGTCGCTGGAGGAGGGCTTCGGATTTCCTATGCTCGAGGCGATGGCCAACGGGCTTCCGGTGGTGACGTCGCGCACGTCGGCGCTTCCCGAGGTGGGCGGAGATGCGGCCTTGTACGCCGATCCCCACGACCCAGCCGACATCGCGGCCAAAACGCGGAGCGCGGTGGAGGATGACGGGCTTCGCCGCCAAATGATCGAAAAGGGCCTGGCGCGCGCCGCCGCCTTCACCTGGCGGCGGACGGCGCAAGGCATACTTCGCGTTTACGATGAGATGGCCGGAGGCCGCGGGCGCGGCCTCCGGCGCTGAGCCTACTTGTAGCCAACGGTCGTCGAGCTGCCCGCCGAGTGGCTGACAGTGCAGAGATCGCATCCGGACGGGGTGATGGCTTTCGGCTGGGTTGCGCCATCGACCGAGAGCGAACCGACAGGCATGCCGTCGGCCGAAGCGCTCGGCGGCATCGCCGACAGGACGACCGAAGGCACGGAGAACCGTCCCGCGCTGGCCCGCTCGGTGCAGACGAACATGGCGCCGGAGTTGGTGCCGACAGACATCCCCGAAATCATGACATAGCCGGTCTGGTCACCGCCGGTCCACGTGATCAGAAGGTCCTGCGCACGATTGACCTCGGTGATGCTGTCCCGGTTGGTCCAGGTGAGCGGTGCAGGAATCGTATAGGTGGTTGAGAAACTGCCGATGTCCGCGCCGCCCGGACCGGAGATGGTGTAGCTGCCGGCGTCGAGGAACAGCGGAGGATTCCCCAGCGGGTTGGAGCCGCCGCCGAGGTCCGCCGAGTAATAGTTCGGAGGCGGAGGAGTCTTCGTCAACTGCTTCGTTCCTTTGGGCCCTGCCACCGTGATCGCGGACCCGGCGTCAAGGTAGGCGATATTGGGGATGTCGACCGAGGTGGAGCCGGGGCCGAAGAACATCACCTGGCAGACGCCGAAATTGAGCGAGTTGAAAGGGTTGGGGATGTTGGGAAGGGTGCTCAGG
This sequence comes from Bryobacteraceae bacterium, assembly GCA_041946685.1. GTDB lineage: Bacteria > Acidobacteriota > Terriglobia > Bryobacterales > Bryobacteraceae > JBHGAV01. Next base: position 68,578 of record JBHGAV010000028.1, on the reverse strand, counting down.
TCGAAGCGCAGGAATGACGCGTCCCCGCTATCGGTGGTGGAGTCCAGGCTGAAGCCAGGCGGCAGTTGTGTGCCCGGAGGAAGCGCAATGTGGTTCGTTTGCCGGCTGAGGTCGACGCCGCCCACGGTGATCGAGTTCTTGCCCGCCCAGCGCTGGAAGTCATCCGCGGTGGGGCCCACCGAATCGGAGCAGGTGTTCCCCTGCGCCGCGATCGCCATGGTGGTGAAGTTGCTCACCTTGCCGCCGCTCTTGACGACCAGGGGCACGTAACAACCCTCGACGCCCGCTGGCACAACAAAGTTCGCCTGGTCCACAGCGGCGAGAGTGGACATGCGGTTGTTGTAAGTCATCTGGGCCTTCTTGCCGCCGACCCAGACCTCCAGATCCGGCACGAGATTGTTCAAGTCGACCGGAGCGGGGTTCGTCTCATCGTAGGTGACAGGGCCAAAGCCCGTGCCCATCGCGGTGATGTAGTCTCCGGGATGCGCCGGGGCGGTGGGGGTCGTCGGGACGTAGGTAACGGCGTTGTAGACCCAGGCCGGGCCCGCTCCGTTGGCGGAGCGCGTGAAGATGCCGGGCGCGCTCCTGACTACATTGATCGGAAACGGTGCGCTGGTTTGTCCTCCCGCCGTGACGGTGATGGTGCCGGCGCCGACCGGAGTACTGGAAGGCAGAATCGCAGCGAGTTGATCCGGTGTGCTTCCGCCGATACAGGTCACGACGTAGTACATGATGGCGCTCTTGGTGACTCCGCCCACGGTGATCGCCATAGAGACGCCGTTGATGCTGGTCGAGAAGGGAAATGAGCTCATGACCGTGGTCTGGCAAGCTCCCAGGTTGCGCCCCTTCACGATGAACATAGCCCCCTGCGCGATCCCGCCTCCAGGCAAGTCGCTGTACAGCAAGCTGGCCGCGTTGAAGACTCCTCCTCCGTCCTTTTCGGGGAGAATGACCGGCTGCGCGAGCACAGCCACCACACTAAACGCCGCAAGAAACGTGAACTTGAGAAACACGTGCTTCCTCCTCGGTAGGCTCTTGAATCAACAGATATCGTCAGCCCAGTTGTTGTCCAGTATACACCAGGCGCAGGCAGGTATAGTCATTGAATGGGCCGCGGACGCTTGCGCATTGGATCGCAGTGGGTGGCGATGGGGGTCTACTGGCTCTCGTGGACCCTCAATTTCCTGGACCGGCAACTGCTGGCGGCGGTGGCGCCGGCAGTAAAGGAGGAATTCCAGCTTTCCAACGCGCAGTACGGCCAACTGCTCTCGGGCTTTTACCTGGTCTACGCGATCGCAACTCCGCTCAGCGGGCTGCTGGTGGATCGTGTCGGGGTGCGGATCGGGGCCGCCGTTGCCACGGCGTTCTGGTCGGTTGCAGGCATGGCGACGGCGCTGGCGAGGAATTTCCATGAACTGCTGGCCTGCCGCATGGGGTTGGGACTGGGCGAGTCCGCCGGCTTCCCCTTGCTGGGCAAGGCGAACGCCTCCTACCTGGATCCCGCCGAGAGGGGACCGGCCAGCGGGTTTGGGGCAATCTGCATCGGCCTGGGCAGCGTCGCCGCTCCTCTGGTCGTATCGGCGATGTCCCCGCGCTTCGGCTGGCGGTCCGCGTTCGTGTTGAGCGGGCTGCTGGGTCTTGTGTGGACTCCGCTTTGGCTCTATACCTCCCGGAAGATCCCGCCGCGCCAGGAGACCGAAAACGTGCCGGTTGCTTCAACGCGGCGCCTTGTCCGCGACCGCCGGCTGTGGGCGGTGGCGCTGGCGTACAGCCTGGTTTTCAGCCTGTACATGCTATGGGCCAATTGGACTACGGTGTACCTGGTGCAGGAACGCCACCTGACCCTGATCGAGGCCAACACTCGATACGCATGGTTTCCGCCCGCGTTCGCCGTGCTGGGAGGCTTCCTGGGCGGCGGGTTGGCCTTCCGGCTGATTCGGCGCGGCATGAGTGGACTCGACGCCAGGGTGCGGGTCTGCTGGCTGACGGCGCCGCTGCTGGCGGCCGGCGCGGCCGTCCCCTTCCTGCCTTCCACGACGCTGGCGGCGGCGGCCATCGGCGTGAGCTTTCTGGCGTTTCAAAGCATGCTGGGCAACCTGTTCCTGCTCCCGCTGGATATGTTCGGCGCGCGTCCCGCGGGCTTCACCAATTCGTTGCTGGCCCTGGTGGCCCATAGCGCCCAGGTGCTGGCCTCACCGGCCATCGGCATTGTGGTGGACCGGTTCGGCTTCACGGTGCTGTGCGTTACCGTTTCTATGCTTCCGCTGGTTGGTCTCGTGGTCCTTCAGCAGGTTCTTCGCGCAGAACCGGGCGGCCCGTCTCTACCACACGCTCAATGATATCGGCGGCGCGGGCCAGGCCGTTCCGCCCGGCGAGGATGCGCTGAAACCGGCGGGACGACTCGCGATAGGAGGGATTCCGGAGCACCGTCCGGATCGCCTGGAGGAGGCGCGCCGCGTCGCACTCGGCCGCGGGGACACGCACGCCTGTTCCGGTCCGTTCGATGCGCGCGGCGACGCCCGCCTGATCGTGGGCGATGGGCACCGCGACCATGGGCACGCCGGCGGCCAGGCTCTCGAGGGTCGAGTTCATGCCCGAATGAGTGACCGCGAGGACGGCGCGTTCGAGAAGCTCCAGCTGCGGGGCAAACGGCACGACCAGGAGGTTGGGCGGAGGCTCTCCCGCGACTCCCGGCGCCTCGGCTCCGCCCAGGGACAGGACAATCTGGGCGTCCAGGCCGGCCGCCACGTCCGCTACGGCCTGGTAGGGCCGCAGATTGCGGTTCTGCATCGTGCCGAAGCTGGCATAGATGAGGGGTTGTCCCGTCAACCGCTCCCACGGAAAGGGAACCGGCGGCCGCCCGTCCGGGCGCATAAAAGGGCCCGTGAAGTGGAAGCACGGCGGCAGGCGGCGGCGCGGGAATTCCAGTTCGGCGGGCTCCTGAGTGATCTGAGCCAGGTTCGACCATACGGTATCGAGGCTGAATGGCCCCAGCCCGGCCTTCTCCCGCCATGTCCCAACGTATTCACGGTAGGGCGCGCCGGCGGCCGACATCGCTGCGTCGAACCGGCGGTCCCGCTCCAGGGCGTCCGCGCCGCCCATGTACGGCTCGCCGCTCCACCCGGGAACGCCATCCTCCCAGTGCCTCATCAGGCCGACGATGATGGTCACAAAAGGCGCGCGCATGCACGCGGCCAGCGTGGAGGCCGCGTATTCCAGTTGGTCGATCAGCCACAGGTCCAGGCCGGACTTCTCGATGACCGGCGGTGCCGTGGTGAAAAGAGCCTCAGCCTGGATCTTCAAAATGTCCAGGCCAGCCCGCATCGCCTCGATTCCGTCGAGCAGGCTCATTTTCCGGTGCATCTCGGTGAACATTCCGGCGGGATACTGCTTTTCGCCGAACGCTTCGAAACGGAAACCGCGCTTGCGTATTTCATCCCCGAAGTCCGCCAGATGAAAGAACGTGACTCGGTGTCCGCGGCCGGTCAACTCACGGGCCAGCGCCGAGAACGGGTTGAGATGACCCATCCAGGGGGGACAGAACACGCCGAAGTGAGCCACGTCAAACCTCAGCCGCGCCGTCATGCGCGCGCAGAAATTCCTGTATCCGCAGGGTTTCAGAGCGAAGAGGACCGTACTCATCGCGGTAATAGTCAGCGGCTGAGCGTGAACCGGATGCCATCAGTTCCTGGATCTTCGCCTGCGAAACCGGTGGAGGTGCCCCGCCTCGGGCAACCCAGTCCACCGCATGGCGCAGGATGGCCATCCGGGCTGCCTGGGTGCTTGGACCGGGGCTGACAAAACCCGGCATGAAGAGAAAACGGGTGTGCCCATAGAAACGGCAGGCGCGCGCGAACTCGGAAACCAGGGGAGGTTCGATGCCGAGGCCTGTCAGTTCCTGCGGCAGAATCCAGTGAAGGAAAGGGTTTTTGGGGTGCGCGAACAAGTCGAGGTACTCCGGCGTGCAGAGGAAAGCCCCGGGGACGAAAGCCTCCGGAGGCAGGGGAAAACTGGGATGAGGTACAACCACAAACCGGCGGCGCAGGCAGAGCGGAGCGGTGACGGCGTCAAAGATCACCGGCCGGGCGAGTCTGCGCAGAGGCTTCCGGCGCGAGCCATGGAGCCTGGCCGCCAGTTCGAAGACAAACCGCGCGGCGTAGGCCGGCTCCGCCAGCCGCTCCGGTTCGAGACCGGCCTCAAAACGGCGCGCCTGCTGCGCCATTTCGCTACGCCGCAGGCACGGCTCGGGAATCAGGCGATCCGCCACCGCGTAGGCGTTCCAGCTCTCAAGAGCGGTCTTGCGCAGATTGCGCCGGTTGGTCTGCTGGACGGCGATGGCGAAGTACCACTCCACCCAGAGCAGAAACCTGCTCAGCGCATGCTCGGGATGAACCGGACCGGGCGGTACCTCGACAGGCTTGCCACAAAGCGGCGCCCAGCTGCGCCGCTCGGAAGACGCCCAGAAGGTATCCGAACGCGCAAAATCAGACAGTGCGCTCGGCTCGTACACATCGATATGGCTCAACGTGGGATTCACCAGGCGCGCGCGATTCACTTGCCGGAGCAGCGATGCAATGACCGCTCCGTCCCCGGCCGCCTGTTCGCCGATGACCAGCAGCAGGTCGATGTCGCTGCGCCCGAAGTCAACTTCGCCGGTGGCGACGCTGCGGTGGAGCAAGACGCTCTCCACGATGGGGGAGGCGGACAACATGCGCGCCGACAGCTTCGCCGCCTGCCGGTAAACCACGGCAGCCAGCCCCTGCGGGAGCAAGCTCATATCGAATCGCGCTCAGGCGCTGTAATTTGAGAACTGCTTCAGAAGCGCTTCGGCGCACCAGGACGAAGCCTTGCCCACGACTTCCGCGCACTTGCCGTCCACCTTCGTCCGGATGTTGGTGCAAATGACGTCACCCCAGGCGGCGACGAACTTGTCGTGGACCTCAAGCAGCAGCTTTCCCGGCAAGGGGGCCGCGCCTTTCGCCGTGTAGCTGGCCCGGCTGCGCCCGCAGACGCTCCCGATCGCGAGGCCGCAGCCGGTGAAAGCGCCGCAGCTTGCATTCCGTGTGCGGGTCGCTCCGCCGCTCAGCGCGGTGGAGGCGAGGAAGACCAGCTCGTCCTTGGGAACGAACGGCACACTATCCTGAACGGCGGCCAGAGAGGACTGAGCGCAGTTGCCGTGCTTCTCCATGTACTCGCGGCCAAGCTGATAGGCCTTGTCGATGATTTCCTTTCCCTTGCCCCCGACGTCGATGCGGTCCTTCTCGGTGAGAATCCTCGGCGTCTCGGCGGCGATTGCCGGAATGCACACGGCACCCGTACAGGCAGCCGACACTTTCAGGAATGTCCGCCTTGCTGTTGTTTCGGTATTCTCCATGTCTGCCTACTTGGTCTGAGTATAGCGGAGATACCGGCCGGTGTAGGAGCCTGGCGCCGCAGCGATCTGCTCCGGCGTGCCCTCGGCGACGATGCGCCCGCCGAGGTCGCCGCCTTCGGGTCCCAGGTCGATGATCCAGTCCGCGTGACGGATGACGTCCAGATTGTGCTCGATGATGAGGATGCTCGCGCCGGAGTGAATCAGGCGCTCGAAAGCGCCCAGCAGCCTGGCGATGTCGTCGAAGTGCAGGCCGGTGGTGGGCTCGTCGAAGATGAAGAGCGTGTTCTTGGAGGACGCCTCGGCCAGGTGCCCGGCCAGCTTGACGCGCTGCGCCTCGCCGCCCGACAGGGTCGTCGCCGACTGGCCCAGCCGCAGATAGCCGAGGCCCACGTCGGCGAGCACCCCAAGGCGGTTGCACAAACGGGGCACATCGGCGAAGAAGGAGAGCGCCTCTTTCACCGTGAGCTGCAACACTTCGTGGATGTTCAGGCCGCGGTAGCGCACGTCGAGCACGCTGCTCTTGAACCGCGTGCCCTTGCACTCCTCGCAAACCAGCTCCACATCGGCCAGGAATTGCATCTCCACGGTGACGGTGCCGTCGCCCTGGCAGGTCTCGCAGCGTCCTCCGGGAACGTTGAAAGAGAAGTGACCGGGCGAGAAGCCGCGGCGGTCCGCCTCAGGGGTCGAGGCGAACAGGTTGCGGATGATGTCAAAGGCCTGGATGTAGGTGATCGGGTTGGAGCGGGGCGTGCGGCCGATGGGCGACTGGTCGACCAGCACCACGCCGGAGAGAAGCTCGGCGCGCTCCACGCCGCGGCAGGTCTCCTTTTCGTCCACTTCGGGCAGATCCTCCAAGCCGGTGGCGGCGGGCCGCCGCAGGAGCCGCTTCAGCGAAGCGTGGATGACATCGTGGACCAGGGTGGACTTGCCCGAGCCGGAGACGCCCGTGATCACCACCATCATGTCCAGGGGGATGGCGACGTCGAGGTTCTTCAGATTGTGGGCGCGCGCGCCGAGAAACCGGACGACACGTTTGGGATTCACGGGCCGCGGGAGGCGTGCCTGCGTGGTTCCCGCTTCTCCCTTCAGGTAACGCGCGGTCAGCGATCCCGCGCCGTCGGCCAGCAGCCGGTCGAAAGGCCCTTCGTAAATGATGCGACCGCCCAGCTCTCCGGCCCCGGGGCCGAGATCGACGAGGTGATCCGCGGCCCGCATCAGGTCCGCGTCGTGCTCGACCACCACGATGGTGTTGCCGATATCCCGCAGCTCTCCGAGGATGCGGATCAGGCGCGCGGTGTCGCGGCTGTGGAGACCGATGGAGGGTTCGTCGAGGACGTAGCAGGCGCCGACCAGGCGGGAGCCAAGGCAGGTGGCAAGCTGGATGCGCTGGGCCTCGCCGCCCGAGAGCGTGGCCGAGAGGCGGTCCAGGGTCAGGTAGTCGAGGCCGACGTCGTTGAGGAATTTGAGACGCTGCCGGATCTCGACCAGCACCTTTCCGGCGACCGTTTCCTCCTCGGGCGTGAATTCGATCTCGCTAAAGAACGCCTGCGCCTGGGCGATGTTCATGGCCGAGACTTCGCCCAGGGTGCGGCCGCCGATTCTGACGTAGAGCGCCTCCTTGCGCAGGCGCGCTCCGCCGCAGTCGGGACACTGGGTGTAGCCGCGATAGCGGCTGAGGAAGACGCGCACGTGGACCTTGTACTTCTTGGTCTCCAGCTTGCGGAAGAAGCCGCGCACTCCCGGGAAACGGCCCTCGCCGTCGAGGACGAAGCTCTTCTCCTCCGGGGTGAGGGAGGCGAAGGGGACATTCAGACGGACGCGGCCGCGGGAGGCGCGCTTCAGTTCGTACCACGGCCAGCGGTGTTGCGGCTTGGTCCACGGTTCGACCGCGCCTTCTTCTAGCGAGAGCGAGGGATCGGGGATGACGCGTTCCAGATCGTAATCGATGGTATTGCCGAAGCCCTGGCAGCGGGGGCAGGCGCCGGTGGGGCTGTTGAAGCTGAACAGGCCGGGTTCGGGATCGGCGAACTCGATGGCGCACTGGTTGCAGGCAAAGCGCTCGCTGAAGCGCAGCCGGACGGGCGGCTCCGCGCCGGCCTGCTCGAAGAGGACCTCGCCGGTTTCACGGTACGCGATCTCGACGCTGTCGACGAGGCGCCGGTGGAGGTCGGGCCCCATGACGACGCGGTCCACCAGCAGGTAAAGCGGCTGTGAGAAGTCGATCCCGAGCAGCGACTCGGGCGTCGAGAACTCGAACATGCGTCCCCGCTGGAACAGGCGGTTGAAGCCCCTCTTGCGAAGCTCGAAAAGGCGGTCGCGCAGCGCCTGGGTCTGGCGGGGCTCGGCCAGGCCGACGGGGCAGAGCACGTACCAGCGCGAACCGGCCGGCTCCTGAAGCATGCGGGCGGCGACGTGGTCTACGGTGTCGCGCTGGACCTGCCGGCCGCATTGGGGACAGAAGGTACGTCCGGCGCGGGCCCACAGCAGGCGAAAGAAGTCGTGAAGCTCGGTGGCGGTGGCGACGGTGGAGCGCGGGTTGCGGGTGGTGTTCTTCTGGCGGATGGCGATGGGGGGAGCCAGGCCGCCGATGCGGTCGACGTCGGGCTTCTCCATGCGCTCCAGGAACTGGCGGGCGTAGGCCGAGAGCGACTCGACGTAGCGGCGCTGGCCCTCGGCGTAGATGGTGTCGAAGACCAGCGATGACTTGCCGGAGCCTGAAACGCCGGTGACGACGGTGAGCCGGTTGTGCGGGATATCGAGCGAGATGTTCTTGAGGTTATGGACCCGCGCGCCGCGGATCGAGATCGAATCGTCCACCAGAGACTATTTTCGCAGAGGGGAGGAGTCAGAGAGGACTCGCTTCTTGTGCCCGCAAGCGAGTGTTAGAATACTGTGCCATGGCAAACGTGCCCGGCCCACAACCTGAGGTGGAGTTCTGCCCATGCTGCAAGGGCGGCCTTCGCAATGTTCCTCGCAGCGAGATGAAATCGGCTGGATACAAGCGCAAGAATGGCACGGTGTCACCACACACCCACACCTATGAGTGCCGCAAATGCTCGCGGCGGTTTGAGATTAATCAAGACCGTTAGCAGGCCCTGTACATGACGGTGCAGGCGCAACTCTTCGCCGTTTCCTGTCGGTCGCGGTCCCGTGCCAGTGATTCGGGGTGACCCGACCAGAGCGGCCCGGGAGGTTGGCTTCAACGTGCTGCTCGGGGAGACGGCCGAAGCGTGAAGGCGGCGTCGATGACCGCGGCTTGTTCGATCAAGTGGCGTTTGTGGGAGCCGGTGGCGGGGCTGGCGCTCTCCGCCCGACCGGCGTAGCCGATCACGCGGCCGCTCGCGGCCAGCAGGGGCTGGATCTGCTCGCGCACGAAGCGCCAGGCGCCCATGTTCTTCGGCTCCTCCTGCACCCAGACCACCTCGCTCGCCTGCGGGTACTTCGTCAGGATGTCCTGCACGTCCTGCTCCGGGAAGGGGTAGAGTTGCTCAATCCGGACGATGGCTGCCTGCCCCGCCTTTCTCTCATCGCGAGCAGCGGCCAGCTCGTAGTAAATCTTGCCGGAACAGAACAGCACCTTGGAGACACGCGGGGGCTCCGCCGAGGGGTCGCCCAGCAACTCGTGGAAGCCGCCCGAGGAGAATTCCGAGACACGGGAGACCGCCTGCGCGTGGCGCAGCAAGCTCTTCGGGGTGAAGATGACCAAGGGCTTGCGCACACCCCGGCGGTCCGGCCCGCCGCACATCTGGCGGCGAAGCACGTGGAAGTACTGGGCCGGCGTCGTGGCGTTCACCAGTTGCATATTCCCGCCGGCGCAGAGGGTCAGGAAGCGCTCGATCCGAGCGCTGGAGTGCTCGGGGCCCTGTCCCTCGAACCCGTGAGGAAGCAGCAGCACCAGGCCGCTCGGCTGCCCCCACTTGGACTCGGCGCAGGATACGAACTGGTCGATCATGATCTGGGCGCCGTTGACGAAGTCTCCGAACTGGGCCTCCCAGATGACCAGGCTCAGAGGGTCGGCCACGCTGTAGCCGAACTCGAATCCCAGGACGGCGTACTCGCTGAGCGAACTGTCGAAGACGTCGAAGCGGGCCTGCGTGTCCGACAGGTGGCGCAAGGGAAGGTAGCTGGCGCTGGTCTCGTAGTCGGAGAACTCCAGGTGCCGCTGGCTGAAGGTCCCGCGGCTGCTGTCCTGCCCGCTCAGGCGCACGGGCGTTCCTTCCAGAAGCAGGCTGCCGAAGGCCAGGGCCTCGCCGAACGCCCAGTCGATGGGACCGCCGGCCTGGAAGCTCTCGCGGCGCCGATCGACGAAGCCGTGCAATTTGGGGTGCAGGTGAAAGCCAGATGGGAACGAGGTCAACTTGTCCGCGACAAGAGCCAACGTGGCGGGATCGACCGCGGTGCGGGGGCAGTACGGAGCCAGAGCGTCGCCGGAGACGGGGACGAGTTCCCGCGGCTCGAAGCGCTCGGCGCGTTCCTGCGAGGCCTGAAACGCGGCGGCGAGCTTCTCCTGGGCGGTGCGCTTCATCCGCTCCACCTCTTCTGCGGAGAGTGCCTGTTCGCGGACGAGCCGCTCGGCGTAGAGGGCGGCCACCGAGGGGTGGCCCTTGATCTTGCGGTAGAGGATGGGCTGCGTGTAGCTGGGATCGTCGGCTTCATTGTGGCCGTGCCGGCGGTAGCAGAACATGTCGATGACGACATCTTTGTTGAACCGCTGGCGGTAGTCGAAGGCGATCTCGACCGTGCGCACGGCGGCCTCGGGATCGTCGCCGTTCACATGAAAGATAGGCGCCTGCACGGTGCGGGCGACGTCCGTGGAGTAGGGCGAGGAGCGGGCCTCTTCGGGGCCGGTGGTGAAACCGATCTGGTTGTTGATGATGAGGTGTACGGTCCCGCCGGTGCGGTAACCCTCCAGTTGGGACAGGTTCAGGGTCTCGGCCACAACGCCCTGGCCCGCGAAGGCGGCATCCCCGTGGACCAGCACCGGGATCACGCGCCTGCGCTCCGGGTCGGGGAGCCGGTCCTGCTTGGGTCGTACGATGCCCTCGACGACCGGATTGACTGCCTCCAGATGACTCGGATTGGGGGCGACCGAAACGGCAACCTGGCGTCCGGAAGAGGCGGCATGCATGCCGGTTGCGCCGAGGTGATACTTCACGTCGCCCGAGCCCTGGACGCTCAACGAGTCGGGGTCGCCTTCAAACTCGGAGAAGATCTGCGCGAGCGGCTTGCCGATTACATTCGCAAGGACGTTCAACCGGCCCCGGTGCGCCATGCCGATGACAACTTCCTCGACCTCGCCCGCGGCCGCGCGTTCGAGCAGTTGATCGAGTATGGCGATGGCGGTCTCGGAGCCCTCCAGGGAGAAACGCTTCTGGCCGACGAAACGGGCGTGCAGGAAGTGCTCGAACTCTTCGGCGTGGATGAGTCTTTCGAGAATACGGACCCGCCTCTCCGCCTCCAGCGGCCAGTTGTTGGCGGGGGGTTCCATGCGTAGCTGTAGCCAGCGCTTCTGCTCCGGGTGCTGGATGTTCATGTACTCGCAGCCGATCTTGCCGCAGTAAGTCTGGCGCAGCGTCTCCAGGATCTGGCGCAGCGTGGCGAACGGTTGGGGGGCGTCCTCTCCGATGGCTTCTCCCAGGCTGCCGGTGATGAACTGGCGGTCCAGGTCCCAGATGGTGAGACCGTACGTCGCCGGATCAAGCTCGGGGTGGTAGCTGGGCTCGGAGCCGAGAGGGTCGAGATCCGCGATGAGGTGGCCCCGCACGCGATAGGCGTTGATGAGCTGGAGAACCGCGGCTTCCTTGGCGATCTCCTCGGTGCGCCTGGCGGCGCCCGGCACGGAAGCAGCCCGGTCCGGCTCCCAGCGCACGGGCCGGTGGGGCATCTTCAAGTCGGCGAAAAGCCGATCGTAGAAACCGTCCTCGCCCTGAAGCAGCGCCTGCACCTTGGCCAGGAACATGCCCGACTCGGCGCCCTGGATGATCCGGTGGTCGTAGGTGCAGGTGATCATCATTACCTTGCCGATGCCGAGCATGGCGGTGACCTCGGGGGATGCGCCGCGGTACTCGGCCGGGTAGTCGATGGCGCCGGTGGCTATGATGGCGCCCTGGCCGGGCATAAGGCGCGGCACCGAGCCGACGGTGCCGACGGTGCCGGGGTTGGTCAGGGAGATGGTGGTGCCCTGGAAATCCTCGACGGCGAGCCGGCCGGCGCGCGCACGGGCGACGAGCGAATCGTACGCGGCCAGGAAACCTTCGAAGTCCAGGCGGCCGGCGTCCTTGAGGTTGGGGACGACCAGGCTGCGGGCGCCGTCCTTGCCGGCGAGGTCGATGGCGATTCCGATGTTGATCCGCTTGTGCTGGATACGAACCGGGCTGCCGTCTCTCTCCGCAAAGGCTGAGTTGAGCACGGGGAAGGCTTCGATGGCCTTAAGGATGCCCCAGGTGATCAGATGCGTGTAGGAAACCCTGGTGAGCCCCAGCAGGCCACGGTGCAGATTGATAATGCGCCGGTTCTCATCGATGACCTTGACCGGGACGATGCGCTGGCTGGTCGCGACCGGGATGGCCAGGCTGGCGGTCATGTTGTCGACGATGCGAGCGGCCGCGCCGCGGAGGGGGATGGCCTCGTCGTCCGAGGGCTCGGGAGACAGGGGTCGAGGATGGGGGGAGGGGGATTCGAAGAAGGATTTCCACTCTTGGTCTATCTCCTGGCGGTCGTGGCGGAACCGCTCGCGCAGTTCGTCCTCGAGCCAGCTATTGATCCCAGAATCACGGCCGGATTGTCCAGACATGGGGCAGGCTTTGAGACCATGATAGCGGAAGCCGGAGCCGCCCGACGTCTGCTACTGGAACGTCACAATCACGGAGCCACCGCCGGTGTGGGTGAACACGCAATAGTCGCAGCCGGGGGCGGTGAAGCGTGCTTGACGGCTGACGGTGAGGCCAAGCTGGCCCATGTTCGCCGGAATCGCCGAGAGCACAAATGACGGGACGGTGAATTCGCCGGGCGCCGCCGGGGCCTGGCACACGAAAGACGCACCGACCTGCTGGGCGTTCACCGATGTGCCGGTGACGGTCACCCAACTTGTGGAATCACCGCCGGTCCAAGTCAGCCGCAAGTTCTGGGAGCGGTTCACGGTCGAAATGGCAGTCTGGTTCGTCCAGACGGGGGGAGCGGGAACGGCGAGCGTCGCGGTGGCGGCTCCGACGGCCGCTCCACCGGGGATGGTGTAGGTATAGGTCCCCGGCTCCAGGTAGGGCGGCGAGAGGCAGAGGGGATTGGCCGGATTGCAGCCCAGCATCGCGTCATAGGCGCCGAGTGAGTTCTTCGGCACCTGCTTCTGGCCTCCGGGGCCGTTCAAAGTCAGCGAGGGGCCGGCGTCCACCATAGGTGGGATGAGCGCATAGGGGTCTACAGGCCCGTCGTAGTAGAAGATCGTGCACGAGCCGAGCGAAGCGCTGCCGCCGCCCATGGCCGCCAGTTGCGAGAACGATGTCCTCATGAAGCTCCCGCCGGCCGTGTCCATGGTAGAGCCCGTCCCCAGAACGTAGGTCGCGTCGCGCTTGATTGTCAGCGATCCGATGACGGTGGCGGGGGAGGTCAGGAACCTGTTCAGGTCCTCGGAGGAGTAGCCATTTGGATCCGAGCACACGTTGCCGCTTCTGGTCACCGAAATAGTGGTCAGGTTACTAATAACGCCGCCGACACGCACGGCAAGGGTGTGGTAGCAGCCCTCCAGGTCGGGCGCATTGAAGTTGATCTGTTCGACCCCGGGGTAACCCGAAGGCCCGGCGTAGGTGACCGTAGCGGGCACGTGTCCGACCCAGACTTCCACGATGTCCTTCAGGTTGTCGTACACCGGCGGAGGCGATGCGTCGCTGAAGCGGCGGGCGCCGAGGCCGGTACCCCAGATGATGCCGGTCTGCCCAGGGTGGATCGCCTGATCGAGATTGTTCGTCACGTAAGTGGCCGGCGACGTGAAATTCTGAACGATAGCCGGTCCGCTTCCGGTCATGTTCATGGTGAATACACCGAAGGAGCGGGCCACGATCTGAATCGGCGCGCCGGTGCTGGTGGCGCCGTTATAGGTGACCGTCACCGTGCCGGTGCCGATGGGCGTGTCGGAGGGGGCGATGGCGGAAACCTGGTCGGGGAGGCCCGAGCCGCGGCAAGCGACGACGTGGATCATGTACGCGTCCTTGCTGACGCCTCCGACCGTGATCCGGACCGAGGTGCCGTTCATGGTGGTCTGGAGCGGAATCGCGTCGGGCAATTTGACGCCGCATGCGCCGAAGCCCGTGCCTTTCAGGATGAACATCGCACCTTGAGCGATGCCGGCGTTAGGCAGATAGGAGCCGGCGGAGCTGGCGGCGTTGCGGGCGTAACCCTGGATAGCCGGCTGACCCCAGGCAACGCCACAAACAAGGAGTAAAAGACCCTGAAAGCTGATTTGGCGGTGCATCCCGCGAGTATACTACGATGCGGCCGGCCACACGGGCTGCCCCGAGGCGGGAACAACCGGCCGTCACTCCTGCCGGAGCGCCAGCATGGGATCGATGGACGCCGCACGGCGCGCGGGGAACCAGGTAGCCGCAAAGGCGGTCCCAACGAGAATCATAGCGGCAGCGGTGTCGATCCTTGTGACTAGCAGGCGCGGGTCAACTTGCCTGATGGCTTGACGCAGCGAACTCGTCAGCGCGTTGGGTGAACCAGCCGTGCGCACCAGGAAACGAGACGCAGATATGCTGCCTTCAGCCTAGTCGCTTGGGACGTACACATATGGGGCCGGCCTCTCGCGGGCATCGCGGCGTACATGCCGGACAACCCCGACGACTTCCAGGATCGTCCGGTCGGCCACTACTTGAACAGTCTTTCCGATGGGATCAAGCCCCCCCGTCACCAGATCCGCTGAGCCACGCATCGGACCCCTGCCGGGGTCCACATCCTGACACACAGCGCTGGCTGTGGCAAAGACACCTGTCATCCAGTCACCAGACCTGGCATTAAACTGTGCCCATGTGAAGTGCGAGACAGAATTGCCATTGAAGAAGACAACCAGCCTCTCCGGATCGTGGACTGGCAACGTTCGTACCAGCACCGCGTCGATCAGACTGAAGATCGCGGAGTTCGCTCCGATCGACAGCCCCAGAGAGATGCCTGCGACGGCTGTGAATGTCTTGTCGCGGCGCAATACACGCAACGCGCAGAGTATGTCCGAGACAACGCTCTCCAGCCAGGCCCAGCGGGACTCGGCGCGGGCGTCCTTTTTGGCCAGCGCTAGATTGCCGAGCGCGCGGCATGAGCCGACCCAACGTCGACTGCTGCCGTGTCCGCGATCGACTCTAATTCGGCGCCAGACTCACGGTCCTCCTGCGCACGTTGCCAAGGGAGCGGGTGCTTCAGGCGGCTCCACCATGTCATGATGGCGAGCCTCCCGGCTCGGAGTGGAGAACGCTCGAAACCGCCGCCGCGAACTGCCGCCATTTCGACTCTTCCTTTACGAGCTGTTTCTTTCCCGAGGGCGTAAGCCGGTAGAACTTCGCCCGGCGGTTGTGGCCGGAGATCTCCCATTTCGAGGCGATCCATCCCTTGAGCTCGAGCCGGCGCAAGGCCGGATAGAGTGAGCCGAACTCGATATCGAGTGCTTCCTTGGAGGACTGGAGAATCGCCTTGGCGATGCCGTAGCCGTGGAGCGAACCGAAGACGAGCGTCCGCAGGACCAGAAGATCCAGAGTGCCTTGCAGCAGGTCGGCGCGTTGTGGTTGGCGGGTTGCCATGGTCAAGAGCATTATGCTCGCATTCAAGGCATACATCAAGACAGTCTATATATGGACAATATCAATAGTCCCCCGCAAGGGTAAAATGGCCTGCATGAAGATCCTGGTCTTTTCCGACATTCACGGGGATTACGCGGCGCTCGAGAAGTTGATGGAGATCGAGGCGGATCATTACTTCGCCGCGGGGGACCTGACCAGTTGGGGCCGCGGCCTGGACCGGTGCGGCGAGATCATGAAAGCGCGCGCCGGGCGGGTTCACGTACTCCCGGGAAACCATGAGTCGGCCGAAGCGACTGCCGCGCTCTGCCGGAAATATGGTCTTCACCATTTCCACGAGCAGAGCCTGGAGGCTGGAGGCTACTACATTGCGGGGCTGGGCTACTCCAGCCCGACGCCCTTCCATACGCCGGGCGAGTACTCCGAGAAGGAAATGGGCGAGCGGCTGGAGAGGTTCGCGAGCTTGAAGCCGCTGGTCCTGGTGTGCCACTGCCCCCCGTTCGGCACGCCGCTAGACCGGGTTCGGGAGGGATCTCATGCCGGCAGCCACGCCGTGGCGGAATTCGTTCGCAAGCACCAGCCCGAAATGCTGTTCGCGGGCCACATACACGAGGCCGCCGGCACAATACGCCCCGCTCCGCCAGCAATCGGAAGCTGTGCGGAGCTATCTTTGACTCCCCCACAAAACAGTCGCAACTGGCCGAACTCGAGAAACTGATCGCGGCGCCCGATTTC
The DNA here is from genome assembly GCA_041946685.1 of Bryobacteraceae bacterium. Taxonomy (GTDB): domain Bacteria; phylum Acidobacteriota; class Terriglobia; order Bryobacterales; family Bryobacteraceae; genus JBHGAV01. The sequence goes on along the minus strand of JBHGAV010000028.1, from coordinate 52,693 downwards.
TGGAATCAGCCCGAGCGGAGCCAGAAGATCATGCAGGACCGCAAGCGGCTGGAGGAGGCCATCGCCAACGACGCCTTCATCCGCTCGGCGGCGTCGGACCTGGAGACGCTCTTTGAACTCTGCCGCGAGGGTGAGCCCGTCCTCGGCGAAATCGAAGCCGAGATGGCAAAGCTCCGCGAGCGGCTGGCGGCCATGGAGACATCCATGCTGCTGGCGGGCCAGAACGACGCGCTGAGCGCGATCGTCACCATCCATCCTGGCGCGGGGGGCACGGAGAGCCAGGACTGGGCGGAGATGCTGTTGCGCATGTACATGCGGTGGGCGGAGCGGAAGGGTTTCGAAACCGCCGTCACCGACCGGCTGGAGGGCGAAGGCGCGGGGATCAAGTCGGTCACCTTCGAGGTCAACGGCGAGAACGTCTACGGGCTGCTGCAGTCCGAGGTTGGAGTGCACCGGCTGGTGCGGATCTCTCCGTTCGACGCCAACGCGCGGCGGCACACCTCGTTCGCTTCGGTTTTCGTCTACCCGCAGGTGGACGACGAGATCAAGATCGACATCCGGCCGGAGGACCTGCGCGTGGACACGTTCCGCTCCAGCGGCGCGGGCGGGCAGCACGTCAACCGCACCGACTCGGCTATCCGCATGACCCACCTGCCGACGGGCATCGTGGTGCAGTGCCAGAACGAGCGCAGCCAGCACAAGAACCGGGCCAGCGCGCTGAAGCAGTTGCGGGCGCGGTTGTACGAACACGAGCTGGCGAAGAAGAAGGCCGAGGACGACAAGCTCGAAGCGGGCAAGCTGGACATCAACTTCGGCAGCCAGATTCGCAGCTACGTGCTGGCGCCCTACCGGATGATCAAGGATCATCGGACCAAGCTGGCCATCGGCGACGTGGACCGGGTGCTGGACGGCGACATCGATCCGCTCATCCAGGCGTACCTCGTATTCCGGAAGACGGGCAAGACGGCCGGAGACGGCAAGGACGACGTCGGGGAATAGGGATTGGGGACCGAGGAACTTCAGCGGGCGGCCGGGCTGATACGCGGCGGGGGACTGGTCGCATTCCCCACGGAGACCGTCTACGGACTTGGGGCGAACGCCCTCGACCCAGTAGCGGTGGAGCGTATCTTCCAGGCCAAGGGACGCCCGTCGACAAGTCCCCTGATCGTTCACGTGGATTCGGTGAAGATGGCGAAAGGCTTGGCCGAAGCGTGGCCCGAGGCTGCCGGGAAGCTGGCCGATCGCTTCTGGCCGGGGCCCCTGACCCTGGTGCTCCCGAAGAAACCCGTTGTCCCGGATGTTGTGACGGCGGGTCTCGCGACCGTGGGCATCCGGATGCCGGCTCATCCAGTGGCGCTGGCGTTGATTCGCGCGGCGGGCGTGCCGATCGCAGCGCCGAGCGCGAACCGGTTTACCGGGCTGTCTCCGACGACCGCGGCGCATGTGCGGGACGGGCTGGCGGGACAGGCCGACTTCATCCTGGATGGCGGTCCCAGCAAGGTGGGTATCGAATCCACGGTGCTCTCGCTCGCCACCTGCCCGCCGCAACTGCTGCGGCCGGGCATGGTGTCCCGGCCAGAGATCGAGTCCTTGATCGGGCCGGTGGCCTTGGCCGGGCGGGTGGAGAATGGCGCCCACCTCTCTCCGGGGATGCACGCGAAGCACTACAGCCCCAGGACTCCGCTGGTGGTGGTGAAGGAGGGAGCGCCGCTCCCCGCCGGAAGGGGCGTCACGCTCACGCGGGGCCTGAGGGGGGCCGTGCGGATGCCTGCGGACGCAGCTTCCTACGCAGCGGTGCTGTATGACACTCTGCACAGGTTGGATGGGGAAGGCTGGGACTGGATTGCGGTGGAAGCGGTGCCGGAGACGCCGGAGTGGGCCGCGATTGCGGATCGATTGGGCCGGGCTTCGGCATTGAAGCCACACTGAATGCGGTAAGATGGGCGTCACCCAATGACGCGCTACCGCTGGTTCATCCTGACCCTGCTGTTCCTGGTTACGACCAACAACTACCTTGACCGGATTGTGATCTCGGTCCTGATCCCCGTCATCCGCGAAGACCTGCATGTCTCTACGGAGCAGTACTCCTACATCCAGGCGGCGTTTCAGATGGCCTATACCATTGGCTTTTTGGCCGTGGGCAAGTTGATCGACAGGTACGGGACCCGGATCGGATATACCCTCTCCATCCTGTGGTGGTCGGTGGCGGCTGCTCTGCACGCCGTGTCCAGGTCGTGGCTCCAGTTGGCGTTTTGGCGCGGATTGCTGGGGATTGGGGAGTCAGGCAACTTCCCCGCCGCCATCAAGAGCGTGGCCGAGTGGTTCCCCAAGAAGGATCGCGCCTTCGCTACGGGGATCTTCAACGCCGGCACCAACGTCGCCTCCATGGTCGGGCCGCCGCTTTTCGTGTGGATGGCGGCTGTCTACGGCTGGCGTGCCTGCTTCATGATTACCGCGTCCACCGGTTTCGTGCTTGCACTGGTATGGTGGGTCGTCTACCGCCAGCCGGAGGCACACCGCTCGGTCAGTCCGCAGGAACTCGCCTACATCACAGGCGACAAGGATGAGGGTCCAGCCGCTCCGCGGTTGGGATGGGTGGCTGTGCTGAAGTACAAGGAGACATGGGGATTCGCGGTGGGCAAGTTCCTGGCGGACCCGGTCTGGTGGTTCTACCTCTCCTGGCTTCCGCTTTACCTTGTCGACGTCAGAGGATTCGACATGACGAAGGTCGGCTGGGCCCTGCCCATCGTCTACCTGATGGCGGATGTCGGCAGCGTTGCCGGCGGGTGGCTCTCCGGCTTCTTCATCCGGCGCGGCTGGCACCACGCCACCGCGCGCAAGGCGGCGATGGCCGTGTGCTGCTCGTTGATGCCGATCGCGGCGACGTCGGTCCTGGCGCCGAACGCGGTTTTGACCGTGGCGCTGGTCAGCCTGGCGACGGCGGGCCACCAGGGCTGGTCATGCAACCTGTTCACGACGGTGTCGGACGTGTTCCCCAAGCAGGCGATCGCTTCGGTAACCGGGATCGGCGGCGCCTTTGGCGGTCTGGGTGGGGTGTTGTTCTCCTCGCTACTGCCCGGGTACGTTGTTTCTCATTTCGGCTACACGCCGATCTTCCTGATCATGGGCTGTTTCCACCTGACGGCGCTGCTTGCGGTTCATCTGTTGCTGGGCAGGATGAAACCCATCAAAGCCTGACCGGAAGGACGGGCCGAGTACCATTACTACGTTATCCTCTTGTTAACCAATGGACTATTGCCGTACGCCTCGCGTTCTCCCAATATGGTAAGCGGCCATAATCATATCAGCGCCGACGAGATCGAGAAGTCCGAAGAACGCGGCGCTAAAGCAGTACACCGGCAGGAGGAGGAAGAGTGGAACGAGTCAACTTCTGGAAGGACGACGCGGGGCAAGACCTCGTCGAGTACACGCTACTGCTCGCCATGGTGTGCCTGGCTTCGGCCGCTCTCATGATCGGCAGCGGTGATGCCGTCAGCGGAATCTGGTGCACGACCAACAATAATCTCTCCGCGGCCCATAGCATGGCGGTGCGCTAGCGCCGCTTGCTCTCCCCCGGAGCCGTTCCGGCGACGGGTATGCGAGGGAACAGGCTGTTCAGGGCTGGATGAGCGCTCTGTTGAGGCGATCGAATTCCACCCCCACCACGTAGCGAGGCCCCACGCGCGTGCAGCGGCAAACCACACCCGTTCCGGACAGTCCGGCCTCTGACATCCGGATGTTCAGCCTGGTGCGGACCTTGAGCGGAAACGGCAGTTCCAGGGCCGCTCCTCCCTTGGAGAGATCCTGGCAGAAGCCGTCGTCGGACTCCCGAAGGCCTACGGCGTCCCGCCAGGAGATCCATACCGGCCGGCCGACAGCGCGCCTTTCATAAAGCCGCTGCTTCCTTGCCGATCGTGCTACCACAACCAGGGCGTAGCCGGCGATGGCGGCGCAGGAGAGAATTGCCATGGCCGCGAAAAGTTGCTGTTCCCATCCGAGTGCGGGGAACGGCGTGTCCAGGATTCGCCGGAACAGTTCCATTCGCTTTCCACCTTATCTTGGGAGCTGCCTGCAGGCCAGCACCCCATGTAGAATGCCATGCCCCAAGGCGAAGAGCATATGGATCTTCGGCGCGGAGAAGTAATGTGACCGCCATGTCCCGGTACTGGAGCGCGACGAGGTGTCGCGGTGCGTTCCGAGCAAGACTTGCGAGGGGGACATGATTCAAGGGCGCACTTCGATAGCCCCGTTTCCCCAGACGGCGTAGCGCCCGACGCCCGTCCATTGGGCGGCTCGCAAGTAAGGAAGGAACTCGGCCAGTTCCCCCTCGTATTCGGCCTCCCCTATGAATCCGCCGAGTGGATGGGTCTGGCCGGTTCTCGACGAGCGACGAGTCAAACGAACATAGGTGACGTGCGAGCGGACCATCCGCACCTGCGCGGCTCTCTCGCCTAGTCCTTTGAAGTCGACTGTGAGGGGGACCCGGCCGTAGAACGCCGCGAGTGAACTCAGGCGGTCGCGGACACGCGCAACAAGGGCGGGGAATTCGGGTCGCTGCGCCAGGGTGCCTTTCCACTTCAGCTCGGTGGGCGAGAGGAAACGAATCCGCACGGCCTCGACCGGCGCGGGCGCTGGGCCGAGATCCAACGCGAGGGGCTCACCCTGGGCCGGAACCAGGCCCGAATCGGGGCTGTAGACGCATGCCGCAGGCGCTCCGCTCCTTCCCAGCGAGTCGATGCGGATGAGCCTGGCGCGGCCCCGCCCAGGTCCCACTCCCTCCTCGGAGAGCCGCTGAAGGCTCTCGATGAAGTAGACGAGAAGGGGCGTCTTCACATCGAACAGGTGCAGGTCGAAATGGAACAAGGCCCCGGGCGGCACGGCCACTCCGTCGAGATGGCTCGCACGGAAGACAAAGGGTCGCGGGCGATCCGCCAACCCCGACGGTGCCCCACTGGCCGCCCGCGGGTGGAAGACGCGGGCGTAGGGGCAGGTGTCCCGGCGATCGCACATCGCGGGTTCACGGCAGGGGGCCACGCAGACCAGCCTCCGAAAGATGGAGCCGAAGGCGCCTCTCAAGATGTTGCCCGGCCGGCCTGCCGGGAAGGTTATCGAATCCTCGGACTTGAACGTGAGCCGGTATGGCAGCAGCTCGAATGAGGCACCCATGCGCACCAAACCCTTCTCACTCTAGCGCAGCCATCTCCAGGATGGGGCGGTTTGCGCGGGTCACGTTGATTATTCGGAGCCAAAAGATTGAAAAATAAGGCTCTTTATTGCAAGGTAGCAGTCTGGCTGCCGGTTCTCACGTTACCTTCAGACCGGGAGCGATGGATCCTATCCGCGCCCCCGAATGAGGAGAATCGGAATGCCCCCGATCATCATCGTTGGGTTCTGACAGACGCCCATAGGCAACTCGACCCTGCTCCCTTAGTACCCTCGGTGCGCGCAGGGCGCACGACACAGAGCAGCTCTTCATTTTAAGGTTGCAGGACCTTAGATTTCTGATATGATAGTCCCAGGAGTACTAAATCTACTGTAGTACTCCTGGGTACCTCGTATCGCAGGTACCCTAAGGTTCCGAGCAGCTAGTTCACATGCGTCAAGGATTCGCTCTTGCCTTGGCAGCACTATTGGTGGTCCTCACGTTGGGTGGTTGCCAGCGCCGTGCGTGGAGGGGAACTCCACTCGATCCCGAACTCCGCAGACTGCTAGCCGAAGGCACCTTCCTGTTCGGGCAGGGCAAGTATGCCGATTCGGAGCGCGCATTCCAGCAAGGGCATGACCGCGCTTCGCGGCTGGGAGACACCCCCTCGGCGGCCAGATTTCTGAACAGCGTGGGCGCGGCCCGTTTCGCCGCCTTCCAATACGGAGAGGCCATGCGGGCATTCCTAGAGGTTCGGAAGCTAGCCCGGCAGACTGGGGACAACGAGATGCTGGCCATGGTGTCGTGCAACCTCTCCTCGCTGTACCTCCAGCAGCAGGATCTCAACGCCGGCGCCAGGGCTGCCGAGGAAACGCTGGAGGCGCTGGATAGGGCCGGAGTGACCAAGTGGAGCCCCCTGCTGCGAGCCCAAGGGGCGATCTTGTACTCGCGCCAGGGGCGGTTTGATCTTGGCCAGCCCCTCTTCCACACAGCCATCGAGGAAGCCGAGGCTCAGGGAGACACCGCGACCGCGAGCTTGATCCGAGACCAGTTGGGACACGAACTGCTCATGGTCGGAAGGGCCGGCGAGGCCGAGGACGAGCTGGTGGGAGCGTTCCGGCAACGGACATTCAGCCGGCTTCCCGAGGTAGCCTACTCGTACTACACGCTGGGGCGGCTACGCCTTGCCCAGGGGGATGTGGTCACGGCGGACCGGCTGTTATCTCAGTCGATCGGGAGCCTTGGAAAGACCGGTGGAACGCTGGCCGCCTGGCGAGTGTACTACGAGCGCGGCCGGGCCCGGCTGCGATTGCGGAGACTCGCCGAGGCGTTGTCCGATTTCCAGCGCGCGCGGGAGCTGGCCCGGCGCGTGCGGCTCGAAGTGCTTCCGGCGGATTCGGCGTGGATCAACACCGGCGTGGATCAGTCGCGGCTCTGCTCGGAGTTGACCAAGGCCGCTGGCGAACTGTACTGGCAGAGTGGCGATCCGGCCTATGCCCGGCTGGCATTCGAGGCATCGGAAGAGAACCGGGCGGCCGGCCTGCGCGCCCTGATTTTCTCGCCGGAGGAATGGCGACGCCGTCTCCCGGCAGAGTACTGGGAGACTCTGGCACGGCTTCGCGCGAATGAGGCCGCTTTGCTCCGCAGCCCAAGTGAACCGGCGAGCCGGGAATCATCCTATTTGCAGTACCGTCTGACCGAGATGGAGGCGGAGGCGGGGATCGGTCTCTCTTCGCCCGCCGGCTTCGGCACGCAGGACGCCCGTGGCCTGGGTGAGCGAGTGGGACGCGCCCTGCGGAAGGACGACATACTGCTCAGTTTCCTTCTCGACGAGCCGCATTCCTCCCTGTGGGCGGTCACTCGGGACGAATTCAGGATGTTCCGTCTGCCAGCCGGGAGCCGGATCTCGGCTTTGGCCGGCGAGTTCCGCAGCGACGTCGAATCGGGCAGACAGCAGGCTACCGCCAGTGGAGACCGCCTCTTCCGGGCGTTGTTTGGAGAGGTGCCCGGCCGTCTTCTGGACAAACCCAGGTGGGTGTTGGTGCCGGACGGATCGCTATTCCGGGTCCCGTTCGCGGCCCTGGTGGAAGGATGCGCGACAGGAAGGCCGCGGTTCGTGGCCGAACGCCACAGCACCATGCTCACTCCTTCCGCCCAGCTTCTGAAACGAGAAGGTGGAGGCGGATGGAACGGGGGCTTCGTGGGACTGGGCGACCCCATCTACAACCGGGCCGATCCGCGGAGGACCGCCGCGGGAGGCTTCGGGAAAGTGCAGGCGCTCCTCTTTTTCCAGCACATCCTGCCGGCCGCACTCGCCGGCACGGACCCCGCCCGGGGCATCGAATTGCCCCGGCTGGTGGGTAGCGGCCGGGAGATCGAGGCTTGCGCCCGGGAGTTCGGCGCTGGCGTCCCTCCGGTCCTGCTTACGGGGGCCGATGTGACGCTGCCACGGCTGGACGACGCCTTGGGCCGTAGACCATCGGTTCTGCACTTTGCGACGCACTTTCTCAGGTCCGCGAGTGACGCCAGGCAGGCGCTGACGGTGCTGAGCTTGGGCCGGGGCGGAACGCCGGAGCTGCTTGGGCCGGCGGAGATATCGAGAAAGCGCGTTGAGGTGGACTTGGTGGTGCTTAGCGGGTGCTCCTCCGCAGAAGGCGACGCGCTGCCCGCGGAAGGGCTGATGGGAATGACCCGGGCGTGGCTTGCCGCAGGTTCCCGAACGGTGATGGCCACACTGTGGCCCACTCCCGACGATCATGGCGGGCTCCTCGTGTCTTTTTACAGGCGGCTTGCGGCTCTTCGAGGAAGAACCGACGGGTGGGTTGCGGCGGATGCTCTTCGCTCGGCTCAGTTGGAGGCTTTGCGTTCGGGTGGCTGGCAGTCATCCCCTCGCCGCTGGGGAACTTACATTCTGGTGGGAAAGGAGTAGTCAGGGATCGCGATGGAGAATCAACCGGAACGCTCACCCGCCACGCCGTCTCACGCCCAGCCCTCTCCACCCAACTGGACAGAACTCGTTGGCCGGATTCAGGCGGCAGACCCGGCTGCGATGGAGGAGTTGTACCGGCTGTTCTCTCGTGGCATCCGGTTCTACCTGTGCCGCCAGCTTGGGGCCCAGGAGTTGGACGACAGGGTGCACGACACCTTCCTGATCGTCGTCCAGGCGATCCGGCGCGGCGACCTGCGAGAACCCGACCGGCTGATGGGCTTCGTGCGGACGGTCGTCAAGAGGCAGGTGGCTGCCGCCATAGAGCGAAACGTGCAAACGAGGAGGGAAATGCAGGGTATCGAGCAAGGCGGTACGGTATCCGACGAGCAAGAGACGCCCGAGGAACGAGTCATTTCCAGGCAGCGGGCCGAGATTATGGAGGCCGTCCTGCGCAGCCTGGCCCCGCGCGATCGCGAGATACTCACTCGCTTCTATCTGCTTGAGCAGACACAAGATCAGATTTGCGCCCAAATGAACCTGAGCGACACCCAGTTCCGCCTGCTGAAGTCGCGCGCCAAGGCCCGATTTGGGGAGATGGGCAGGCGCAAGCTGGCCAGGAGACTCCTTGGCCGGTTTTCCTTGAGAGAAGTCGCGGGCTCCGTCCACTAGCCTTTCAAGGGATGGTAAAACGGTAGCGCCCGCTGTTCGCTCTACCGGAAAGGACGCCGCCATGCAGCCCAGGCTCGAGCATGCGACCGACGAAACGCTGGAGCTGTATTCTCTGGGGATCCTACCTGACGGGGATACGGAAGTCTTCGAAGAACATCTGTTGATTTGCCCATATTGCCAGGACAAGCTGGCCGAGGTGGACATCTACGTGAAGCACATGCGGGCAGCCGCTGCCAGGCTGCGCGAGGAGGGCCGCCGGCAGAAGGCGGCAGGGCCCACCCGGCGCAAGCCGCACCTTTTTGGATGGCCCGCGCTTGCCTGGGTCACCATCGCCGTGTGCTGCGTGGCGGGGCTCCTTTGGGTGATCACATCCAGGAACGGCGTCCTGCGGCTGCAACCTCAGCCGATCGCCGTGGTGCTGCACACGGCCAGGGGCGCCGATGAAGCCTTCGACGCCAGCGCACCGGAGGGCCGCCCCCTGAGGATTGAGGCTGATCTGACTGGACTCGCCCGCGACGGGCGACTCGATCTGGAACTGGTCGATGGCGGGGGGCAGCCGGCTCACCGATCGGCGGCGGCGGTGGAGGGGGGACGCGCGGTTCTGCTTCTCCGGTCCGGCCTGAACCGAGGCACGTATTGGGTACGCCTCTATACTGCGGGGCCGCGCAGCGAACTGCTTCGGGAGTATGTCCTTCGGGTCCGGTAGTCCCGCGGGCAGAAGGCTTCAGAAAACCCTTCTCTTCAATCGCTCAATGGCGAACTTGGCGGTGTCGGCGACTGCCATCACAGCCATGACGCCGGCCTGGACGGGATCCGTCACCACAACGTCGGCCGCGTCCGGCACGCTGCCCGCCATGTTCAGGCTGATCACCAGCAGGCCTTGTTCCCGGACCTCGCGCACGGCGTGCTCGATTTCACCGCCCATCAGCGAACCGGCCAGCACCAGGGCACGGGCGCGCGGCAACCGCGCCACGGCCCGAACCGCGTCTGCAAGAGCTTGCTCACCCACCAGCGGGATCGTGTCCACCGAGATATGCTCTCCGCGGATGTTGTGACGATCGGCTTCCGAGATGGCGCCGATGGCCACCTGTCCCACCTGCGCACCGCCCCCCATGATGATGATGCGCTTGCCGTAAATCTTCTGGAAGGTCTTGACCAGGCTGACCTCGTGAACGACCGGCAGCCCGCGGAGGTCCTCGGCCACCAGCGCGGCCACCCCCTCCCCCTCGATCTCAAAATAGATCCTCGAGCGGGGAGGCCGGCTCTCGAGGATTTCGACGCTGGAAATGTCGCCCTTGTGACGGGCGATTACGCCGGCCAGTTGATGGAGGATCCCAGGTCCGGCGTCAGCCAGGACGACTAATCCACCTATCTCGATGGGCATCTCAGATCTCCGCCTCGTACTTGCGCAGAAGGTCCTGCCAGCTTCCCTGGGCCTTTAGCAGGAGTTCGCAAACCTCCCGGACCGCGCCCCTTCCGCCCTCGCGGCTGGTGACCCAGTGCGCGCAAATTTTGACCTCGGGGCGCGCGTTGGCGGTGGCGATGGCGAGGCCCACGCGCCGCATGACCACGATATCGGTCAGATCATCGCCGACATAGGCCACTTGGCCTGGACTCAGTCCCGCCTTCGACATGATCTCATCGAGGATCGGAATCTTCTCGATGTGGCCCTGGTAGATGTAGGAGAAATGACACTGGCGGGCGCGCTCCTCGGTGGCGGGAGAAACACGCCCGCTGATTAGCCCGGTCTGGATTCCCTTCCAGCTCAGCCATTGGAGGGCGATCCCGTCCTGAGAGTCAAATGCCTTGGTTTCGAACAGCCTGCCTCCGACCAGGGGGACGTTGTAGAGCCGGCCGTCGGTCAGCACGCCGTCCACGTCCATCAGCAGAAGCTTCACCCCGGCGGCCAGGCGAAGGATGCCGTCGTTCGCGGTCAACTCAGCCACTCCGTGTGGAACTGCTGGCCGCGCGGCTTGTCGATCCGTTCGTACTTGTGCGCACCGAAGTAATCCCGCTGCGCCTGGAGCAGATTCGCAGGGAGCCGCTCGCGACGGTAGCTGTCCAGGTAGCCCACCGACGCGGCCAGCGCGAGAACAGGCACACCCAATTCCACGGCCTTTGCCACGACCTGGCGCAGCCGGGGATGCAAGCGGTTGGCCAGCGAACGGAAAGGCTCGGCCATTAAGAGGTTCGCAAGACCGGGCTGGGCCGCGAATGCCGCCCGCATGGAGTCGAGCATCCGGGCGCGGATGATACAGCCTCCCTTCCAGATGCGGGCGATCTCCTTGAAATCCAGGTTGTAGCCGTACTCGGCCGACGCCTCCCGCATCAGGGCGAAGCCCTGCGCGTAGCATCCAACAACAGCGAGTTGATACGCATCCTTGAGCGCCGGAAGGAACTCGCCGGCCGCGGCACGGCCGCCGGCCGGGCCTTCGAGCAGCTTGGACGCCTGCACCCTCTCGTCCTTGAACGCCGAGAGAATGCGCGCTTCGAGCGCCGCGTTGATGGTCGGGATCGCAACCCCCAGGTCGAGCGCGTTCTGCGATGCCCACTTGCCCGTTCCCTTCTGGCCGGCCTTGTCCAGAATGATATCCACGACCGGCTTTCCTGTCTCCGGGTCGAGCTTGCCCAGAACGGCGGCGGTGATCTCCAGAAGGTAAGAGTTCAGCTCACCCTGATTCCACGCGGCGAAGACCCCCTGCATCTCGGAGGCATTCATCCCCAGGCCCGATTTCATAAAATCGTAGACCTCCGAGATGAGCTGCATGATCCCGTACTCGATACCGTTGTGGACCATCTTCACGTAGTGCCCCGCGCCGCCGCGGCCGATGTAGCCGCAGCACGGCCCGTCATCGACCTTGGCCGCAATGCTGGTCAGGATCGGCTCGACGAGGCGGTAGGCATCCTCCTGGCCTCCAGGCATGAGCGCTGGACCGAGGAGGGCGCCTTCTTCTCCGCCACTGACGCCCGAACCGATGTACCGGATGCCCAGGGCCTCGAGCTGCTTGCCCCTTCGGTCCGTGTCCTGGAAGAACGAGTTGCCGCCGTCGAGCAGGATGTCCCCCGGTTTCAACAGCCGTTTCAGATCCTCCAGAACGGCGTCCACCGGCTTTCCGGCGGGCACCATCATGAGGATCTTGCGTGGGCTTTCCAGGGCCTCCACGAGATGCAGGAGGGAGGGAACCGTCGTCATCCGGCTCTTTCCCGCCCACTTTTTCTCCGATGCCCGGGCCTTCTCCGAATCGAGATCGAAGCCCGCCACCGAATAGCCCCGGCTCTCAATGTTGAGGGCCAGGTTTTGTCCCATGACGCCTAAGCCGATCACGCCGATGTCGTATGTCATTTGTGCTGAAGAGCCGTACAATTGTGTAGCGAGGGAGCGGTGCTCAAGCGCGTTGCCGAATTCATCTCTCGTTATAGCATGTTCACGCGTGGCCAGACAGTCGGCGTCGCCGTGAGCGGCGGGGCCGACTCCGTCTGCCTGTTGCACGTGCTACAGGAAATCTCACCGCGCTGGGCACTCAAGCTCATGGTCTTGCACCTGGATCACCGGCTGCGGGGGGAGGAGTCGGATGCGGACGCCTGCTTCGTTCGGGATCTGGCTTCGAGTGCCGGCCTGGAGGCGGTTGTCCGGCAGGTCGATGTCAGACGGATCCAGGCCGAGACTGCGGACAACCTGGAACAGGCCGCCAGGAAGGCCCGGTACGCGTTCTTTCGGGACTGCCTGGAATCCGGACGGGTGGACCGGATCGCCCTGGGGCACACCCGCTCGGACCAGGCCGAAACGGTGCTCTTCCGCTTCCTGCGCGGCTGCGGCTCTACAGGCCTGGCCGGCATCCTCCCGGTGACCAGGGAAGGCTGGGTGCGGCCCCTGCTCGACGTGGACCGCGAGGAGATTGAGCGCTACCTAAGGGGGCGAGGCATCGAGTGGCGCGAGGATAGCAGCAACCGGGATCCTGCGTATGCCCGGAACCGCATCCGGCGCCGGCTGCTTCCGGAATTGATCCGGGACTGGAATCCGGCCCTGGTGGAGGTTCTGGCGAACACGGCGACTCTTGCCAGGGACGAGGAAAGCTACTGGGAGGGAGAGGTCGACCGTCTGGCCGAGGCAAACTTTGTCCGCGAGCGTTCCGGTGTGCTGCTCCGGGCGGGTTGCCTGCGCGATCTGGCCGTGCCGGTAGCGCGCAGGCTTGTGCGGCGCGCGATCCGGGATGCGAAGGGCGATCTCACACGGATTGAGTTCAGCCATATCGAGGGGGTCCTGCGGCTGGCCCGCGGCAAGGAAGGGCGGGGGGCGGTACGCCTCCCCGGCTTGCAAGCCGCCCGCTCGTTCGACTGGCTGCGGCTGGCACGCCCAGAGGATCGCGAAACGGCGGCCCCCTTCCGCGTGCCGGTGCCCACAGAGGGAGCCTTGACGGCTTCCGTGGGCGGCGTGCGGGTGGAATTGTCCGTATCCGACTGCGATAAGGACCATTGTGGGCTGGACTGGGAACGGATCCCAAAGCCGCTCGAAGTGCGAAGCTGGAGCAGCGGGGACCGCTACCGGCCGCTGGGGCATGTCACGGAGCAGGAGATCAGGCTGCTCTTTCAGAAGCACAAGGTTCCGTCCTGGGAACGGGGGCAATGGCCGGTGCTGGCGAGCGGAGAAACCGTCCTGTGGGCGCGCCGGTTCGGCCCCGCGGCCGAATACGCGGCCGGGGCCGACACGCGGCGGGTGCTGAAAGTCCAGGTGGACCAGGATCTTACGGATACGGGGAATCAGAAAGCGGTCTTCTAACGTCTTATTGGTTAGAGATACAATGAGAATGGAGCTGTCTGGCGGAGCGGAGGGTAGATGAATTCGAACATGAAGACGGCCGTATTCTGGCTCATCCTCATCTGTGTCGCCGTCCTGCTCTGGGTGGTGGTTCAGACAGGGAAGACCCGCACCGACGACCAACTCACCTTCACGCAATTTCTCGACAGGGTCGAGTCGGGCAAGGTGGCGAAGGTAACCATCACGGGCAACGAGGTGCGCGGCGAGTACAAAGACGATCAGAAGGGCCTCCGGACGCTTGTGCCCTCCAACTATCCCGACATCTACCGCCTCCTGCGAGAGAAGGGCGTGAACGTGGACATCAAGGAGACGAGTTCCGGCAGTTGGATCTCGTTCCTGATTCAGACCGTTCCTTTCATCCTGATCCTGGGCTTCTGGATCTTCATGATGCGCCAGATGCAGAGCGGCGGAAACAAGGCGCTTAGCTTCGGCAAGAGCCGCGCCCGGCTGCATTCCTCCCAGCATAAGAAAGTGACATTCAAGGACGTGGCGGGGGTGGAAGAGGCCAAGGAGGAGTTGCAGGAGATCATCGAGTTCCTGCGCGAACCGCAGAAGTTCCAGAAACTGGGAGGGAGGATTCCCAAGGGCGTCCTGCTGATCGGCTCGCCCGGCACCGGCAAGACGCTCCTGGCCCGCGCCATCGCCGGCGAGGCGAACGTTCCCTTCTTCTCGATTTCCGGATCGGACTTCGTCGAGATGTTCGTGGGTGTGGGCGCCAGCCGCGTGCGGGACCTGTTCGAGCAAGGTAAGAAGAACGCGCCGTGCATTGTGTTCATCGACGAGATCGACGCTGTGGGGCGCCATCGCGGGGCGGGACTGGGAGGCGGACACGACGAGCGGGAGCAGACGCTGAACCAGTTGCTGGTGGAGATGGACGGCTTTGAATCCAACGAGGGCGTCATCCTGATGGCGGCCACCAACCGCCCGGACGTGCTCGACCCGGCCTTGCTGAGGCCCGGTAGATTCGACCGCCGGGTTGTCGTGAACCGTCCGGACGTCAAAGGACGCGAAGCGATACTCGGCGTGCATACCAAGAAGATCCCTCTGGCCGACGATGTGGATCTCTCCGTGATCGCACGCGGCACTCCGGGCTTCGCGGGGGCGGACTTGGCTAACCTGGTCAACGAGGCGGCTTTGATCGCGGCCCGGCAGAATCGCAAAGTCGTCGCGATGTACGATTTCGAGATCGCCAAGGACAAGGTCCTGATGGGCGTGGAACGCAAGTCGCTCATCATCAACGAGGAGGAGAAGCGCAACACGGCGTTCCACGAGGCCGGACACGCGCTGGTGGCGGCCATGATGCCTGGAGCGGACCCGGTCCACAAGGTCACCATCATCCCGCGCGGGATGGCCTTGGGAATCACCATGCAGTTGCCGCTTGACGACAAGCACTCCTACAGCAAGGAGTACCTGGAGGCGCGGCTGGCGATCCTGATGGCCGGACGGATCGCCGAAGAGATATTCATGAAGCACATCACCACCGGGGCGGGGAACGACATCGAGCAGGCCACGGACATGGCCCGCAAGATGGTGTGCGAGTGGGGCATGAGCGAGATGGGCCCGCTCAGCTTCGGCAAGAAGGAAGAGCAGATCTTCCTCGGGCGGGAAATCGCCCAGCACCGCGACTACAGCGAGAGCACGGCCATCAAGATCGACGCTCACGTCCGCAAACTGGTGGAGGGCGGCTACCACCGGGCCAGAGGAATCATCGAGGAGCACGCGGATGCGCTGGTACGGATCGCAGAGGCGCTGCTGGAACGAGAGGTCCTGGAAGGCGCGGAGATCAAGCAATTGATCGAGGGAGTGCCTCTGGCTCCCGCAAGGATCGCCCCCAGGTCCGGCGGCGAGGACAAGCCCCAGACTGCGGCACGGCCGGAAGGCGGCCACCGGCTGCCCGGCCTTCTGGAAGGCGAGCGGCCGCAGCCGGCGTGAGTGCGGCTCCGCCGCTGCTATCATAGCGGGATGCGGCGGCGCGAGTTTCTAGGATCGGCCTTCTGCGTTTCTGCGTTGACCCCTCATGGCATCGCGGAGGCGGCTGAGCCGGATCTTCGCATCTCCCTCGCGGAGTGGTCGCTGCATCGCGCGATCCAGTCCCGTCTGATCACTAACCTGGATTTCCCCCGCATCGCCCGGGAGCAGTTCGGAATCGAGGGCCTTGAGTTCGTCAACCAACTCTGGGAGGCTCCGACCCAATCCTACGTTCAGCGGCTGAAATCGAACATCCAGAAGACCGGCACGCGCGCGGTGCTGATCATGTGCGACGGGGAAGGGTTTATGGGGCACTCCGGGAAGGCCGAGCGCATGCGGGCGGCCCGGAACCACTACAAGTGGGTGGACATCTCGGCGGAACTGGGCGGGCACGCCATCCGGGTGAACATGGATTCGGATCTCAAGGGATCCACGCCGGCAGAGGTGCAGTCGATTATCGGATACAGCGCGGAGAGCTTCGCCGACCTGTGCCAGTATGCGGCCCGGCAGAACATCAACGTCCTGATCGAAAACCACGTGGGGGTGTCCCTCTACCCGGATCCGATCGTCCAGGTGATCAAGCAGGTCGGCCTGCCCAATTTCGGCACGCTGCCCGACTCGGGCAATTGGCCGAAAGGCCTGGACCGCTACGAGGCGGTCGGCAAACTCATGCCCTTCGCCAAGGGCGTTAGCTGCAAGTTCTGGGACTTCGCTCCGAGCGGAGAAGAGAGCACGATCGATTCAGCCCGCTTGATGAAGATCATCCGCGACTCCGGCTATAAGGGCTGGATCGGCATCGAGTACGAAGGCACACGCCTGACCGAGTTCGAAGGCATCCAGGCTGCCAAGCGGGTGCTGGAGCGATTCCTGTAGATCCGCCCGTCAGCGCGAGAGCCGGACCACGATATGGGTGGCGATGGTCGTGAAGGCGGACTGCAACTGCGTTGCGTCCGGCGCGTTCACGTAGATGCCCCTGGGCTGGTTTTGCTGCTGGGTATAGAAAGTGGGCCCCGCGCCCGGAGCGGTCGCCAGCATGGGATCGTTGGCGATCTTCATCAAGAGTTGCTCATCGGGCACATCGCCGCCTGTCGGATCGGTGTTCAGGCCGATGGTGTAGATCGCCGGCTTGAGAGTGGTGTCGGACCGAATCGCGGTTGCCTGGTTGTCCAGAGCGTTGGCCGAGGCTTTTGTGATCTCCCTGGGTATGTCCACGCGGGTTAAGTCCGCAGCCGATCCGAACCAGGTCACATACGGATTGCTGTAAGTGCTGTAGGTGCCCGCAAGGGCGTTTCCGTAAACGTCGTTCGGCGGCATGCGCGAGATGTCCTGCCCGACCTTGGTCGGCTGATCGTCGCCAGGATTGCTCAAGTCCCCGGCGAAGATGCAGCCGCCCGAGTTCTCAGTGGAAGCGACGCCGTCCACCGTGACGCTGGTCTGGGTGCGCGCCAGGAGACCGGCCGTAGTGCCCACACCGGGTTGGTTGTTGAACCACTGGGCGAGCACTCCGATCAGCGGACGGGAGTTCGTGTCGCAGTAAGCGGGGCGCAAGCGATAGTTGACGAAGTCTCCCGTCACGCCGTTCGGGATGCCGTCGGTCATGAATACGATCACGTTGAGCCGCGTCGTGCTGTTTACTCGCACGAGCTCCTGGTACGCGGCGCGCATAGCTTCCGCCGAGGCCGTGTTGGAATTGCAGACGATCTGATTGATCAATGAGCTGACCGTGTTGCCGCTGCCATCCGGCGTGTTGAAGTTCGTCCTGGCCTGGTAGGTGAACTGGCCGGAGTTGAAGGTGACCAGACCCACCATGTCCCTTCCCTGCGCGAAGTACTTGACGAACTCGATGGCGTCGTCCTTCATGATCGCGCAAGCCGTGCGGCCGGTACCGGCAACGGTGCGGGTCATTGACGAAGAGCGGTCCAGCACCAGAACGACCAGCGCATCCCGGCGCGCCGCCTGGGCGCTCACAACGACCGTCGAATAACTGCCGCCGAAAACGGCGAGGAAGAAGACCGGGGCCTGAACCGACGCCGTGGCTGTGATGGTGCGATAGTTCGGAATTGAGGTGTCGTCAACGACCGGGGTGGGGAAGTTCAGGTTCGTGGTGCCCCAAAAACCCAAGGGCCAGTTGGCGTAAAAGAACTTAGTCGCGGCGTTTTGGGCGCTCAAGCGCTGGGCCGCGGCGTCGCTTCCCTGGCTCAGCGCGCGGGCACCGGCCAGCACAGCGGCATCGGTAGCGGCGAGCAGTTTCGCCTTAGTGAGGTACAGCATGCTCAGGTCGACTCCCAGACCGACCATGGGAATGATCGTGATCAGCGCGAGGGTAACAGTAATGATCGAGATGCCTCGCCTGGATCCATTGTCACGTCGGAGTATGGATTTCATTTCGCCCGCCTCTTGCACGTCCTAGAAGACCGCACGCCAATACACACCGGGGTTGGTGAAGACCCCCGGCATCGCCAGATCCGGGTAGTTGAACTTAGACTCCACCAGGTACGCCAACTCCCCGCTGCTCAGGTTGACGACGCTCGAGAAGCTGTCTGCCCTGGCCGACACCTCGTTTGCGTAGTTAGTAACGGCCCCTGTAGACGAGTTGATAAGGCTCGAGTCGGGATTGCCGAAGGTGGTCGTGTACAGGGTCTTGTTCCCAACAATGATCCGGCGGGTTACGACAATACGCCCCGAGTTGGAGCAGCCGCACGTCGTCGGCATGCGGAGCATTACGGAGAGTATCAGCTCGCCATTGCCCGAGGTGCCCCCCGTCGCATTGCCGCCGTTGCCTTCCATGCCGAGCCCCTGCGCCAGCCCCGGCTGGTTGGGCCGGGCCGCCGAGCCGGTGATGAGGTCCTGGTTAGGCTGCTCGGCGAAGTCCACGCCGCGAACGAACATGCGTCCGACGTCACGCGTGAGCTGCGCGACTTGGAGCGACCGGCTGAGCGCGAAGCCGATCGACAGCAATCCCAGGATCAGCGGTACCAGTATGAAGGCGGACACCAAGACGAACTCAACGATGGCACCTCCCCGCCTGTGGCTACCGGGATATTGCATGTCTCACCTCTCCTTTCTCAGGGGCACACCAGCGGCGTAGGATTCAGGGCGACTGGGCAGCCGCCGACGGGACACTTTTCCAGGATGTCGGAGGCGCTCACGGAAATGCGGAACGGATCAGCGCTCTTTAGAACGGCCCCCAGCGGCGTGTAGTTGTAGTTGTTCACCGAAACGTAGATCACGTCGCCCTGCGTCCCGATGGACGCCGTTCCCGTGTCCGGATTGATGTAGCTAATGTCTATCTTGCAGGCGCCCGCCGGGCCGTTCAGAAAGCCCAGAGCCGCATCCTGCACCGCCTGGCGGATCGAATCGTTGAGGTATTGATGACCTGCAAGGTTGCCGGTCACGCCGAAACGCACACCGTCGCGCACGGCGTCCTGCAAGGTCGAACGGATAAACAGGAGCATGGAAAGGTCCATGATCAGAAACAGGAGGCCGAACAGCAGCACAACCGTGACCCCCACCTCTATGGCGGCCACCCCTTTTTCTGCTTTCCCGCGACGCGAGGGATGCGCTCTCATCTTCTCCCCCTTGCCGGTCAGACTCGAATCCCCCTCCCGGCCGAACCAAGAAGTCAGCATGCACTGATATGACGATCCGGCTCTCTCGTTTCTTTACGGTGTACACAGAAAGGCGCCGCAATTGCAGCTACTTGTCCGGCATAGGCGGTGAGGTCAGGACGAAAGTTCCATAACTTTGGTTAACATCACTAATCTCCGCGAGGAAACTATGCTTTACTCGCTGTGGGATGTTAGGTTGTATCTGTCTTCGTGCGTACCGCGCCTCTCCCACAAGCCGCCGAGTCTCGCCCCGCAGAAGCGGAGCAGGCCGGAAGCATGATCGAGGGCGAGGTCGTCAACCTCTACCGCGGGCACTGCCGCGGATTGGCCCGGTACGCGGCGACGATCTGTCCGGATCGCGGGCTGGCCGAGGATGCCATCCAGGAGTCCTTCCTGCGCTACTTCCTGGCCCGCAAGGAGGGACAAACCATCCGCAGTCCCGCGGCCTGGCTGTACCGCGTCCTGAGGAACCTGCTGCTGGATGAGCGCAAGAGGGTGTGGTTCCGGTCGTGCACCGGCCTGGAGGCCGCCGAGGGCCAGCCGGCTTGGGATGATGATCCGGAAGCGCGGCTCGAGCGCGAGCAACTGTCGGCGAGTCTCCTGCGGTCGCTTTCCGCGCGCGAACTGGAGTGCCTGCGGCTGCGGATGGAGGGTTTGGCTTATCAGGAGATTGCGGCTGTGCTCAGGATCCAACCGGGCACGGTCGGGGCTTTGCTGGCCCGCGCGGTGGAGAAGACGCAGCGGAGCGCGGGAGTGAATCGGGAGGGCCGATGACAAGATGGCACTGGCGTCTGAGACGCATGCTGAGGGGCACTCGTCACCCGGATTTCCACATGCTGTTTCTGTGGCAGGAGAACGGTGCGGCCAAAGGAGAGATGGAATGGGTGGGGGCCCATGTGCGCGGCTGCGAGAAGTGCCGGCGGCAGGTGGAGCGGGTGCGGTCGGTGCAGGAGCGCACATCAGCCGCTCTGGATGGGCCTGAGATCCCCGGCGCCTGGGAGCGCGGGGAGGAGCGCCTGTTGGGAGTCCTGCGCGACGAGGAGATGGTCAAGGCAGTCAGCGAGCGGCTTCAGCGGGGCCGGGAGATCCGGATGGCGACAGGGCTGGCTCCGTATTTCGGCGCATATCCCATGTCGCTGCTCGAACGCTCGCTCGCCGGAGGACCACCGTTTGGCGTCCAGGCCCGGCGGCTGGCCGAAGCGTTCCTCGGCAGAAAGGCGACCGAGGTCCTGATCAGCTGCTCCGAGCAGTTGTGGGACGCGGCCGGGGAAGGCGGATGAACATGTCTGCCTCCGCGACTTCCTGGGCCCGACCGGCCGGACGGGGTGAGCGGACGCTCTGGCTCCGCGCGGCAACCCACATTTCGATGCTGCCCTGGCTGCTGGCCGCCTTTCCGGTGGCGATGATGGTAGGTTCGGCGTGCGAGTGGCTCGCCACCGGCAGCCAGACGCCGCTGCTGGCCTTCTTCCGCGTGCACAACCTGCTTGCCATGACGGCTCTCGCGGCCCTCGAATATGCTTTGTGCCTGGTCTCGTGGCGTCTGTTCCAGCCGGGTGAGCCGCTGCGCTTGGTCTGGCTCCTTTTCATGCTGGCGGCGGGCTTCCGCCTGGCGGGGCTGATGGTAACGAGCTTCGTTAGCTGGTTCGCGGGGAGGGGCGCTCCGGCGGCTCCCTCCGAGACGGCGGTTCCCGCCGCAGTCCTGCGCGACCTGGCGGTTACCGTCACCCAGCCGCTCGCCGCGGCGCTGCTGGCAGCAGGGTTGTTCGTGGTGCTGAGGCTCTTCGGCAAGGCCGGCTTGTTGCGCAAGCCGACTGTCATGGATGGCGTGCTGCTCGCGGCGGGCGGAGTCCTGCTTCTTGTCCGGCTGCTGGCTCCCCTCGGCGGCGTGTCGTCGCAGGACGTTCCTGGTCTGTGGAGCAGCGCGCTGCTGGGTCTTCTCCTGCTGGGAGCCCTGCTGTTGCGCCGCGCGGCTGTCTTGTTGCACGATGGCCTGATTGGGCGGTGCTGGGGGGCGTACGTCTCGGCGATCTTCCTGGTCTGGGGCGGTGACGTGGGGATGCGGATCGTCAACCTGGCCATCACTCCCTGGCAATACAGTATTGTGCACTCCTGCATCTGGCTGCTGGCGGGACTCTCCTTTGCTCTTGCACCCGCCTACCAGGTGGAGGCGGCGGCGCGGTGCCGTCTCCGCGGGATCGAGTAAAGCAGGAGAACCGGCGCCCCCGCCGGCTGGCCGGGGATTCGGTGTACGGTATCATGAAGCAGGCAAGGCGGACGGCACGAGCTGTCCGGCCAGAGCGCCTTCAGCATGGCCGTAATCACGATTTCCGGCGAGCCGGGGTGCCGGCACGAGGAAGTGGCGCGCCTGGTGGCCCAGGCGATGTCCTTTGAATTGGTGACCGAAACCCGCCTCCAGGGTCTGCTGAGCCAGGACTTCGGAGCCCATACGGAGATTTCCGACGTGGCCTACCGGCCGGCGCTGCTGTCGGTCCTGGCCCGTTTGGCGACCGAGCACCACCTGGTGGTGTGCGCACGCGGCGTAGAGCATCTGTTCAAGAATTTCCTGGGCGTGCTCCGGGTCCAAGTCGTCGCTCCCGAGTTCCGCCGGATCGGCCTGTTGATGCTCGACCACCGTTTGGACCGTCCCGCCGCCAAACGGTTACTGCGCGAAATGGAGGCGGCCGAGAAAGCCGACCGCAAGAGGAAGTTCGGCCGCTCGACGGCTCCGTCCCACATGTTCGACCTGGTGTTGAATGCGGAGGCACTCGAGACCGAGCAGATGGCCGAACTGATCCACCAGGCCTGCAAGGTGAGGAATCTGGCCGAGCAGGGCTTGCTCAGCGCCGCCGCCGATGCGCAGCTCCAGTTCCAGGCGCGCCTCCAGCTTTCCAGGTACGGCATCATGCCCGCCGGCGCCGCCAGCTTGAAGCGCAGCAGTTTCTCCCATCCCAGCGAGGAGATATTCGCCAATCTGCTGGACTTCTACCGCATTGCATGGGAGTATGAGCCCCACAGCTTTCCCATCCAGTGGGACAACGACGGGAAGGTGCTCGAGTCGTTCACGCCGGACTTCTACCTGCCGGAGTTTGAGATGTACGTTGAGCTCACCACCATGAGGCAGTCCCTGGTGACAAGGAAGAACCGCAAGGTGAAACTGCTGAAAGAGATCTATCCTCACATCAACATCCAGGTGTTCTACCAGAAGGACTTTCAAAACCTGATCTTCAAGTACGGCCTCACCGGCCGCCTGGCGCGCGCATGAGCCAAGCACAGCCCCCCGGAATCGAGCGTATCCTCTTCACCGAGGAACAGATCCAGCAGCGCATTCAAGAAGTGGCCGCCGAGATCTCCGCCCGCTACCGCGGCCGCGACCTCAAGCTGATCGGGGTGTTGAAAGGCTCCATCTTCTTCCTGACCGCGCTCGCGCGTGCCATCGAGATTCCCGTCAGGATGGATTTCCTGGCGATTTCCAGCTTCTCCAACCGGACTGCGGCACCCGGCATGGTACGTATAGCCAAGGACCTGGACGAAAGCATCGAGGGCGAAGACGTGCTCCTGGTGGAGGATATCGTCGACACCGGATTCACGGCCCGCTACCTGCTGCAGACGCTGGCCGGACGGGGGCCCAATTCGCTGGCCATCTGCACGCTTCTCGACCGGACGGCAAGCCGTATCGTGCAGGTGCCCGTGGAGTTCCGCTGTTTCGACATCCCCGACCGGTTTGTGGTCGGCTTCGGTCTGGACTACCGGCAGTTGTACCGCAATCTCGGCTACGTCGCGGTGATGAAGCCGGAGTAAGCGGCAAGCGGTAATCCTCTCCGCGCCCCATGTGTAAAGGCTTTGTCAAGACTCTCTTTTTCCCTTGCGAACAGGGCGGCGTTCGCTTAAGCTGAGGGCAGCGACAGGAGGACTGGGCACGATGAAGGGAGGCATACTCTTCGTTTCTCCGTCGGCGGAAGACGCACGATCTCTGGCAGACATTCTGAACTGCGTGGGCATTTCAGTACGCCAGGCAGCAACCTATGCGATGGCTCGCAAGGTGCTGGAGAGGGAGTCCTTTGGCGCGGTTCTTACGGAGTCCAGGCTCCCGGACGGCAGTTGGGAAGACGTGGTCGCGCTGGTCGGGAAGATGAGACCGGGCGTGGCCGTCGTAGTCGCCGACAAGCTCGCGGATGCCAAGTTCTGGGCTGACGTTCTCCAGTTCGGCGCTTACGATCTGCTCGCCAAACCGTTCTACCCCCGCGAGGTACAGCGCATCCTCTGCAATGCGGTACACGAGCCCCCCCGGCTCACGCGCGCCGCCCCTGCGGCATAATGGTTCTTCCACTTGGAGGGACCGATGTCGCACGCGGTAGACGCGTTTGTCGAGGGGAACCGCTCGCGGTTCCTGGAGGAACTGGATCGCTTTCTGCGGATTCCCACCATCAGCACACTACCCGAGAACCGGGATGACATTCAGGCCGGGGCTGAGTTTGTCGCCGGCGCGTTGAGAAACGCCGGCCTGGAAAACGTCGAGGTCATCCCGACCGGGAAGCATCCACTCGTTTACGCCGACTGGCTGCACGCGGCCGGTAAGCCGACCGTGCTGTGTTACGGCCACTACGACGTTCAGCCGGTCGATCCGATCGAGGAATGGCGCACGCCGCCTTTCGAGCCGGTGCTGCGGGACGGCAACCTCTACGCGCGAGGCTCGGCCGACGACAAGGGGCAGTTGTACACGCACATCAAGGCCGTGGAGGCCCTGAGGGCGGTGCACGGCGGTCTGCCCCTGAACCTGAAGTTTCTCGTCGAGGGCGAAGAGGAGGTTGGCGGCACGTCCGTGGCCAGGTACGTGGCGGAAAACGCCGAGAAGCTGCGCGCCGATGTGGCGCTGGTCTCCGATACGTCCATGTACGCCGAAGACATGCCCAGCCTGTGCCTGGGGCTGCGCGGACTGGTCTACATGGAGGTGGACGCAATCGGCCCGTTGAGGGACCTGCACTCCGGCAATTACGGAGGCGCCGCTCCGAACGCGGTTTTCGCTCTCATCGAACTGCTCTCCAGGGCCAAGAACCGGCAGGGTGTTATTCAGATCCCGGGAATCTATGACGACGTGCAGCCGCCGGAGCCCTCGGAGAAGGAAAGCTGGGGGAGACTGCCCTTCAACGAACGGGAGTTCCTGAAAAAAGAGGTCGGCGCGAAGGCATTGACCGGGGAGCGTGGCTACCCCGTGCTCGAGAGAATATGGGCGCGGCCGACCTTCGAGGTGCACGGAATCGCCGGCGGCTTCACCGGCGCGGGGGCCAAGACCGTGATCCCGTCCAAGGCGACCGCCAAGGTGAGCATGCGCCTGGTTCCCAGGCAAGAGCCCGACAAGGTCATCGCCGCCTTCCGCGAGTTTGTCCGGAAAAGGACCCCGAAGGGAATCCGGACGGACGTGCGCGTGCTCAGCAGCGCGCCCGCCGTAGTCGTCAATCCCAGCCACCCCGCCATCGGCACGGCCGCGAGGGCCTTCGGGGAGGTGTTCGGAAAGCCGACGGTCTTCATCCGGTCGGGGGGATCGATCCCCATCGTCGGGGAGTTCGCCCGGCACTTGGGCATTCCAACCGTGCTGATGGGATTCGGTCTGCCGGACGACGGGCTGCACGGCCCCAACGAGAAGTTCCGCCTGGATAACTACTATCGGGGTATCCGGACCGTGGCCGCTTTCTTCGAGCAGTTTGGACAATAGAGTCGCCGCCTTGTCACATCAGGACAGAATCGTCCGATCGGCGACCATCGTATCCATATCCGTGCTGGCCAGCCGGCTCAGCGGACTGGTGCGGGAGATCTTCATGGCCCGCATGTTCGGCGCGGGCCAGGCGTACGACGCCTTCCTGCTCGGCTTTCGCATCCCCAATCTCACGCGGGATCTCTTTGCTGAGGGCGCGCTTTCCTCCGCCTTCGTTCCCACGTTCACGCACTACCTGACCGCCAAGAGCAAAGAGCAGGCGGCCGTGCTCGCAAACCTGGTGGCGACCGCAGTGATTCTGGTCGTGGGCGGTCTCTGTGCGCTGGGAATGATCTTCAGTCCGGCGCTGGTGTGGCTTCTGGCGCCCGGCTTCCAGCAGGTCCCGGGGAAGTTCGAGCTGGCGGTCGGCATGACCAGGATCATGTTTCCATTCCTGCTGCTGGTGGCGCTGGCGGCGCAGGCGATGGGCGTGCTGAACGCCTGCAACCAGTTCGCGGTGCCGGCGATGTCGTCGACATTCTTTAACCTCGGCTCGATCGGCTTCGGCGCCGCACTGGGCTTCTGGGCCGGGCCGCGGCTGGGCTTCGCGCCGATCGTCGGGATGGCCTATGGTGTTGTTTTCGGCGGCGCGCTGCAACTGGCCTGGCAGGTGCCAAGCCTGCGCCGGTCGGGCTTCCGCTTCCGGCCGCAGTGGGACTGGTCCCACGAGGGCTTGCAGCAGATCCT
The DNA here is from genome assembly GCA_041946685.1 of Bryobacteraceae bacterium. Taxonomy (GTDB): domain Bacteria; phylum Acidobacteriota; class Terriglobia; order Bryobacterales; family Bryobacteraceae; genus JBHGAV01. Next base: position 27,124 of record JBHGAV010000028.1, on the reverse strand, counting down.
GCGCTTGATGGGGCCGGCGGTGCTCGGAAACGCTGCGGTGCAGATCAACATCATGGTCAGCACGAACTTCGCTTCCGGCATCCACGATCCGGTGACCGGCCCGGACGGTCCGGTGAGCTGGCTGGCGTACGCGTTCCGCTTCATGCAGCTGCCGCTGGGGCTGTTCGGCGTGGCCATCGCCTCTGCCACCCTCCCGGCGATCTCCCGGAGCGCCTCGAGCGGAAACATCGTCGAATTCCGGCAGACGCTCGCCCGGTCGCTGGGCATGGTTTTCCTGTTAACCCTCCCCTCCTCGGTGGGCCTGATCGTGCTGGGCAAGCTGATGGTGGCCGCGATCTATCAGGGGGGCCACTTCCACGCCTACGACACGCAGCAAACCGCCCTGGCGCTCTCCTGCTTCGCCATCGGACTCGGAGGGTACTCCGCCCTGAAGGTGCTTACCCCGGCTTTTTACGCGCTGAACGATGCGCGCACGCCCATGCTCGTGAGTCTGGGCTCCATTCTGGTCAACTACGGCGTATCAGCGGCGATGGTGCGCACCGGCGCGCTGGGCCACGCCGGGTTGGCCGTGGCTACGTCCTCCGTGGCGATCTTCGGCTTCGTTACGCTCTTCTGGATTCTGCGCGGGAGGATCGGCGGGATCCACGGCCGCGCCCTTTTGACCAGCGTCATCCAGATCACCATCGCGTCCGCAGTCATGGGCGTAATCGTGGTGTTGGTGAGCCGGGCGGCCGAGGCGGGAATGGGGGATGGGCGTGTGGCGGTTCTGGCCAACCTGGCGGTGTCGACACTGGCCGGAGCCGCTGCCTTCTACGGCCTATGCCGGCTCCTCAAAGTCGCGGAACTGGAGATGGCGGGACGCGCAATCCTCTCTCCGGCCCGGGCTTGGTTTTCCCGTCAACGTGCTAGAATTTAGGTTGCTGATGGCGCCGGACTTGAAACTGGTCATCCGGCTGCAAGATCTCGACAGACGGATCCGGGAATTGCAGCGGGAGATCGCAACTCTTCCCAAACACATCGCCGAAATCGAGAAGACGCTGGACAGCCACCTCCGCAGGTTGGAGGCGGACCGGGCCGCTCTGGCCGCAAACCAGAGGGAGCGGCGCCGCCTGGACGACGACATCCAGGACCAGGAACGCAAGGCCTCCAAGTTCAGAGACCAAATGATGGGGGCCAAGATAACCAACGATCAGTACAGGGCCTTCCAGAAGGAGATCGACTTCTGCCAGAAGGAAATCCGGAAGGCGGAAGACCGCATCCTGGCGCTCATGGAGGAGTCCGAGCCTCTGGAGCGGAACCTGAAAGCGGCCGAACTTGCGCTCGCCGAGGAGAAGAGGAAAGTTGACGAGGAAAGCCGACAGGCGCGGGCTCGCACGTCGGAGGATGAGCGGCAACTGAAGGACCTGCTGACCGAGCGTCAGTCCATGGCGCAGGAGTTGACGCCGTCGGTCTTCGCGGCGTACGAGCGGATACGGACCAAGCGCGGCGGCCAGGCGGTCGCCGAGGCGGTTGACGGCCGCTGCTCGGCTTGCCACCTGGCGCTGCGCCCACAGCTTTTCCAGGAGGTCCGCGCCAATCAGCAGGTGATCTTCTGCGAAAGCTGCGGCCGGATCCTGTACTTCAATCCGCCCATCAGCTTCGAAGACGTCGCCGCGGTTCAGGGCGAAGCGGGCGCCCAGCAGTAGTCAAAGTCCGCATTCACCATCCTGCTATAATCCACAAAGAGAGGGGACTGGAGTGGAATGGCCAAAGGTCACGTAGCGATTATTGTCGAACACTGCAAGGGTTGCGGTTTCTGCGTGGAGTTCTGCCCCACCAAAGTCCTGGCGCTCTCGTCTGCGTACAATTCGAAGGGATACCATCCTCCCGAAGTCATCGCTGCGGACAAGTGCAGCGGTTGCGACCTCTGCGGCATGTACTGCCCGGATTTTGCCATCTACGGTTGGAAGGAGACAGATGGAAAACTCAATCAGGCTGCTGAGGCAAGCTGATCCCGCGGGGGTCCTCACCGGCGTCCATTTCCTTGACGGGGACCACGCCTGCTGCGAAGGCGCCTTGGCGGCCGGTGCGAGGTTCGCCGCCGGGTATCCGATCACCCCGTCCACCGAGGTGGTGGAGCGCTTCGCATCCAGGATACCCAAAGTCGGCGGAACCTTCATTCAGATGGAGGACGAACTGGCGGCATCCATCACGATCCTGGGCGCGGCCTGGGGCGGCGCCAAGGCGTTCACCGTCACGTCCGGTCCCGGCTTCTCGCTGATGATGGAGCACATCGGGTATGCCGCGATGACCGAGACCCCATGCGTTTTCGTGGACGTGCAGCGTGGCGGGCCGTCCACGGGCCTGCCCACGCTTCCCGCGCAGGGGGACATGATGCAGGCCCGCTGGGGCTCTCATGGCGACTATGAGATCATCGCGCTTTGCCCCAATTCGCCGCAGGAGTGTTTTGACCTCACCATCCGGGCCTTCAACCTGTCGGAGCAGTACCGGACGCCGGTCATGTTCATGATGGACGAGTGCGTGGGGCATATGACCGAGAAGGTCGTGATCCCCCCGGCCGACCAGATCATGATCTATCCGCGCCGGCGGACGAACCGGCCGCCTGGGGACTATCGCACATATGAGGCGGGCGCGGACCTGGTGCCCGAGATGGCGCAAGCGGGCGAAGGCTACCGGTTTCACATGACCGGGTTGACCCACGACGAGCGCGGCTATCCGGCCATGAATCCGGAAACGCAGGAACGTCTGGTCCGGCGACTGATCAACAAGATCCGCCAGGCCGCGCCCCAACTGGAGCAATGCGAGGAGGAGGGGATCGAGGACGCGGACGTGATCGTGGTCTCCTACGGCATCACATCGCGCGTGGCCCAGAAGGCGATCGAGCTGGCGCGGGAGAAGGGCCTGCGGGTCGGGAAGCTGCGTTTGATCACGGTGTGGCCGTTCCCGGCGGCCAAGGTCCGGCAACTGGCCGGACGGACGAAGGCGTTCGTCGTGCCGGAGCTGAATATGGGCCAGATTGTCGGCGAGGTCGAACGGGCCGCGGCGGGAGCGGCCAAGGTGTACGGTGTTCCCCACGCGGGCGGCACTGTTCACCGCCCGGAAGTAATTCTGAGAGCAATCGAGGAGGCTGCCCGATGAGCGCCGTGGAAGTGGTTTCGATCCACCCGGCCAATCCGGTCAACCCGGTGGATCCCTTTCTTCGCACCGAGAGGATTCCGCACATCTGGTGCCCGGGCTGCGGCATCGGAACGACCGTCAACTCGTTCGCGCGGGCGCTGCTGGACTCCCAGTTGCCTCTGGACCGCGTGGCCGTGGTATCGGGGATCGGCTGCTCCGGGCGGGTGGCCGGCTACCTCCGTCTGGATTCTTTCCACACCACGCACGGGCGCCCCATTCCGTTCGCCACCGGCCTTAAGCTCGCCAATCCTTCCCTCAACGTCGTGGTGTATTCGGGGGACGGCGACTTGTTCGCGATCGGCGGCAACCACCTGATCCACGCCGCGCGGCGGAACATCGACATCAAGGTGATCTGCGTCAACAACTTCATCTATGCGATGACGGGCGGGCAGAGCGGGCCGACGACCCCCCTTACCGCAACCACGTCCACCTCGCCCTACGGCGCCTACGAGCCCTCTTTCAACCTGCCCCAGTTGGCCGATGCGGCAGGCGCCGTGTACGTGGCCCGCTGGACCACGTTCCACGTCCGCCAGCTCACCCGGTCGATGACCGAGGTCTTCCGGAAGAAGGGCTTCTGTTTCATCGAGATCCTCTCGCCGTGCCCCACCCTATACGAGCGCCGAAACAAGCTCGGCGAGGGATTGGACACGATGAGGCTGTACAAGGAGAAGAGCAAGATCCGTAACGGCGCTCCCACCAGCGAGGTCGCGTTGGGGGTGCGGGACGAAATCCCGGTGGGCAAGTTCGTGGATCGGGACCGCCCCGATTACGCCGAGCTGCTCCGGCGTCAGATGGTGGAGCGGCTTGGGGAAAGTTACGTGGAGGCACCGGGTTGCACATGCGGCTGACGGAAATCCGAATCGCCGGCTTTGGCGGGCAGGGAGTGATCCTGTCCGCGATCATCGTGGGGAAGGCCGTCTCCATTTTTCAGGGAGGCCATGCCACCATGACCCAGAACTTCGGGCCGGAGTCGCGCGGCGGAGCGTGCAGCGCTCAAGTGGTCCTGTCGGACAGCCCCATCCTGTATCCCTACGTGACTCGTCCGGACGTCCTGGTCGCCATGAGCCAGGAGGCGTACACGCGATTCATCCCTGAACTCAAGCAGGGGGGCACCCTGCTGGTGGAGCAGGATCTGGTGAAGCTGGCCGGCCTTCCGGAGGGTGTTCGTGTGCATGGTGTGCCGGCCACCCGGCTGGCCGAGGAACTGGGGCGCAAGATGGTGCTCAACGTGGTCATGGTGGGCTTCTTCGCCTCGGTGACGGGACTCGTGGAAGAGCAGGCTCTGCGCCGCGCTGTCGAGGATTCGGTTCCTCCGGCGTTTCGAGAACTTAACCTGAAGGCCTTCCAGAAAGGCTTCGACTACGGCATGACCCCGCTCCCCTCAGCCGAGGAGAGCGAGGCCGTACCTGGAATGCGAAGCGCCTAGCGCCCGGCTGCCGCCTGCCTGCCGCGCTCGGAGATAGGCACGACGTTGCGCTGGTCGTATCCGATGTAGATCTGCCTCGGTCGGGCGATTTTCTGCTCCTTGTCGAGCAGCAGTTCCTGCCATTGCGCCAGCCAGCCCACGTTGCGTCCGATGGCGAACAGTACCGTGAAGATGTCCGGCGTGAATCCCAACGCCTGGTAGATGATCCCGCTATAGAAGTCGACGTTCGGGTAGAGCTTGCGCTTGATGAAGTACTCGTCGTTCAGCGCGATCTTCTCGAGTTCCAAGGCGATGTCCAGCTTCGGGTTTCGCCCGGTGACCTCGAACACCTGCTCCGCCGTCCGCTTGATGATCTTGGCGCGGGGGTCGTAGTTCTTGTAGACCCTGTGCCCGAAGCCCATCAACTTTCCTTTGCCCGCCTTGACTTCCGCGATGAACCCCGGAATGTTCTCCATCTTGCCGATCTCGTCGAGCATGAGCAAGACCTGCTCGTTGGCGCCGCCGTGCAGCGGGCCCCACAGCGCCCCAATGGCGGCTGCAGTGGAGGCGAACGGGTCCGCCTGAGAGCTGCCCACGGACCGCATGGCATTGGTGCTGCAGTTCTGCTCGTGGTCCGCGTGAAGGATGAAGAGAACATCCAGGGCCCGCGCCAGCACCTTGTTGGGCTGATACTTCGGCTCCGCCGGCATCTTCCAGAGCATGTTCATGAAGTTCTCGGTGTAGCTCAGCGTGTTGTCCGGATAGACGTAGGGAAGGCCCAGGCTATGACGGTAGGCGTAAGCCGCAATGGTGGGCATCTTGCCGAGCAGCCGCAGAATCTGCAACCTGCGGCACGCCGGATCCTGAACATTCCGCGAGTCCGGGTAGAACGTGGCCAGCGCCGCCACGGCGTTCATCAGCATGCCCATGGGGTGGGCGTCGTGATGGAAGCCCTCCATGAATTTCTTGATGTTCTCGTGGATCATCGTGTGGTAGGTGACTTCCCGAACCCAGTCCTTGAGTTGGGATTCGGTGGGCAGCTCGCCGTTCAGAATCAAATAGGCCACCTCCAGGTAGGTGCACTGTTCGGCCAGTTGCTCGATCGGGTACCCCCGGTAGCGAAGGATGCCACGATCGCCGTCGATGAAGGTGATGGCGCTCTGGCAGGACGCGGTGTTCATGAACGCCGGGTCGTAACCCATCACCCCAAAGTCGTCGTCGCTGACCTTGATCTGGCGGAGATCCATGGTTCGCACACAGCCCCTGTAAAGCGGCACCGTATACGTCTTGTTGGTACGGTTATCTGTGATGGTAAGGGTGTCTTCTGGCATATAGTCGTCTCCTCTCAGGCCCCCCCTCTGTTGGGGTACGCCCACAGTTTACAGCGGAACGGGAGCCCGCGAACACCCCCCGGCGATGGGCGGGGCAAGGCGTGGGCGGTTCGGTGTATACTCAGCCTCGTCGGGAGGCGGCGGGAGGACTCCACATGCTCTATTCGAGAAGGGAATTCGGGAAGCTGGCGCTGGCCGGCCCACCCATGGCGGCGGCCGCGGCGCGGGCGAAGATCAGCTCGGTCGTCAGCGGCGTGCAACTCGGTTGTATCTCGTACAGCTACAGGGATATGGGGCTGGACGCGGCGATTCAGGCCATGGTCGAGGCCGGCATCGGCGAGTGCGAGTTGTTCATGGGGCATGTGGAACCCTCGGGAACGTCTCGCGGGGCCGAGCGGCGCGAGGAACTGCGCCAGTGGCGTCTCACGGTTTCGATGGACGAGTTCAAGGCCGTTCGCAGGAAGTTCGACGACGCCGGTATCATGCTCAGCGCCTACACCCTGAACATGAACGATTCCTTCAGCGACGAGGAGATCGACCGCGGCTTCGAGATGACCAAGGCGCTGGGTCTTGACCTGATCACCGCATCGGCCACGCTGACGTCCGCCAAGCGCATTGCCCCTTTCGCCGACAAGCACAAGATTCAGGTTGCCATGCACGGGCACGACAACATCGACGATCCCAACCAGTTCGCCAAACCCGAAGCTTTCGAGCAGGCTTGCGCCATGTCGAAGTACTTCTCGATCAACCTGGATGCCGGCCACTTTGTCGCGGCCGGATACGACCCCATCGACTACCTCAAGAAAAACCACGCGCGCATCCCCATCCTCCACATCAAGGACCGCAAGAAGAACCGGGGACCGAACATGCCCTGGGGTCAAGGCGACACCCCCATCAAGGAGATCCTCCGGCTGGTGCGGGACAACCGGTGGCGCATTCCCTGCAACGTGGAGTACGAGTACAGGGGGACGGATCCGACGCCGGTCGAGGTCAAGCGGTGTTTTGACTACATGAAGGCGGCTCTGACAGATGCGTGACAACCGATTTTCCAGAAGGTACTTCTTTTACGGCGCTCTGCTCGCGGGGGCCGTTCCCGCGGGCGGGTTCGGCAGCGTGGCGTCTCTCGGGCGCTTGGGCTACAAGTCGCCCAACGAGAAGCTGAATATCGCTGCAATCGGCGCGGGCGGCCAGGGCGCCGCCAACCTCTCGGCCGCGGCGCCCACCGAGAATATCGTGGCGCTCTGCGACGTGGACGACCGCCGCGCCGCCTCCACGTTTGAGCTCTACGCAGACGTGCCGAAGTTCAAAGACTTCCGGCGGATGCTCGAGAAGGAAGGCAGGAACATCGACGCCGTGATCGTTGCGACGCCGGATCACATGCATGGCACGGCGGCCATGTGGTGCATGGAACGTGGCAAGCACGTTTACGTGCAGAAACCGCTGGTGCGCACAATATGGGAAGCGCGCCAGTTGCGGGCGGCGGCCGCGAGGTTCAAGGTCGCCACCCAGATGGGCAACCAGGGCTATTCCAACGAAGGCACCCGCCAGTGCGCCGAGATGATCTGGAGCGGCGCCATCGGAGATGTGTCTGAAGTCCACGCCTGGACGGACCGGCCGATGTGGCCGCAGGGCCTCACCGAGATCCCCAAGGAGGATCCGATTCCGCCCACCTTGGACTGGGACCTCTGGCTGGGGATCGCCGAACAGCGGCCCTTCACCGCGGGCGGCACGGCCAAACCGGACCGCAACGGCGGTTTCTTCTACCAGCCCTTCAACTGGCGGGGCTTCTACGATTTCGGCTGCGGGGCCATCGGCGATATGGCCTGCCACATTCTGGGCGCCGCGAACATGGCGCTCCACCTCTCCTCCCGCAAGCTCCTCAGTGTAGAGTGCGTCAAGAAGGAAGGCGTGAGTCCTTTCATGTTCCCCAAGAGCTCGGTGATCCGGTTCGACTTCGCCGCCTACGCCGGCATGCCTGCTCTTCGGATCTTCTGGTACGACGGCCTGAAGGAGGCTCCGAAGATCCACGGCGTGCCGGATGGCGAGTGGCTCGGCGATCCGCCGAGCCTCCAGACCCAAAACGGAACCCGCGGCGGCGGGCGGGCGGAGAGTGGCGCGAGGCCGCCGGAGAACAGGGAGTTTCGATCTCCCGGCCGGATCTTCGATTGGGCGGAGTACGAGGCGCTGAGGGCGGCCTCAACACAGCTTCGCTTCCCTGTTCCCAATGGCAGCCTCTTTATCGGCGACAGGGGCATGCTGACCACGGGCACTTACGGCGAGGTGACGCGGTTGATCCCGGTCGAGCAGATGAGAGACTACCCCATGCCGCCGCCGCTGCTGACGCGCAGCCCCGGGCATATGCGCGATTTCATCCGCGCTGCGAAGGGCGGTGACCCCGCGTGCTCGAGCTTCGAAGTGGCGGCGCCTTTCGTGGAGTGGATGTTGCTGGGGGTCGTCGCGCTCCGTCACGAGGGCAAGCTGGAGTACGACCCGGAGAGAATGCGCATCACGAACAACCATGATGCCAACCGGCTCCTCCGGCCCACGATCCGCAAAGGCTGGAAGTTCGCCTGAGGCCGCCCGGTCCGCCCGGAGCCGGTAGCAACGCTATAATAAACATTTCCACCATTCCCGTTCCGCAGGAACAACTAAAGGACATTCATGGCGACAAAACGTATAGGAATTCTTACTGGAGGGGGCGACGTCCCCGGGTTGAACGCGGTCATCAAAGGCGTTGTCTACCGCGGCAGTGAGCTTGGCATCGAAGTGACCGGCATCCGCCGGGGATGGGAAGGCCTTACACACGTCAACCTGGAGGATCCGGTCAGCCGGGCCGGCTACATCCTCCCTCTGAACAAGGCGAATACCCGCACCATCGACCGCACCGGGGGAACCTTCCTCCACACCAGCCGGACCAATCCGGCCAAGATGAAGGAACTGCCCGCCTTCCTCAAAGGGCAGAGCTTCCCGATCAAGGAGAGCACCAAGAAGGGCGTTACGTCCATGGTTTACGACGTCACCTCGAAGGTGCTGCGCGACCTGGAATCGCTGAAACTCGACTACCTGGTGGCGATCGGCGGCGACGACACGTTGAGCTATGCCGCCCGCCTGGACAAGGAAGGCTTCCCGGTCATTTGCATCCCCAAGACCATGGACAACGATGTGCGGAACACGGAGTACTGCATCGGCTTTTCCACCGCCATCACGCGTGCCGTCGACGCCATCGAGCGGCAGCGCACCACGGTCGGCAGCCACGAGCGGGTCGGCATCTTTCGCGTTTTCGGACGCGATGCCGGCCACACCGCCCTCTACACGGCTTACGTGAGTTCGCTGCGCTGCTGCATTCCCGAGTACAAGGTGGACTTGGACAAGCTCATCGGCATGCTCATCGACGACAAGCGGAGCAACCCCAGCAATTACTCGATCGTGGTGCTATCCGAAGGCGCCGAATGGCAGGGCTACCAGGTGAAGGAATACGGCGAGCCGGACGCTTACGGGCATCGCAAGAAGATGAGCGTCGGGGAAGACCTGAGCGACGAGATCAAGCAGCGCACGGGCGAAGAGACCGTGGTGAGCGATCTGACCTACGACCTGCGCGGCGGCAGCCCGGATTTCCTGGACAAGCTGGTGGCCACCACGTACGCCAACATCGCCCTGGACGCCATCACCGCGGGCAAGCACGGACTGATGACCGCCATCGTCAACGGCTGCTTCACCCTCTCGCCAATTCCGGATCCCAAGCTGGGGCCGCGCAAGGTCGAGGTGGAGGCGATGTACAACACCGAGCGCTACATGCCGCGCTACAGCGCCAAGTTGGGATTTCCCATTTTTCTGACACACGCGAAAGGCGGGGCGTGATCCGCTCGAACACACCTTTGCCGCTCCAGGAAATCGTCGAGGCCGACGGGCACCTGATCGATTCGCACCTGATGGAGCGGATCTTCGACAAGGTCGTCGAATACAACGGGCGCTTCGAAGTCGACGAGTTCAGAATCGGGCGCACCAACGAGGAATCGTCGCACCTTCGCCTCAAAGTGGAGGCTCCGAGCCGCGAGGCGATGGAGGAGATGCTCCAGCAGTTGATGGACCTGGGGTGCTCTCCCGTCGATGCGGGCGAGGCCGTGCTGCGCGTGGTGGAGAGGGACCGCGCCGCACCGGAGGATTTCTACTCGACCACCAACCACCGCACCCTGGTCCGCATCGGCCCGGAGTGGGTGCCGGTGGAGAACCAGCGCATGGACGCGCTGATCGTGGTCAAAGACGGCCGGGCGGAGTGCCGCCGCCTGCGGGACATCAGGGCCGGCGACCAGGTGGTCGCCGGCATGCGCGGGATACGAGTGGTCCCGGAGTCCAAGGAGCGCGACAGGCTGGCGTTCGCGTTCATGGCCCACGGCATCTCCTCCGAGCGGCAGGTGGAGACGGCGGTTCGCCAGACGGCGGCGCTGATCCGTCAGAGCCGCGAGCAAGGTCAGAAGGTGATCGTTGTCGCCGGCCCTGTAGTGGTGCACACGGGTGGCGGCGGCGCGCTGGCCGCCATGATCCGGGCGGGCTTCGTCCAGGCGCTGCTGAGCGGCAACGCGCTCGGAGTGCACGACGTGGAGGCCGCGCTGCTGGGAACCTCGCTGGGGGTCCGGCTCAGCGACGGGCGGCAAGCCGAGCACGGGCACCGCAACCACATGCGCGCCATCAACGCCGTTTACCATTGCGGCGGCATTCGCCAGGCTGTGGAGTGCGGCAAGCTCACCCGCGGGATCCTCTATGAGTGCGTCCGCGCGGGAGTCCCGTTCGTGCTGGCCGGCAGCCTGCGCGACGACGGCCCTCTGCCGGAAACCATCACCGATATGAACCGGGCGCAGGACGCCTACGCCGAGCAACTGAAGTCAGCGGGCCTGGTGCTGTGTCTGGGCTCGATGCTTCACTCCATCGCCGTCGGCAACATGCTGCCGAGCTGGGTGAAGATCGTTTGTGTGGATATCAACCCGGCTGTCGCCACCAAAGTGAGCGACCGCGGAACCGGCCAGGCCGTGGGCGTGGTCACCGATGTGGGCATGTTCCTGGATCTGCTGGCCAAGGCGCTCGTCGCGTCATGAAGAAGGAATACACCGAAGAGAACGCGCGCGCGGGCCTCGACGCGCCGCTGCCGGAGCTGGAGACGTTCCCCAACCAGTTTCTTGGCTATGAGATCGAGATCGTGATCCCGGAGTTCACCTCGGTCTGTCCCAAGACCGGGTTGCCGGACTTCGGCAAGCTGACGATCCGCTACCAGCCCGGCAAGCGCTGCGTCGAGCTGAAGTCGCTCAAGATGTACGAGCTGGGATACCGGAACCTCGGCATCTTTTACGAGAACGCCGTGAACCGGTTTCTGCGCGATTTCGTCCGGGCGGTCCGGCCCGTCTGGGCCACCGTGACGGGGGAGTTCACGCCCCGGGGCGGTCTGTACTCCAAGGTCACCGCGAACTGGAGGAGGAAGACCCGTGGACGCGGGTGAGGAGTCCGCCGGAGCGAAGGCCGAGGAGATCGTCGAACTGGCCCGCGAGATTCGCGAGCGCGTGCGCGCGCGCTATCCCGGCGGGTCCGTGGCGGGCGTTACCCTGCCGGACCTGACTCCCGTCCTCCATGCTCGGGATGCCGCCGAGGCCAAGGTTGCCGCCATCGGCAGCGTCAATCCCAGGCCCCCCGGCCCCGTAAACGCACTGATCCAGACCTTCAAGCGGGTGATTGCCCGTTTTCTCGGCTGGCACGTCCGCGACCAGGTCGAGTTCAACCGTTCTGCCGTCGCCGCCATCGAGGCGTTGATGGAAGCGCTGAACGAGAACAACCGGGCCCTCAGCCGTTTGGCCGCAGCGGACCTGGAGGCGAGGAAGGAACTGGCCGTCGCGAAAAGCGAATTCAAGGCCTATCTGGCCTCGGAGACGGAGCTGTTGCGACGGCAATTGGACGACCTTCGACATCGGTCCGGGCGCCTGCTCGAGGAAGCTCAGGAATTGAAGGATGTCCGCACGCACTGGGCCGAGTGGCGGCAGGAATGGGAAAAGAAACTCTCGATCAACGAGGTTCAATTCCTGCGCAGCGTAGCCGACCTGGAGGCGGGCTTCACGCATCGCGCCACGCTGATGGAGGCCAACTTCCGGGATCTGACCAAGACGCAGCACAAGGATTTCACGCTGGCGCAGCAACGATCGGCGATCGAGATTCAGCAGCGGCTTTGGGCCGATCTGGAGCGGACCCGTATCGAGTTCGACCGTCTGATCCACAGCGAGCTCCGGCTGATCAGGCAACGGGCCGCGGCCCTGCCGGTGGAGGCCGCCCCAGCCGCGGCGGCGCCTGAGCCGGCGATTGACTGGATGTGGTTCGCCGGGCGCTTCCGCGGAAGTGTCGAGCATGTGAAGGAGGGGCAGCGGTTCTACTTGCCCTTCTTCAAGGAATGCCGCGGCGTGTTGGACCTGGGTTGCGGGCGCGGTGAGTTCCTGGAACTCATGCGAGAGGAAGGCATCGAGGCCCGCGGCGTCGAGTTGAGCGATGAGTGCGTGGAGTTGTGCCTGTCGAAGGGTCTGCGCGTAGAGAAGGACGATCTCTATTCATACCTGGACGGCCTCTCGTACCCGGAACTGGACGGGATCTTCCTGGGGCAGGTCGTGGAGCATCTTCCGCCGGAACGCATTCCTGAGCTGGTCCGGCTGGCGGCCTCCCGGCTCTCCCGGGGAGGCCTTCTCGTGATCGAGACCCCCAACCCGGAGTGTCTGGCCATCTTCGCCACGCACTTCTACCTCGATCCTTCCCACACCCGGCCCATTCCTCCGGCGCTGCTGCGTTTCTACATGGAGGAGTCCGGCTTCGGAGGGATCGAGATACATCGCCTCTCGCCGGCGCCCGACTCCATGCCGGCCCTGGCGTCGCTACCGGAGGATTTCCGGCAGGCCTTCTTTGGCGGCCTCGACTACGCCATCATCGGGCGGAAGCTCTGATCAGATCAGGTCTTGCACTCGAAGATGCGGCCTACCGCCGTTGTACTCCGCCCACATCCGCAGAGCCTGCACGGCGAAAATCGTCGACACGGGGTTGATGAAAGGCAGGAAGACTCCCGCCTTGCGGCCGAAGCAGAAGCCGCCGTCCACCCGCCTGTCCGAGTCCTCCAGTTGGAAATCCCGGAGCGCGGCTGCCTCGGCTCCGGCTTCCTCCGGATCGGCCGGGACTACACCGGCCGCATCGGCGTAAATCCGCAGACGCAACAATTGGGCGTATACGTCAGCGCGTTCGAAGACCGGCCGGATCTCCCGGAGGAGGCGTCCCACGCGCGCGATACCTTCGCTCAGCGCTTGAGCGCACGCGGGCGAGGCGGCCCGGGGCAGGAGCGCCTCCAGGAAATAGCAGTAGGCATGCAGCCGGTCCATCCGCCGCTCGACGTCACTCTCGCTGTCGACGAGCGACGCGTGGGCGGTCAGATGGCGGCCGATCGCCTCGTCATAGAGCCGGCGAAAGCTGTCCCCGGCACCGGCATCGGCGGCCTCCAGCCAGGCCATGGCGGCCTTGGCCTGGTAGCAGCCGGGATGGCGCGACCAGCCGCCATCCCCATCGAGGGGACGCTTCTCAGGCAGGGCGAGGACGGGGTAGTGCCCCGAGGCACCGCGGAAGTCGTTGTCCATGGAGAGAGCGCAGCCGATCGCGACCTGCTTGAACTCCAGGTCCCCCGTAGCGTGCCACAGCGAGAGCAGCGCGCGCACGATGATGCCGAGGTCGAAGAAGTACGCCAGTTCGCCTTGCCCACGGCACTCGAAGGGCATCGTCCGGAGCGTGGGGTTCCATGCCACTCGGGTCAGATAGCGACCCGCCCGGCGAGCGGCCTCCAGGCACGCGGCGCTTCCCGTGGAACGGTGCATATAGACCAGGAAGGAGATCGCGTATCCGGTGATCTCGGTCGAGATGGGCTTCGGCTGCCGTGTGTCCGAACGGTAGTAACGCTCCACGCCGCCCGAGGATTCCTGAATGCCGGATTGGAGGAACCAATCGACCGCCCGGCCCGTCATACTTTCGATCGACTCCGCGAGGCGGAGCGGATCACATTCGGCTGCTGCAGGGGAATTGTGCATCGGTCAGGAGTTGTTCATTGTAGCATCGTGCGATCGCGGTGAGCACCCGGGGCCGATTTCGGGACTTGCTATACTGGAAAGGCAGAAAACCTCATTCAACGATGAAGTTCTTCGCGGTCTTCATTTTAGCAGCCAGTACAGGATTCGGCGCCGAGTTCACCACAGGGCAGGCCGCCAGACTGGTCATCGGTCAGACCACGTTCACCGCCCAGGAGCAGGGGGCCAGCCAGACGTTGCTGGGAGGCGTGGGTGGAGTGGCCTATGCGCAGGACACCCTCTTTGTCACCGACGCCAGCCGAGTAAGTGCCGACCCGATCAATCACCGGGTGCTCCTGTTCCGGAACCTCTCCTCGATGTTGCCCGCTCCCACGGACGAGCTGGAGTACGTAAAGACTTGTCCGGTATGTGGCGGCACCGCAACTTCGGTTCTGGGGCAGGCCGGTTTTACCGAGACGGCCTACTCGACTCCTCCCACCGCGGACACGCTCCGCACGCCCACGGCGGTGGCCAGCGACGGCGTGCGGCTGGCGATTGCCGACACCGACAACAACCGTGTTCTGATCTGGAACACCATCCCCACCAGCAACAAGGCCCCCGCGGATGTGGTCGTCGGCCAGGCGGATTTCAAGAGCGCGGCGGTCGCCAACCCGCCCACGGCCAGCAGCCTTCGCGGTCCGCAGGGCGTGTGGATGCAGAACGGCAAGCTCTTCGTCGCCGATACCTTCAACAACCGTGTTCTGATCTGGAATTCAATCCCGACTACCAACGGCAAGGCCGCGGATGTCGTGCTGGGCCAGCCGCACTTCGGAGTGGTGGTCGAGTCGGACATCACTCAGGTCAAGCCCAACCCCCAGTCCACCACGATGGTGAGCCCGGTGTCGGTGACCTCCGACGGGCAGCGGCTCTACGTCACCGATCTTGGCCAGAACCGTGTGCTGGTCTGGAACTCGATTCCGACGACGAATCAGCAGCCGGCGGACGTCGTTGTCGGCCAGCCGGACATGACCAGCGCCGCCTCCAACAACACCACCAAGTTGTGCGCGGCCCTGGGCGAAGCGGTTGAGATTACCGCGGCGACCAACGCGTATCCGGTGGTTTTCACCACCTCGGCCGACCACGGGCTGGTCAACGGCCAAACCGTCACGATCTCCGGCGGTACTGGGAAGTGGACTTCGGTCAACGGCAGCTTCCTGGTGACCGTGGAAGACGACACCAAGTTTTCGATTTCCATCGATTCCAGCGAGTTCGGCTCGCTGAGCGGCTCGCTCGCGGTGCAGGGCTACCCCGACATGTGCGGCGCTACCCTGGACTTTCCGCGCTTCGCGCTGTCCGACGGGAAACAGTTGTTCATTGCGGATGGCGGCAATGACCGTGTGCTGGTTTACAACCGCATTCCGACAACCAACGGCCAGGCCGCCGATGCAGTCCTAGGCCAGCCCGGGGACAAGGTGAACCTGGGGTCGGACGCGGCCTATGAATGGCGTGTCTCCAGCGCGGATTCTCTGCGAACGCCTCTATCGCTGGCGTGGGACGGACTCAACCTCTACGTCGCGGATCCATTCAACCGGCGCGTCATGGTGTTCACAAAGGCGGAGCCCGCCATCCCGTACACCGGCGTCCGCAATAGCGCCAGCCGGGCGATCTACGCCGTGGGGTCGATCACCTTCACCGGGGAGATCAAGGAAGATGACGAGATCACGGTCAAGATCGGCGCGACGGAATACAAGTACACCGTCGTCGCCGACGACACGCTGGAAACCCTGACGACCAAGTTCGTCGAACTGATCAACTCCGGCAGCGGGGACCCCCTGGTCTATGCCACACCCAACGAAACGCTGGCCACGGTGATTCTGACGGCCAGGGTGGAGGGCGAAGCCGGGGACACCATCGAGGTGACCGTCACTACCTCGGATGAGGCCAAGATCCAGCCCTCGGCCACGGCCAAGCTATCGGGCGGGAAGGATGCGGCCAAAGTGGCGCCCGGCACCATCGTTCAAATCGTCGGGGAGAACCTGTCGGACGCGACAGGCTCGGCGCCCGCCGACGCGGATCCCCTGCCGACGGAGGTGGCGGGCGTGCAGGTTTACTGCGACGGGGTGCGTATCCCGCTGTTCTTCGTCTCACCCACCCAGATCAACGCGCAGATCCCGTTCGATGTCTACGACCGGACCGGCGTGAGTCTGTACGTGCGCGTTCGCTGGCGCGATGGGCGTGTCACTGTGACCAACCCGGTGGCCGTCCCGATCATCGGGCACAATCCTGGGATTTTCGCGCGCGAGGGGTCGGAACCGAGAGCGGCGGTGGCCATGCATTACAGCAGCTCGGCGACCGGAACGATCTCGGTGGACGGCTCGGCGATCGCCGGGGACGTGCTCAACATCCTGATCGAAGACCGCAAGTACACGTACGTCGTTCAGGAAGGCGACACGCTGACCTCCATCCGGGACGCGTTCGTGAGCCTGATCAACAAGGACCCCAAGGTGGAGGCTTTTCCGTCAAGCATCTGGACCCGCATCCGGTTGCGAGCACGGGTGCCGGGTCCCATCGGCAACGGCATCGCGATCGGGGTGGATACGCCCGAAGGCGCCTCCGCGATTCTGACGCCGTTCAACTCCGAGCTTTGCTGCGCGAACGAAGCCGGCAGTCTCATCACGGACGAAAACCCGGCCATGCCGGGTGAGACCATCGTGATTTACGCCACCGGGCTGGGTATGATCAAGCCCGACGTCGCGCAGGCGGCGATCCGGTTCGGCACCAAGTATACGGGGCCTGCGCTCAATCAGCCCGAGGAGTTTGTCTCTTCCCTGCTGGGCGGCAAGACGGCCAACGTGCTCGCCACGGGGCTCAAGCCGGGCGCGGTTGGCATATACGAAGTGCACCTGGAATTGAATTCGGGCCAGCCGACCAATCCGCTGTCTCAGTTGACGATTGCGCAATCCGATAAGGTCAGCAACATCGCAACCATCCCGGTGTACAACCCGAGGGCGGGTTCGGAGTAGCTTCGCGGCCCTCGTATGAAGGCTGATCGGTTGTCATGAAGCACGTGCTCCCCCTGCTCCTTGTCCTTGCCGGAGTGACGGCGTTCGGCCAGTCCCCGCGCGCCGTCGAGTTGTTTGGCACTTTCGGCGCGATGAGAGGAGGCGGGGATGAAGGCTCAGAAGGATCCGGCGGCCTCTACGGGGGCGCTGCCACGGTTCCCTTCGCCGCTCGCTGGGCGGTAGATGTCCAGGCGCTGACATCCCGGTTGAGCGACAGTCCGAGCTTTCGGCTGCGCCGGGTCCTGTTCTCTCCTGGCCTGCAGTACCGGCGCGGAAACGGCAGCGCTCTCTGGTTCGTCGCATTCGGCCCAGGCTTGGAGCGGGACCGCACCAGCGGAGCGTATCACGTCTACGATTCCGCCGGTGGAGCCCGCACAGTCAGGTTCGACGAAAGCCGGGCCGGCCTGACGCTGCACTGGCGTACGGGAGCAGTGTTTCAGCCAACGAGCCGCTTACTGGTTCGCGGAGAGTTCTTCTGGGTCAACCGCTACGTTCTGCCCAGTATCGGTGCAGCGATCTCGGTCGGCGTCCGGCTCGGCCGCTGACGGCCAGGCTTGGAAACCACGAAGGCTTACCCGTTGGCGCGGCGGTGGTGAGTCAGGCTGCTCCATGGCTGTCTGAAGCCTGTCTTCCGTGCGCCATATGCAGCGTGAAGTCATGAGAAATCACCCTTGACACGGGATTCGTGTGGTGGTACATATTGTACCGTGACAAAATGTAACAGGTTTGGCGGCATGGTTCGCGGGCCGCTCACTGACCTGGAGAACCAGATCATGACCACGATCTGGGAGGCTGGGCCGTCGTCGGTGGAGTCGGTTCACCAGGCGATCTCCTCGAAGCGCCGCCTCAAGGAGGCAACGGTGCGGACGCTGCTCCGCCGCCTCGAGCAGAAGGGGTATCTGCTGCATGAACTTCGAGGTCGCGCGTATGTCTACCGGGCCGTGGAACCCGCGCGCAGCCTGGCCGCGCGCGCCGTGCGGCAGATCATCGATCGGCTCTGCAAAGGTTCGGTGGAAGAACTGGTCACGGGCATGGTGGACGCAGAAGTCCTGAGCGAGAGCGAATTGAGACAGCTAGCCGAGGCGGTCCGCAGGAGACGGGGGGGAGGCGGCAGGTGAACGCGGTCTTTGTGGAATCGTCGGTCCGGGTGGTGCTGATGGCCGCGGGGACCGCGGCTGTGTTGCGCCTTCTCGGGATCCGGAACGCGGCAGCGCAGCATTTGGTTTGGACGACGGTCCTGGCTTTCATGCTCCTGATGCCCGCCTGGACGGCGTGGGGGCCGAAGGTGGCCTTGCCGGTTCTCCCTCAAGGCGAGCAGAACGCGCTTGAGCCCATTCCCATGGGAGGCGGCATCCTCCCGCCCCCACCCGAGGCTGCGGTCTCCATGGTTGCCGGATCGCAGGGCGGAACCGGACCAGCCACACCCAAGCCGGCACCGTCCTGGCCCTGGGGCAGAGTTGCTGTGGGCTGCTACCTCGCCGGCGCCGGGGTGATGCTGGCGAGGCTGATCGCGGGGACCGTCCGGGCGGGCGTACTTGTGCGCCGGGCAACGGCCGGCGACGGCGTTTTCACGAGTCCCGAATGCGCGGCGCCGGTGACCTTGGGATGGCTCCGCCCGGTGATCGTGCTCCCCCCAGACTGGCGCAGTTGGTCCGCCGCCAGACTCGATGCTGTGCTGGTGCACGAAGGGGAGCACGTGCGGCGGCGCGATCCCGTGGTACAGTGGCTGGCGCTTCTCAACCGAGCCGTGTTTTGGTTTCACCCCCTCGCCTGGTGGCTGGAGCGTAAGCTGGCGGCGCTGGCCGAAGATGCCTGCGATGCAGCCGTGCTGGGTCGACAACACGACCCGCGCCTGTACGCTGGGTATCTGATCGACATGGCCCGCGCCGTCAAGCGCGCCGGTGCGCGCCTGCCGGCGTGGGGAACGGCGATCTCGGACGGGGGGCTCTCCGCACGCATCCGGCGGATTCTCGAAGGCAGCCCGCCGCAGCGGCTTTCGCGCCGGCGCGCAACCGCCGCGGTGGTGCTTTGCGGGTCTGCGGTTGCCATCTTTGGCGGGTGCAACCTGCAACGCGCGCAGAGGCCCGCTCCCGGACAGCTCAGCATGAACGAGATGGCCAAGCGAGACGCCGCCGCGCGAGAGAAGCAGGTGGCCGAACGCCAGTCGCTCCTCGACGAGGCGAGGAGCATGACGTCCGAAGAGGCCGCAGCAAAGGTATCCGCCCTCAAAGCTAATGCGCAAGACCAGCGCACGTATTTCCAGCTCATGCGCTACTACGAGTTCCATCCCGACCAGAAGGGTAAGGACGCGCTGATTCTGTGGTACATCGAGCACGAGCCCGGAGGCAAGTTGTGGCCAGGGAACATCAATCCCGGCTCGAACCATGCTGGCTACGAGCGCGGGAAACGGCTCTGGCTCGCCAACTTGAAGAAACCGGGCGCTAGCGCCGAGATATTCCAGCGTGCTGCATCGTTTCTCCAGGGCGCCGACAAGCCGCTCGCCGAGGATATCCTTCTCGCGGGCCGAAAGGACTATCCGGGCGACCCGCGCTGGGGCAGGCTCTTGGGCGAGCACTACGCCATGGTGCTGCTCGGCAATGCGGAGCCGAGAACGGAGTTCAATGTCATCCGCAGTTTCAGCGTGGCCGAAGCGCAGGGACCCTACGCGCGGAGCGTGCGAGCTAAGCTGGAGCAGTCCACCGACAGCCAGATACTGGCGCAGACTGCCCAGTGGCTGATGGTGTGGGGGCGCAGCAGGGACGGACGGATTCCGGGCGATACCCTTGCGCTTGCGGAATCGTACGCGTCGCGGGCCGTGGCCCTCGACCCGGCGAGCGAGGCTGCAAAGTCCATCCATTTCGGCGTAGTGCGGATGCGGGAGATGCATAAGCTCAAGGAACTGCAAGAGCTCCCGGCCGAACGACAGAAGCAGCTTGGGGACGCTGACCGGTTGCGATTGATCCGGTTCAAGATGAACGAGGCTTGGGGCCCAACGGGCCAGAACCCAAACCTCGATCTCGCGGCGGCCAGAGCTCGCGAACTGCTGGACCTGGCACGGAGCACCTCCGTCGCGCCGCACAGCGGCTACGCCGTGTTCGAAGCGAACATAATGCTCGGCAAGGTCGCACTGCGGCGCGGCCACAAGCGCGAGGCTGCGCGCTACCTGCTGGCCGCGGCAGACGCTCCGCCGTCGGATGAGCTACGCTATGGCCCCATGGCGATGAATCTTCCACGTGCCTTGATCGATTGGGGCGAACGCGACGCGGCGGCGCAGTTTCTGGAACGTGTCGCTCCGAAGACCGTCCGAGCCAAGGAATTTCATGACTGGGCGGAGCAGATCCGCAAGGGTGTCAATCCAGACATGAGACCCATCGTGATCGGCTGCGGCCAGGAGCCGTGCTGACGCGGTCCTCGGAACGGAGTCGCGACCGTGAAGGAGCGGCAAAGAAACGTTAGTGGCATCGCAGTACACTACGGCGTCGCCTTCTGTGGGCGGTAGCGGTGGCTCTCCATGAGGCGCCGCGCGGAGTCGGCAGTCCGTGGCAGGACGTAGAAGAACGCTCCGGCGCGCATCCGCTGGAACAGAAATCCTCCGAGGTACTCATCCACCTCGACCAGGTAGTCCACCCCCGCCGACGTCAGCAGAGCTTCGAGCGCCTTAGCCTCGGAGAGCTTCCTGGCGACGTAAATCAGCTCGACGTCCTGGTCTTTGAAAAACTCCTCGTCCCGGCGCATCGATTGCCGCCTTCAGACGCCGCGCAAGCGGGCTACCAGCGCTTCATAGGCCCCCGGTGCGGTCTTGTTCATGTGCTGGATGAAGGAGTTGGCAACGGTCTCCAGGTTCCTGTAAAGCGTCGGATTCTTGAAGCGCTCGCGCGTCTCCGGCATCAGGTGCCTGAGGCGCTCCCAGACGAAGAGCATCTCTCCCCCGCTCTGGAAGAACAGCTCCTGGTTGAGCACGCCGCTGGTAATGAAGGAAGCTACCATGTCCCAGTAGCTCATGACCATGCGCAGGTAGGCGTTCTCCTCGCTTCCGGGCGGGCACAGCGTGGCCACTTCCTCCAGCGTGCCTGCCTTGAAATTCCTGGCGAACCAGTCCCGGGCGGCACGCATTTTCGATTCCCGCCTGAGCTCGTAAAGGCGCAAGATGAGATTGACGTCGTCGTAGGTCGCTTGTGATTCCATCGCAGATTCCCGTACCACCCAGCCTACCAGAGTGGCGTCCGTTCGACCCGGATACTTCCACCCTCAACGGCCAAAACCGGCTGTTCGGGCCCGAATCGCTCCATCTTTCCTTGGGCTTAGGTATCATCAAGAGAAATGGGCATCAACATCGGATTGGACATCGGCGCCATTAGTCTGAAGCTGGCCGCCCTTGGCAAACCCGAGGAGCGCGGCCTGCTGGAATCCCTCTGCGCGGCCAAGCCATGCTTCCGCATGGTTGACCGGGGCCTCAGCGCTCAGCCTCTGGTCGTTTCCGAATACCGGCGCATCGCCGGCAGTCCCATCCAATCCACCTTCGACCTGCTCCAGGAATTCTACGCGGCGGTGCCGGAGCAACGCATCGAGGGCATTCGCGTGACCGGTTCCGGGAGCCGGACGATCGCCAAGATCCTGGGTATCTACTTCGAGAACGAGTTCAAGGCCGTCGCGCGCATGATCGGGGACTTCTATCCTCACATCCGCACCGTCTTCGAGTTGGGCGGGGAGAGCTCCAAGTACATCCGGCTTGAGCCGCAGCAAGGCGGCGGCCAGACTGGCATCGTGGACTACGACCGTAGCGGAGAATGCGCAGCCGGGACCGGGTCGTTCCTGGATCAGCAGGCGCTGCGGATGAACTACTCGATCGAGGAGGTGGGATCGATCGTGTGCACGGCGAACTGTGCGGCCAGGATCGCGGGCCGGTGTTCCGTGTTCGCCAAGTCGGACATGATCCACGCCCAGCAGAAGGGCTACACCCCGCCCGAGATCCTGCGAGGCCTGTGCGACGCGGTGGCGCGCAATTTCAAGAGCAGCATCGTCAAGGGCCGCAAGGTGACGGCCCCGGTGGCGCTGGTCGGCGCGGTGAGCCAGAACGCCGGCGTCACCGCCGCCCTGCGCGAGGTTTTCGGGCTGAAAGAGGAAGAGCTGATCGTGCCCGACCTGTACGCCTGGTGCGGCGCGGTGGGCGCGGCGATCCTGGAGTCCGAGGAGCGCCGCAAGCGCAACTTCCGCGACATTCACCGGCTGAACCAGCACGAGTCGGAAGCGCGGGTCCAGGATGTGACGCCGCTGAGCATGAAGGACGTGGTGCTGCTCAGGGAGAGCGTGGCCAGCTACGAGCCGCCCCCCGGCAACCAGCCCATCCCGGCCTTCCTCGGCATCGACATCGGCTCGGTGTCCACCAACCTGGTGGCGATGGACGAATGGGGCCGCGTCATCAAGGACGTCTATCTGCGGACCGCCGGGCGTCCCGTCGAGGCGGTCCAGCAGGGCCTTACGGAGATCGAGCAGGAGTGGGGAAACCGGCTGGTGATCCAGGGAGTCGGCACGACGGGCTCCGGCCGCGAGCTGATCGCGGAGCTGGTGGGAGCCGACGTGGTCAACGACGAGATCACGGCCCACAAGACCGGTGCCCTGCACATTAGCGCGGCGCAGGGCTCCGACCCGGTGGACACGATTTTCGAGATCGGCGGGCAGGATTCCAAGTTCATCTCGATCGAGAACGGCGTGGTGGTGGACTTCGCCATGAACGAGGCCTGCGCCGCGGGGACGGGCTCGTTCCTGGAGGAGCAGGCCGAGAAGCTCGGCATCAGCATCAAGGGCGAATTCGCCCGGCTGGCGCTCTCCTCGACGGCGCCGACGCGCCTCGGTGAGCGCTGCACGGTCTTCATGGAGCGCGACGTCACCGGCTGGCTCCACAAGGCGGAGTCGGTGCCCAACCTGGTGGCGGGGCTGGCCTACTCGATCGCCCTGAACTACCTGAACCGGGTGGTGCGGGGAAGGAAGATCGGCAACGTGATCTACTTCCAGGGCGGCACCGCCTACAACGACGCGGTGGCGGCGGCTTTCGCCAGCCTGCTCGGCAAGAAGATCACCGTGCCGCCCTACAACGGCGTCATGGGCGCGGTTGGGATGGCGCTCATCGCCAGGCAATGGCGCAACGCGACCAACGCGGACACCAAGTTCCGCGGCTACGACCTGTCGCGGCTCTCTATGACGTCGCGCGACTTTGTGTGCAAGGCCTGCTCCAATTATTGCGACATCAAGGAATTCACCATCGAGGGCCAGAAGAGCTTTTGGGGCGACAAGTGCTCGGACAAGTTCCGCAAGCCCTCCATCACGGGCCGCAAGCCGGTGGTTGAGGACCTGTTCGCCCTGCGGGAGAGGATCATCGAGGAGCTTGCCGCCGCCGCGCCCAAGCCGTCGTCGCCCTTGCGGGTGGGCATCCCCCGGGCGATGTCCACGTTGGACCGGCAGCCGTTTTGGCAGCGGTATTTCGCCGAGCTCGGCTTTGAAGTCGTTCTCTCCCCCTCCACGGACCACCAGATTGCGTCCGACGGAGTGGAGTTGGCGCTGGCGCAGCCGTGCTACCCGGTCCAGGTGGCCCATGGGCACGCTCTATGGCTGCTGAACAAGGGCGTGGATTACGTCCTGCTGCCGAACGTGCTGAATACCGAGTCCAGCGAGGGTTCCGCATGCACGGCGCACCTGTGTCCGTGGAACCAGACCCTTCCTTTCGTGCTCAGAGCCGCGCCCAAGCTGGAGGACCACGCGCACAAGTACCTGATTCCCACGCTGCACTTCCAGTTGGGGCGGGAGGTCATCAAGAACGCGCTGGCGGAAACGGTCCGCAAGCTGGGAGTGCCGCGCCGCTTGAGTGACCGCGCCGTGGATGCGGCCTACACCGCGCAGCGGACGTTCCAGGAGCGGCTTCTGGAAGCGGGGCGCCGCTCCCTTGGCGTCCTGGATGAGACCGGGGAGCCGGGCCTGATCCTGGTGGGGCGAAGCTACAACATTTACGACCGGAACGTGAACTGCGACATCCCGCGCAAGCTGCGGCACCGGTACGGCGCCAACGTGATCCCGATCGACTTCCTGGTAACGGGAAAGGAGCATATCGACGACCTCCATCCCAACATGTACTGGGCCTCGGGGCAGAAGATATTGGCTGCGGCGCGGATGATCGCCACCCGGCCCAACCTGCACCTGATCTACATCTCCAACTTCAAGTGCGGGCCGGATTCCTACATCAAGCACTTCACGCGCGAGGCTGCCGGGGCGCCCCTCCTGGTGCTCCAGTTTGACGGCCACGGCAACGACGCTGGGTATATGACCCGTTGCGAGGCCTACCTCGACAGCAAGGGGATTTTGCGATGTTATCAATCGGGGCAGGAAGCTCAAGCGGCCTCGGCGGCCATCCACTAGCCGGCAAGAAGGTCTACATCCCACCCATGGCGTACGGCAGCGGCCGGGCTTTCGCCGCCGCGTTCCGCGCCATCGGGGTGGAAGCCGACATCGTGCCGCCCTCCGACGACCGCACCCGCGAGTTGGGGGCGCGCTACACCTCGGGCGACGAGTGCTATCCGGCCAAGGTCACGGTCGGCGATTTCATGAAACTGCTGGAAAGCCCCGAGACCGATCCCGACCGGGTCCTGCTGTTCATGCCTACCGCTGACGGTCCCTGCCGTTTCGGCCAGTACGCGCCCTATCTGAAGCAGATCCTGACGGCGCACGGCTACGACCAGACCGAGATCATCTCGCCCACCAGCAACAACTCGTACGGAGGATTGGGGGAGCTCGCCGGACCGTTCGTTCGCACTGGCTGGAGGGCGCTGCTGGCGGCCGACATCCTCCAAAAGATGCTATTGCGCTACCGCCCGCACGAGGTCGTCAAGGGATCGATCGACGCGGTGTACGAGGCCTGTCTGGACGATCTGTGCGGGACCATCGAGAAGGCTCCGATCGCTCCGCCGGCGCAACTCGCCCGGATCAGGGAGAGCCTGGTGCGGTGCCGCGACCGGTTCCGGGCCGCCAAAATCAACCGCGATGCCTCCATGCCGTTGATCGGCGTCGTGGGGGAGATCTTCTGCCGCCTCAACACGTTCTCCAACGACGACCTGGTGCGCCGCCTGGAGGAGTACGGCGGCGAAGCCTGGCTGAGCGACATCACAGAGTGGGTCTGGTACACGAACTCGGAGAACTTCCGGAAGCTGAAACTGGCGGGGCGGCTCATCTCGAAAGACGGGCTGGCCGCCTGGATCCGCCAGAAGGTGCAGCACCGCGACGAGCATACGCTTCTGGAGCCCTTCCGGGAGGAGTTCGCGGGCTGCGAGGAGCCGGACATCTACGAAGTGCTGGAGCTGGCCATGCCCTACCTGCCGAGAGACGGGGCGCTGGGAGAGATGGTCCTGAACGTCGGCAAGGCGGTCTACCTGGCCCGGAAGGGTGCCGACGGGATCATCGACATCAGCCCCTTCACGTGTATGAACGGGATCGTGAGCGAGGCGGTGTACCCGAAGGTGAGCCGCGACCTGGGGGGCATCCCCATCCGAAACTTCTACTTTGACGGCACGCAGTCGGACCTGGATCGCGACTTGGGCGTGTACATCGAGCTGGCCCGCAGCTACCAGCGCCGCAAGAAGTTCCCGCGCACATGAACCTAAAGTATTGAATCCAGAAGACAAGCTCACTAGACTTGTTTTTCATCCGTGACGCACAGAATTTACTTGTGTAATTTATCAGCAGTTGTTGTATAATTTATCAGCAGTAGGCTGTTGAATTCATGCGGTGTCGGAGGGAGGGTGCTATGGGACAGACATCCGTGGACACCATGCGGGGGCTTCCGTTCTTCCAGCACATGGACCCGAGCCTCGTTGACCGGCTGGCGGCGATGGCCAGAGAGGTGGGCTATGAGAAGGACCAGATCATCTTCCGGGAGGATGAAGCTTCCAGGCAGTTTCACGTTGTGCTTGCGGGGAAGGTCGCCTTGGAACTGGCGACCAGCACGGGCCGGGCGCGGGTGCTCACGGTGGAAGAAGGGCAGGAACTGGGCTGGTCCTTCTTGGTGGCCGGAGCCGGACAGCACCTACGCGCCCGAGCGCTCGAACGTGTACGGACGCTCGCGTTTGACGGCAGGGCGCTCAGCCACGCGTGCGAGCAGGACGCAGAGTTGGGCCGGCAATTGACCAAGCGACTGTTGCAGGACGCCACCGGCCGTCTGGAATCGACCTTGGTACGCTACCACGGCGGCTGAGTCCGCGCGAGCCAGCGGCAATCTCCCTTCTCCGCAGGGGGGCCTCCATGACCGGGGCGGCCTGACTTACAGGGGCACGGCCCTGCGCCCAAGGCGGGCGCGCTGCCGGGCGGCGTCAGGTTTCGGAACGCTCTTTCAAGATCCGGCGCAGCGTCGCGAGCACCGCCAGGTCCTTCTCGCCAGCGGTCTCCCGTTTGGTTTGAATGAGAGTCTCCAAATCCAGCAGGCGCACCCTCAGACCGTCTCCAAGCTCCGTCCACACCGTGTGCGGCAGGAGGTCCTCATACCCGAGCCCCGCGCCAACCAGCCCCAGTACGTCCAGCGGGCCAAAGCGAGTGAGCAACAACTGGTGCCCGCCCCCGGACAAGTGGCTCTCGGCCGGCCGCAACTTCTTTTCGGGTTGGGCCCTGTAATGCGACTTCAACTCCCGGAGAGCCCGCATCAGCCGGGCGACATTTTCTGGGGAGCGCGAGTGTACTACGTCCAAGTCGAACGTCGCGATGGGCGCGCCGTGCAGCACGGCGCAGACACCCCCGACAACGATATACTCGACGCCGTGGCGGTCAAGGGTTCTCAGGATCGCTTCGATGTCAAGCTTTGGCCCGGCCGGCACGTAACCTCGCGATGGAGTTGGCGAAATCCTGCGCGACCCGCAGGCGCTCGGCGGGGGTGAGCGATAGCATCCAGCGGATCAGGGTGAGGTCCACGCCGTCTTCGCTGCGTTCGGGTCCCCTCCCCCCGCGCGCCTGCTTCCCCGATCTGGCTCTACGCTCCACGGATGGTTCTGCTTTCTGGTCGGGGCGAGAGGATTTGAACCTCCGACCCCCTGCGCCCAAGGCAGGTGCGCTACC
>JBHGAV010000027.1:0-53326 GCA_041946685.1 Bryobacteraceae bacterium | reverse complement strand
AGAGCGCCTGCTTCACACGCAGGAGGTCACAGGTTCGAGTCCTGTCGCGCCCACCATCAGGGTGCCCCCATTTTTGATCAAGAGCCACACTCCAAAATGCTACAATCCAATTGACATCAGGAGCGATCCGGATATCATCCGGGTCCGGCAACCGGGCAGGGAGACGCTACGGTGCCTTGAGTGGATAAACCACTCGATGGGCGGGAATGGAATCCCGAACGCGAGTCTCCACGGAAACAGAACCGCCTGATGCTCGGGCGGTTTTCTTTTTCTTGTCCCTGATGCATCCAACCGAAAGGAGAGTGCACAATGGAACACGCAAGTTCCGCGAGCCTGGAAGAGGCTCCGGCAAGGCGGCCTGTTCTCGATGGTTTCCCCCTGCGCTATAACGCGCGCTTGCCCCGCGATCGATCACGTCGCTGCCAGGAGGTGACGCAATGAGTCCCCATCGCCACATCCTGACATCCGAGTCGGTTTGCGAGGGGCACCCGGACAAGGTTTGCGATTACATCGCCGACTCAATCCTGGATGCCCATCTGGCGCAAGACCCGCAGAGCCGGGTTGCTTGCGAGGTGCTCTGCAAGGACGGAACTGTGATTCTGGCTGGTGAGATCACCTCCAGGGCAAGCGTCGACCACGAAGCCGTGGTCCGCGAGGCAATCCGCGAAATCGGCTACACGGACTGCGACTGCAGTTTCGCAGCGGATTCCGTAGTGATCCAGGAATTCATTGGCAGGCAAGCCGACGAGATTGCGCGCGGCGTGAATGCCAGCCGGGATGTCGCCGGAGAGCAGGGGGCCGGCGACCAAGGCATCATGTTCGGGTACGCCACCGACGAGTCACCCGAGATGCTGCCCCTGCCGATCCTGCTGGCGCACCGCCTGGCCAGGGGTCTGGCCGAGGACCGGCGGAGCGGATCCTTCCCGTGGCTGCGGCCTGACGGCAAGACCCAGGTGTCGGTGCTTTACGAGGGCGGCATTCCAAAGCAGGTCACGCACGTTCTGGCCTCAGCCCAGCACGCAACGGGAACGTCATCCGAGCTTATTCGCAGCTATGTTGTCGATAGCCTCGCGCCGCGGGCGCTTGGGGACTGGTACAGCCCTACCACTAAGTTCCTGGTGAACCCCACCGGGAGCTTTGTGCAAGGCGGTCCGGCGGCCGACTGCGGTGTCACCGGGAGGAAGATCATGGTGGACTCCTACGGTGGAATGGCCCGCCACGGAGGTGGCGCCTTCAGCGGCAAGGATCCATCCAAAGTCGACCGCAGCGGCGCCTACTTCTGCCGTTATCTCGCCCGCCAGATTGTGAGGCGCAAACTGGCGCACAGAGCTGAGATTCAGGTCGCCTATGCAATCGGCCTTGCGGAGCCGGTGTCGATTCATGTGGAGACGTTCGGCACTGGAGATGCCGCTGCGGCCGAGCGCTTCGCCAGAGATTACGATTTCCGGCCGACCGCGATCATTCGCAGACTTGACTTGCTGCGGCCGATGTACCGCGCGACAACCAACTACGGGCATTTCGGCAAACCAGGATTGCCATGGGAAGGAGACCACGATGACGAAGAACGGTGATATTGGGCCGAAGATCATCCGTGACCTGCAGGAGGCAATGATGATCGACGCCGAGTGGAGCGTGCGTGAGGACCGGCGTTTCACTTGGTGGGGACACGACCTGGCACAGCGCGTATGGGCCGAACCGGTCCGGCAGGACACGGGTTTCAGTGTGGTCTGTGTTCGCGCGGAGACCGACTTGCTGTGCGGAGTCTGCGACTCGCAGCGCACGGCCGAGATCCTGCAGTCCCTCAATTGTCACGCCGCCATGAGCGGCTTCGTGTGGAACCGTGAGCGAGGAACTGTCAAACTGAGCTGCTCCGCATACTGCCATTCTGAGAACGCGGGCTGGTTGACCCAGCTCCTTTCTGCTGCCGTTGCGATGCAATGCGCCGATGCTCATATCAAGGCAGGGCTGCTTCCGCAGTTCCTGGGGTCCCAGGTTGACCGGTCCTCACACCCACGTAACGGCCTGCGCCCCGAGCCGGATGACATGTTGCATGTGATAGAGGAGATGTTCGCGCCCGAAGGCCGCGGCCCCTCGGCATTCGGTCCGGAGGACTTTTCGGAAGCCTGCGGCGCGCTCGCCCCTTACGCACTGGCGCATGCAGACGAGTCCGGGCTGACGGCGGAGTTCGCGTTCTCTGGCTCCGCGCCGGCAGTTGGAATCTCCAATGGCATAGCACGGGAGACGGCCCTGCTGGAAGTGACCTCAGACTGCCGCCATCCCCAACTTGGAAGCGGTGTTCTGCTGTTGCTGAAACTGCCTTTGGACTGCGACCCGAACCACGGGGCCTCAGTCGCCCAGCAACTCAACGCGGCGGAAGCGTCTCAGTGGACCCGTTGCCACCAATTTGGTGGCTGGTGTGTGGATCCCAAGCTGCATGCCCCAACATTTGCCTGTTTCATCCCGTCGGCGCTGAGGCGGCGTGGCCTCCTCGCGTCGCTGGCCACCCAGATGCTGGGGAGAACCATCTGGGCCCACGAAGTGCTGTGCGGAGGCGGCAACCCGGTCGCGAAGAAGTAGCCCAGGCGAGTCAGAAGAGTTGCGCTTATCAAATTTCCTGAATTTGACGTTCCTCTCTCCGGTGAACGCCAGGCTGTGCAGGACGTGGCCCGGAACAGCTTGGCGTTCACGCCGCCCCGCCCGGCCGCCGCAGCGCCTCCTTCTTCAGTGGTTAAAGTTGCGGAAGCCGCAGGCCCATCGCCCTCCCCATTCTGTGCCGGGGCCCCTCGCGTCTCTCAGAGACAGCCGAACCGACAGTCCGCAGTGATCACTCAGCCAGCTGCCGTCGTCGGAAAGGTTGGACCAACTGGCTATCGCGGCCGCAGACAACTCCGGAGTGTGGGCAAGGTGATCAATTGAAAGGCGGCCATTGGGCAGCGAGTGGTTCGCTGTGGCAATCTCCAAACCGTCCAGGGCTCGCCGCAGGGAGTCGTGGGCCGCCGATGGCACACGGAGGCGCGGGATGGTCTGGTTGAAATCTCCAGCGACCACGAGGCTTCCAGACGCGGCATAACCTGGAAGCAGCGTCCCCAAGGCCTTCAAATAGGTAAGGTGGTCCTCCCACGGCTTGCGGTCACGGCGGCCCGTTCGCACATGGGCATCCTTCCATGGGACGCAGACTCCTACGAATCTTAGCGGCCCCATTGGCGTTTCGGTGAGTGCTGAGACGAACCGGCCTGACGGGAGATCTGCATGGCCAACCTGGTCCAACTCCCGCCAGGGGCAGCGACTCCAGATCAGCACCTTTCTTCGCTTCACCTGCACACCGTAGCCATAATCCGCCCCGGAGGTCACAATGTACCCCTGCGGCGGCAGAAGGCCTTCGGATCCTTCCGTCAGGCAGATAAGATCAAAACCGCCTTGCTGAAGGATTTCGCGGATTCTCTTACCCGGAGACGAACCTGGCGACCTCCATCCGGTATTCCAAATCGCAACGCTTAATGTGAATGGCATCGATCAAGCCCATTATCTCTGCATGTGAGGGAGAATCCGGACGGGTGCGGCACTTCCCCTCCAAGATGCCCGGCGCGGAGAACAGGCGTTCTTCGGAAGCCACCGGACTGAGGCCACAGATTACAGATTGGAGTCCTGTCGCGCCCACCATCAGTGCGGAGTGGCGCCGGCCAAAGCCTCGTACTCGGTGAGCATTTCGGATGCGGGTCCCATCCGCCGCACGCGCCCGTGGTCCAGCCAGATGGCGCGATTGCAGAGGTCCCTCAGGGTACCCATGATGTGGGAACTGCACACCAGGATCCTGCCCGCCCGCTTCAATTCCATGATCTTCAGGATGCACTTGGCCTGGAACTCCTGGTCGCCCACGGCCAGCACCTCATCGACCAGCAGGATGTCCGGATCGAGGGCCGTGGCCACCGAGAACGCCAGCCGCACCATCATGCCGGCTGAGAATGTCCTCAGCGGCTGGTCAATGAACTCCCGGACGCCGGAGAATTCGACGATCTCGTCGAACTTATCCCGGGTCCGCCGCCGCGAGAAACCCAACAAGGCGGCGTTCAGGCGGACGTTCTCGGCTCCTGTGAGGTCCGGGTGAAAGCCGGAACCCAGCTCCAGCAGGGCGGCCACGCGCCCGTTCACCTGTACCGTGCCCTCGTCGGGCCAGGCCAGGCCCGCGATCAGGCTGAGCAGCGTGCTCTTGCCCGCCCCGTTCGGCCCGATCACGGCCAGGCTGTCGCCTTCGCCCAAATCGAGCGTCACCTCCCTGAGGGCGTAGAAGCGCTCGTGAGCGGCTGGCCGCAATCTCGCATGGAGGTAGCTCCGCAGAAACTGGCGGGAAACCTTGCGGGAATATGTCTTGGAGACCCCTTCTAGCCGGACGAAGCTCATGGTTCGTTTTGCAGTCTAACATGCCGGCGGCGCCATGCTATACTGAGGAAGTTCGCAGCACATCCTACGTCCCCCACGCGGGAGATCCAGGAACAGTTATCGATGCCGAAGCTGAAGACACATAAGGGTGCGTCGAAGCGGTTCAAGAAGACCGGCACGGGAAAAGTCTCCCGTCGCCATTCGTTTGCGCGTCATATCTTGACCTCGAAGGCGCCCGCCCGGAAGCGCCGGCTCGGGCAGTCCGTGGTGGCCGACAAGGCCAACCAGCCCGAACTGAAGCGGATGCTTCCCTACGACTGAGTTTCCAGGAGTGCGGCCGGAGCGCGTGGCACGTGCCCGAGCCGCCTCAGACACTTAGAGAAGGAGTAAAACGTGCCCAGAGTAAAGAGAGGTACCAAGCGCGTGGCGTCGCGCCGCAAGACGCTGGAACGCGCCTCGGGTTTTTTCCTAACCAAGAGCAAGCTCCACCGTGCCGCGCAGGAGGCTGTCGAGAAATCCCTGCGCTACGCGTTCGTCGGCCGCAGGCGCAAGAAGCGCGACTTCCGGTCGCTGTGGATCGTCCGCATCGGGGCGGCCGCCAGGAGGGCGGGGCTTTCCTACAGCAAGCTGATGAGCGGACTGAAGAAGGCCGGGATCGGCCTGAACCGCAAGGTTCTGGCCGAAATGGCCGTCTCCGACGAGGCCGGTTTCCGGCTCGTGGCCGATAAGGCCAAAGCCGCGCTGGCGAAGGCTGAGTGATGGAAACGCCGGTCGAGCAGGACGTCGACGCACTGGGCCGGCTGGAAACACGGATCGTGCAGGCGGCCGAGCTGGTGGCCAGATTGCGCCGGGAGAAGGACGCCGCCGTGGAGGAGCGAGAGACTGCGCTCCGCGAAGCAACCGAGGCCAGGATGCAGGCCTCCAAGCTGTCCAAGGAGTTGGAGACGCTCCGCGCCGAGCGCCTGGAGGTTCGCGCCCGCATCGAGAGATTGCTTGGGCAGATGGACCTGCTCGGCGGAGGCTAGGAGCGCCGCTCAGGAAGCGCACATGGATTCCGGCCCAGCGGAGAAGAAGCCGGTACGGATCACGATTTTCGGCCAGAGCTACACCGTCCGCGCGTCCGGCGACCCCCGCGAGGTCGAGGAGCTTGCCCGCCTCATCGACGAGCTGATGGCCGGGATTGCGTCTCGAACGGGCGATTCAGAGCCCTCGCGTGTCGCCGTGCTCGCCTGCCTCCACATTTCCGACCGGCTCCGAGCTGTCGAGCGCGAACTAGCCGGCCTCAAGCAGCGCGTCCAGGGCAAGAGCAGCGAGTTGTCGTTGCTGCTCGATCAGGCCTTGCGCCCTCCCGGCGAGTAAGATCGCGGCGCGGAGCCGGAGATGCCGAGCTTCTTCGCCTGGCGAACAAATCGGGCCATGGACCGGGATACGTGTCCCAGCACCGTGGTCCATTCCTCCAGGTGCTTTTCACCTTCCGCGGTGAGCTTGTAGACGCGGCGCGCCGGTCCGCCCTTGTCGGTTTCCCATCCAGAGGTGACATTCCCGTTCAACTCCAGTTGGCGCAAGGTGCGGTACAGGGCAGCTCTTTCAATCTCGGCGTCGGTGAGTGCCTGTGCCCGAAGCTCCCCTGACAGATCATAGCCGTAGGACCGCCCCTTCTGCTTGAGAAGCAGCAACACCACCGGCTCCACGAAGCGGTACAGGTTCCCCATGGCGCAGGTGCAAGGGTACTCGTTGCCATGACGCCGGCATCTGCGCTGCGGCATGTGTCGGCTCCTTCCTTCCGTGCACCCACCATAGCAGGAAATGGGTGCATGAATCATCTATGCGTACGAACGGCGCTCTATCGGTGCTGCTATACTATAGATGTATTTTACATCCATACAGTTGAACCGAAAGGAAATCAGACCATCATGCACATCGCGGTTCCCGTCTCCGGAGGGCGGCACCTGGCAGGCGCTCCGGTGAGCCGCCCCACTTCGTGCAACCACTCCGGTCCGTGCCTCCCCCCCAGGAGCTGAGTCGATGCCGGCACCGCAGATTCGTGCACATCGGAAGGCGCGACCACGCCCCCGCGCTCTACCTCAGCCGTCCTGCTTTGTGTGCGGTCCGGCGAATCCGGGTGGGTTGAGAATTCGGTTTGTACCGGACGGCGCTGGCGTGGTCGGGGCCGAGTGGAAGCCGGAACCCTGCTGGGAGGGCTTCCGTGGCATCATCCACGGAGGAATCGTCGCCTCGGTCCTTGACGAGGCCATGTCGAAGGCAGTGGCCATTCAGTGCGAGGCCCTGACCGCCGAGCTCCGGGTGCGCTTCCGGCGTGAGATCGCCCCGGGCGCGACATTCCTCGTACGTGGATGGATCAGACGCCGGACCAAACGGCTGATTGAGACCGAGGCGACCCTGACTTCGACCGGCGGAGCGGAGCACGCCCACGCGTGGGCGGTCTTCCTTGCGCTTTCCAAGACACGCGAAGCCTAGAACAGCCGGTCCTGCCGCCGGAGACTCCCGAAGGAACCGATGTTGGCCACCGAGAAGGCAAAGCGGAAGGCGTTGTCCCTGCGGTCGATCAAGTCGAGGCGCCAGTACTGAACGCTAAACCCGCAGCAATCGGTGTTGTAGGTGACCTGTGCAACAGCCGACCGCGTGACGCCAAGGCGGAAATCGTGGATTGCGTCGAAGGCGGCGTTCCATCCTCTCCGGCCTTGGCCGCCTACGGTGAACCTGCCGTTGAACTGGTTGGCGCTGGCGGAAAGCTGGGGCCCGCTGCGTACCAGGTTGTGGCCCAGTGAAACCGAGTAGATCGAGCGGCGCCAGTCTCCCAACAGCCAACTGTTCACCGGCCGGCCCCGCAGGGGATCATAGTCGGACCGCCATTCCACGCCGAAGCCCGATACCGGAGCAATCCGCAGCGCGGACACGACGGGCGAATAGTGGCGCGGGCCATCCAGAAACGAGAAGGCGGTCAGGTTCACCGTACTGGCGATCACGTTCCGCCGCGGCTTGCCCGTGACCGGATCGAGGCTGGTGACCGCGCCGCCGAAATCGGGATCCAAGTACCGGCTCTGCCAGAGCTGCCAGCTCAGAAGCTCCGTGGCCTCCGCTCCGCGCTTGACGTAGAGCCGGTTGGTCAGGGATAACTCCACCTCGGTGGTGTTCGCAAGCAGCTCGGTCGTGTCGATGCGGATGATCCGGTCGAAATCCTCGATGCCCGCCGCGTGCCGGAACACGGCCCGGGGCTCGATGACGTGCTTTACCTTCTCTCCGAGCCATCCCGGCCCATCGAAAGTGCGCGCCAGGGAGGGTGCCGTCAGTTCGAGCGTAAACTCCCGCGCGTGCCGCATGAGAGTGGCGTCAACCACCTGCCCCTGCTCCATGCGCGAGCCGTAGCGGGTCTCGCGGATCGAGAAAGACGGCAGGAGGCTGAATCCCTTCCAGCGCACCGCCGTCATCACCCGCGGCTGGAAGTCGATCCGGTTCATCAACTGCCGTGTCTGGAAGTTCGGCTCGGTGCGCCGGACCAGACCGGCGGTCGACTCCATGGAGACCCAAATCGGCAGGCCCAGGATCTCCATTTGCCTGTCCCGCGCGGTGAATTCGACTTCCGGCAGCTTGCGGATGGCCGTCTTCACGTCGGGATTGTAAGCCTTGGTCTCCGCGTCCCAGTTCCCGGCGTCCTGAATGTTCTCGGTGCGGGCGGCCACGACACTCAGCCCGTAACTGGACCAGTGTCTGTCCACGTATCCCACCGAGTGGACCTCGGCGAGAATGGCTTCGTTGAACGATTCCGTGAACGCCCTGCGAAAGCGCATCGTGCTGAGGTAGTTGCCCTCCAGCCTCGCTTCAAAGCCGCGTCCCAGGCTGGCCTTGCCGCTGGCGGACATGATGAATCCACCCTCCTTGCGGCGTTCCCCGCTCTCCAGCCTCTCCCCCCGGTCATTGACCCCGTATAGGATGTAGTTGAACTCCGAGTTCTGCGTCGGCTTGCCCCGAAAGTCCACATGATGGGCGAAGCCGCGCTGGGTGAACCACTGGGCACGGTATGTGGTGTCATAGCTGCGGTTGATCGCCCAGTAATATCCCAGGCCCACCATCTTGCCCCTCCGGGAACTGTTTCCGGCGTTGGGCGTCAGGAAGCCGCTTTGCCTTGGCTGTTCCTCCAGCGACTTGTAGAAAATCGGCGCATAGAGCAGTGGCGCCGACCGCAGCCGGAATACCGCGCCGCGGGCTACCGCGCGCTGGCCGGGGATGATGTCGAACCGGGACGCACGAAACGTCCACCACGGTTTCGGCAGCCGGCAGTTGGTGACGAAGCCGTCGTACAGGATGTACCGCTCCTTGAGGCGCTCGGCCCATCGGCCTTCAAAGTAAAATGGGCTTGTCGACGTCAGCAGGCCCGGACGCCGCGCGACCTTGGGCGGCGAAGTTCCGCGGACTTCATAGAACCGTCCGGTCGATTGGCGGAGGCTGTACTCCGCGCGAGCTGCCCACAGCTCCTCCCCTCTCTGGAAATGCTGGAAATGGACGTTTCCACGGGCCTCCGCCTCGCCGGTCTCTTCGTTGTAGTCCATCTCATCGGCCCAGAGCTGGAGTTCCGTGGTCTCCAGTGACGCGCTGCCGCGCAGGTGATACACGGGCCCCTCCGCCGTCTTGGACGCCGCCCAGATGAGGACCTCATCCGTACGCGGCGCCTCGACCCCGGGCGGGCGGGCGGACTGCGATTGCGCCACGATGGCCCACGCGGCCAACGCCGAAAGTCGGACCGCCGCAGGGACAATTCGGACCAGGCCGTGACAAAATCCTCCGATTATGTTACTTACAGAGAGAGAGAGTTGACCGCAAGGCTGGCGTGGCGGGCCCAAGCGAAAACCGTAGCATGGAGTGTCTGCCCCCCGCAAGCGTTGACGGACCTCGGTGAGATTGCGTGAATTGCGGGTACTGCGGGGCTGCGAACGCGGAAGAGGAGCATCGTTGCTTGCGGTGCGGGAGGCGGCTCGGCGAGGGTCCCCGGCCGCAGCCCCGTGCCGCCGTAGCGCCCTTGGGGGATGAGCCGCGCGGGAGTGGCCCCCCGGTGATTCCATCGCCCATGAGAGAGCCTCCCAGGCCCCGCGCCCCTCAGCAGCAGCTTCTGTTTCGCGTTATCCCGATTGACACGATCGCCGCGCCCCAAACCGGGGGACCGACCGAGGCGGGGCGCCCCGGGCCGCGGCGGACCGGCGTGCGGACGGTGCATCCTGACCAGGAGTTCCTGCCTTTCGCCGAGGCCGCCGAGAACCCCGCTTCCGCGCCTGCCACGCCCGCGGTCGAGTGCGACGCGCCCGTTGCCTCAATCCGCAGCCGCTGTAAGGCGGCGGCCGTTGACTTGGCGTTTGTCCTGGCGGCCGGCTGCGTCTTCTTCGGTGGTCTGCTGATCGCGATCGGGCCTTTGCCGGCGGACCGGCTGGCTCTGCTCCTTTGCGGCGGCGCATTCGCACTCATCCTGGTTTTCTACAGGCTGCTTGAGATCTTCCTCTCCGACCGGAGCCCGGGCATGCGGCTGGCCGGCCTGCGGCTGCTGCATTTCCACGGCCGGCCGGCCAGCAGGCAGCAACGTCTGCTGCGGCTCGCCGCCTGCGTCTTAAGCCTCATTCCCGCAGGCATCGGTTTCTGGTGGGCGCTCTTGGACGAAGAGCGCCTCACCTTCCACGACCAGATCTCCGGAACTTTCCCCAGCCCCGACCGGCGGCCCTGCTGATTCTGTCGCAAGATAGAAGTCATGGGCATCCTGTTCGATGAAACGAACCTCTATACGGACATGGTAGGCGCGACCCACGGCCTGGAGCGCGCCGAGGTGGAACACAGCGTTCCTCGGGCGATTGAAGGATTGCGTGCATTCCGGAAGGCAAGCGAGGACGGATTGTACGGCTTCCCGGAGCTGCCGTTCCAGGGCGGCCTCGCCCGGGAGATCCTCCGGTATGCGGGTGAGGTGCGCGGGACCTATGACACCGTGTGCCTGGTGGGAATCGGCGGCAGCGCACTGGGCGCCTGGGCGCTGGACTGCGGGCTGAGGGGCCCACACCCCGTGCAGGGCAAGTTCTCCACGGCGCGCCCGCGACTGGTGGTGCTGGACAACGTAGACCCCAGCTTCGTAATGGCGGCACTGGATTGCATGGCGCCCAGACGCACGCTGGTGGCCGTGGTCGCCAAGTCGGGCTCCACGGCCGAGACCGCGGCCACCTTCCTGATAGTCCGCGACTGGCTTGCGCGCGGCGTGGGCCGGAAGGCGGCTTCCCGGATCGTGGCGGTGACCTCGCAGGGGAAGGGAGAACTGGCGGCGCTGGCGGCCAGGGAAGGATATCGCACCTTCCCCGTCCCGGAGAACGTCGGCGGCCGGTTCAGCGTCCTTTCGGCGGTGGGCCTCGTTCCGGCCGCCCTGGTCGGCCTGGACATCCGCCGGCTCCAAAAGGGTGCGGCGGCCATGACCCGGCTGGCGTGGCTGGAGGATATCGGCCGGAACACGGCGTTGCGCTCGGCCCTGCTCCACTACCTGGTCTGGCAGCTCAGGAACAAGACCATTCAGGTGGCCTTTCCCTACTCCAACCGCCTGTGGGGCGTCGCGTTTTGGTTCCGCCAGCTCTGGGCCGAGTCCCTGGGAAAAGCTCGCACGCGCAGCGGCGAGCTGGTGAACGCCGGACAGACGCCGGTGGCCGCTCTGGGCACCACAGATCAGCACTCCCAGGTGCAGTTGTACGCTGAGGGCCCCAACGACAAGGTGTTCACCTTCTGGTCCGTCAAGCGCTTCCCCAACTCCGCCAAGATCCCCAAGAGCCGGATGGGGCTGGACGCATTCGACTACCTCGCCGGCAGATCGCTGGCCGAGTTGAGCGAGGCGGAGCGGCTTTCCACGGCTGCGTCCCTTACCGCGAGCGGGCGCCCCAACTGCGCGTTCACGCTCGACCGGCTGGACGAGGAGCACCTGGGCGCCTTCCTCCAGTTGATGGAGTTCCAGACAGCGTTCACGGGAGAGTTGCTGAACATCAACGCCTTCGATCAAGAGGGCGTAGAACTCGGCAAGAAGTTCACCTTCGGCCTGATGGGCCGGCCGGGTTACGAGCCCTTCCTGGCGCAATTCAAGGCGTATGAAGAAAGGCGGAAATCGGCGAAGTTCTAACGAGCCGAACCACCCAGCACTCGCGCGGGCAGCAGGAACAGGGCGCGTATGAAGCCCAACACTCCTTCCACGGCGAAGCCCACCAGTCGAAACGGCAACAGCAAGAGCCAAATCAACGGGTAGAGTAGCAGCGCAAGAAGCGCCAGGGGCCAGCAGAGCACCAACAAGATGCAGAACAGCAGGAACTTCACCATGGGCTTCTCCTTTCTGCCTCCATTCCCTATCTACGCGTAACGCCGCCCCGGAGTTCCTCCAGAATCCGCTCTACCAGGTCCGGAAGCATGGCCTCCAGGGCTGGCGAGAGTCGGGCCCGCGCCTCTGCCGAGTCCACCGTAACCGCCAGCAGCGTGAACCGGATGTCCCGCAATTGTGGGTAAGCCGCCTTCAGCAGTTCCAGCGAGCCGGGGACACTGAGCTGGTGGACGCTCGGCTGGCCGTGTTCGAACTCGCTGAGATCTCCTTTGAAGACCCGCAGCACCCCGGGCTCCAAGGGGTCCAGCATGGCGTCCAGAAGCGTGACGCTGGTCCGCCCGGCCATTTGCCCGGCGCAATCGAGAAGATCCGTGCCCGCTTCGATCACCTCGATCTCCGGGGGCAGCCGCTTGTCCCCGGCGAGCCTTTCCGCCAGCGCGCAACCGACGCCCTCGTCTCCCATCAACGGGTTCCCCAGACCGATGACCAGGTGAGGTTTCACGATTGCTCGTTCGGCGCGGCCGCCGGTGCGACGGGCAGCCGGATCGTGAACGCAGTGCCCTTTCCCACCTCGCTCGCCACGTGGATCGTTCCTTTGTGCGACGTGATGATGCCGTAGGCGATCGACAGGCCCAGCCCCGTGCCCTGGCCGCTCGGCTTGGTGCTGAAGAAGGGATCGAAGATGCGCCCGATCTCCTCGGCCGGGATGCCCCGGCCGGTGTCGGAAACCACGACCTCCACGGCGTCGGCGCCTTCGGCGCGGCGCGTGATGATCTTGACCGTCCCGTGCCCTTCGATGGATTGGGCGGCATTCACCAGGATGTTCACGAAGACCTGCTGGAGTTCGCCTTTGTCGGCCAGCACGGCCGGCAGTTCCGGATCGTATTCCTTCACCAGCGTCACGTTGAAGAAAGCGGCTTGGCGGCTGATCAGCGCCAGGCTGTCGTCCAGGATCTTGTTCAGATCCGCCAGGTCGGCGCCCATCCGGGACTGCCGGGAGAATTCCAGCAGGCCTCGCACAATGTCACGGCAGCGTTGCGTCTGATGCACCACCTCTTCGAGGTTCTCCCGGTTGGGATCGTCCGGTTTCATGTCCTCCAGCGTGAGCGACGTCAGGGCCAGGATGCCGCCCAGGGGGTTGTTGATCTCGTGGGCCACGCCCGCGGCCAGCATGCCGACGGAGGCCAGCCTCTCCGACTGCGAGACGCGCGCCTGCATCGCCACCAGTTCCTCTGTCCGCTCGCGCACCTTCTGCTCCAGCGTGCGGCCCCACTCCTCCAGGTCTCCCTTCATCGTGCGCAGGCTCTTAAGCATGGTATTGAACGACTCGGCCAGCAATGCGATCTCGCCTTGAGAGCCCGCTTCCACCTCCTGGTCGAACCGTCCCGCCGCGATGTTGCGCGTGGCCGCGACCATCTGGCCGACGGGCCGCGTGATGTGGTGGATTTCGTAGTAGGTGGTGGCGATGATGACGATGAACCCGACCGTCGCGAGGATGAAGAACGAGATGATCACCCGGTCCCGGATGGCCGTGTAGGCTCTCTCAAGAACTCCCACGTAAAGAACGCCGATGGTCTCGCCCTTCAGGTTCCGGATGGGTTCGTAGCGGCTGATATACCAGTCGTTGACCACAAAGGCCCGCCCGCGCCACGTCTGGCCCTTCCGCAGCACCGCATCCTCGACTTCGGCCGAGATCCGCGTGCCGATTGCCCTTTCTCCCGAGCCCTTCTTCACGTTTGTCGAGATCCTCAGGTCGCCCTGGAAGATGGTAACGGTCCCCACGTCCTCGCCTTCGAACTGCTCGCCGCGGTAGACCAGGTCCCAGGCGCGGTCCACGATCGTGAAATTGCGATTCAGCAGGATGCCGCCGTACAGCGCCCCCGCGGCCCTGCCGTCCGGCCCCCGCACCGGCGTCGCCGCCACGAGCGCCATCCCCGAGGTCTCTTCGGTCTTGCCTCCCGGCTGGGCGTGCGCCGTGGGCACGACCCACATCTGCGCTTGCGCGCGCAGCCGCGGGTCCTCCCTCGCCAGCATCTCCGCCGGCATGATCTCGGTGGCGGCGGCTGTGGAGCCTCCGAGCGCGGCTGCGATGACACTGCTGGAAGAGACGTCGTCGCCGGTTCTGTCCGGCTGCGAACACCGCACCAGTACCCGCCCCGCCGGATCGGTAAGAGTCAGGAAGTCGAAGCGCCGCTCCCGGCGGATGCCCTCCAGGTAGGCGAGCAGCAGTTCGCGGCGGTTCTCGCGCAGGTACTGAGGAATCGTGCTCCCGGAGGCCGCGAGCTGAACCGTCAACTTCAGCGTCCCAAGCTGCTCGTCGTAGATGGAGCGCGCGGTGACAAAGTTGTTGTCCACGCTCCGGCGCACCTGCATCATGATGGTCGAGCTCACGATGTAGGAGCCGACCACCGAGGTCACCAGGCCGCCGATCCCCAAGACCACCAGGTAGTGGGAGATGAGCCTCGCCTTCAGCGTCCGGCGGCCGCTTGTCAGGCTAAGGGGCATTCCGCTTTCGAACCAGGTGCACGGAGCAGGAGATGCAGGGATCGTAGGCCCGCACCACCATCTCGATCTTCCTGGTGAGTGCAGGGTCGTTGTCGCCGGCGTTCTGTTCCACCGTGCGCCGCAGATGGTCCTCGACGCTGGCGGCATTGAAGGCGGTCGGCGTAATCACGTCCGCGGTCGCCAGCCGGCCCTGGTCGTCGAAACTGTAGCTGTGAACCAGCAGCCCCCGCGGCGCCTCGGTGATTCCCGTACCGGATCCCGCCTTGGGCTGAACCGGAACGGGGGCCTCCTCCTTGAGCCCGTCGGCCAGGATTCGCTCCACGATCTGGAGACTGCGCTTGATGTCGTAGACCAGCTCCAGCGCTTGGGCCAGATTATTGTCCATCGGGTTGCGGAACGGCTGGAACAGCCTGAACTTCTCCCACACGCCGGCCACCGTGCCGTCCAGCGTGCTGCCGTTCACCGCCAGGCGGGCCAGCGCCCCCACCATGAATGGCTTGCCCTTGTAAGAGCTGTGCTTGGCGTGAGAGTGCGGGACTGCGCGCTCGTTGGCCAGCGACGCGTACTTGGCCGCCGGTATGGTCACGATCTTGCCGTTGGTGCGGATACCGATTTCGTCGCCCGAGTAATACCCGTAGCCGAAGTCGCCCTTGGGGATCAAGGCGGCAAAGAGGGTCTCCTTGGCGCAGAAGTCCGCCGGCGGCAGCGAGGCCACCAGGTCAATCACGGCCTTGCAGTCCTCGACGGCCTGCCGGAGGTCGCTGCGCAGCGCCAGCAGTTGCTCAGTCGTGGGGAGTCTGCCGAAGCCTCCCACGACGCAGTTGACCGGGTGCACGGCGCGTCCGCCGATGACCTCCTGGATGGTATTGCCCAGCTTCTTCAGGCGAAGCCCGAGGCGCGCCGCATCCGGCAGGTCGCCTGCCAGCGCGATCACGCTCGGGTAGTTCAGGTAGTCCGGCACCGCCAGGCAGAACACATGCAACGCGTGGCTCTCGATGTTCTCCCCCCGGCACGCCAGGTCGCGCAGAAGCTCGGTCTGCGGCGACGGCGTGATGCCGAAGGCGCTCTCGATCGCCTTGATGGAGGTCAGCGAGTGCGCCACCGAGCAGATGGCGCAGATCCGCGAGACAATCTGGGGAACGTCCTCCCAACTGCGTCCCCGCGCCAGCGCCTCCAACAGCCGCGCGCCCTCGAAGATGTCGAAACGGACGGCGATCACCGGATCGCCGCCCAGCTCAACCGTGACGCCGCCGTGCCCTTCCACTCTCGCCAGATGATCCACTTTGATCGTTCTTGTCATCAGTTCCCTCCTCTGAGTGGCACAAAAGTCCGCAGTTTGGCCGAGATCGCCTCGCGCGGGACTCCCTTCTCATGGAACATCGCGATCGCCGACTCCACGTTGGCATCGTCGGCCGGCCCACGGCATCCCACGCAGGGGATGCCGAGGCTCGGGCACAGCGCGTTGCATCCGGCCAGGGTCAGGGGGCCGCAGCAGACTTTTCCCTGTTGCTCGAGCAGGCAGTTGTTCTCCTTCACCCGGCACTCCGAGCAGACCGGATACTTCGGGAACAACGGCGGGTCTCCCTGGAGCAGGCTCGCCACCGCCGCGATGAGCTGGCTCTTCTCGATCGGACAGCCCGTAATGTTGAGATCCACTTTCACGACCTCGTGCAGGGCGCGGGCGGGCAGGGTGTCGTACTTCCTGCCCATGTCGCCGTAAACCAGGTGCAGGAGCTTGGCCCGGTCGCCGTTGCGGTCCATGGCCGCCACACCGCCCCAGACGGCGCAGGTCCCGATGGCCACCAGCAGCTTGGAGCGCTCCCGAATCCGCTTCAGCATGTTCTCGTCGCGCTTGCTCAACACCGCGCCGTCCACCAGCGCAACGTCGAGCCGGCACTCCCCGTCGTTCTCCGAGGAGGCCATC
Source organism: Bryobacteraceae bacterium (assembly GCA_041946685.1). Classification (GTDB taxonomy): domain Bacteria; phylum Acidobacteriota; class Terriglobia; order Bryobacterales; family Bryobacteraceae; genus JBHGAV01. Next base: position 37,181 of record JBHGAV010000027.1, on the reverse strand, counting down.
AGGAAGTCCTTGATGTCGACCAACTCCGTCAATTGGAGAAGCTGATCCTCGCAGTTGAGAATCACGAGCTGGTCTCCCGCGCAGCCCGTCAATCCGAATACTCCCAGTGTTGGTTTTCCCATCAAATCATCTCCGGCAGATTGATTGCATCCCAATAAGTGAAGATCGGCCCGTGGATACAGGTGTACCGGTAGCCGACGCTGCAATGCGCGCATTTGCCCACGCCGCACTTCATGCGCCGTTCCAGGGACATGAGGATTCGATCCTTGGAGAAGTTCAGCTCGAGCAGGCGTTGCAGCACGAACTTGTAGACCACCGGAGGCCCGCAGACGGCCGCATACGTGGCGGACGGATTCAGCTTGGCGTGGTCGAACAGTTTGGGCAGCAGCCCGACATGGTACTTCCAGGTCCCCGTCGGGTCGCTGTCCACGGTGAGCAGGCATTGCAGGTCGATGCGGTCGACCAGCGAGGCAAGCTCATCGCGGAACAACATCTGCTCCGGCGACTTCGCTCCGAACATCAGGGTAACGTTGCGGAACTGATCCCGGTTGTCGAGCGCGTACCACAGCAGGCTGCGCAGCGGCGCCATGCCCAGGCCGCCGGCGACCAGCAGCAGGTCGTTGCCCGCCATGGTCTCCACGTCGTAACCGTTGCCGTAGGGCCCCCGGAGCCCCACAAGGTCGTTGGTCTGCATGCGGTACAGGGCGTTGGTCACTCGCCCGACCCGCCGGACACACACCTCGATGATGCCCGCCCTCGTCGGACTGGAGGAGATCGAGATCGGCGCTTCGCCGGTCCCCGGCACGCTGAGCATCATGAACTGCCCGGGGTTGTGCCGGAACGTCCGGGCCAGGTGATCGTCCACGAAGCGCAGCGAGAACAGGTAGTTGTCCTCCACCATCTTGTAGATGCGGACGATTCGCGCCATGTGCGGAAAGTACGGATTCTGAGCCACGATGGCCTGGCTCACCGGCGCTTCACTGAGCAGTTGCATTTTCTTCCATCCTCCGCAGTTGACTGATCACCTCGCTAATGTCGATCTTGACCGGGCAGGCCGAAATACAGCGCCCGCAACCCACGCAACTGGGCCGCCCGTATTCGGCCACGAAACGGCTCTGCTTGTGGTAGTAGCGGAATTTGACGCGGGCCGGACGTCCGAACCGGAAGTTCTCTCCGCCTGCGACCAGGGCATGGGTGGAGAACAGGCAGGAGTCCCACGACCGCGTGCGCCTGCCGCTCCTCGAACCGAGTTCGACGTCGTCGGCGACGTCGTAGCAGTAGCAGGTCGGGCACACCATGCTGCAACTGCCGCAGGAGAGGCAGCGCTCGCCCAGGCCCTTCCACAACGTGCTGTCGTACTGCATCTCGAAGATCTCGGGAAGATCGCGGATCTCGACCTCGAGCTGGAAGGCGCTCTTCTTGGCAGCGGAACGGCGCTTGTATTCCTTCAGATCTTCGGTGGTGGTCGGCTCGAACAGGGGGCCGGTCGCCAGCACCATGTCATCGCCCAGCGCCGTGCCGACCATCACCTGGTAATGATCCCCGAGGTCCGTGAAGAACAGATCGAAGCCCCTGTCGACGAAGTCCGCCCGCATCGAACGGCAGAAGCAGTGCTCGTCGGGAGTGCAATCGATCCCGATAATGGCGATGTTCTTGCGGCGCTTCTGATAGTAGGTGTCCACGTACTTGCCGTAGAACACCATGTCCAGAATGTTCAGCGCGTAGATGTCGCAGGGGTGCACCCCGAACAGGATGATCCGCCGGTCGGCTCCCTCCATCACGGGCACATAGCCTTGCCCGTCCCTGTACTCGAGCAGGGTGTCGTGCGGCGGCAGGAAGTACTTCTTCGGAGGCAGCATCGTGCGCTGATAGTCCAGCCGGGCGTCCGACCACCGCGCCAGGCGCTGGAAGGCGAACTTGCCGTTCTTCTCCACGGGCGCGTGCACCTCGCCGAACTGCTGCACGACGGCAGCGAAGAAATCCAGATTCTCCTTGGCGAGCTTGAGAACCTTCATGACGCCACCTCCTTGGCCGTCCTCTGCGCCAGGCGCGTGCGAACCTTCTCCAGAAGCTCGGGAGGGTCAATCGGCTTGGCCAGAAAATCGTCGTGTGCCAGCCAGCTTGCCTCGGGCATGACCCGGAATCCGGGCACCTGACTGTAGATCGAACTGACCACGAATACGGGTACGTCCTCCAGGCCCGGCGTGTGCCGGATCTCCTGAATCGTGAAGAACCCCTCGGTCCGCTCCCTCATGACGATATCCATGAGGATCAGGTCCGGTTTCTGCGTTTTGGCCAGCCTCAGTCCTTCGGTGCCGTCCCTGGCCTGAAGGACCTGGTAGCCGTTCGCCTCCAGAAAGGACGACAGAGCCTCGGCGAAATCCGCATCGTCGTCCACGATAAGTATCTTATGCTTGACTGGCATGCGTAGACCTTTCCTGCGCGTCGTTGACTGCCTCCGGCTCCCGCCAGGCCAGCAGTCTGACCCGGAACGTGGAACCCACTCCTTCTTCACTCTCCACGCTGATGCTGCCTCCCATCTCCGTCACGATTCGCCTGGATATGGCAAGGCCCAGCCCGGTCCCGGCGACCTTCTTGGCGTCCTGGATACGGAAGAACTCCTCGAACAGCATCCGGCGGTACTTCTCGGGAATGCCGATACCGGTGTCGCTCACCGACACAATGACCTCGTCCGGCGTAAGCTCGGCGGAGACGGTCACCTTCCCGCCCGGCTTGTTGTACTTGATCGCGTTCACCACCAGGTTGTCGAAGACCACGCTCAGGCAGTTCGGATCTCCCGCGGTGCAGCACTCCTCCCCGGGCAGCCGGGCCTCGAGTGTGATCCCTTCGGAAGCGGCCATCAGCTCATAGGCGGTGAGAATCTCGGTGATCGTCCGCTTCAGATCCACCCGCGCCCGCTTCCCGGAGAGCAGCCCGCCCTCCAGCTTGGCCAGCGTGAGCCAGTCCTTGATGATGGCCTGGATCTCCTCGGTCCGGGTGAGGCACCGGTCGAGCCACTCCCTCGTCTTGGCCGGATCCTGGTTCTCCATGTGCTTCAACACGTTCAGGTATTGATGGATGGCCACCAGGGGTGTCTGAAGCTGGTGGGAAACGAACGTGACGAAGCGCCGCTTGAGCAGCTCGCGCTCCATCTCGGCCCGCTGGGACTCCAGGATCAGGCGCCGGTGCTCCAGGCCGCGATTCACGATCAGCCGCAGTTCATCCGGCGAGAACGGCTTGGGCACGAAATCGTATGCGCCGGCCTTCATCGCCTCCACGGCCGTGTCGATCGTCGCATAGCCGGTGATCACGATGACCACCACCCGCGGGTCGATCTCGTTGACCCGCGCGATGACCTCCATGCCGCCGATCCCCGGCATCTTGAGATCCACCAGCGCCAGTTCCGGCTTCAAGGCGGCGATCACCTCCAGCCCTGCGCAACCCGTCTCGCACGTCTCTACCCGGAAGCCCACCTTGGTGAGGATCTTGGAGCACGACAGCCGCATGGCGCGGTCGTCGTCGATGACCACAATCGTCTTAGGCTCCGCGGGCGGCTCCGGTGGATTCCCGGCTGCGCGAGGCGTCGGGTCGGTGTCGGTCGAACTCACGTCGGGTGCACCGCCTGTCTGGACCGGCCGGCGAGAGCCTTGTCCACTAGATCAAACAAAACGTCGGCGTCCACCGGCTTGGTGAGATAGCGGTCCGGCCTGATCATCTCCGCCTCGGGGGCCATCGGGAACAACTGATCCGGGCTCTCCTGAATCGAAGACACCATGATCACGGGGATGTTGCGGCAGCCGGCGTACGCCTCCTGGCACTTGATCGCCTGCGTGACGCCGTAGCCCTCCGAGTCGCACTCCATCATCACGTCGACAAGGATGAGATCGGGCCGGCACTCGAGCACCAGTCGAAGGCCTTCCTTCCCGCAGTCCGCCTCGATCACCTCACACCCGCGGTTCTCCAGCAGGTACCTTACGGAGTTTCGGAAATCCTGATCGTCGTCGATCAGGAGTACTTTCCCGCGCGTTCCCAATCTACGCCTCCCTACAGGTGATACGTGAAGCCCACTCCGCCCCGGAATAACGATTATAGAGCACTCTTGTCTCAAATCCAGCGGGCCGGCAAGCGCCGCGCACATCCTGCGCCTGGCGGGAAAATGGGCCGCGCCGTCCCGGCGCCGTCTTCTGCTGCCGCCGTATCCTATAATTGAAAGTGCGCGACTATTCGGAGTTTGGGGACTCATTAGCGTTTGTGGTTCCGCGCCGGCCTCAGGGGACTGCGTGGAAGCCCCGTCGAAGAGTTCTTCGTTGGTACTTCATCAAGGACAAGAGGCAATGAAAAAATTCAAGAAACTCGGCCAGGAATCAGAGACGACCGTCCTGAAGAGGCCGCAGCCGTTGGACGTGTTCTTCTCACCGGAGGCCGTGGCGGTGATCGGGGCCACGGAGACCCCCGGCAGTGTTGGCCGCACGGTGCTATGGAACCTCATCAGCACGCCCTTTGGCGGGACCGTCTACCCCGTCAATCTGAAGCGCCCCAGCGTGCTCGGCATCAAGGCGTACCCCACCATCGGCGCTGTGCCGGCCCAGGTCGATCTGGCGGTGATCATCACTCCCGCCCAGGTAATCCCCGGTGTCATCCGGGACTGCGCGGAGGCAGGGGTCAAGGCGGCCATCGTGATCTCGGCCGGGTTTAAGGAGCTTGGCCCGCAAGGTGCGGAGCTGGAGCGCCAACTGCTCGAAGAAGCCAGGAAGGGCGGCGTCCGCGTCATCGGGCCCAACTGCCTCGGCGTCATGAGCCCCCCTACCGGGCTCAACGCCACCTTCGCGCGCGGCATGGCTCGTCCTGGCTCGGTGGGATTCATCAGCCAGAGCGGCGCGCTTTGCACGGCTGTCCTTGACTGGAGCTTCCGCGAGCTGGTTGGATTCAGCGCATTCCTCTCCATCGGCGCCATGGTGGACGTGGGCTGGGGCGACCTGATCTACTACCTTGGCGACGATCCACGCACCAAGAGCATCCTGATTTATATGGAGTCCATCGGCGACGCCCGCTCGTTCCTTTCAGCGGCGCGGGAGGTGGCCCTCACCAAGCCGATTATCGTGATCAAGGCCGGCCGCACGGCCCAGGGCGGCAAGGCCGCCGCATCCCACACCGGTTCGCTGACCGGATCGGACGACGTGCTCGACGCCGCCTTCCGCCGCAGCGGTGTGCTCCGTGTGAACCAGATCTCGGACCTGTTCTACATGGCCGAGGTGCTCGCCAAGCAGCCGCCGCCGAAGGGGCCCAAGTTGACCATTCTGACCAACGCCGGCGGTCCCGCCGTGCTGGCGACCGACGCTCTCATCACCAGCGGCGGCGAGTTGACCGAGCTTTCCAAGGAGACCTTCGACGAGTTCAACAGCTTCCTACCCCCCACCTGGAGCCGTAACAACCCGGTCGACATCATCGGTGACGCCACACCCGACCGCTATGCCAAGGCCCTGGCCACCGCCGCCAAGGACAAGAACAGCGACGGCATGCTCGTGATCCTTACTCCCCAGGACATGACCGACCCCACGCAGATCGCCGAGCAGCTCAAGCCCTATGCCAATCTGGGCGGCAAGCCGGTGCTGGCAAGCTGGATGGGCGGCCCCGAGGTCGCCGCCGGCGAGCGCATCCTCAATCAGGCCGGTATTCCGACCTTCTCCTACCCCGACAACGCCGCCCGCATGTTCAACTACGCCTGGCAGTACAGCGACAACCTGCGCGGCATCTATGAGACCCCGGTATTCACCGGCGACACCGAGGTCGACTCGGCCAAGGCCGAGAGCATCATACAGGCGGCGCGCAAGGCGGGACGTACCATCCTGACCGAGTTTGAATCCAAGCAGGTGCTCTCCTGCTACGGCATCCCGACCGTGGAGACCCGCATCGCCAATACCGCGGATGATGCGGTGAAGGCGGCATCGGAAATCGGCTATCCGGTGGTGCTGAAGCTGTTCTCCGAGACCATCACCCACAAGACCGACGTCGGCGGCGTACAGTTGAATCTCAAGGACGAGACGGCCGTCCGTGCCGCCTTCAAGCGGATCGAGACCGGCGTCCGGGAGAAGGTGGGAGAAGGCCACTTCCTCGGCGTGACCGTTCAGCCCATGATCAAGCTGGAGGGTTATGAGATCATCCTCGGCAGCAGCCTGGATCCGCAATTTGGCCCGGTGATCCTGTTCGGTCTCGGCGGCCAGCTCGTCGAGGTGTTCAAGGATCGCGCCCTTGCGTTGCCTCCGCTCAACACCACGCTCGCCCGCCGGATGATGGAGGAGACCAAGATTTATAAGGCCCTCAAGGGAGTCCGTGGCCGGAAGCCCGTTGACCTGGCTGCCCTGGAGCAGATGATGGTCCACTTCAGCCGCCTGGTGGTGGAGCAGCCCTGGGTCAAGGAGGTCGACATTAACCCGATGCTCGCCTCCCCCGAGCGCATCATCGCTCTGGACGCCCGCGTGGTGGTTCACGAGCCGAGCGTGCGCGAGCAAGACCTGCCTAAGCTCCCCATCCGCCCCTACCCGCTCCAGTACGTCTCCTCTTGGACCACGAAGACCGGCGTGGACCTCACCATCCGGCCTATCCGGCCCGAGGACGAACCGCTCATCATCAAGTTCCACGAGACGCTTTCCGAGCGCACTGTCTACCTGCGCTACCTCCAGGCTCTGAAGCTCAGCCAGCGCGTGGCGCACGAGCGATTGGTCCGCATCTGCTTCAACGACTACGACCGGGAGATGGCTCTGGTTGCCGAACAGAAGAACGCCAATGGCGGCTCCAGGATCGTGGGCGTTGGCCGCCTGCGGAAGGTCGCCGGCACCAATGACGGCGAGTTCGCGGTCCTGATCAGCGACGAATTCCAGGGTTGTGGTCTCGGCACCGAATTGGTCCGCAGGGTGATCGAGATCGGCCGCCAGGAGAAGCTCGCCAGGATCGTCGGCGATGTGCTCCAGGACAACGTGGTCATGCGCCGCGTCTGCGAGAAGCTCGGCTTCAAGTTCACGGTCACGCCCGATGAGCCCGTGATGAAGGCCGAGATCACCCTCTGAGGAGGCCGCCTGCAACGCCTGCGCCTGACACTGAGCGGTGCGGTCCAGGGCGTGGGCTTTCGGCCGTTTGTTTACCGGTTGGCCACCGAGCTCGGCCTGGCCGGATGGGTTCTCAACTCGAGCGCCGGATTGGTGATCGAGGTTGAGGGTCCGTCCGGCCAGCTTCGTCTTTTCCAGGGCAGGCTCGATCGGGAGCGCCCTTCCGCTGCCGTGGTCCTCACGCGCGAAATCAGCGTGCTCGAGCCCGCGGGTTTCCAGGGCTTCGAGATCCGTTCCAGCGATGGGGCCGACGAGAAAACCGTCAGCCTCCTGCCCGACCTTGCCACCTGCCGCCAGTGCCTGGCGGAGCTTCACGACCCGGACAACCGCCGCCACAACTACGCCTTCACCAACTGCACCAACTGCGGGCCGAGATACTCGATCATCCTGGATATTCCCTACGACCGCCCCCGCACCACGATGCGCGGCTTCGAGTTGTGCCCGGCGTGCCGCCGCGAGTACACCGACCCCGCCGACCGCCGCTTTCACGCCCAGCCTAACGCCTGCCCACTCTGCGGGCCCAAGCTCAGCACCGAACCGCGAGCGTCAGCGAGCGGCACTCCCCTCTCCGACGCCGCCAGCGCCCTCCGCTCCGGCCTCACTGTCGCCCTCAAGGGCATCGGAGGCTTTCAACTGCTGGTGGATGCTCGCAACCAAGAGGCGGTGGCCCGCTTGCGCCTCCATAAGCGCCGCGAGGAGAAGCCGTTCGCACTGCTGATGGAGTCCGTCGAAATGGTGCGGCAGCATTGCGAAGTCAGCGCCGCGGAGGAGAACTTGCTCTGCTCGCCTGCGGCCCCTATCGTCCTTCTCCGCCCCAGACCCGGTTCCGGCATCGCGCCGGGCGTCGCGAGGTCCTCTCCTTACCTCGGCGTCATGCTGCCATGCTCGCCGATCCACCATCTGCTCATGGCCGAGTGCGGCTTTCCTGTGGTCGCTACCAGCGGGAACCTGAGCGACGAGCCGATCGCCATCGACAATGACGAAGCCCGAAGGCGACTGGGCGGGATCGCGGACCTGTTCGTGATGCACGACCGTCCCATCGCCCGCCCTTGCGACGACTCGGTGGTGCGGCTCGCTCGCGGCCGGGAGAGCGTGTTGCGGCGCGCCCGGGGATATGCGCCGTTGCCCGTGCGCGTCACGGAGGTCCTGTCCCCGGTTCTCGCCGTCGGCGGCCATTTGAAAAACACGGTGGCGATCGCCGTCGGAAGGCAGGTCTTCGTCAGCCAGCACGTAGGCGATCTGGATACTGCCGAATCGCGCGCGGCCTTCGCGCGGGCCATCGACGACCTGTGCCGGCTGTACCGTTTCGAGCCGCGTCTGTTGGCCTGCGACCTTCATCCCGACTACGCTTCCACCCGGTGGGCGCAGTCGTCCGGCCTCCAGGTCGTGCCCATCCAGCACCACCACGCCCACGTCGCCGCCTGCGCCGCGGAAAACGACGTCCGGGGAGAGTACCTCGGCGTTTCCTGGGACGGAACCGGCTACGGCCTCGATGGCACGGTCTGGGGGGGAGAGTTCTTTCTCGTCAAGGGAGACAAGTTCGAGCGCGTTGCCCACCTGCGACCCTTCCGGCTGCCTGGCGGCGAGGCGGCCATCAAAGAGGGATGGCGCTCGGCGGCCAGCCTCATGTATGAAACCTTCGGCCCGGATGCGGTCGAAAGCAGCGTGATCCGGCGGATGCTGGAGACGGGCTTGAACTCGCCCGTAACCACCAGCGTCGGACGCCTTTTCGATGCCGTCGCCTCCCTGGCGGGCGTCGCCCGCGAGAACAAGTTCGAGGGCCAGGCGGCCATGCTGCTGGAGCGCTCCATCGGCTCGCTCGTGACCGGCGACTGCTATCCTTTAGATGAGAGGGAAGGAGCCGCCGACTGGGCGCCGCTGATCGAAGCCGTGCGCGGCGACGTACTGAGCGGCAAGCCGCAGGACCTTATCGCAGCCCGGTTCCATAACGCCCTGATCCGCTGGATTTCGGCCGTGGCGAAGAGGACCGGCGTGCGGCAGGTGGTGATGAGCGGCGGCGTCTTCCAGAACAGCTACCTGGTGGAACGCGGCGCCGGCTTGCTCGAATCGCAGGGATTTCGGGTGGCGACCCATCAGCGCGTCCCCGCCAACGACGGGGGAATCGCGCTCGGGCAGGCCGTGCTCGCAGGCCGGCTGGCGGGATGAGGACAAACTATGTGCTTGGCTGTGCCGGGAAAGATCGTTAGCATCTACGAAGAAGACCCGCCCGAAGTGCGGCGCGGCAAGGTGGATTTCGCGGGTGTCCAGAAGGAGATCTGCCTGGCCTACACGCCCGAGGCCGCCGTCGGAGACTATGTAATCGTGCACGTCGGCTTCGCGCTCAACGTCGTCGACCAGGACGAGGCGCAGCGGATCTTCGAGACGCTCCGCGAGATGGAGCAGCTTGAAGAGGCCGGAGAACCCGGCCCGTGAAGTTCGTCGACGAGTACCGTGATCCGGCGGCCGCGGCCCGACTCTCCCAAGCCATCCGCCGCCTGGTGACGCGCCCGTGGACCATCATGGAGGTGTGCGGCGGGCAGACCCACACCATCGTCAAGAGCGGGCTCCAGGATCTTCTGCCGCCGGAGGTCACGCTGGTTCACGGGCCGGGCTGCCCGGTTTGCGTCACTCCACTCGAACTGATCGACAGCGCCGTCGCCATCGCCGCGCGGCCTGAGGTCATCTTCTGCTCCTTCGGCGACATGCTGCGCGTCCCCGGTTCCTCCATGAGCCTGTTCGAGGCCAAGGCCAAGGGCGCCGACGTGCGCATCGTCTACTCGCCGCTCGATGCTTTGAAGTTGGCGCGCGCCAACCCGGACAGGCAGGTGGTCTTCTTTGCCGTCGGCTTTGAGACGACCGCGCCCGCCAACGCGATGGCCGTGTGGCAAGCCGGCCGCGAGTCGGTTGAGAACTTCTCCATTCTCGTCGCTCACGTCCTCGTCCCCCCCGCGATCGAGGCGATCCTCGGCTCGCCCAATTGCCGGGTTCAGGCATTCCTCGCCGCGGGGCACGTGTGCACCGTGATGGGCTACGAGGAGTACGAGCCGATCGCGCAGCGTTACCATGTACCCATCGTAGTCACCGGCTTTGAGCCGCTGGACCTGCTGGAGGGCATCCACATGGCGCTGGCTCAGCTTGAGAGCGGCCGGTATGAGGTGGAGAATCAATACAGCCGCGTGGTCGCGCGCGAGGGGAACCGCCCGGCGCAGCAACGCATCGCCGAGGTCTTCGAAGTGGGCCCGCGCGCCTGGCGCGGCATCGGGGAGATCCCCGCCAGCGGTCTGCGCCTGCGGGAGGCCTACCGCCGTTTCGATGCCCTGGAGCGGTTTCCAGCCTCGCTGGCGCGTGCCGAGGAGTCGGGCGAGTGCATCGCGGGCCTTGTGCTGCAAGGCCTCAAGAGACCCCACGATTGTCCCGCCTTCGCCGTGCGCTGCACTCCCGAGCGCCCGCTCGGCGCACCCATGGTTTCGAGCGAGGGCGCTTGCGCCGCCTACTACCTCTACGGGAGGCACCGCTCATGAAGGAATTCGAGCTCTCCTGCCCCGCCCCTCTGGTCGCCTGGGACCAGGTGCTGCTGGCGCACGGCGGCGGGGGCAAGCTCAGCCAGCAGCTCATCGAGAAGGTCTTCCTGCCGCAGTTGTTCAGTCCGGAACTGGCGCTCCGGCACGACGGAGCGGTGGTCCGGGTCGGCGATTCGCGGCTGGCCTTCACAACCGACTCCTATGTGGTCCGCCCCCTGACCTTCCCCGGCGGCAACATCGGCGACCTCGCCGTCTGCGGCACGGTCAACGACCTGGCCATGTGCGGCGCGCGGCCTCTGTACCTGAGTGCGGCCTTCATTCTAGAAGAGGGTCTCCCGATGGAGACGCTGAACGCCGTCGTGGCCTCGATGGGCGAGGCTGCCCGGCGCTCGGGCGTGGCGCTGGTCACCGGCGACACCAAGGTCGTCGACAAGGGCAAAGGGGACGGCCTGTTCGTGACCACGGCGGGGATCGGTGTGGTCGAGACACCTCTCGAAATCACTCCGGCGTCGGTTCAGCCGGGCGATGCCATCATCGTGAGCGGAGATCTGGGCCGGCACGGGATTGCCGTGCTGTCGGTACGGGAGGGGCTGGAGTTCGACTCGCCGATCCTGAGCGACACCGCGCCCCTGTGGGAACCGGTCGAGGCCCTGCTGAAGGCGGGCATCGAGGTGCATTGCCTGCGGGACCTGACGCGCGGCGGGCTGGCATCGGCGCTCAACGAGATCGCTGCGGCGCGAGGGGTGGGCATGCGCATTGAAGAAGCGGCCGTCCCGGTGGGAGAGGCGGTCCGTGGTGCCTGCGAGATTCTGGGCCTCGACCCGTTCTACGTGGCCAACGAGGGCCGCTTCGCGGCCTTCGTGCCCGAGGCCCAGGCGGACCGTGTTATCGAAATCCTGGAGGCTTTTCCGGTTTCGGCGCGGGCTGCGCGCATCGGCCAGGTAGTCGAGGACACCAGCGGACCCGTGATCCTCCGCAGCCGCATCGGCGGCACCCGCGTCCTGGACATGCTCAGCGGCGAACAACTGCCGCGGATCTGTTGAGGGCGAGCCCTCAGCGGCCCCGCTTCCGGCAGATCAGATAATCCAAACTTACCGAACCCGCCCCGGCGATGGACAGGTACAGGAAGACAAAGCAGTTCAGCACCGCCAGTTCGCCCCCGTTGAGGACCGGCCAGAAAGCCCGCGGCGCATGGGCCTGAAAGTAGGCCACGGCCATCTGGCCGCACAGCAGAAAGGCCACCGGCCTGGTGAAGAGTCCCAGAAAGATGAGCAGGCCCCCAAAACACTCCAGAACGCCGGCCAGCCAGATCTGGGTTCCGAAGGCCGCCGTCGCGCCCTGTCCGCTGAGCCCTCCAAAGGCTCCGAAGAGCTTCTGCAGGCCATGCAGCGAGAACAGGAATCCCGCGATGATGCGCAACACCGAAAGCGCCCGCGGCTCCAATGACTTGAGCATCTCTGCCTCCGCCTGAAACCTTAGCACAAATGCGGCCTGCCTCCTCAGGCCTTGCTGCGGAGTTGAGCCCTATACAGCCAGTTGACCAGAAACAACGCGCCCAGCAGGAAGAGAGGCCCGGCAATGGTTGCGTAGACCGTCCAGTCGAACCTGCGGTTCGTCGTCACGATGTACAGGATGCCCAGCGTGGGAAACACCAGCGCCCCGATCCATTCCCAGCGCCATGTGACGGCCAAGACCAGAACCAACGCGAACACCGGGATGAGATGGATCAGCAAGGCCAGAATGGTCTGCCAAAAGCCGTGCTTGCCGTCGAATACGTCCAGGGCGAACAAGCTGAGAAACAGCGCGAACAGGATGCAGAGGATCCTGGGCGACCAGAAGAGCAAATGCTTGAGAGGTTGTGTCATGCGCCCGTCAATGGCACCCAAAGGCCCAAGCCTCCGCGCTTTGATTATAGGCGACTTAACGAGGCATCCTCCACAGCCTTCTGTACATTCAATGTACACGCCTATACAATATATGCATGCCACTGCTATCAAGCCGGGAACGCGCCTTTCTCCAGACCGTCTCTCTGATCAGCTACGCCAACCCGTTCCTGCCGGAACTGGTCGCCCTCGAGCGCCAGGCCCTGGGAGAAGATTTCTCCGAGGAAGAGCCTATCTGGAGCCTCCGGGTCGCCGACCCCGACCGGCCGCGCGCTAACAGTTGGAAGATCGCGGACCGGACCCATGCCCTCGCCGGCCAGCTCCGCGAGAGGTTGCGTCGGAATCCTCGGGCGTCCCGGTCCGACCTTGAGCTCTACGAAGACGGGCTCCTGTTCTGGCTCTATCACCGCTTCCACGACCGGCTCCGCCAGGCCTCACCCGGCCGCTGCCCATTCTATTCCGACTTCCTGCGGGAATGGGACGTTTATTTCCGTGTCCCCGGCGCCGAACTGCCGACCGGACACACCCCAGCGCATACCTTCGCCTGCTTCTACCAGATCGTCCGCGCGTTTCACCACATCTTCGAGCACATCATCGGCAATTCGCTCCCGGCGGCGCGCTTGCGGGCGGCGGTATGGCAGTCCATCTTCACCCACGACATGCGCCGGTACCGCCGGACCTTGTTCGACCGCATGGGCGACTTCGCCACCTTAATCACCGGGCCCTCCGGCACCGGGAAGGAACTGGTTGCTCGCGCGATCGCCCTCTCGCGCCACCTCCCCTTCGACGAGAAGCGCATGGCGTTCGAAGAGAACCCGTCAGGCTGGTTCTTCCCGATCAACATCCCGGCCCTTTCCAGCACACTGGTCGAGTCGGAGCTGTTCGGACACCGCCGCGGAGCATTCACCGGCGCGGTCCAGGACAAGCGCGGCTGGCTGGAGGTGTGCCCGCCCCTCGGGAGCGTCTTCCTCGACGAGATCGGCGACCTCGATCCGTCGATTCAGGTGAAGCTGCTCCGCGTGATCGAGACACGCACCTTCCACGCCGTGGGGGAGACCGCGGGCAGGCGTTTCCACGGCAAGCTCATCGCGGCCACCAACCGCAACCTCTCGCAGGCAATCTCCCAGGGGCGGTTCCGGGAAGACCTCTACTACCGCCTGTGTTCGGACCTCATCGTGGCGCCCTCCCTCAGCCAGCAGATCCGGGAATCGCCTGGCGTGCTGCGGGATCTGGTGTTGTTCATGGCGCGCCGCGTGGCGGGTCCGGACGCATTCTCCCTTGCGGCGGAGGCCGAGGAGTGGATCGCGCACAACCTGGGCCTGGACTACGCCTGGCCGGGCAACTATCGCGAGCTCGAGCAGTGCGTGCGCAATCTGCTCATCCGGAAAGACTACCGTCCGGCTCATCCCTCCGGCGGAGAGCCCGGGGGCGACTGGCTCGCGGCAGCACGGGACGGCAGCCTGACCGCCTCCGAGTTGCTCACCCGATACTGCACCCTGGTCTACGCCCAGACCGGCAGTTACGAAGAGGCGGCGCGCCGCTTGGGGCTGGACCGCCGCACCGTCAAGAGCAAGATTGACCTCCCCCTGCTGGCCCGGCTCCGGTGAGTCGCCCCATGGCGCCGCTCGATTTCGCCTGAGACTGGCCCGCCAACTAAACATCTGCTATCTTGGCGACGATAGAAGAGTCATGACGGAGAGGCGGTCAGCCGCGAGAATGCTCTGCTCCGAACTGGTGCATGTCCACTGGGTGGATCGCACGGGATCGAGCCGGAAGTCCCTTGCGAATCTCGAGGACATCTCCCTGTCCGGCGTTTGCCTCCAGATGGACGGCCCGTTGCCGCTGAATACAACTCTCCGCATCTGCCACCCCAAGGGCGAGTTTCAAGGCAACGTCCGGTATTGCCTGTTTCGGGAAATCGGGTACTTCCTCGGCGTTCAATTCGAGCCGGGATGCAAGTGGTCGCCGGACCTCTATCAGCCCCAGCACCTCCTGGACCTGCGGACACTGGTCTTGCGCAGTGCCAGCCGGGCTGAGACGAAACCCGAAGAGCCCCCTACGGTTCAGTAAGAGGTATACTGGAAACCTTCTGGGATTGCGGAAGGGGCGGTCCCTGAGCGATGACTCCATTCTGTCTCCAGCGCTTTCGCCAATTCTGCCTGATCGTCGTGTCGCTCTCCGCCGGCCTGTGTCAGAGCCTCCAGAGCCCCGCGGTGTCGGGTTTCCGCAAGTGCGCGGACTGCCGCAGCGAAGCACGCCGGCGCGTTGCGGTCATGCCGGTGAGGGTGATCAATCTCCCTCCTGAGCTTGGTCTGACGCCCGAATGGATGGCCGGTGCAGTCCGGGAGCGGTTGGAGCGATCGATCGCTCAGTCCCCGGCCTTCACTTCGGTAGACAGGACGAAGTTGGATGCCGTCCTCAAAGAGCTCGGCCTCGGCCAGCCACAGGGTTTCAGCGAGGGACTCCCCGCGCAGACCAGCCGCACGATCCCCGCTCAGTTTCTGTTGACGACCACCGTGGATGGGATTCACCTTTGGACTTCTGCAAAGGACGCTCCCACGGCCGGCGGGGACACTCAGCAGAAGCTGGCTCCCAGGACATACTCGACGTGGCTGATGATCGGCTTGATCTGGCGCGTTCTGGACGCATCCACCGGCGCCGTCATTGCCTCGGGGCCCTCTGCCGCGACCGGTTCGGCAAGCGAGAAGCAGTTGATGCTGGAGGCGGCGGGCGCGAACCTCTACGCGGGGCTTTTGGGCCGCGTTCTCGAGCGAGTCGTCGCGGACCAGTGGGGGGAGGTGCAGCGCCAGATCGGCGGGAGACCGTTCCGGGCTGGAGTTGTCCGGGTGGATCAAGAGGGCGTTGTGCTGGATTGCGGCGCGAACGCCCGCCTCTCTGTGGGAGACTCGTTTGGAGTCAGCCGGAGACCGGGGCCGCCGGCGGGCCTCATCCGCGTATCCGAAGTCCGCGAGTCAACCGCCGTCGGCCAGGTGCTTGAGGAAGCCGGCCCCCTCGCGCCGGGCGACGATCTGGTCTGGGTCGGTGTCTACGTGCCCAGCAGCCCTTGAGCTCAGTACCGGACCAGCCAGCGAGCCTTCTCGACGACCTTGGCCGCGTTCGGCAGGAACGCGTCTTCCAGCGGCGGGCTGTAAGGAATCGGGGTGTCCGGAGCGGCGATCCGCACCACCGGGCCGTCCAGGTATTCGAATGCGCGCTCGCCGATCCGAGCGGCGATCTCGCCGCCAATCCCGCCCGTGAGCACGTCCTCGTGAAGCAGGATCGCCTTGGAAGTCTTGCGCACGCTGGCCAGGATCGTCTCCTCATCGATAGGCAGCAGCGTCCGCATGTCAACGATCTCCACCGAAACGCCTTCCTTGGCCAGCTCGCCAGCCGCCTCCTCGGCTACGTAGACCATCGCGCCGTAAGTGATGATTGTCAGGTCCTTCCCTTCCCGGTGAACCCGGGCCTTGCCGATAGGCACGGTGTACTCCTGCTCGGGCAGGTCCTCTTTGATCCTTCGATAAAGGGCCTTGTGCTCGAAGAAGACCACCGGATCGTTGTCCCGGATGGCGGACTTGATCAGCCCCTTGGCATCATACGCGGTGGCCGGCGTCACCACCTTCAGGCCGGGGACGTGCGTGAACCAGGCCTCGGGATTCTGCGAGTGGAACGGGCCGCCCCGGATTCCGCCGCCGGAGGGCGCCCGGACCACCATCGGGACCGCCGCGCCCCAGCGGTAACGGCACTTGGCCGCGAAGTTCACCACCTGGTCGAAAGCGCAGGTAATGAAGTCGGCGAACTGCATCTCCGCCACCGCGCGCAAACCGAACATCGAGGCGCCGATGGCCGCCCCTACGATGCCCGACTCGGACAACGGCGTGTCGATCACCCGCCGCTCGCCGAAGTGCTCGAGCATGCCTGCCGTTACCTTGAAGGCTCCGCCGTAAACCGCGATATCCTGCCCGAGGAGGAAGACCTTGGGGTCACGCTCCAGTTCTTCCCAGATGCCCTGCCGGATCGCCTCTAAGTAGGTGGTTTCCACGGGTCACCTCGCCTCGGGGCCGTAGACGTCGTCCAGCAACTCCGCAGGATCGGGGTACGGGCTCTTCTCGGCCCACTCGACGGCTTCGTCGACCTCTTCGCGGATGCGCTTGTACACCTGGTCGATCACCTC
The DNA here is from genome assembly GCA_041946685.1 of Bryobacteraceae bacterium. Taxonomy (GTDB): domain Bacteria; phylum Acidobacteriota; class Terriglobia; order Bryobacterales; family Bryobacteraceae; genus JBHGAV01. The sequence continues at coordinate 20,500 of JBHGAV010000027.1, read as the reverse complement.
CTGGCCGGCCCAACCCTTGGAGCGCATGAGCCGCTCCAGGCGCTCGATGGGGTCCTTCTTGGCCCATTCCTGCCAGAGGTGCTCGGGCACATAGAGGCCGGCGTCATGGGCGGCATGGCCGGTCATGCGGAAGGTCTTGCACTCAATCAGGTACGGCCCCAGCCCTGAGCGCGCGTGCTCCGCCGACCGCCGGACTGTCTCATACACGGCGAACACGTCGTTGCCGTCCACCACCTCGGCCGGCACGCCGTACCCCGGGCCTCTGTCGGCCACGTTCTCGCAGGCCATCTGCCTGTCGAGCGGGGTCGAGTAGGCGTACATGTTGTTGTTGCAGATCAGTACCAGCGGCAACTTGAGTACCGCGGCCATGTTGAGGCCTTCGTGCCAATCGCCGCGGCTAGTGGCGCCGTCGCCGAAGAAGACGAACGTGGCGTGCGGCAGACCTTGGTACTTGAGCGACAGCGCCGCGCCCGCGGCTACCGGTATGGCGGCGCCGATCGCGCTGATAATGGCCGCGATCTTAAGGTTGACGTCGCCCATGTGCATGTTGCCGTCCCTGCCGCGGGTCAGGCCCCCGACCCGGCCCATGTACTGGGCGACCACCCGGCGCGGCTCGACGCCGCGCATGAAGTAGAGCGCCAGATCGCGGTGGCACGGGAACAGGATGTCGTCCGGTGTGGTGGCCAGACCCGCGCCGACAGCGATCGCTTCCTGGCCACGGCCCACGTACACTCCCCCCACAATCTTGCCCTGCTTGTAGAGTTTGCGCTCGAGGCGGTCCTCCACCTCGCGCATCAGAACCATGTAGTAGAGCGCCCGAAGCGCAAGGCCGGCTTCGCTGTCCGCGCCGGAGGTGTCTTTCAAGTTGCTCGGAGCAAGCTTCACGGGCTTGACCGCTGCCATGGCCGACTCCCAGTTAGATGGCTTTCACTCCAAAAACGCTAGTATACGCTATCCCGGCCGGCTTCCCGGGATGGCTTCCAGTACCCCCTCCAGGGGGATGCCGGTCATCGGCTCCCCCGGCTGACCAGCCGCGATGACGCGTACATTCGGTCCCCTGGGCGCCCAGACTGCCGGATCGGAAGGGCCGTAAAGGGCCAGAACTTCGGCGCCCGCGGCAGCCGCCAAGTGCGTGATTCCAGAGTCGTTGCCGATGTAGAACCGGGCGCGGGCCAGCCAACATGCCAGCTCGTACAGATCCTCGGTCTGCGGAGCCAGGCGGATGCCTCCGATTGCGGCCGAGCCCGGTTCCAGGATCCAGAGTATAGGCAGGCGCGGCTCCAGCAGCCGGGTCAATTCGAGGTATCGATCGAGCGGCCAGTTCTTGCCGGAGTTGCCGGAAAAGGGGTGGACCGCAGCGTACCCGCCATCACCGCGCGGGCACCCCAAACGGGGAATGGCGCCGGTCCTCCCCGAAACCTGCCGGAGGTAGAAGTCGGTGGCGTGCAGCCGCGAGCCGGCCTCGGGTAGCGCCTGGAGGAACTGAAAGGGAAGCTGAAGCCGCTCGACGGCCTCACGGAACTCGGGCCGGTTGGTCCCGTACCAGGAGACGATGGAATCGAACGAGCGCAGGTCCTCGATCAGCCTGCCGGGCGGCTCCACGTCCGGAATGCCGAGCAGGTCCAGTCCGGTCGAGGCAATAGACCTGGCTCGGTCGGCGAAGCGTGCCAGCGGCAGGTTGGGAGACGAGGCCCAGACTTCGGTATACGCAGCCCGCAGGTGCTCCAAGGCCGGCAAGGACAGGATGAAATCCCCGATGGCGCCGGGCCTGATGAGCAGCCGTCTCAACGGATCTCGACCGGCAGTTTGACCTCCACGGTCCGGGGAGGAAGGCACATGGAGGTGGTGCAAGCCTGGTAGCGGAGTTTGCCGGTCACGACAGATGCGCCGGGCGCGGACTGGGGAGGGACATGGAACCGGGTCAGGATCTCGAAATTGCCGGTGTACACCGAGAGCGGCTTTGAGGAGAAGGAGTAGGTCTCCATCTTCCCCTTGGGATACAGGATCTCAAGCACCCGCAAAGAAGACGGGTTCCAGGTAAGAGCCATAGGGATGAGGTACTCGTCGGCTGGCGCGTTGCTGTTGACGTGATAGCCGCCGCGCAGCCGCACCGAGAGCTTGACCTCCGCCTCCGCGTTGCGCACCACCGCTGTCTTAGGCGGGGCCGCGACGGTGAGGATTCCGCCCGGCTGGGCCCAGAGACTCGCGCCGACGGCCGCGAGCAGGCTAGCGCTGAGCAAGCAGTGCTTGGATGTCCTTCTCGTATTCACTCTTGCGGACCAGCCCCACGTGCATCGATGCGATTCTGCCTTCCCTGTCGATGATGAAGCTGGTGGGAAGCGCGTCCACTCCGCCGAACTGTTGGGCGACCAAGTCCGTGCCCATCAGCGTGCGGTAATTCACCCGCAACCGGGCTACAAAGGGACGGACCGCGTCCCAGCCGTCCTCGTCCATCGAAACGCCGAGAACGGCGAAGCCCTTGTCCTTGTGTTCCTGCTCGAACTCGATGAACCAGGGGATCTCGATCTTACAGGGACCGCACCACGTCGCCCAGAAGTTGAGCAGCACGACCTTCCCCCGGTAGTCGGAGAGCCGGACCGAACGGCCGTCGGCGTCCTTTAAGGTGAAGTCCGGGGCCGTCTTCCGGTCCTTGTCGGCCTTGATCGTCGCAGTTTCAGCCTTCCCGCCGGGGTGGGTGGAGCATCCACCCAGAACCAGGCAGACGGCTATGGCGGCGTGGCGGATGTGGGATTTCAACGGGGGTTTCCTTCCTCCAATTATACCGAGATTCGCTTGAGCGCCTCCGCGTGACAGAACCAGGCGCGCCGGCGGAGCCGCCAGCAGTGGGCGAGCGTGAACTCGGGGTGGCGGCGGGCGCCGCCGACCAGCCAGGAGGCGGTGTCGCAGAAGCTCTCGCAGATGTACTGGCGCCAGCGGCGCGTCCGCGCTTCCCAATCATGAGGGGTAAGCTCCCGCTTGCGCTCCTCGCTGGACCAGCCGAGCTCCCCGCGGGCGCCGCGGCGGATCTCGGCGGCGACCAGGCACTCATAGGAAGCGCGCGCCGGATTGCCCAAGCGCAGCCACACAAAGTGGTAAACCTCATGGGTCAGGATGCGCAGCAGCTCGGAGGGCGACGCGAGCAACGCGGTATCGAGCACGATCTCGCGCTTCCGAAGGAAGGAGCCGGCGTGAACAGGGGCGCCAGGACCCTTGCCTGACTTCAATCGCCCGCGGTGGGCCCGAGGGTCGGCGAGGAAACGGAGTCTCACCGGTTTCAAGACGAGCTACTTGGCGGCAGCCGGCGCGGGCGGAGCCGCGGGCGCAAGAAGGGCTTCGTTTTCCAATTTGATTTCGATGCTCTTCTGCGTGTCCTGCACGAGGCTGTTCATGCGCGTCTGCCGCAGTTGTTCCATGATGGCTTTCTGCACCTTTTCCAGAGGCTCGGTGCTAAGCTCCTCCGCGCGGAAAATGTAGAAGCCGTTCGGCTGGCGCACGGGACGGCTGATTTCTCCAGCCTTCAGAGCGAACACCACCGCCTTCACATCTTCCGGAATGCGGTCCGAGCGCCGCAGCGAGCCGAAATCCCCGTCCTTGGAGGCGGAAGTCGCATCGCCGGAGAATTCCTTCACCATCTTCACGAAGTCCGCGCCGCCGCGCAGGTCGGCGTACACCTTCTCGGCGGTGGCCTTGGCTTCCGGCTCGCTGAGCACCTTCTTCTGCCCTTCGGGCTGGGTCGCCGGCGGGTTAGGGCTGAAGGGGATGTAGATCACCTTCAGGCGAACGGAGGTGTAGAGGTCTTGATTGCCCTCGTAAAACTGTTTGGCTTCCTCGGGGGTGATGACGATCTTCGCCTCGCTGACCCGAAGCTGCGCCTGCGCCAGGGCGAGCATGCGGTTGTAGGCCAACTGCTCGCGGAGCGGGCTCTGCTGATCCAGACCGGCCTTCTCCGCCATCGAGGAAAGCCGGCGCATCAGCGCGAATTGCTGGAGAAAGGCGCGCGGATCCTTCATCGCCGCCTCCTGCTGCGCCGGAGCTACCGCGCGCAGAACCGCCTGCAACTCGGAGGCGGTCACCTTCTGGCCATCGATGACAGCGACCACCGTGGCCGGCGGGGCCGTCATCAGAGTCGGAGAGGCGGGCGCGGGCTGAGGGGCGGTAGCCTGAGCAAACAGGGAAGCACACACAAGCAGGCTGGCGGAGATCAGTTTCATGCGGACAAGATCCTTAGATGAGGATATGTCCGATTGTAGCACCTTCCTTCTCAGCGCTTTACGTCGCTGCGCTTGACCTGGGCCCGGCGCCTGCCGGTGGCCAGAGACGCCGCGGCCTTCTGGCGGGCGGCGTCGTCCACCTGGATCTTGTTGACGACTTGCCTGGCTCCGGCGGCCTTGGCCATGCGGGTCGCGGCACTCTTTCGCTGGACCACAGCGGTCTTGCCCTCGAGAGTCGCCACCCCGCCCTGCACCCGGACCGTGAACTTGTCCTCGGCGCTCTTGGACCTGGCAAACCGCTGCCGTATGGCGTTTTCCAGTTCGAGGTCCGTCATGGAGGGTTTGGCCGGCGGGCGGGCGGGCGGCCCGGCGCTCGCCGCCAGACTGAGCAGGAGAGTGACCGCAAGCGCGGCGAACTTGTGTTTGGTGATCAATTCCGTCCTCCTCAAGATTAGTGGCTGCGCGTTGTATAATTCGCACATGTCTAATGCAGGATTTGACCGGCGCAATTTTATGAAGACGGTTGGCGGCAGCGCGATGGCGATGTCGGCCGCGTCCTACTCGCAGGTGATGGGAGCCAACGACAGAATCGGGCTCGGCGTGATCGGCTGCGGGGACCGCGGGCGCTTCGACATGGGCTGCTTTCTTAAGGACCCGGCGGTAGCGGTGGTGGCGCTGTGCGACATCTACGGCCTCCAGATCGACCTTGCCAGGAAGAATGCGCCCCAGGCGAAGACGTTTGGGGACCACAGGAAACTTCTGGAACTGAAGGAGGTGGATGCAGTCCTGATCGCGACGCCCGATCACTGGCACGCCGCAAACTGCATCGATGCCCTGAACGCCGGCAAGGACTGTTACTGCGAGAAGCCGCTGACCCTCACCATCGAGGAGGGGCCAGCCATCGTGAAGGCGGCGCGCATCAATGATCGCATCTGCCAGGTCGGCATGCAGCAGCGCAGCGGCCAGCACTACCTGGAGGCCAAGGCGGAGTATATCGACAAAGGGCGCCTGGGGAAGGTGACGCTGGCCCGGACCTGGTGGCACGGCAACGGCTACCACCTGCGCAAGGCGCCGCAATCGTTGCAGACGAAGCCGTCCAACATGGATTGGGCCCGTTTCCTTGGCCCCCTCCGGTGGAGGGATTATGATCCTCAGCAGTATTACAACTGGAGGGCCTACCTCGACTTCGGCGGCGGCCAGGTGACCGACCTGTTCACCCACTGGATCGACGTGGTCCACATGTTCCTCGGCAAGGAGATCCCCACCTCCGCAGCCGCGGCGGGCGGCGTGTATTACTACAAAGACGGGCGAACGGCACCCGACACCATCAACGTCCTTCTGGAGTACGGAGGAGACTACACGGCTACATTCGAGGCCACGCTGGCTCCGGGCATTACGGGCGAGGCCGTGGAGATCTGCGGCACCGAGGGCAGGCTCTACATCGACCGGCGCCGGTACGAATTCACCCCTGCCGGGCGGGGAGCGCAGCCGACGGTGGTGAAGGCCTATCCCGAGGAACTGACCGTTTCTCATGTGAAGAACTTCCTGGAGTGCGTCCGTTCGCGCAAGCTGCCAGCCGGAGACGTGCTTATCGGCCACCGGAGCGCACAGGCGTCGCACCTGGGCAACATCAGCTACGTGCAGAAGCGCAGGCTGAACTTCGACCCGGTACGGGAGGAGATACTGCCGTTTTAGCGCAGGCACCGAACCGCGACCGGCAGGGAGCGGTTCCGTAAGGCTCAGGCCTACCGCTTCAGACCGGCGAAGCGAGTCTCGTAAGCCACCGTGTGGCGTCCGCCAAGCGTCAGTCCGGGCGCCTGAAAGGTCACCGGCTCCGGGGCGATTTGGCGCACCACGATCTCGAGACTGCTGCCAAGCGGAAAAGGCAGACCGTACTCGAACGCGAAAATGAATCTGCCCGTGGACGCCGGCACGACCACCCGTAGTCTCTTGCGCTGCCCAAAGTAGTTGGAGTAGATCGCCACATCCACCAGGCTGTCCGCGCTGCCGCCCGTCCATGCCACCGTCACGGGCTTCACTCCAAACGCGGTGTCCGGCGAGAACATGCTAGTTACGGTGATCGGGACGGGCGCATTCACTTCCGTCGCGAACGATCCCACCTCTGCACCGACGGGGCTTATGACGCTGAAGCGTCCGGAACGGATCGTGCCCGGCGCAAGCACGGCTTCGTACTTGCCCCGCCGCCGCGAGGAACTACCTGCGACGGGCTGCTGGGTAATGTGATCACCAGCGTGCCGGCATCCAGAATCGCGGGCCGCGTCCACTCGCACTCGGGCCCCTCGGCGGGTGGGAGCCCGCGCTCGCGATAACCTACAACTCCCGTCTGTGCAGGGTAATCGGGGAGCCGCAGGTTGACGGCTTTTGGGAACTCGGCGGTCAGGGTTTCGCGGGTAGTGGTGGTCGCGCCGATCGTGACGGACCTGGTCCAGGTAACTAATCCGTAGCTGTCCGGCGGCGGGTCCACGCACGCCCCACCGCCGCGACGGATACTCACCGGCACCGGCTGGCTCATCGACCCTAGCAGCCACACGCGCAAGGGAACGGCGCAGCCCTCGAAATCCCGCACGCCAGCGTTGAACTGGGTAACACCTACCAGAGACGGCGCGAGTCCGCCCCAGACCCCCACTGGCCTGTCGTAGAGGAGTCCTCCAGGTACCATGTAGGATTCTGTCGGCGGATCGCTGGGCGCGGGTTCGCCATCCGGCGGTATCGACTACACGGTGGCCAGGCCGGTTCCCCAAACCGTGACGATGCTACCCGGCTCGGCGCTGTTCTCGGGGGAGTTGAGCGAAACCGTGCCGTCTGCGGCAACATTCTGGACCGCGCCCCGGCCGCAACCGCTTCCGTCCAGCGTGAAGATCCCAAGGCCGCTTTTGGTGACTTTGACCAGTGCAGGATCGCTGGCGCCGGCAGCCGTGGTAACAACCACTGGAACCGGCAGGCTCGGTACTATTAGCATGCTACCTATAGTGGCTCCCCACGGCATCTGGGCGTTGATCTGGCCCGGAGAGACGTAGAGCAAAGGCGCGGGGATGCCGTCTATGGTCACGGACGTCCCCCCCCCAGCGCGAGCGGCAGCGGGGTCCTGTCCGCCGACATGGTTACCGTCGCGAGATTTGTGCCGAAGATCGACACCAATGAACCGGGAGCCACGGCGCTGCCGGGAGTGCCCGCGGGGGCAAATGACGCCGCGTTGACAATGCCGCCGGGGTAAACAACAGGCCTCTGCGCAGCGGCCGTACTGAGGCTAAGCCACAACAGCAGCGCATACCGGACGCCGTTCACCGCTATTCCTCCTTCACTGACGGCTGGCCCCACTCGCAGGAGCGCAGGTGGTTTCGCTTCGCTATTGCACCGGGAGCTTAGCCGCATTGCTTGCCTGACCGGAGATGGTGATGACCACATCGGCATCTCCTGCGGCAACGCCTGCCGGAACGAGGACGTTCAACTGATAGAGGCCCGCGTAGCCCGGAGCCAACCCGGAAAACTGCACTTCCGCGGGGATGCCTCCGATCACAACTTCCGGCAGCGTCAACGTCCTTGACGGCGGATCCGCTGGCGCCGGCGCGCCGTCGGCCACCGGAGGATCCACCGCGCCGAGGCCGGTCGCATAAAGCAGGACCACCTCGCCTCGCCGCGCGGGAAGCTCTGCGCCAACAAGCGAGTATCCCATCCCGTGCAAAGCCGCCGCGTGCACGCCGTCAATCAGGAACATGCCGGGCTGCGCCGGAAGGACTGGCACGCGCACCGGCAGGCTCGCCAATCCGTTGTTGACCACCTGGACGGTGGCCTCCTGCTCGCCGGCTATCGTCCAAGGCACCACGAAATTGATCTGCTCCCGGCCGTCCACATCAGCGATTGCCAGCAGCGGCGCCAGGATTCCGTTTACGGCGACCGAGGTCCCATTGAGCGAAGTTGGCAACGGCAGAGAATGAGCCGCGAGTATTCCGCTGGCCACCGACAGGTTTGCTCCGAAGATGGTGGCGGCGCCACCTGGAGTCAGGCCCGACACGAAGCTCGCCGCATTCGTGGTTGACGCCTCTGTGAAGACCGGCGCGTCCGCCCGCTCGCTGATCCTCACCACCATCAAGCCGCCCTTCGGGGTTCGGGAAGTCGCCGGAAGGTCCGTCGAGCGCGATGTTCCAGCCAGATAGACGTCGGGGCCGTTGAGGGCAATTCCGGCGACATGCTCGTCCCGCGAGCCGCCGAAATACGTGGAATAGTCGACGCCGCTGCCATCGGGGTTCAGTTTCGCCAGAAAAGCGTCGAAACACGGGACAGTTGGCCCGTTATAGAAGCACTTCTCCCCCACGTAGGCTGCCTGAAGCGGCCGCACCAGCGGGAAATCCGGCGAGTTTGTCCGGCCGGCGACGTAAGCATTGCCGGCAGGATCGACCGCGATCCCGCCCCCGAATTCGGTATTCGAGCCGCCGAGAAAGGTTGAGTAGACAAGCCCGGCGCGCTGGTCGAGCTTCAGTACAACGGCTTTACTAGGCAATGGAAGGCTGAACCGGCCTGTGGCCTGAAATGCGTCCGGGGTGGTCGGGAAGTCCCTCCGAGAAGTGTCGCCGATCACGTAGGCGTGGCCGCTGGAATCCAGGGCAATTCCAGCAACCTGAAGGCTGTGAAGGTAGGTGGAGTAGTCCAGGGCCGTTCCGGCCGGATTGAGTTTGGCAACGAAGCCGCCGCCGCAGCTCAACGACTCCGCATATGGGCCGCAGGCAATTTGAAACGCGCCGGGTGTAACTGGAAAATCCGTCGAGGATGTTCTGCCGGCAACAACAACGCTCCCGTCGCCGTCCAAGACGATGGCCGTGCCACCGTCGTAGTTGCTCCCACCAAGATAGGTGGAGTACAGCAGCGCCCTTGCATCCCGGCGCAGCTTGATCAAAAAAGCGTCGCCGTTGGACCACTGGCTGCCCGGTCGCGTTTGCACCGCTCCGGGCGTAGTCGGAAAGCTGGTTGAGTTCGTAAGTCCGGTCACATAGGCGGCGCCATCCCGATCGACGGCGATCGCACGGCCCGTGCTGTCGTCTCCACCAACCAGGGTGGCATAGACAAACGCCGAGCCTGACGGATTCAACTTGCCGATGAATACACCGCCGGTGGCTTGAGGCGCCAGGAGCAGGCTGGTAAGGGGGACGGGGATGCCCGCCAGGAGCGCGCCCCCTACGAGGTAGGCGCAACCGTCGTCATCGACCGCGATTGCTTCCGCTCCGCTATAGAGGCTTATCAGTGTCACATAGACCACCGCGCCCTGCGGGTTCAACTTGGCGGCGAATCCCCCCGTTGTGTCTGCCCCGAACGATTTCGTAAACGGAGAGAAGTCGACCGACCGCGACAGGCCTGCCAGGTAGACGTTACCCTGACGATCCACGGTCATGCCGTTTACGGTGTCAAAAAGATAATTGCCGATCACGTCTCTGACGATCCCGCTTCCACCGAACACTGTCGCGTACTCCAACACGGGGTCTATTACAAGCGCATTGCGAGGATCGTACGTGGCTATCTCAAGCCCCGCTTCAAACCTGCCGAGCAGCCGATGAGTGACCTCTACCGGCTTTCGAACACCCCTGACCTCCTGGCAGGCGCTCGCCCGCCGGTGGCGCAATTCGAAGGCGCCCTTGCGGACTACCAGTGCCCCGCCCGCATCCACCTCCACGGAATCGGCGCCTTCAAAAGCCAGCCGAACGAGGTCGAGGCGCGCGCCTGGCGCGGCCAGCCAGTCGTACTCAAGCCGCTCACCTTCGCGCCGGAAGATCAGGTCCACGCCGGGATAGACGCCATGGTACCTTACCTTGGCATAGTGCGGCGCGCCGGTGACCCACCGCGCCGGGTCCGGCCCCACCAAGTAGTTGGTGACCGCAGTGAGCTTCTCCTCACCTTCAACCCGCGTGTCGGGGCTAGCACCGGCAAACTTCATTTCGACTGCGGATTTCTTCCCGGCCGGATCGCGGAAGACCACATAGGCGCCCTGGCCGGTCAGCAGTAGATCCGTGTTTCCGGAGCGCAGGACATAGCGGACATGCCGGTCAAACTGGCCGACATTGGCCTCGAAACCGAGGCCGGTCTGGCCCGGGTACGCGAGTAGTGGGCCGGGCCCGTGAGCGCGGCTTGCGGGCAAGAGTGGCCCGGCGGTGAGCGACAAAAGCAAGGCCGCCAGCAGCAAAGCGTTTCGGTGACCCATCGATCGCCCTTTGGCCGCCTCTCTCATTCGACCTCCAGCGCCACGGCGAGCCTGCTTTCGCCACTGACTTTGACCGCAAAACTCGGCTCGCGGGTCTGAACGCTCCGCCCGGCGGCATCCCGGATTGACAGTGGCGTATCGGCCACGACCCGAAGCGAGGCGTCCTTCGGCACGGCGACGGCGTACTCGCGCACATCACCGTCCTGGGCAGCAAACCGGGCCTCTGCATACCTCAGCCCCGACATGACGCCGATCCGGAAGTTGCCGCCGGCCAGGGGCAATCTACCGTCCACGACGGGTCCCGCGGCTGTGTCCTGAATCACCCCTCTGGCATCCCGTACCCGGAAAACCAGCATCGTCCCTTCGGCCACGAGGAGCCTGACTCCGCCAAGGCGCTGGGCCTCGGACAGTTCCACCCTCATAGACGGCTGGTCCCACTCGCAGGAACGCAGGTGATTTGACTTGGTTCCGGAGGCACAAAGGTAATAGCTCCCGGCTGGCAGGCCCGGGATCGAGAACTTGCCACCGGCGTCCGTCCTGACGCTCGATCTGATAGGGACCTCGCGCATGACGAGCCGGCCCATTCCATCCCGCTCGAGTTTGGAGACGTTGTTGTACAGCACCCGGGCGCCGGCTATCGGCGAACCGTCTCCGGTCACGACCACACCTTCGATTCTTGCTGCCGGTTCGCTGCCGGCAGAAGCCGCGGCAATCACACCAAGTCCGGCAAGCAGGAGCAACGAAAGCATTACGAATCTTCTTGACATGACGTTTCCCTCCATTTACTCGTTTCCGCCCAGATGCTGTCTTCCCCGTAGACTATGGCCCATAAGGGGGGTTCACTTGCATCGGCTGGGGGTAGCAATCTAGCCGGGTGTTGTTCCACACCCGCATCGTTACGTTTGACGCATCGAGCTGATAGAGCCGCTCAGGGGGAGAGGTGAGGTTCTTGTACCCGTCGACGTTGTCTTGTGCTCTTGCGGCCACGTATGCTGCCGGGATGTCATCGCAGCTCACTCCACTCACCTGGGTAGGATTGGTCTCGCCGAACACGACCCGGTTGGCCAAAAGGCCCCGATAGTAGAGGTACGAATACACATCATCGTAGAGCGTCTTGGCGGTCGCGGCGGATGGTACGCTCCAGGCACAGTCTCCGCCGGGATAGTTCAGTACACACATGGTGGAGTGCATATCGGTTACGGTCGGGACAGCCTGCGTGACGGGAACCTCAACCATTGTCCCGGTGACGCATTCGTACCACCCGGGGGAACCTGGGGGGCCACAGTATGGCAGAGAACCGTCGCACGGCAACAGCAGTTCGTTATAGAGCCAATCAACGTGTGCAGGCGCGCCGATTTTTGCTCCTCCGAAAGCCGCTAACAACTCGGAGGTGCCGAGGATCATCGCCGAATCCCCGTAGTAGGAACCGCAGTGGCCCCCGTTTTCGTCAGCCGACCTGTGTACCCCGGCCGAAACTGTCACCCGCCGTGAGCTGAAGCCGTGGGCCGACATCTTCTCCCCGATGGACTCAATCACCTTCGTGTTCGTCGTGTTGTCGTAGATCAGCCGCGCCTGCACAGTGAAGTAGAAAAGGTCCACTTCATTCTCCAGCTCGAACTCCTCCACAGTCAGTTGTCTCAGTTGAGCTTTGGCCAGGATCTGGTCGATCAAGTTGAACAGTTTTGACCAACCCCAGAAGTTCACGTCGTTGGCAGCCGCGCAGTTGTACGCGTCGTTGTTGTCCTTCTCATCGGGCCAATAATCATTCGCATCCGCATGATACTCCAGGCCAAACGGCAGCCATTTGAAGAAGTACAGAGTCTTGTCTTCAGTGCCGCAGGAGTCGCGCTGCGCCGGCTCTGCCGCCAGGCTCCCCGTACCCGACCAAATGCCAGTCATTACCGGCATGGGGGTCACGCGGAGAATCCCGGACTGCTTCAAGTCGTAGAAGAAGTTGCTAAGGTTCGTGAGCCAAGCCGACCTGACGCTGCCGTCGGCATTGAACGGCGTGCTGGTGCCGCCAGCACCAGTGCCGCCGCCCCCGCCGAGAGCGAAGAAGAAGCGAACGCCCGTCACACCCTGGCTGACGTAGTTGCCAGGGTAGACCGTGCCAAACCCAGGATTGTTGTTGAACCAGCGCTTGACGCAATCCCTTACGGAAACGTCGGAGGGACAGTTGGGGAAGATCCCATTGTTCATCACGTTCGTGGAATACTGGTCCACGGGAAACGACCCAAGGTTGATTTCAGTTATCGAGGGCGAGATGCCGGCGAACGCCGACAGCGGGCAGAATGTACAACAAACTGCGATGGCCGCCAAATGCCATCGGATTAGGTGTCTCCACATAGGCATCTCCGATAAGAGGATTCTTAAGTCTGAGAAGAATTTACCCCCCCCCGTGAAGAAGTCAATGGAACTATACCGACTTATTTCCGAAACACCCCCGGATTTCAACGAATTATTGCGACTAATTAAAACGGCTCAAGGGTAACGACTCTTGCACAGGGATCCGTGAGAAGCAGGCTTTTCATGGTGTTGGAAGCGGGCTCTGCAAATTCAAGGTCTTGCCAACCGAAGACGAGTTCAAGCCTCCGTTCCGCCCAGGCTTCGCACCTGGGCAACATCAGCTACGTCGAGAAGCGGCGGTTGAACTTCGATCCGATCCGCGAAGAGATCATGCCGCTGTAGCGCCGGGCAGAAGCCCGGCCCCACAAAGAGAGCATTCATTCGGCGGGGAGGTAGGCGCGGTTGAGCAGGGTCTGGCCCAGCTCCTCCTGCGAGACGCGCAGGACCGCCTGAACGGAGGATGGGGCGCCGGTGTCGCCCTTTAGCGCGGCTGTAGCTTCCACCAGCAGCAGGCCGCCGAGGGCCAGGAACTCGCGGCCGCCGTACAGCCTGCGGAGCTTCCCGTGGAACGCCTTGACCAGCTCCGCGGCGAAACGGGTGAGGTGCTTCACCGCCCCGGCCGGGTCCTTCGCCGCCTTCTCCCTGAGGCCCGCGCCCTGGCAGCCGAGGTTGACGAGGGCGTTCACCAGGAAGGCATCGGCCACCAGCAGCGAGTGGAGCAGCTTCGGTTTCCGCTGGACCGAGGCCAGGATGTTGCGCGCCTGCTTGGGATTGTAGAAGGAAGCGGTTCGTTTCTCGCCGGCGCTCAGCAGCAACTCCTCGATCCGAGCCAGGTCTTTCTGGAGTTGAGATCCAGCCATCCGGAAGAAACCAGCCATGCACGGCTCGCTCAGCACGTCGTAAGTGAAGTCGTACTTCGGCCTTCCTGAAAAGGGGCGGCTGGCCTGGTAGACGACAAGCGGAAAGGCGGCATCCAGGGTACCGTACCGCTCCGGATCGGAGAAGTAGGTGTAGGGGAGCCACACCCGGATGGCGCGCTGTACGGCCACCGAGACCCGGGCGTAGGCGGAAAAGAAGTCGGGGGACCGCTCGCCCGGGGCGTCGAGCCACGCCGAAACGAGCGAGCCGGGGATCGAGAGAGCCAGCGACAGATCGAGGCTGCCGTCACGCTCTGAGCAGGCGTCGCCGAGCCAGCGGGCCGCTTCGGGCGCAAAGCCGTATGCGCGCAAAACGGGAGCCAGCACCTGGGGCGCCTGCCGGCAGGGCACCTGCCTCCGGTCGCAGTAGGTCAAGGTGAAACTCGACGAGGAGTGCGTCCTTCCCACCGATAGCCCGCCGGCCAGGGCCAGCACGCTCTGATAGGAGTTGCGGCTGGTGACGCGGTCCGAAGCCTTCACGTGGTAGACGAGGAGGCGGCCGTCGGCATCGCTTGTGACCTCCATCCGGGCGAGCGCTTCGAGCCGGGAGACCCACTCCTTGCGGCCCAGGAAGGGCAGGTGCAACTCCAGGGTCGTCTGCCGTGTGAGACCGTCGGTCAAGACTCCCTGACGGATCTCGACTTCACCGGGGTCCGCGGCGAGAATCCAGGTGAGATCACCTTCGAGCGCCTTCCGGTATGCGGCGAGGCCGCGCTCGGTGAAAGCGAACGAGCCGTCGAACAGGGCGGACTCCTGGGTAGCGGAGGCGTAGCGGTAGCTGACCTCGGCGTCGTACTTCTTCTCGAATGCGGCGACGGCCTTGGCGTAGACCGAGTCCCGTAGGCCGACCAGAGTCCGAAAGCTGGCGAGGAGCCTGGCGACGTCGGCTTCGCTGCGTATGGGTCCGACCAGGGACTCGATCTGATTCCGGGTCCACCCGTCCAGGTCGAGCAGTGCACCCAAAACTTGGGCGGAACGGCCTTCGCCGCTGACCGTGAACGCGTTCCACAGGTCGGCGAGCTGGGCAGACCGGGCGCGTACGGCCGCGCCGAGGATGCCGAGGTCCTCCGGCCATTGCCCTTCGTGCACGCCGAGGATGGCGGCGACCAGGGCGTCGGGTTTGTCGGGCAGGGGCGTCGCGGCCTGAGCGGAAACCGAGAGCCGGGAGGCGAAATCGAAGTCGCGATTGCGGCACTTGAAGATCTGGAGCCGCAGCCATCCGCGCTCGTCAAGCGAGATCTCGCGGCGATAGGTGTCGGTGACGGCAAGTTGAGCCGAGACCTCGCCGCCGGCATCGACCTTGAGGCCGAGGTCGCCGTCGAGGAGCCCGGAGCTCACCTCCCGCAACCAGTGAAAGCTGTAAAGGAGCGGCTGGCGGGCCTTGAGGTTTATGTTCCCCTGGCTTTCGATGACGACGGGAAGCTCGGAGGGGAGGTCGGAAGCGGATTTCACTAGGGTTGGGTCGAACATGGCCGTTGGATACTGCCGTTTGATTGTACAGACGGGAGGAGCGATTTCCGGCAAGGCGCGCGCGGTGAGGGCCTCAAGCGAAGGCGTAAGTGGAGAGCTTGCAGGGAGCTAGCGGATTCCAGGTTTTTTTCGCGGCCTTGTGACCGGCCTGGAGGGACGCCGCGACCTCAGAAAGGCGTTCACCTCACCGAGAGACGCAAACAGGCCCAGGTAGCAGGCCTCATCCGGAGGCGGCAAGCGGCGGAAGCGGGCGAAATCCCGGTCCCGGAACAGATCGGTGCGGGACACCACCGAGGCGCCCATCGGTTGATACTCGTGCCGTCCCTGGCACCAGGCCAAGTCCCCGGCGAGGTACAGCGCAAAGCCCATTTCCTTCCAGGGTAACGCCGGAGGAGGAATTTGGTGATTGAGTGATTGAGGGAGAGATGGGCTCAGATTGGATCACGGGGCGGTGGGTGGAGGGCAGGCCGTCGCGCCCAGCGGCCTGCTCGTTGTGCCAGATTGGCAGGCGACAGAAAGCGATCGCCTACCCCACTGTGGGAGTGCGGTCAGCGGAACAGGCGCGGCGCCATGTCGTGCAAGAATAGGCGCCAGACCGCCCACTCGTGCCCGCCCGCGGTCTCCCTCGTCTCCAGCTTCACGCCCATGCTCTTGAACTTCTCGACCACGGCCAGGCTGTTCGGCCGCGCGCTGTCGGTGTCCCCCCACCCAAACCACAGCAGCTTGAGCTCCGAGTTGTACTTCGGAATCTTGGCCGCCTCATTCTTGTAGAAAAACTCCCGGTCGCTCTCCGATATCCAGCCGGAACTCATCACGATTACATAGCGAAACGTTCCCAGATGGTGCAGGCCGATGTTCAGCGTCTGAATCCCGCCCATCGACAGGCCCGAAATGGCGCGATTCTCGGGGTTGGCGATGACGCGGTAGTTGGCCTCGACGAAGGGGATGATGTCCTGGATCAGCTCGGCGGTAAAGGGATCCTTGGTGGCGTCCGAGGTCATCACCTGCCCCCCGGAGGGAGTCCACCCGGCGGGCATGACGACGATCATCGGCTTGGTCTTCTTCTCCGCGATCAGGTTGTCGAGAATGTCGTTGGCGCGGCCGGCGGTGGCCCAGGAGAGCGCCGAGTCGCCGCCTCCGTGGATCAAATAGAGAACGGGATAACGCTCCGTGCCCTTGCCGTAACCCGGCGGCGTGTAGATGTACATTTCGCGCCGCGCGCCGCCGAGCGACGGAGCCACGTACCGCACCGCGGAAAGCGCGCCGTGAGGCACATCCCTCGTCTCCGAGAAGTCGCCCGGGACATAGACTATGCTGTGCGTTTGTCTCTGGCTGGGGCTGGTGTTCGGGTTTCGCGGATCGATCGTGGTGAAGCCGTCCACGTTGACCGAGTAGCGCCACGCGCCCGGCTTCACGGGGCTGGCCGTGGTCCCGCTCCACACGCCATCGGCGCCCTTCGACAATACGACCACCGGCCGGGGCCCCTCCCCGCGGGCGGGCGCCGGAGCCGCCGCTTGCGCAGCGGGTGCAGCCGCGACCAGCCCCTGGCCGATGTCGCCGGTGATCGTCACGGCCGAGGCTTGCGGCGCGAAAACACGAAAGGTCACGCGCCCGTCCTTCTCGATCTCCGGCGAGTTGAACATGGGGCCGCCTCTCGCGGGCGCCCGCGGCGTGGCAGCGGGCTGCGCCCAAGCCAGTGAATGCAGAACGAGAGCAGCCGCCAACAACTTCAAATGTCCGAGAATCATCGTTCGCCTCCAGCGTGTAGCGTCGCTCAATTGTACAGCAACGACAGAGGGTACAATTTGTGATGGTCGCCAGCCCGGCGCAAGGAGAAGCATATGGGTTCGAGATTTCTTGGCGTGATTGCAGCGATCGGCATTGGCGCTGTTCTATTGACGGCGCAGCCGGACGCGAGCGGCGTTTGGGTGCTGAAGGTCCCACGAGGCGATGGGACGTTCCGCAAGACCTGGTATGAGCTGAAACAGACCGGTCAAACGGTCACGATGACCCAGCTTTCGGGCAGGACGCCGGAGATGGAGAAGGTTGCCACGCCCGGATACGGAACGCCGGCGCCGATCAAAGGCACTCTGGTGAACGGCACCCTGCGCTTCGAGACCCCGGGCCGGGGCAGGCAGCCTGTGGCTGCGACGGTCTACGAAGGCTCCTTACGCGATGGAAGATTCGTGCTCGCGATCACGGGCGGGCGGGGCGGCAATTCGGCGACATTGGAGCGCAGCACCCGCGAAGCGTCTTACCCGCCGAGGCTTCCCCTGCCCCCGCTGCACGAGGTCCGGAGCAACGGGCTGGCCAGGACGCCGCCGATGGGATGGAACAGTTGGAACCTGTTCGCCGGGCGGGTGGACGACAAGCTGGTGCGGGAGATCGCCGATGCCATGGTGGCGAGCGGCATGAAGAAGGCCGGCTATGTGTACGTGAATATCGACGACACCTGGGAAGGCGAGAGCCGCGACGCGCAGGGGAACATGACCACCAACAGCAAGTTTCCCGACATGAAAGCGCTCGCCGATTACGTTCACTCCAAGGGCCTGAAGATCGGCATCTACTCGTCGCCGGGGCCGACTACCTGCCAGGGCTACGAGGGCAGCTACGGCCACGAAGAGCAGGATGCGAAGACGTTCGCCGCCTGGGGAATCGATTACCTGAAGCACGACTGGTGCGGCGCCGGACGCGTCTACACCGACGAAGAAATGCGCCCGGTGTACCAGAAGATGGGCGACGCTTTGCTCAAGGCCGGGCGTCCCATCGTTTACAGCCTGTGCCAGTACGGGCGCGCCAAGGTGTGGGAGTGGGGGCCGCTGGTGGGAGGCAACCTGTGGCGCACCACGGGCGACATCGCCGACCGCTGGCAGTCGATGGAGAACATCGGATTCGGCCCGGCCGTCCCCTCGGGGCCGGGACAACGGGGCGGGCTGACCCAGCTCGACATCGCGCAGTTCTCGAAGACGGGTTACTGGAACGATCCCGACATGCTGGAGATCGGCAACGGCGGCATGACGACGGACGAGTACAAGACCCACTTCTCGCTGTGGTGCATGCTGCGGGCGCCGCTGCTGGCGGGAAACGACATCCGGAACATGACCGCCGAGACGAAGGAGATTCTGCTCAACACCGAACTCATCGCGATCGATCAGGATTCATTGGCTCTCCCGCCGAAGCTGGCGTTGCGCGAGGGCAGCGTGGACGTGCTAACGCGGAGCCTGAGGGATAGGTCCACCGCCGTCGCGATCTTCAATCGCGGAGACGCGCCCGTGTCCTTCAAGTTGAAATGGGACTCCGTCGGCCTCAAAGGGAGACTGCGCGGGCGGGATCTCTGGAAGCACGCACCGGTCGAACTCTCCGGGGACACGTACACGGCCGACGTGCCGCGTCACGGTGTGGTGGTTCTGAAGGTCACTTCGCGCTAGCGGCGGCGGACAACCGCTTCTCGATCTCCGCCGCCCTGCGGCGCTGCGTCTCGCTCCAACCGCTCTCGCCGGTGGTGAGGGGCTCCTGATGGCTCTGGGGATAGGAGTAGGAGGAATCCGTCCCCTGCTTCTGCTGCACCATCAATTTATAGTGGCCGTCGGTCTCGAAGCCCCATTCCCACTCGTATGATCCGTACGACTGGCCCTGAGGCGGGTAGGCAAGAGTGATCGGAGTCCCGGTCCGCAGCGCCGACTGGGGTCCGTAGTAGACGGTCCTCAGGCCGGACAGGTCTCCCTCCGCCGCCAGCAGGCTGAAGTTCACGTCGGTCGTCATGTCGTTCAACGTGGGACCGCGATAGGGGTCGGAGGTTTCCGCGCCGTATGACGACTGCTCCTCGTACCAGCCACCGTAGCTGTTCTCTTCCCGGCGGGCGGGGCCGTAAGTGCGGAAATGAGGGGAAGCGTGCTGCCCCAGGATTCCCTCCCAGTTCGAGCCGTAATCGAGCGTGACGACATAGCCCGCCTTCAAGATGCGCGCCGCGCCCCGGATGAACTGCTCCGCTCCCAGGTTTACGTAGGTCACCACGCCCTGGCCGAGCCTCGCCAGTTCCCTGGCGTACGAATTCGCGTGGCGGCTCAGATGCGCGGCCAACTCGGGGACCATGGAAGCCGGAAGATACACCTCGTGGAATTGGAGGGAGTATACCAGGGGATGGTACTCCTTGGAGGAGATCAGCGCCTCAAGGAGCGCCTCAAAGGCGGCGCGGCTCAGATAAACCTGGTCCTCCCTGACGCCGGGCAGAGCTTTCCGGATCTCGCTGTCGCCCTGAACGACTTCCTTCGCCACGACAGCGGGAACTGTCTTCTCGAACCTGGCCCAACTCTCATGCCAGAGGTAGGGAACGACGAAGGCCACCTCGGCGGAGCCGTCCAGCGAGAGAATCACCTTGTGCACGCTGAAAGCATCGGGAAGTTCGTTGGAGAGGACGATGCCCTTCACGCTGTCCGGGGGAATGGCCACGGACGGGTTGGTGGCATCCGCCTCCCGCGCTTCAAACCGGCTGCCGAACCGGGCGTTGCGCTCGCGCTGGGTCTTGTTGAGGGCGGGCGAGCGGTCGTAGCAGATGTAGAGCACCTGGGAGGCGAACTCGCGCCAGCGCGGGTCGGCTCCCTCCTCTTGGGCCTTCGCCTCCAGATAGTCCAGGATCGACTCGGCGAGGATGCCGTTGCCGGCGCCGAATTCCGCGATGGTGAAACGGTCACCCGGCTCCAGGCTTCCCGAGCGCCGCATCCCCTGCCACATGCGGAAGATCTGTTCGGCGGCCATACGGCCGAAGTGAGGAGCCAGGGCGATGGGGTAGGTCTGGTAATCCGAGGCGAAGTCCACGCGGCCGCTGGCGTAGTAGCCGAACTTGGGATGAAACATCACCAGATCCTGATACTCCAGGAAAGAGAGGAGATGGCGTTGGACGGCCTGTGCCGCATCGGGCGCCGGCTTCAGTTCATCGCGCACCTCCCATGCGTTTTGGAGCACGCGCCCGGCGGGGGCGTCGGCACAGAAGACGGGGGAAGAGAGGAAGAGAAGCGCTGTCACCGCAGCAAGCGCCGGCGCGAAAAGATTCCTGGCTCGCATTGAATCCATTGTGACAGGATGTGACGAAGTGCGGTGAGGCCGGACCGGCGGCCGCCGGTGCAGGTCTACTTGACACCCGCCCGGGCAATCATCTAATCTATAGTTGAGTATGGGACTTTCCTCTCCGGAGCGTGTGCGCATCTCCTTGAAGGCGCAATATGCCCTCAAGGCCATTTTTGACTTGTGCCTTCAACGGCCGGGTGAACCGGTGAAGATCGCCGACATCGCCAAGCGGCAGAAGATACCGCAGAAGTTCCTGGAACTGATCCTGGCGGGGCTGAAGCAGG
>JBHGAV010000026.1:0-53776 GCA_041946685.1 Bryobacteraceae bacterium | reverse complement strand
CTCGAAAACCGTTGACGGGGTGACTCGTCCGTGGGTTCGAATCCCACCCTCACCGCCATCTCTCGTAGTCTCCATTACTGACGGCCACCACGCAGTTCAAGTATCTCGATTGCGGGCTTGCGGCGACGCAAAAGCGCCGCCTGCAAGAAGCCGAGACTGCCGCTGCACGCAAGAAACAGCCCGAATAGCGCGAAACCCATCGGGAGGACGGCGGGGGACTCCGACAACGAGGCCAGCGCCACCTCGAACACCCGGAACGGCCGTGAGTGCCGGCTCGCTTTGACTGGTCCCGCCTTGCCCCCCGCCGCCGCACCCGCTGAGGGCGTCCTTCCGGCCGGCCCGTTTCGAGAATAGGCCCGCTCCAGCGACTCGCGGAACTGACGGATCTCGGCCGCGGTCAAACCCGCTACGCGTCCGGCCGAAGCCACCACCGATTCCTGGAGCCGCCGGTTGCCGCAAGTGTTCGCCGAGCAACCTATGCCGAAGTGAGCGACAGATCGCACATACTCGCGCAGCAGCCGCGCCTTCTGCTCGGGAGTGAACTCGTAGCTACCCTGGCGGTCCACCTCCAGCATGCGGGCCAGCATGTACTGGCGCGCGTGCGGATTCTCCTTTTCGAAGAACTCCTTCAACCCGAGGTGATGCCGGTCCTCGACATAGACCTGGTATGTCTTGTCCCAGTTGGAACCGTCCACGTGCTCGGGCGTCGTGGCCTGCCAGCCGTAGACGTTCTCGAGGTTGTCGAAGATCTCCCGCGCTCCGCCGTAACCGCTCTTCTGCATCTCGCGGATCCACTTTGGATTCCAGAACCGCCCGTTCATCTCCGCGGCCAGGAAGGTCCGGAAATCCTCCAGGCGCTCCCGACCGGCCTTGCGAAGGTTGGCGACATAGAACTGCGGCGCCACGCCCCCATTCACCTGTTTGGTGGCCAGGTTCAGCCCGCCCGCGAAATCGAAGAAGTCGTCGTTGTCGATCGCCCCATACAGGTTCGTCGTGCGGGAGTGGATCACAACTTCGTTGCCCTTGAGCTGCGTCGCCAGAGCCTGGGGAACCGACTCTCCCCACCCGTCGCTCGTATACGCGAAGTTGTTGTGATTGAGATACGCCTCGGCGATCATCCCCGCATTGCCGGCGTCGCGACTCTGCTTGATGAGATTGGCGATTCCCCCGCCGTAGTCGCCGGGCGCAGGGCCATAAACGCGCGCGGCCGCCGCTCTTTCCGCGACATCTTTCGGCACCCCGCCCTTGACCAGCTCTTCCACGCTCCGCCGGGTATTGCGGCTCAATGTGTTGTCACCCGCCTGCTGGACCAGTCTGGAGGCTCGGTCGAGCAGCGCCGCCTTGTCGGGGAACCCATCGCGGTAGATGCCGGCGATCGTGGCAACGACGTCCACCCGCGGGCGGCCCAGCTCCGCCTCCGGAACAAGCCGCAATCCATCCACCACCCCGCGGGAGTTCCATTGCGGCTCCACTCCCATCAGGTACAGCGCCTCGCATTCCAGCGCGCCCTGGTGCCGGACGGTTTCGCCGTACCAGAGCACCAGGCTGACCTTCTCGGGCAACCTGCCGGTGCGCTGCCGGTGGCGTTGTAGCACTTCCTCCCCCAGTTTGCGCCCCAGTTCGCAGGCGGCGCGGGTCGGGATCTGCGAGGGATCGAAGTCGTGCAGGTTCCGGCCGCTCGGCAGGGAAGCGGGCGTCCGCAGAGGATCGCCCGAGGACCCGCTGGCCAGGTACTCCGCTTTGAGCACACGAATGTAGTTGTCCAGTTCCATGGACGCGGAGGCGCGCAGGTTGGCGAGCCATTCCGTTCCAGCGGCCAGTTGAGTTCGGATGCGATCCTGGAGCGTCCCTGTCCAGCGCGCGTCAACCTCAGGCCGGCTCCCGGCAGCCAACTCCTTGGCCCACTCGGCCGGGAGGTCGCCGATTTGGCGCAGATCGGCCTCTGAGAAGCCGGTCTTAAGGAATTCCGCGAGCGATTCGATCTGGACCTCTTTCCTGGGCGGCCTTCCAAGCACGTGAAGGCCCATGGGTATCGGTCCGGCTTCCGTCTCCTCCAGGAAGCTCTGGACGCGCTCGGTGACCTCCTCCCAGCGGGTCTGGTCGAGATCAAAGCCGAGCTGGCCGTCGAGCCGCAGCCTGCGGATCTCTCCCCGCGCCCTCGCCTGGTATTCGTCGAGGAGACCCGGAGAGGTGTCGCGCACCTTCTCGATCTGCTGGAAGGTCTCCCGCAGCGCACGGAACTCGTCTTGCCCGCCGCCGCTCACCAGAAGAGGCGTCAGGTGGCCGATCAGCGTGGACATGCCGCGGCGCCGGGCCGTGGTCGATTCGCCGCCGCCGTCGATGATGTAGAAATAGGGCGCCGGCGTGTCGTCCATCAGCACTTCGACGGGGTCCCAGCCCGCCATGCCGACGTTCTTGCCGGGCAGGAATTCCAGCGAGCCGTGGCGGCCGATGTGCGCGATGGCATCGGCCTGAAACACGCGCCGCAGCCAAAGATAGCCCGCGACGTAGCAGTGTGGCGGCGGGATCGTGGTGTCATGCAGCGTCTTGCCGGCCAGGGCAAACGAGGAGCGAAGCGGCTGTGGTCCAAGAAAGACGTTGCCGAAGCGGAGCGCCGGCAACACGCACACCGCCTCGTTCTCGCGCGACCGGATTGTCATCAACGTCGATTTCTCGGGCGGACCCCAATTCCGCAGCATCGATTCCTGGAATGCCTCTGGTGTCTCGCCCAGCCACTGGCGGTACTGCTTCACCGGTATGAGTACGGCCTGGTTCTGAGCCACAATCGCGTCCAGTTCGCCCGGCGCCCACTGCTCGATGTTGCGGCCGGTGCGCTCCAGCATTTGCAGCAGTTCCTTCTCGGAAGGCGCTGCGTCGCCGGTGCGGTACCCCTCCTCGCGCATCCTTTGGAGCAGAGCCGCGAGCGAGCCCGGCACGTCCAGGTAGCTGGCTCCAATGTTGCCCTTTCCGGGAGGATTGTTGTAGTAGAGGAGCGCGACGCGCTTGTCCCGGTTCGGTTTGTGGCGCAGCGCAATCCAGCGCGCGGCCCGCCGCACCGCCATGTCAATTCGCTCCGGAATCGGGACGGTGACCTGGGAAGAGCCATCCGCGGAGCGCTCGGTCGCCGCGAAGGTGATCGGGTCGGTGGCGCCGGCCCGCTCGGGGGAAGCCACCTGGATCGACAACTGGTCCAACCGCAGTCCCTGTGGCGATTCGGTCCATTCGGCGAGGCTCTGCCTGGTCGTCATCAGGTCAATGACATGTACGTTCAGCCGCGCCAGAAACTCGGCGTCGCGGGGCTGCGTGAATCCCAGGTTCAGAGCGAACGCCGCCTCCACCATGGCTTCGCCGTTCCGAATCAAAAGCGGCTCAGCCACCGCTGGAGGCCAGCCGAAAACCGGGACAGGAATCAGGCCGTGCTTCTCGACTGCCGCTATCAGGGCATCGATATGCGCCGTATCTCGGCTCTTGAGGTTCGTCTGATAAAACAGCACGGCCACACGCGGCGCCGCCGGCGGGACAACGCCGAGACCACGGTGCCACTCCAGGTACTCGTCGAGCGTCACAAACGGCCGCGCGGCGCGTGGATGATAGAGGCCAACCGTCACAACCGGCTCGGGCGGCTCTATCGGGAGCCCGGCTCGCCCGGCCACCTTCGAGTAAAGGAATGCCAGACACCGGGCGATGTTCTCGGCGCCTCCCTGGCTCCAGTATTCCACCGCGGTTTCAACCAGGCGTTCGTCCTGTTTGAAACCCCAGTGACGCAGCGCCGGTTCCGGCCAGTGGGCGACCACCTTGGCGCCGCGTGCGATGGCGGCCTTGAACTGCGGGGCCAGCCGCTCGGCGGCTTCCCTCGGCATCAAGTATGTGAAGATCACCTCGGAGCGGTCCCACTCCGGCGGAGGAGACTCGAAGTCGCCGTACCGCAGATCGATGCGCTGGCCTCCCCAGCGTTCCACGAAGCGCTCCTGCGCCTCAGGCAATGCCTGGTTCAACCGCGTCAGCACGGTCACTCGCAGCGGCTCGGCCGCCTGCGCGGCGACGGCCCCAACGATAAGTAAGAAAAGCGTCCTCACAATCGAATGCGCAAGCCTGTGAAGAGGAGGCGTCCCGCCACCGGGTAGTAATTGAAGTAGACGCGGTCGAGCAGGTTCTGCGCGCTGACATGGAAGGTGAGATTCCGCGAGATGTCGAACGAAACCGAGGCGTCGGCCTCAAAGAAAGGATCGAAGGCGCCGTAGACACCCTTGGTCGTATCGGTGTTGGAATCGGTCGAGAACACGGCGGAAACGTAACGCCCCGTAGCAGACGCGTTCCAGCGGCCCCGCGTCGCGAACAGCCCGAGAGAGCCGTTATGTTCAGGAACCTGCGGGATCTTCTTGCCCACGGACTCGGGAATGGCCGGGTTGCTTGTGATCTCCGCCTCCGTCCAGGTGTAGGCAGTCCGGAGGAAGAGCCAGGAGAGCAGCGGCGCACGGGCCGACCCCTCAAAACCGCGGGTGCGGGCTTTCGCGGCGTTCACCACCGGGCGGTACTTGCCCGAAGGATCGGCGCTCAAATCCGTGGACCTGTAAATGAGATCGGAAACATGGTTGTCGAAGTATACGGCATCCAGCTCGAAACCACCGTGCCAGCGCCGGCTGGCCCCTGCTTCCCATGCGACCAGCTTCTCCGGCTTCAGGTCCGGGTTGGAGGCATAGACGATGCCGGTGGATGACCGCCAGGTTCGATACAGATCGTAGACACTGGGATTGCGGTAGGCATTGCCGGCGCTCGCCCGGAGCGCGATGCCGCCGGGCGCGCGGTGGATGGCGGCAACCTTGGCCGACAAGGACTGGTTCGAGCGATCGTCGTACTGGTTGGTGAGCGTCGTGCCGACCGTTTGATTCCCACCCTCGAAGGTGCGCCAGTAGTCGTATCGGCCTCCGGAAACCAGGGACAGTGCTTCGCTCACGCGCCACTCATGTTGCACGAATCCGCCCTGCGTGTAGGCCTTGCCCTGCGCCTGATACGAGAGCACCGGACCCTGCGTCCGGCGCGCGTAGTTGGGCACCGATTTCTCGCTGACGCTGGTGGCGTCTCGGCGCAACTCGGTCCCTGCCGTCAGTGTTTGGCGGCTGCCGGCGTTCCATATCCATTGAGCCTCGCCGTACCAGGCGCGGCTGGGGCGGTCACTGATCGTCCCCGGACCCCCAAACACCGTGGCCCCCGTCGCCGGCGTCGAGTAGTAGGCCAGCGGCGCGCGGACCGTCCCCGCGCTCACGCGAAGGCGGGAGTTCGGGGTCAACGCGCGGTGCAGCCGCGCCGTAAGCAGGTGCGACCGGTTCCCTCCGTCGCCGGGCAGAAACATGCTTGGGGTGACCGTCAGGCGCCGCGCCACGCCGTTCACCACAATCGATGCCGTGCCGGAGTCAAACGGAACTCCGTCTGCCGTGCGCAGCAGGCTGGTGTAGGCGTCGTAACCGTAGTTCGAACTCTGGTGCATGTACTGAACGGCCAAGGTGGTTTGCCCGTTGAATGAGTAGTCGCCCCGGGTCCGCCATGCTTGCTGCTTCCACCAGTTGTCGCCGGATTGCCCGATGATATAGGTGGCTGCGCCAGCCGTCGTGAGAGCCGGAAGGAAGCCGGTGACGGGAGTCCCACCCGTTCCGGCCGAGCCGGCTGTCGTCACGTATTGCGACGGATATCCCCCCGATTGCAGCCGGTCATAGGCCAGGCTCACGCTCAACCTGTCGAAGAAACGGTCGGCAGCCCGGGCTCCGTAACGGAACGTGTCCTGAGCGCCGTACTCGCCCCAGAACTCCGCGCGCCGCCGGTCCACCGCCTTGGTGATGACCTGCACAACGCCTCCCATCGCGTTGCTGCCATAAAGCGCGGAAAACGGGCCCCGTACCACTTCCACCTTCTCCACTTCGCTGACCGGCAACGTGCCGCAAACGAGCTGGCCGGTGTAGGGATCGTTCAGCGGTTGCCCGTCGACCAGCACCAACGTCCGGCTCTGGCCCGTGCCGCGCCCGGCGAACCCGCGCATGCCGACGCCCGCCTGCGTGTCCTGATAGCCCTTGCCGCGGTTCGCATACACGCCGGCGGTTGTATCCAGCGCCTGGTCCACCATCTGGACGCTGCGCATCGCGATTTCCTCGCTGGAGACAACCGCGGCGGAGACAGGCGACTGATCGGGGGCCACCTCGGCACGCGTGGCGGTAACCGTAATCTCCTGCTTGAGGAAGAATGGAGACTCCGCCGCGCCCGGCAAACCGGCGCTGGCGGGCGACACCGGCGCGGGCGCTTGCTGCGCATACATGGAATGGCAGAGGAGAAGGGCGATGAACATTCGATGCATACGACTAGTGTATGCGTGCTACGATAGCAATGCAAGCGCACGATTACTGCCTCGGCGGCAGGGCCCGCCCTCACTCCCCGCCGCACCCTCCTCCCCGCCGGGATCGGGCATGCGATTCCGGTTGCGCCGGCTGCAAGAATGTGCTACGTTTATGCTATTGTTGCTACCACCGAAACCACAAATTGATGAGAGATGAAATGACACGCGCCGTCTTTGCACTACTCCTGTCCTCCTTTCTGCTGCCGAGCGCGGTTTGGGCCCAGCAACCAGAACAAAGCAATCCAAGAGCGGCCTCAGATTCCGCAGCCGGACCCCCGGACAGCAAGGCCGCACTCAGCCGGCACGACGTGATCGTCGTGACCGCCACCAAGACGGAAACCAACATTGTCAATGTCCCGGTCAGCGTCCAGCTCGTGACGCATGACCAGATTGAAGAGAAGCAGTACAACAACCCCAATATCGGGGAGATTGTGAGGGACGTGCCGGGTGTGTCGGTGGGCCACGGCAACCGGAACATCCCCAACTGGATTCACCTGCGCGGCACGGGCTATTTCATCGGCCGCACGCTGTACATGGTGGATGAGCTTCCCCTGGCCGAACCGATGGTGAGCATTGCCGTGCACCCGGCCAATGTCGGGGCGACGGAAGTGTTACTCGGCCCCTCTTCGTCGCTGTACGGAGCCAACGCCAGCGGGGGTGTGGTGAACGTGCGCTCCCTGAGCGGACGCCAGAAGACGGGAATCACCGTGGGGACCGGCTACGGCACCTTCGACACCTGGCGGCCCCAGTTGTCGATAGGCAAGGAACTGGGCAACTGGGACCTGTTCGGCTCCTACAATGTCGACACCTCGGACGGTTACCGGAACACGGATCTGGCGACCGGCCTGTACCTGATGAACCACGGCTATCCTTCCTATCTGAACTACGTAAACATCTGCGACCAGTACTACACGAACCACTATAGCTACCAGAGGGTGGCCTACCGCGACCCTGGGACCGGAGCGGGATTCACCGCGGGGCTGCACCTGTTCAAGGAGGGGCTCAATGGCGGCAAAGCGAATTCCTTTAGCAGCGGCACACGGCTGATTGGCACCGGCTCGTTCTTCACACCAGTTACAAGCCTGGGGCTGCTCACCGTCCGGTACGGCTACCAAAGCCGGCTCAGCAATTCGCAAAGCACGAAGGGCATGTTGAAGGTGGCCAACTCGGCGATCGGAGACCGTTACGTCTTCACTCCCATCGATGCCTCCAACAGTTACGTGTACGACCCCACCATCACGCAGCAGCCGCACTCCACTTATACACGGCTGCCGCTCGATGTGCAGATGGACATTCACGCCATCCGTGGCAACACCCTGACGGTGGGCGGCCAGTATCTGGTGGATCAGAGCCGTTCCTTCACGTTCAATGCGGACCGCACGTCGACCCTGGCGCAGACGAAGTACGCTGTGGGACAAACGGCCATCTACTTCCAGGACCAGTACAGGTTCCTCGACGAGAAGGCCACGCTGATCCTGGGCGTGCGCCGCGACTGGTGGAATTTTCACGACGTCTATGACACCGGCTCAACCAACCGGACGCCTCCCGACGTGAGCAAAGGAGCGACCACTTACCGGGGAGGCTTCAAGTACCAACTCAACGACTCCTGGGGTCTGCGGACTTCCGCGGGCACGGCCTTCTGGGCTGGCAGCGCCACATGGTTCTTCCAGAATCTGTCAACGGGGAACACCTGGCGCGAGGCGAATCCTAACTTGAAGCCGGAGCGGACCAGGATGGCCGACTTCGGCGCGGACTACATCAGCCCCGGCCGCCGGACCCGGCTCACGGCGACCGGCTACTGGGGCGAGATCGTGGACGCCATGAGTTATGTCTATGACCAGCACCCCACGCTCGCCGGTGTGCAGATTATCCGGACCTCCAACTCCGACGAGGTTTCGATCAAGGGGCTGGAGCTGGGGCTGCAGCAACAGATCTGGGGCGACTTGAGCGGATACGCCAACTACACGCTAAACCGGTCGGAGATCACCAAGTCCGCAAAGAACAAAGGGCATCAACTGCGCAACGCTCCCGACAACATGGGGAACGCCGGGCTGCAATACGTCAGCCCCAAACACGGCTACGGAATCGTCTTGTCGGCGAGGGCGTCCGACACACGCTACTACGACGATGAAAATACTCAGCTCCGCTACTTCCACATGCGGGGATACGCGACCCTCGGTGCGAAGTTCTGGAAAACGATCCGGTTCCGCGATCAGGACGTGGATCTCTCGGTGGGAGTGGACAACCTCACAAATTCGAAGTACGACGGGGAGTTCATTTATAATGCCCCCGGCCGCTTCGTGGAGGTGAGGGCGACCTACCGCTTCGGTCTGTGACCGAATGCAGTACCGGCTGACCAACTCTCTTCTGACCCTGGCCATTGTCAGTCTGGTGTCGTTCGCCGCGGTGGAACTCGCGCCCGGCGACCCGGCCCAGATGCTGCTCGGCGGCGCCTCCAAGGAGATCTCTGCGGAGGCCCTCGCCAGGGTCCGCTCCGCCCAGGGCCTGGACCGGCCCGTGGGGGAGCGCTACCTGGGCTGGCTGAAGAGCGTCCTGCGCGGCGACCTGGGCGCGTCGCTGCGCACGAACCGGGCAGTGACGGCGGAGTTCGCCGCGCGCATCCCGGTTTCTTCGGCGGTTGCCTTCGGCTCGTTGTTGCTGGCGACGTTGACAGGCCTGTCTCTGGGGGTGGCCGGCGTCGTTTACGAGGGCAGAGCGGCGGACCACCTCATCCGGGCGGTGGTGGTTCTGTGTCATTCGGTGCCGGCCTTCCTGATCGGACTGCTGCTCATCTTCCTCTGCTCCTTCAAGCTGGGCTGGCTGCCGCTGTACGGAATCGGCGGCGGAAGCGGCCTGGTGCTGCCGGTGCTCACGCTGGGCGGGGTCATGGGCCTGTCGCTGGCGCGGGTTGTCCGGAACGCGCTGCTGGAGGCGGTTCACCAGGAGCACTTCCTGGCGGCGCTGGGGAAGGGTCTGTCCTACCCGCAGGCGGTCCTGCGGCACGGGCTTCGCAACTCGATGACCCTGGTGGTGAGCTACCTGGGGATGAGGTTCGCCGGCCTTTTGGGCGGCATCGTCCTGATCGAGTCCGTCTTCTCATTGCCGGGCATGGGCAGCTACATCCTCGAAGCGATCTTGAGCAGGGACTACCCGGTGATTCAGGGCTACATGCTGTTGTTCTGCACGGTGGTGCTGGCGGCCAACCTCGTGGCCGATCTGCTGGTGCAATGGATCGATCCGCGCGCCGCGAAAGCGGGGATTCACTGACATGCCGCGGATCGCATGCCTCGGCGGCGCCATTACAGCCGTGTTCCTGCTGGTGGCCTTGCTGGGCGAAACGCTCGCCCCCTATCCGGCCGGGCTCACCAACTACGACCGCATCCTCGCGCAGCCTTCCCCAGAGCACCTAATGGGCACCGACCACCTGGGCCGTGACCTGCTCAGCCGCCTGATCGCCGGAACGCGCACCACGCTCGGGCTGGGCCTTCTGGTGGCGGTGTTGAACTCGGCGCTGGCGCTGGGACTCGGGGCGCTGTGCGGATTTGCCGGCGGGTGGTTTGACGCCATCCTGATGCGGTTGGTGGACGCGCTGCTGGCCCTACCCGGCTTCCTGCTGGCGGTGTGCTTCTTGGGACTGTTCGGCGGCGGCGCCTTCCAGCTTGTGCTCTATCTCGTTCTGACGGGGTGGGCGCAGTTGGCCCGGATCGTGCGAAATGAAGTCACCGTGGTGAAGCACCTGGATTTCATCACGGCCAACACCGCGGCCGGATACTCGACGGCCCGGAACCTCTTCCTGCATGTGCTGCCCGCCGTGCTGCCCTCGGTGTTGATCCTGCTGCTGAACACGCTGGTAGGAGACGTCTTCGCGATCGTATCCTTGAGTTTCCTGGGGCTGGGCATCTCGCCCCAGACTCCGGAATGGGGGGCGGTCCTGTTCGATGCGAGGAGTTTCTTTCTCGCCAGTCCCTGGCTTTTCGTATTCCCGTCGGCGCTGATCGCGGCGCTGACCCTGGGACTGCACCTGCTCGCGGACGGGTTGAGGGAATACCTCGACAAGAAGAGATTCCTGTACGCTGTCGAGGAGGTCAATCTGCTCGCCGGGGCGGCGTCGGCTTGCGGGAGCGACACGGCATGAGGATCAGGGCAGCGCAAGCGATTCTGGTCGCCTCACTTCTTCTTCTGACGGCTTGCTCCGCCAATCGAAGGCCGGCCGGCAAGCTCGTCATCGGCGTCAACGGGAGCCTGAACCTGGGCAGCAACAACCCGGTCCTGATCCAGCGAAACGCCAACGTGTGGGAGGCGTTGACAGAACTGGACGACACCCTGACGGCGCAGCCGCAGCTCGCCGAGTCCTGGCAGGTGACGCCCGACGGCAGAGAGTGGACCCTGCGCCTCAAGCGGGGCGTGCGGTTTCACAACGGCGACTCGCTCACCGCCTCGCTGGTGGCGGCCAACGTGCTGCGGCTGAAGGCCCACCCGGAACTGGACTACTACAGCACCTTCGTCCACCTGGCGTCGGTCGCCGCCGAGGATGAGCTCACGGTGAGGCTGGCCTTTTCACGGCCGATGGTCGACCTGCCCAACAAGACCGGCCACTACTTTGCCGGCATCTTCAGCCCCGCGGCCTTCGGGCCGGACGGCAAGCTGCGGGAGCCTGCCGGCTGCGGGCCCTACGTGTTTGCGGAGAGCCGGATCGGCCAGTACGACCGGGTCACCGCCTTCGAGCAGTATCACGGCGGCAAGCCCTATTTCCGGGAGATCGAGTTCCGAATCATCCCCGACCCGGTGGTGCGGCTGATGTCGCTCCTGCGCGGCGACATCGACATGATCGCGCACCACGGCGGAGTGCCCGCTCCGTACCTGAGCCTGCTCAAGGACAAGCCCGGCATCGTCGTAGCCTCAAAAGACGTCGCCATCACGCACTACCTTCTTTTTAACTGCTCACGGCAGCCGCTGCGGAGCGCGAAGTGCCGCGACGCGCTGGCGCGGTCGCTGAACCGCACAGAGCTGGTGGAGCGCATTCTCCAGGGCGCCGGCGCCGCGGCCCGCGATTTCCTCGTTGACAGCGCGAGCCGCTGGAACCGGGGCCGGTTCGCAGCCGCAGCGGACACAAGCGAGGCCGTCCGCCAGGAACTCAGGGCCTGCGCCGGGGGTTCGCCGGTGGTCCTGCTGTTGAGCCAGAGCGATCTGTCCGCCTGGGGCTACCGGCACGTGGCTGACTACCTGGCCGATTACTTTGGGCGGCTCGGAATCGTGGTGCGAGTCGAGGCGCTGGAAGGCGGGGCCTGGCAGAAGGCCACGCAGAATGGCAAGTACGACCTTACTCTCTATCCTCTCTCCATGCCGACGGGGACGCCCGAGTTGCTGATCAGGCGGCTGGCGTACTCCGAGGGCATGCGGGTCCGCTCCATCGGCAACACCACGCACTATTCGTCCCCGCAGGTTGATTCGCTCTTCAAGATGGCGCTGGAAGCGCCGGACGCCGCCGCCCAGGAGCGGGGCTTCAACCAGGTTCTCGACATCCTTGCCAAGGAGAAGCCGTTCGTGCCGCTCTACCATGAGCGGTACTACTACGCGTATCGCCGGGGGCTGGCCGGGGTGCGCGTCGATCCTTTCCTGAAAGTGGATCTGGGAAGGCTGCGCTGGGAAGGAGAGGGCCGGTGACGCTCGATCTGACGGATCTTTCAGTGCGTTTTGAGACCTCGCGCGGGTCCGTCCTGGCGGTCGACAGGGCTTGCCTTCGGGTGGGAGCGGGCGAGCGAATTGCCCTGGTCGGCGAGAGCGGATGCGGCAAGACGGTGCTGGCGCTGGCGTTGCTCGGGCTTCTTCCCCGCAATGCGCGCTGCACCGGAAGCGCCGCATTCGACGGACGGGACCTGCTGGATTCCCGCACGGCCCGCTCGCTCCGGGGCAGAGAAATCTCGATGTGCTGGTCCAACGCGGAGCGGTTCTTCAACCCTGTAATCCGGGTGGGGCGGCAGATCGGCGAAGCGTATTTGCAGCATCACCCGGGAAAGAAGCAGGAGGCGCGGGCAAGGACGCTGGAACTGCTGGAAAGGATGGGATTCGCCGAGCCGCATCGGATCTGGCAGGCCTATCCCTGCCAGCTCAGCGGGGGCATGAACCAGCGGGCCATGATCGCCATGAGCCTCATCAACCAGCCGCAGCTTCTGCTGGTGGACGAGCCGACGCGGGGCCTGGACGACGAGAGCCGCGACCGCGTGGTGGAATGCCTGCTCGCAATCAGCGGGACCAGCATGCTGGTCATCACTCACGACATGGACCTGGTTCATCAAATCGCCCAGGGAGTGTATCTCATGCAGGCGGGGAAGATCCCGTACGGTCGTGTGTGCCCTCAGGCGTTTTGCGTCTCAGACGCCTACGACGGAGAACTGGATGTCTGAGCACAGCTCCGTCATCGAGGCGCGCGACTTGCGGGTGTACTACGACGAAGGCACGCTGTTTCGCCGGCGCCGGTGGGTCGCCCCTCCACTTTCCTTCCATGTGCACGAGAACGAGTTCGTGGGCCTGGCCGGTCCCAGCGGCAGCGGCAAGACCTCGGTGGGCAAGGCACTCCTGAACTTGATCCCGAACTGGGAGGGGGACGTCTACTGGATGGGGCAGAGCGTGCGGCGCGCGCCTCTGCGCCGGCTGCGCGGCAAGTACGGCTGGATCAGCCAGGAGCCGACGCTGGCTTTCAATCCGAGGCGGCGGATCCTGCAAACGCTGCGGGAAACGCTGGCGGTAGCGGGAAGCGAGAAGTGCTACCGCCGCCAGATCTCTCACGTGTGCGGGCTGATGAATCTGGAGCCGGATCTGGCGGAGCGCTATCCCTTCGAGCTGAGCGCGGGACAGGTGCAGCGCTTCGCTCTGGTCCGGGCGTTGATGCTGGAGCCGAAGTTCCTGTTGCTCGACGAACCAACCTCCTCGCTCGACCCGATGAACCAGGCGCAGATTCTGGAACGCATCCTCGAGTGGCGGCGGCGCTACGGGCTGGCGGCGTTCTTCATCGCCCATTCCCGGAGGCTGCTGGCCCGGGTGTGTGACCGGATTCTCACGCTGGGGGGCGGCTCATGAGACCGGCAGCGGGTGATCCGAGGTCAGTGATCCGGCAGAACCGGCTCGCCTACGGGCGGATCGCCGGCCAGTGGGAGCGGCGGCAGGATAAGGACTATGACCACGGCTTCCACGAGAAGTGCAGAGCGCTGTTCCTAGAACATCTCAAGGGGGTCCGCGTGCTGGACGCCGGCTGCGGGCTCGGCCTGGACAGCCTGGCATTCGAGGAGGCGGGCTTGCAGGTGACGGCATCGGACATCGCCGGAGAGTTCCTTTCGTCGATTCGCCGGAAGACTCAGCGAATCAAGCTGGTGGCGATGGACATCACCGCCGGCTGCTTCAGGGACGGCTGCTTTGACGGCATCTTCGCCTGCGCCAGCTTCCTCCACGTTCCGCACGAACTGGCGAAGCAGACTCTTGCCGATTTCGCCCGAATGCTGGCATCGGACGGCGTGCTGTTCCTGCACCACGTAGGGTCCTCGCAGGGCTTGTCCAGCTACCGGGTGGACGACCTTCTGGTTCCGGACAACCCCGCCATCTGCTACTGCCACACGGAAGAGGAACTCACCGCACTGCTCAGGTCTGCCGGTTTGCGGTTGCTTGCGGTGAGCCGCTTCAAGCCAGGCAAGTACCCCTCTGCGTGCGCCGTAAGAAACGGCTTGGTTCCCTACCAGGTGATCGCCGGCAAGCAAGCCAGTGATTGACGCCTGATGGATCGGGCGACGCGGCGGACCCGGCGCCGCCATCCTCTATGGGTCGCGGCCAGCGCCCGCCGCGGCGAGCACCCGGGCGACCCAGGAGGAGCGCTCCGCTGCCGGTCCGCTCGCTGCGCCCGGAGCCTGGCCGGCCCAGTTCTCCAGACGGCGCCAACGGAAGGCGTGCTGATCCGTCAAGAGCGCAATTTCGGCCGCGCTATAGCGATCCGCGGCTGCGTACGCCCTCTTCTGGTCGCCGGTGGCCTCGGCCGGATTCCACATCCACAGCCAACGCCGGAAGGCGCCGCGTGAGGCTTCCGCAGGGAACACGCGGGCTTTCCACAGCGTCCGTTGTGAGGGGTCCTGCGCATCCGGCCAAACCTCATTCGGATCGACGCCGGCGGCGGCGATCCAATCGAGGATCGGCCGCCCACAGAAAGTGCCGCCTTTGCTGATGGGGTCCTTGAAGGTATCGCGGACGCCGTAGATGCGGGTGAATGCGACCTTCCTGCCGCTCCGGTCGACGCCATCCACCACCTCCAGGCAGGCTTCGGAGGGCAATGAAAGCGGTTCTTCGATGTCCAGGCCGACGACCACGTTTGCGCCGGATAGTTCGAGCGGAGCCGAGATCCGGCATCCTTCCACCCAGGAGTCGGGGCTGGTGACGCTTCCGGATTCGGCGACGACGTTATTCACCAGAACCGACGAACCCGCGGGCCTCGTCCCGTGGTCCCGCTCCAGCAGCGCCAGACCGCTCGGGGCCAACTGCCGGCTGGAACCGAAATGCAGGAACCGGCAGTAAGGGAGCACGTGGGCGCATGAGGCCAATCGGTGAAGCCCGGGATAGAACGCGGCAAGCTTCTCCTCGGGCCAAGTGGAACCGCCTGCCCGGGCGCTCGTGACGTAGTGCTCCACTGTCGCGCGCGTGCCCAAAGCGCAGCAGATCTCCCGGTACAGATCCAGGCCGCCGTGCGCGATCCATTCGCTGATGGCACCTTCGCCACCCTGGTAGAAGACGTCCAGAAGTACACAAGCGGACGAGGCATCCATGCTTAATACGCCAATGTCCAGCACGGCCTCCCCCGATGGAGTGAGCGCTCCTGCCCGTTCCTGCTCGGCAATGGATGGCTTCTGAAGGTACCACACGATCTCGCTGTCCTCGCCGAGGCAGAAAACCCCATGGCGGCTGGCTTCCTCCGGCGTGGCACGGCATCCCAAAAAGGTGATGCCGGGACGACTGAGCTCGAGACCGGAGACATCCCAATCCATCAGGGCATCGCCGGCCGCTACCACAATCTGGCCCAAGCCCGGCGCGCCTTCCCGCAATCTCAGAAACGCCGGCACCAGCCGGTCAAACAGGGTCAGGGGCACGGGGCTGTCGCCCGGTCCGGGCAGAGGCAGGAAGATCTTTCCGCACGGCCCGTAGGCGGGAAGCCGCATGGAATCGCCCCCCGCGTGAACGATCAGGATCCGCAGCTTGCGCAGGGCCAACTCGGGAGACGCCTCCCCCTGCTCGCGCTCGGTCTCGAGGACCTTCGCAATGGCCAGCAGCGTGGCGCCGCCGCTGCCGATGCGCTGGCCGCCGGGGTCGGCGGACACAAGCGCGCGACGGACTTGCGGGAGCAGCCCCAGAGAATGCCTCAGGCGGATCTGCGCCTCGTAGGCCGCCGCCTGGGCGTCATTCGACGCAGTCACAATGAGGTAGTCCCAGCTAGTATCCCGGCTCACAGGATATCCGGGCGCCCCTTACGCCGACTCCAGAATCATGTTGGCGTACTGGACGGTGTCAGCGGTGCGGATAAGTCCAATCGCTTGCGGCACGCGCTTCTTGAGTTCCACGTGCGGCTCGAAAATCATCTGAATGCCAGCAGCGGCCTGTTCGAACTCCTGCAACGTCGGCTCGTCATTCACCCGGCGGAACTCCTCGGCCATGAAGATCCTGCCGAGCACGAAATTGGCGCGGATCGCCCTCAGCACGTCCAGCACCCGGGGGATTCCGTCCACCAGCGAAATGTCCACGATTTCAATCTGGGGCCAGAAAGGGAAACCTCGATCGGCGATGACCAGCGTATTGGTGTGCCGCACGCGGCTGATCAGGGAGTTGATTGCAGGGTTCAAGATTCCAGTGCGTAGCATCGGTCAGAAATCCTAGTGTAGCCTTACTTTGACATGCAGGGAGCCGGGGACGGGCTCCTCGGAGGCAACCATCAAGTAGCCGCCGCCACACCCCGAGTACATCGCGCCGCCGTAGCGCGACTGGTAGTAGCTCAGAATCCCTGCCAGGTCGATCTTGATGGCCGGGTGGCGCACGGTTTGCGGCAGGATACTCTCCCAGCAAGACATGCACTCGTTCATCGACGCGGCCAGCCGGCCGACGTCTTTGGCGAGAATCGCGCCGTAGCAGTCTTTCCCCGATTGCCCCAGCCGCCGGATCCAATCGGGCTCCAGGTTCTTGATACCCAGGGGATTGTATCCTTCCGGCCGCTGGTTGACGGGGACAAGATGCAGGACGGCCTCCAGCCACCGGGCCACCGCCGGTTCAGAGCACGACTCGACGTGCGAAGGGAAGTACCCATCCTCGATCGTCGCGTCATAATCGAGCCTGCTGATCCCCGGGTAGATGAGGCCGATCATGTCCTGAGAACCGGAAGGCTCCGCCTTATCCTTGTTCTCCTCCCGGTACAGTTCCCGGACCAACTCCTCCGGGGGACGATCCGGGAGCACGCCGCCCCACAACTCCAGCGCCACTTTGCGCGTGCCACTGGCCATGCCCGCCCGCTCCATCAGCCACAGAACCGGCTCCAGGGACACCACCACCATCGACCCCGGCGGAGAAGGATTCAGCCTGGAGACAAACGGCTGGTCAATCCAGCCCCCGGCCAGCGCTATCCGGTGAGGGATCCTTCCGATGACGGAGGAGAGAGAGTACGCGCTCACTGCTTCGCCCTCGCCGCAACGGGGGTCACTTTGAAGAAAGCGGAGGCGTGGGGAGCTATCTTGAACGTCCGGCCGCCCTGCGAGCCGCCCATTTCCTTCTTGGCCCACAGATCCCGAACCGTGCAGTTCGCCGGCAGCCCCAAATCGGCCCACTTCACATCGATTTCCTCCTCGCCGGCATCCCCGATGTTGAATACCGCAAGATACTTGGCCGGAGAGCCGGAGATTTCCGCTGTCCAGGCGACCTGGTTGCCCCGGGAGAACAGTTCCTTGCTCATCGTAGCTTTCTGATTGACCGCCAGAACTTCTTCATTGGTGATCAGTTGCAGGGTGGCGGCATCGTTGTCCGGCAGGTGGCCTCCGAACATCAGCGGGGAGCGGGCGATAGACCACAGTGTCATGAGGGTCTTCTGCTCGTCCGGCGTAAACAGAGACATGCGCGGATCACCCCTCTCGGCCCGGATGCCGATGTGGCCGAGCGGCAACATATCTGCGTCCGGCCAGTTGCCCGGCTTGGCGTACTGGCTCCACTTGGCCAGATTTGGGAACTGCCGCTTGAGATCCACCCAGCGGTCCCAGAAATCCCCGGAGATGCGCCACATCTGGGCGTACTGCGAGTAGTGGGCGACCTTGCTCGCATCCCGCGTTCCCGGAGAGAGGCTCAACACGATCGGCCGGCCGGATTTTCGAATCGCCTTGCCCAGAGCCTCGATCTCGGAACTATGGGCGCCGTCCGGGCCGCCGAACATGTCGTCGGCCTTGATGAAGTCCACGCCCCAACCTGCGTAGAGCTGGACGATGGAGTCGTAGTATTCCTGTCCGCCCGGCAGGCTCGTGTTGATGCCGTACATGTCGGTGTTCCAGCGGCAGATCGAGTTCTTGTCGGCAATCTCCGAGGCCTTGCGGTCGGTGCCGAGGATCGGCAGGCCGGCATCCACCGCGCGCCTGGGGATTCCCCGCATGATGTGGATGCCGAACTTCAACCCCTTGGAATGGACATAGTCGGCCAGCGGCTTGAATCCGCGGCCTTCCGCAGAGGACGGGAAACGGTTGGGCGCCGGAATCAGGCGGCCATTCGAGTCCATGGCCAGCTCCGCGTTGGGACGGTAGCCGTGTGTCTTGGGATTCAGCTCCGACCACTGTATATCCACCACGACGTACTGCCAGCCGTACCTGGCCAAGTGCTTGGCCATGTAGTCGGCGTTGGCCTTGACTTCGGCCTCCGTCACCGTGGTGCCGAACGAATCCCAACTGTTCCACCCCATGGGCGGGGTCGGAGCGAGCAGGCCCTGCGACCAGCCGCTACAGGCCAGCGCGACGAGTAGAAGAACTCTGAGCGTGATTTTGCGCGCAATAGGCATTGCCACCTCATCTAGATCTTATTGCAGAATCCGGCCGAACTGTATCGGCGTGCTGACCTCGGTTGCGCTTCATGCGTAAAATAGCGGAAGTGAACCATCGCGGCAGGCTGATCGTTCTGACGGCCCCACTCACCGAGACCATCGACCACGCCGGGTTCTTCATACAGATGGGGGTGGCCTCCATGCCGAAGCGGCTGGAGCGCATCTTTGATTCCAAGTACCCGCGCTGGAAAGAACTGGAGCGCAACCCGGACGGCTCGGCCCGCTACATGCCCGCCGGCATACGGACCCTGGAGGCGGCGCTTCTGTCGGAGTATCCGCCGGAAGACGTTGTCGCCTGCTACCCGGACGACCTGGAGAAGTTCATAGGCCCCCAAACGCGGCTTGTCGCCGTGTCCACGCACAACCCCCTCGGTGTCACGTTCGCGGCGGGTGTGTACGCGTCGGTCTTCGGCTCCTCGCAGGAACCGATCAACTCGCACTACGCCCGAATGCTCTTTGAAAGGATCGGGGCGAACCCCCACCGCGCGGGCTTCAAGGTGATCGTGGGCGGATCGGGAGGCTGGCAAATCGTCCAGACGGACAGCTACGGTGCGTTGGGGGTTGACTGCGTGGTGGAGGGGCGAGGCGAGTCCCGGGATACCTTGGATCTGCTCCGCCGGGCGATCCGCGGGGAGCCGCTGCCGCGGCGCCTGGAGGCTGGGCACCCGAAGGACCGGGACGCCATCCTGATCCCCGAGAAGAGGACCACCTTCGGCGTCGTGGAGATGACCACCGGTTGCGGCCGCCGCTGCCATTTCTGCGTGCCCGATCTCAGCCCGCAGCTTGACGTGCCCAAAGAAAAGATCATGCGTGCCGTCCGGGCCAATGTTCTGGAGGGGAACAGACAGATCTCCCTCGCCACCGAGGACATGTTCATCTGGGGCCAAGTGCGCACGGGTGTGCCATTTTACTTCCCGAACCGAGAGGCGCTGCTCGACCTGTATTCCGAGGTCGCCGGCACGCCGGGTCTGGAGCAGTACCTGCTCAGCCACGCCACCATCGCCCCCGCTGTGGTTGACCCGCTGCTGATCGAGAAGCTGACCGGGATTCTGCTGGACAAGAGTCCGCTGCACCTGGCGGCGTACAGCAGCCACCCGAGAAAGAAGATCTTGAGCCCGCTGATGGGCCTGGAGACGGGATCGGTACGCATGGCCCGGGCCATCATGCCGAGCAAGGCGGTTCCGTTTTCCATAGAAGACTGGCCGAGCGTCGTGATCCAAGGCCTGACCATTCTGAATCGCAACAACTGGTTCCCGGTGATGACGCTGATGATCGGCAACCCAGGGGAGACGGACGAAGACGTGATGGCGACGCTTGACCTGGTCTATGAGATCGAGCGGCGGGGGCTGTTTGCGTTCCTGGTTCCTTCCATCTTCACCCCGCTGTGCGACACCCGCATGGAGAACCGAAAAGGGGTCGCGGAAAGCCGCCACCTGTCCCGCCTGCAATGGCAGTTGATGATGAAGTGCTGGAGCATGAACCTGAGCGTGGGACTGTACAGTTGGTGGGGACCGCTGGCCTGGCGGCTGGGGGCGGTCGCCCTGTGGCTGTACAAGCTGCGGCGCATCAACGGCCCCGCTTTCACCTGGCCGCTGCTGCTGTTCGCCAACGCCCTCCCGGAACGGCTCATGGAGCGCATGGGCAAGGTCTATGTCGGCAGGCCGCTCCGGGTGAAGAGCAGGAAAGAGCTGCTCGCCACCATCAAGCCGCAACACCGGAAGTACCTGCGCGCCGACAACGGCGACCTCCCCGGCGACTAGGCGAAGACTCCGAGGACGGCGGAGGCCGCCTTGGCGTCGGTCCACGGCTCACGATATCGTGGGCTTTCACGGAGGATTCAGGCGTGTCTCAAGAGGGTCAGACAATTCCAGCCACCGAAATCACGGACTTGCGCACGGCGCTGCGTTTTCTGGCATCGGTCCCCGGCCACTTGGTCACCACACGGGAGCCGGTCGATCCAGTAGCGGAACTGGCTGGCGTGTACAAGCTCGTGGGAGCCGGAACGCCGCTGGCGCCCCCCACGCGAGTCGGTCCGGCGATGCTGTTTGAGAACGTCAAGGGCTACCGGATGCCGGTGGTCGTGGGGGTCATGGCCAGCCGCCAGCGGACCGCGTTGCTGATGGGGAGTACGATCGAGCGGCTGCCGTTCGACCTCCTTGACGCCCTCCGCAACCCTCGTGCCCCCCTGACGGTTCCTGCGGCGGACGCGCCGTGCCAGGAAGTCGTCGTCCGCCCCCCCTTCGATCTGCGGACCCTGATCCCGGCTCCGACGAACACTCTGCTCGACGCCGGCCCATACTTCAACTTGGGCCTGGTTCGGGCTGAGGACCCGGACACGGGCGCTTCCGACGTTACCATCCACCGCCTTTGCGTGCAGGGACCGGACCGGCTGAGCATCTACTTCGTTCCAGGGCGTCACATCGACCAATTCCGAATGAAGGCCGAAAAGATGGGACGCGCGCTGCCGATTTCGATCAGCATGGGACTGGACCCCGCCATCTACCTGGCCGCCTGCTTTGAACCTCCTACGACTCCGCTGGGCCTGGACGAACTGACCGTGGCGGGCGGTCTGCGACGCCGGCCCGTGGAGCTGGTGGACTGCGTCTCGGTGCCTGCCAAGGCCATTGCCCGCGCGGAGATTGTCCTCGAGGGCGAAATCCTCCCCGGCGAGCGCGTCTGGGAAGATGCGCAGACGGGCACAGGGTACGCCATGCCGGAGTTCCCCGGCTACCTGGGAAAGGCCCAGCCGGAGTTGCCCGTGATCCGCGTGACCGCCGTGACGCACCGGAGGGACCCGATCCTCCAGACCATCATCGGTCCGGCCGAGGAGCACACCAACCTTGTGGGCATCCCGACGGAAGCCAGCATTCTCAAGCTGGTCGAGAACAGCATGCCGGGGCGGCTATTAAACGTCTACTGTCACTCCTCGGGAGGCGGCAAATACCTCGCCATCCTCCAATTCCGCAAGAGTGCTCCCAGCGACGAAGGGCGCCAGCGTCAAGCCGCGCTGACTGCCTTTGCGGCGTTCTCCGAACTCAAACACGTCATTCTCGTGGACGAGGATGTGGACATCTTCGATACCAACGATGTGCTCTGGGCCATGACCACGCGTTACCAGGGGGACCGCAGCACGGTCTTCATCCCCGGCGTCCGCTGTCACCCCCTGGATCCGTCGCAGTCGCCGGACTTCAGCCCCTCTATTCCTGCGGAGGCAACCTCCTGCAAGACCATTTTCGACTGCACCGTGCCCTACCACCTGAAGGACCGCTTCCGCCGCGCCCGGTTTCAGGACGTGGACCTGGTCAGGTTCCTGCCTCCGCTCTGAGGCGCCGGACCGCGCTCGTTGGCAAGACAGCCAGCCACGATCGTCGTTCCCCGCACGCCCGTGGCATCCTCCAGGGCCGAGACGAGCCGGGCCTCCACGTCTTCCGGATCGATCTCAACCGAGCAACTCGCGATTTCCTCGTCGGTTGCCCCCTGGAAGCACTTCTCGCATGTGGCGACCGCACCGGAGTGGTCGCGCACGGGAGGCCCAAAGGTCCGGCAAATGACAGGCCGCGCCTCGTAGAGATCGCAGCAGCCCGATTGCGGGTCAAGCGCGGGGCAGGGTTGACTGTCCGGGCTCTGCCGCAGCGCCAGCTTGTCCTCAGCCGCGCGCGCCCGCTGCCGGACTCTCGCCGCGCGCTCCGGGTCTCGCCGCGTCAGAGCGGCGAGGCCCATCCTGAGCCTGCGTGCGTCGAGCTGTGTGATGCCGAACGGCCCAAGGCAGCAGTCGAAGCAGCCAGGGCGGCAAGCCAGCCGCGGGCCGCTCTTGCGAGCGGCGCTCGCAAGGGCCGCATCCAACCGGCGGGTGAAAGCCCGGTCCTGCCTGTCGATTGACCGCCAGCCGCGCATCACACACAGGATAGCGGAGACTGGGAAGGATCCGGTGGGCGCGGCTTTCGCCCGTTCAGGGCAAGCCAGATCAAGTATCCTGCGGCGGGGAGCGCGGCGGCCAGAAGGAACGCCGCGTCCCACCGGCTCCGGTCGATCAGACGGCCGAACACCGGCATCACCACGGCGACCGCGGCCGACCAGGCGCCGGCTCCCAGCCCGGCGAGCAGGCCCGCGTGATCGGGTGAATAGACGTGCGTCGCGTAGCTGACCGTCAAAATGATGAACCCGCCGGCCAGGAACATGGCCACGAACATCTGGAACATGGCCAGCGCAAACGAAGCGTGCCTCGGCACCAGGGCCAGGGGCAGGCTGAACGCCGCAGTGACGGCCAGCAGTCTGCCCAGCCCGGTCACCTTTCCGTGACCCGAATCCGGCAGCCTGTCCGACAGCCAACCCCAGAAGAAGTAGCCCGCTTCCCAGCCGACCGGGGGGATCCAGAGCACACTGCCGATCAGGGCCTGCGAGGCCCCAAGAACCCGGTTCAGGTACAGCGCCGCGGCGTAAATGACCAGAGCCAAGGGCAGGGCACCCAGAGCGTAGGCAATCATGTAGCTCCACAAGCGCGGATCGCGGAAGCGCGGCCTGGCCGCTCCTGCCGGTGCCGGGCCGCTCGCATGGCGCCGCCGGATCTCGGCCCGCGAGCTGACAACGAGCCAGATCGCCAGCCAGGCCGCACCCACGGCTCCAGTGAAAAGGAAGGCTGCTCTCCACCCCCAGGCCAGCGCGATGGGCGTAATGACGATCGGCGTAATGACCGAGCCGAGCGAGCCACCGCTGTAGGCCACGGCGACGCCGCGCGCCCGGAGGCGCGCCGGGAGCGTCTGCATCACCACGCGCAACCCGCCGGGGAAGGTCGCTCCTTCCCCGAAACCCAGCGTTGCCCTGGCAGCAGCGAAGCCGACGAAACCGGCCGCCAGCGCATGACTGGCGGAGGCCACCGACCAAACGGTCACCGCCGCGATCATTCCCAGCCGCACGCCGAACCGGTCGAGCCAGCGGCCCCAGAGCGGATTGGCG
Source organism: Bryobacteraceae bacterium (assembly GCA_041946685.1). GTDB lineage: Bacteria > Acidobacteriota > Terriglobia > Bryobacterales > Bryobacteraceae > JBHGAV01. Next base: position 30,350 of record JBHGAV010000026.1, on the reverse strand, counting down.
AGCATATAGGCGATCGAGAAAGCCGAGATGACGTACCCGTATTGTTCGGCGCTCAGTCCGGTTTCTTTGAGAATGGTGGGCGCCAGCAGCGCCAGCGTGTTTCGGTCTATGTAACTGATCAGCGACACCAACAGCATGGTTGCCGCCGGGATCCACAGGGTGAGGCGGGTCACACCCCGTCCCACCGGCGGAAGGCCACCACCGCGTTCAGCCCGCCGAAAGCGAATGAGTTAGACAGGGCGCAATCCACCTCGGCGCGGCGGGCGGAGTTGGGGATGACATCCAGCTCGCATTCCGGGTCCGGCTCGGTGAAGTTGGCCGTAGGGGGGAGGAGCCCGTTCCTCAACGCCAGCACCGTGGCCACCGCCTCGATCGCCCCGGCCGCGCCCAAAGCGTGTCCGTGCATCGACTTGGTGGAACTCACCGGAAGCCCTGCGGCCCGCTTGCCGAAAATCGAGTGAATGGCCCGAGCCTCGGTCGGGTCATTGCTGGGAGTACCGGTTCCGTGCGCATTGATGTACCCCACCGCCTCGGGCGGCAATCCCGCGTCGGCAAGGGCAGAAGCCATGGCCCGTGCCGGGCCTTCCGCCGCAGGCTGTGTGATGTGGTGGGCATCGGAGGTCATCCCGAACCCGACAACCTCGGCATAAATGCCCGCTCCTCGGGCCCGTGCGGACTCCAGAGACTCGAGGACCAGAATCGCGCCTCCTTCTCCGAGGATCATCCCCTTTCGGTTCCTGGCGAAGGGGCGGCAGGTGTCCGGGGACACGACGCGCAGCGCTTCCCAAGCCTTGAGCAATCCCAGGCTGAAGGGCGCCTCGCTGCCACCGGCCAACGCCAGGTCCACCAGCCCGTGCCGCACCATCCAGAAGGCCTGCCCAAGGGCGTGGTTGGAGGAGGAGCACGCCGTCGAGATCGTGTACGCCGGTCCCGTCAAACCGAATGCCATGGAGATGCAACTGGCGCCGGCGTTGGCCATCGTCTTGGGAATCGTGAGCGGGTGAACGCGCCCCCGCTTCTCCCCGTACAACTCCACGAAGCCATCGTCCTGGGTCGTCTGCCCCCCCACGCAGGAACCGGTCACGACAGCGCTCCGCTCCCGCAGAACTGCGGTCCACTCGACGCCGGAATCCCTGACCGCCTCCCGCGCGGCGAGGAGAGCGAACTGCGCGAACCGGTCCAGAAAGCCCGCTTCTTTGAAATCGAAGAAACCCTCCGCCCTGTACCCGTGGACTTCAGCGCCGTTCTGGAAGCGCAGTTCCGACCGGTCCACGGCCTCGATTGGTGCGATGCCGGAGCGCCCCTCGCCGAGCGATCGCCAGAAGGCGGCGCGGTCCAGACCCAGCGCCGACAGGACGCCCAAGCCGGTGATGACGACGCGGCGCTTCCCCATCCGCTACTTCCCGCCGCCGGATGCGGACAGGAGTCTCTCGACGCCCTCGATCATCTGCCGGATGGAACGGATGTCGCGCGTATCGTCGTCGGGGATGTCGACGTTGAACTCCTCCTCCAACGCGAACAGGATGTTCACCGAGTCCAGCGAGTCGAGCCCAAGCTCCTCGAACGTGCTGTCCGGGGTGATCTTCTCCGGCGCGATACGCTGCGTCCTGGCGATCACCGATATCACTCTCTCAGTCAGGTCGTTGGGCATAATATCTGGCTCACGGTCTCAAAGCGATAACCCCGGGCGGATAACTGGGGGACCAGGCGGCGCACCGCCTCCAACGTGGGCCGGATGTCCGGCCGCGGTTGGCCTTCACGCGCGTCGTGAAGGCAGAAGATGGCGCCATTCGACGCTCCGCGCGCCAGCCGCCGCGAAACCTGTGCGGCGGACAATCGCCAATCCAGGCCGCTCACCGTCCACATGACGCCAGTCAGCCCAAGTTCGCGCTGAACTCTCCTCAACCCGAACCAGCGTACACCATACGGGGCCCGGAACAACACCGGCGCCGCGCCCGTCGCCTCCAGGATCGAGTCTTGAGCCCTGGTGACCTGATCACGGACGAAGGCCGCCGGGCGAAGCCAGAATCGGGCGTGCGTGTCGGAGTGGTTCCCGATTTCATGCCCGAGGAGGGCAGTCCGGCGCGCCACCTCCGGCAGGCGCCGGACGTTCATGCCGCACAGGAAGAATGTCGCCGGGACGCCCATGCCGGCCAGCAGGTCCAGGAGCTCCGGCGTGGACTGGCTGGGCCCGTCGTCGAATGTCAAAGCGACCGACCGGCGATCGCGCACGCCGCGCCACACAGACCGGCCAAACACCGACGACGAGCGCCCACGCACCGCCCAAGCCATGGAGAGTACACCCGCCGAAGCGGCAGCGCCCGCTGCCTCTAGCAGCATGCCGCGCATTGTAACACGGGCCCGTCCGGCGGCCGGATCCATCTTGCTTCCCCCGCGGCCCTTTTCTTAAAATACTCATGCAGGGGAAGATTCCCCGTGTGAGTTCGTATGGGGGAGCATGCACCGCTGACACCGCGCATGGCTGGCGTGTTGGGCGCCATTGTGAGGGAGTATATCGAGACGGCGGAGCCGGTCGCATCGCGAACCGTTTCCCGGCGCAGGGGCGAGGAGCTTAGCGCCGCCACGATCCGCAACGTCATGGCGGACCTAGTGGAGGAAGGATACTTGACGCAACCCCATACCTCCGCCGGGCGGGTCCCCACCGAGAAGGCCTTTCGTTACTTCGTGCAGGAATTGAATGTCCGGCAGCCTTCCGCGGCGGAGCTTCAGCGGTTGCAGGCTGCTTTCAGCGGTGTGGAGAGCCTGGAGCAGGGAATCGAGAGATCCAGCAGAGTGCTGATGGACCTCACCCGGAATGTCGGCATCGCGGCGGCCATCCCTCCGTCGAGCCAGACGCTGAATCAGATCCAGCTCCTGCCGCTGGCGGAGCGGCGGGTGCTGGTCATTGTGGTGACCAGCGATCGAATCGTCAGGAACCGTATCGTAACCCTGGACCAGGAGGCCACCGCGGACGAGCTCCTGTCGATCCGCAACTATCTCAATCAGAACTTCGCCGGCTGGACAATTTCCGAGATTCGCCTGGAGCTTGAGCGCAGACTGCAACTGCAAGGCGCCTACTACGATGCGCTGCTGAAACGGCTCAGCATGCTGTTTGCAAGGGGCCTGCTGGACGTGGACCTCGGGCCGGCCGTGCACATGGACGGAGCTTCGTACCTGATTGCCTTGGATTTGCACCTTACGCGGGAGAAGATGCGTGAACTGCTCCAGGCGCTGGAGGAGAAGAAGCGCATCCTTCAACTGCTGGACCGCTTTCTGGAGGAGCCGTCAGGCGAGGTGCGGGTGCAGGTTGGGCTGGGCGATCTCCACCCGGCGATGAAGGAGCTGTCTTTGATCGGGGTCAACGTGGCCTCCGCCCGCGGAATTGCCGCCAAGGTAGCCGTGCTCGGCCCGATGCGAATGCACTACGAGAAGGTCATGTCCGCGGTCTGCGGCGTTGCGCGCACGCTTCAGAACCTCCCTTCCTGAGCGGTCTGTTAACCTGAAAGTGTCAATGATGGCTAACAAAGATGCAGAAGTCTCCGCCAACCCCGGCACGCCGGGATCGGAGCAGAAACCCGCAGAGAATGCGGATCAAGTGGCGGTCTTGGACCCGGCGGCGCAACTCGCGGCGGTCGCCGCCGAGCGCGACCATCTGGTCGAGGAAAAGGCCGAGCTGCAGGATCGCCTGTTGAGGCGGACGGCCGAATTCGAGAACTACCGGCGGCGCGTCGATCGCGAGAAGTCGGAGCTGCGCGACTACGCCGTCATGGAAGCCATTCGCCAGTTGTTGCCGGTCTTGGACAGCTTCGAGCTCGCGCTGGCCGCCGGCTGTTCCGATGCGGAGTATGCCAGAGGCATGGCGTTGATTGGCCAACGCTTTGCATCGGAGCTTCAGAAGTTGGGCCTGGAGCCGATCCCCGCCGAAGGTCAGACGTTCGACCCGCATCTGCACCACGCCCTCGAGATGCGGGAGACCTCGGAGGCCGAGGAGCACGCCATCCTGGCAGAGCTCCAGAAGGGCTACAACTTCCGGGGCAGGCTGTTGCGCCCGGCGCTGGTAAGGGTCGCGGTGGCCCCTTCTTCTGACAAAAAAGCGGAAAAGTGAGCAAGCGGGATTACTACGAAGTCCTCGGAGTCGGGCGGGACGCCGACGTTCAGGAGATCAAGAGCGCCTACCGGAAGCTGGCGCTTCAGTATCATCCGGATCGCAATCCCGGCAACAAGGAGGCCGAGGAGAACTTCAAGGAGGCGGCCGAGGCCTATAGCGTCCTTGGCGACTCCAGCAAGCGCGCCACCTACGATCGCTTCGGCCATCAAGGCCTCAGCGCCTCAGCCGGCGGCGGGACCCCGGGTTTTGATCCGAACATCTTCGCCGACTTCAGCGACATCTTCGGAGACGTCTTTGGTTTTGGAGACCTGTTCGGCGGAGGCGCCAGGCGGCGATCGCGACCTCACAAGGGCGAGGACCTGCGTTACGACCTCGAGATCAGCTTCGAGGACGCTTACCGCGGCATGAGCGCCGAGATCCTGATCCCGCGAGAGGAGACCTGCTCTCGGTGTCAGGGCAGCCGGGCCGAACCCGGCTCGGGGCCGGTGACCTGCCAAACCTGCCGGGGACGCGGCGAGGTCATCTATCAGCAGAGCTTCCTTTCCATTCGCCGGACCTGCGCGCAATGCGGCGGCAGCGGCAAGATCATCCGCCAGGCTTGTGCGCAATGTCGCGGCCAGGGGGCAGTCCGCGCCGAGCGCCGCCTCAAGGTCAATGTGCCCCCCGGAGTGGACAACGGTACGCATCTGAGACTGACGCAGGAGGGACAGGCCGGATATAACGGCGGCCCGCCTGGAGATCTCTACGTCGTCCTCAAGGTCAAGGAGCATCCCGTCTTTGTGCGGGACGGAAACGACCTTCACTGCGCTATCCCGCTCAGCATCACCCAGGCCGCCTTGGGCGCCGAGGTCTCCATCCCCACGCTGGACGGCCCCGCGCCCCTTTCCATTCCGGAAGGAACCCAGCACGGAAGCCGGTTCCGGTTGCGCAACCTTGGCATGCCGCGGGTGAATGGCAACAGCCGGGGCGACCTCTATGTGCACGTCGAGGTCAGGATCCCCACCAAGCTTACGCGGGAGCAGCGAAAACTCATGGAAGCGCTCTCCAAGACGCTTCCGGCGGACAACCAGCCCAAGGAAAAGGGTCTGTTCGACAAGGTGAAGGACTACTTTGCCTAGGCGGTGGCGATTCCCGCCACCCCCTCCAGCCCCTGGTCGCGAATCTCCTGCTCCCGGATCAGGTACTTCTGCACCTTGCCGTTGGCAGTCATGGGGAACGAGTCCACGAAGCGGATGTGTTGCGGGATCTTGAAATAGGCGATCTTGTCGCGGCAGAACTCCCTGATCTCTGCGGCCGTTGCCGTTGTTCCGTTCCTCAGCTTGATCCAGGCCAGAACGGATTCCCCCAGCCGCTTGTCCGGAAGGCCGACAACGTAGACGTCAGCCACCTTGGGATGCCGGTGCAGGAACTCCTCGATCTCCCTCGGGTAGATCTTCTCGCCTCCCCGGCTGATCATGTCCTTGGCGCGCCCCGTGATCCGGAAGTAGCCGTCCGGACGCATGGCGGCCAAGTCCCCCGTGTGCAGCCAGCCCTCCGGGTCGATTACACTCCCGGTGGCCTCCGGATCGTCGTCGTAGCCCCGCATGACCAGATAACCGCGGGTGCACAGTTCGCCTTGCTCGCCGACAGGCATCGTCTCGCCCGTCGCCTGATCCACGATTTTCACTTCGGTATTGGGGAGCGGCCGCCCGACCGTAGCGACACGGCGATCCAGCGAGTCGTCCGTTGCCGACATGGTGATGACGGGCGAGCTCTCGGTCTGGCCGTAACAGATGGTCAGCTCCGGGCAATGCATTTCCTCCACTACCCGCTTCATCAGCTCGATCGGGCAAGGGGATCCCGCCATCACGCCGGTGCGCAGCGTGCTCAGGTCATAGCCGGCAAACCGGGGGTGGTCGAACTCGGCGATGAACATCGTAGGTACGCCGTACAGGGCCGTGCAACGCTCCTGGTGGACGGCCTCCAGCGTGGCCTGAGCCTCAAACTGCGCGGCGGGAAGGACCAGGGTTGCGCCGTGAGTGGCTGCGACCATGACCCCGATCACGCACCCGAAGCAGTGGTAGAGCGGCACCGGAGCACAGATGCGGTCCTGCGGAGTCGCCTTGAGGTTCTCACCGATCAGATGGCCGTTGTTGACCAGGTTGCGATGCGTCAACAACACTCCCTTCGGCACGCCGGTGGTGCCGGAGGTGTATTGGATGTTGACCACGTCGTGAGGCCGGCAGTCGATCGCGGGAAAATCCGCGCCCTCGGCCAGCATGCGTGTCCAGTCTTCCGTATCGAGACGAATGACATCAGTCAATGCCAGGTTCTCGCCGGTGCGCGCCTCGGCCAGAATGGCGGCGTAGTCGGCGCGCTGGTCCCGCTCATGCAGGAAGAGAGCCTTGATCCGAGACCGGCGCAGGATCTGCCGGAGGTCGAGAACCCTGTAGGCCGGATTCAGATTGACCAGGACCGCCCCGATCCTGCCGGCTGCCACCTGAAGCTGGATCCATTCCACACAGCTTGTGGACCACATCCCCAGCCTGTCACCCTGCCGGATGCCGAGGTTCCACAAGCCCCGCGCCACCCGCAGCGATTCCTGCTGGAGCTGACGGTAGGTGAGCCTGACGTTCTGATGCCGTGAGACCACGGCTTCGTGGTCCGGCATCCGAGCGGCCTGCCAGTCGACTACCTCATGAATGGTCTTTTCGAGAACGGGGACCTCGGCGCCCCTGGCGTAGCTGAGCATGGCCGGAATTCCCCAGTGTAGCCGACCGTCAGGACAGTCTGGCGCGCACCTTGTCGCTGAGCAGCTTGCCGTCCACCCGCTTGCCGGCCAGCCGGGCCTGCGCGGCCTTCATCACCAGGCCCATCTGTTTCAGGCTTGAGATGCCCGTCTCGGCCAAGGCCGCGGCGACGGCCGCATCCAGTTCCTCCTCGGTCGGGGCGGCCGGCAGGTAGGTCTCGATCAGGCGCCGTTCGGCCTCTTCCTTCTCGGCCAGCTCGACACGGCCGCCCTTCCGGAACATTTCGGCGGCCTCCTGGCGCTGCTTGACCAGCGACTTGAGCACCTGCATCTCCGCGGCCTCGTCCAGCGGCTTCATAGAGTCGATCTCATGCTTCTTCAGGGCGCTCTTGATGAGGCGCAGGGCGCCAAGCCGCTCCTCGGCGCGGGCCTTCATCGCCTCGGTCATCTCCGCCTGTATCCGGTCTAGAAGTGCCATGATGTCTGTTATTCTAAAGGACTACCAAGCGCTATGCATATCCGAAAGACCAGACTCTTGACTCCCGGGCCGACACCGCTCTATCCGCCGGCCCTGCACGCCATGATGGGGTCCGACATCCACCATCGTACGGAGGACTTCCGCAACATCTACCGCGCGACCTTGGCTGACTTGAAAGAACTCATGGGCACGTCGAACGACGTGCTGGTGTTGGTGGCTTCCGGCTCGGGCGCCATGGAGTCGGCGGTCTCGAACCTGTTCTCCCGCGGAGAGAAGGCAATCGTGTGCTCAGCGGGCAAGTTCGGCGAGCGCTGGGTGGACATGGCCAAGGCCTTTGGTTTGGATGCCGTCGTCTTGAAGGCGGAGTACGGCGACACGGTCAAGCCCGAGCAGGTCGAGGCGGCCCTGGCCGCGAATCCCGATACGCGCGGGGTGTTCGTGCAGGCCTCCGAGACATCGACGGGCGTTCAGCACGACGTCCGCGCCATGGGGCTGGCCATTGCCAAGACGGACGCCATCTTCGTCGTGGACGCGATCACGGGCCTCGGCACCATGCCGCTCGATATCGATGGCTGGGGGCTAGACGTCGTGGTCGGGGGCTCGCAGAAGGCCTTCATGATTCCACCCGGACTGGCCTTCCTCTCCATCAGCCCCAAGGCCTGGAAGCGGGCCGAGACGGCGAACTTGCCGCACTACTACTTCGACCTCAAGAAGGAAAAGAAGAACGCGGCTCTGGGCGAATCGAGCTGGACTCCCAACACGTCGCTCATCATCGCCCTGGGCGTTGCGCTGAAATACATCAAGTCGGTGGGCATGGACAAGCTGGTCGAGAATGCGCAACTGCTGGCCCGGGCAACTCGGGCCGCGGCTACCGAACTCGGCCTGAAGCTGTTCGCGCCCAATTCGCCCTGTTCTTCCGTGACGGCGGTCAGAAGCCCGGAGGGTCTCGATAGCGGCGTCATCGTCAAGGAATTCCGAAACCGCTTCGGCGCCATTATCGCCAACGGCCAAGGCTCCATGAAGGGACAGATTTTCCGTATCGCTCACCTTGGCTACTTCGATTTCGCGGATCTGTTCGGAGTAGTCGCTGAGCTCGAGCTCATTCTGGCCGCCAACGGCCACCCGGTCCGATTCGGGACGGGTGTCTCTGCCGTCCAGCGCGTTTACGCGGAGGCCGCCGGCCTGAAAGTCGCCGCGGCGGGCGACTGAGAGGTGACCATGAAGATCCTTGTTGCTGAACCGATGGCTGCGGCTGGCCTTGAGCTCCTTCGAAGCCAGCCCGGCTGGGAAGTGATCGTATCCAATCCGAAGGAGTACGCGGCGCACCTGGCTGACGCCGACGCGCTCGTCGTGCGCAGCGCGGTAAAAGTGACCAAGCAGGTGCTGGAGCAGGCGCCCAAGCTGCGCGCCGTCGGGCGCGCCGGAGTCGGCGTGGACAACGTCGACATCCCCGCCGCCACGGCCGCGGGCGTGCTCGTCATGAACACGCCGGGCGGCAACGCCGTTTCGGTCGCCGAGCACACACTTGCCTTGATGCTGGCCATGGCCCGCGCCATCCCGCAGGCCAGCGCTTCCACCAAGAGCGGCAAGTGGGAGAAGAAGAAGTTCATGGGCAGCGAGCTGCGGGGCAAGACATTGGGCGTGATCGGCCTGGGCAGCATCGGACGGGAGGTGGCTCGCCGGGCGCGGGCCTTCGAGATGAAGGTCGTGGCCTCGGATCCCTACGTCAGCCCGCGCGTGATTGAGGACGTGAGTGTGGAGATGGTCAGCCTCGATACGCTGTTCGGAGTCTCCGACTACATCGCGCTGCACATGGCCTTGACTCCGGAGACCCGAAACATGATCTCCGCCGAGGCCTTTGCCAGGATGAGACAGGGCGTGCGGCTGGTGAATTGCGCGCGCGGCGAGCTAATCGACGCCGAAGCTCTGAGGGCGGCCATCGAGTCGGGGAAGGTCGCGGGCGCGGCTCTGGACGTATTCGACAAGGAGCCCCCAGCGCCGGACTACCCGCTTTTCGCCATGGATTCGGTTGTGGCGACTCCTCACATCGCCGGCTCCACCGAGGAGGCCCAGGAGATCGTGGGGGTGCGCATCGCCGAACAGCTCGTCGAGTATCTGCAGAGCGGCATTGCGATCAATGCCGTGAACATGCCGGCGCTGGCGCCGGAGCAGTACAAGGTCATCGAGCCCTATATTTCCCTCGCCGAAAGGCTGGGAGCTTTTGCGGCTCAGATCGCATCCGGCAGTCCCACGCTGGTGAGGTTGGTCTACCTGCGCAAACTGGCCGAGGACAACACACACCTGATCCGCAACGCCGGCCTGACCGGAATTCTGAACCAGTGGCTGAGCCAGAAGGCCAACCTGGTGAACGCCATGCAAATCGCCGCCGAGCGCAGCCTCAGCGTGGTGGAGTTGCACCAGGTCCGGGCCGGCCACATGGATGCGATCCGGCTGGAACTGGAGACCGATGCGGGCCTCACGGCGGTGGAAGGAGCCGTCGTTCTTGGCAAGCCGCGTCTGTTGCAGGTGGATGGCATTTACTGTGAGGCGCCGTTGGCCGGCCACCTGACCTATATGAGGAACCAGGATGTTCCCGGGGTCATCGGCCACGTCGGCTCGGTGCTTGGCCGCAACCGGATCAACATCGCCAATTTCTCGCTGGGCCGCCATGAGACGCCTCCGAAGCCTGGGGAGCCGCAAGAGGCGGTCGCCGTGGTGGAGACCGACGAGCGGTTGACCGAGGCGGTGCTGGCGCAACTCCGCGAGAACCCTGCGGTGAAGCTGGCCCGCATTGTGGAGCTCTCCGCCTGACCTTCTGCGTGTATATTTGTTAGCTGGTGCAAGATGCGTGCTGTTGGATCCACGCGCTGGCAGGTCGCGTCCAGCGAGGTCGTGCGCGACATAAATCGCCGCGTGATTCTGAACCTGATCAGGACCAGACAGCCTCTATCGCGCGCCGACTTGGCCCGCCTGTCAGGCTTGCAGCGAAGCACGATCTCCTTGATCGTGGAGGAACTGATCCGGGATCACTGGGTTCTCGAAGGCCCGAGGGGCAGATTGCCGCGGGGGCGGCGGCCGACCTATCTCAGACTCAACGACGACCGCGTGATCATCGGCGTCGATCTGCGTCCGACGCAGACTACAGTCGCCTTGGCCGACGTGAACGGGAAATTCTCCGTTCAAGAGGTGATCGTCACGCCGTCCGACCCCCGCCAGGCGGTGGATGAGCTGATTTCCCGTATCCAGCACCTTCTGCATTCTTGCAGGGAGAAGAAGGTGGAAGGCATCGGGATCAGCCTGCCCGGGCGGGTCGACCCGGCCTCCGGACGGCTTGTGTTTGCGCCGAACCTCAAGTGGCCGGAGTTCGACGTTCGCACGCCGGTGTCCGAGGCCACCGGGCTGGAGGTCGAACTGGAGAACGCGGCCACTGCCTGCGTGCTCGCCGCAGCCTGGTTCGATCACCTAGGGAGCCGCAACCTGGTGGTGGTTACCGTCTCGGAAGGAATCGGCGCGGGCATACTTGCCAATGGGCAGATTGCCCGGGGCGCCAGCGGCATGGCCGGCGAGTTCGGGCACGTGCCGCTGGACCCGGCCGGCCCCCTCTGCGGGTGCGGCAGCAGGGGCTGCTGGGAGGTGTTCGCCTCCAACCGTGCTGCGTTGCGGTACTACTACGATTCTCCGCCGCCTGCGGGAGGGATGGGCTTCCTGGACCTGCTCAGCCTGGCCGACCAGGGCGACGCCCGTGCCGCGCAAGCCGTCAAGACCATGGCCTGGCAGCTTGGCCGCGGAATGCGTATGATTGTCGCCGGATTGGACCCGGAGCAGATCCTCGTCATCGGCGATCTGACACGCTGCTGGCATCAATTCGGGCCGGTGATAGAGGCGGAAGTGGCGGCGCAGGTGCTGCCTGGAGCCGCCAGGCCCGCGGTCGTTCCCGTGCACGAAGGCGGCCTGGCTCGTCTCAGGGGGACGGTGGCGCTGGTTCTGCAGAAGCACTTCGGGTTGAGCAACGAGGTCCCGGCCTAGCGGGTTGTTTCCCTCCGCGCTTTCCTGCTACAAGGAAGAGTCCGGGAGGCGGCCATCCTCAAGATCTGCGTTCTCGCCAGCGGGAGTTCGGGAAACGCCACGTTTGTGGCGACGGGGAAGACCCGCATCCTGGTCGACGCCGGGCTCAGCTTCCGCGAACTCTCCAGCCGGCTGGCGGGCATCGGTGAGGATCCCGCCCGGCTGGACGCCGTGCTGATCAGCCACGAACACAGCGATCACGTGTCGGGTCTGCCGGTGCTTGAGCGCAAGCTCGGCTACCGCGTTCCGGTCTATGCCACCAAGCTGACCGCGCCCACACTCTCCTGGGACGAGCGCGCGCCCTGTGTGGATACCTTCCAGGCCGGGTGCCGGTTCTCGATCGGCGATGTGGACGTGGACAGCTTCACCATCCCGCACGATGCCGCAGACCCTGTAGCGTTCGCCTTCCATACACAGGGGTTGAAGACGGCGCTGGTCACGGACCTGGGATACATCCCGGAGTCGGTCAAGTATCACCTGCGCGGGGCGCAGTTCGTGATTCTGGAATCGAACCATGACCTGGAGATGCTCAAGGTGGGGCCCTACCCCTGGTCGGTGAAGCAGCGGGTGATGGGCAGAAAAGGGCACCTGTCTAACGACGTCGTCTCGGACTTCATCCGGGACGAAATGGGCACGGACACGGCGACCCTGGTCCTGGGCCACATAAGCGAGAACAACAATCATCCCGAGCTTGTGCGTCTGGCCGCCGCGCAGGCGATCGCCGCAAGGTCGCTTTCCGTCAGGCTTGTGATCGCCGAGCCGCGCCGGCAGACCGAGGTCTTTACGCTATGATTCAACGCTACACCCGCCCGGAAATGGGCCGCATCTGGAACGATGAGAACCGGTTTCGCGCCTGGCTGGAGGTTGAGCTGGCGGCCTCCGAGGCGCTGGCTGAAATGGGGGAGGTGCCCCTGGAGGCGGCGCGGCTTCTCCGCGCGCACGCCGGCTTCGATGTCGCCAGGATCCTGGAGATCGAGCGCGAGGTCAAGCACGACGTGATCGCTTTCACCACGGCGATCGCAGAGAGCATGGCGGCCGCCGGCCACCCCGAAGCGTCCCGGTGGTTCCACTACGGACTCACCTCGAACGATGTCGTGGACACGGCGCAGGGCCTGCTCGCCAAGCAGGCCTCCGCGCTGCTGGTCAAGGGCATCGGGCAGCTCATGGAAGTGCTCAAGAAGCGCGCCTATGAGTTCAAGGATGCGGTGCAGATCGGGCGCACGCACGGGGTACACGCCGAGCCGATTACCTTCGGTCTCAAGCTCGCCCTCTGGTACGATGACATGCGCGGCAATCTGCGCCGCCTGGAGGCCGCGGCAGCGGACTTGAGCGTCGGCAAGATGTCCGGCGCGGTCGGCACGTTTGGCCATATCAGCCCCAAGGCGGAGGAGTTGATCTGCGAGCGGCTCGGGCTCAAGGCCGCGCCGATTACCTCCCAGGTGGTCTCCCGGGAGCGTCACGCGCACTTTATCTCCGTGCTGGCGCTGACGGCGGCCACGCTCGAGAAGATCGCCCTGGAGATCCGGCACCTCCAACGCACCGAGGTCCGCGAGGCGCAGGAACCGTTCACCGCCGGCCAGAAGGGGAGTTCAGCCATGCCCCACAAGCGCAACCCCGTCACGTGCGAGCAGATCTGCGGCCTTGCCCGCGTCATCCGCGCCAACGTGCAGGCGGCCTTTGAGAACATCGCGCTCTGGCATGAGCGCGACATATCGCATTCCTCGGTCGAGCGGGTGATCCTGCCCGACTCCACCATTCTGCTCGACTACCTGCTGGCCAAGACCACCTGGCTGGTGGAGAAGATGCCCGTCTATGTGGACCGCATGCGCCGCAACCTGGATCTGACCAAGGGCCTTGTGTTCTCCGGCCAGTTGCTGCTCGACCTGGCTGCCGCGGGCATGCTGCGGGAGCAGGCCTACAAGGTCGTTCAGGGACATGCGATGAAGGCCTGGGAAGAGGAAGGCGATTTCCGCGCGGCGATCGAGGCCGATCCTGCCATCCGCGCCGTCCTGAGTCCAGACCAGATCGCCCGGAGTTTCTCCCTGGACCGCCAGCTTTCCAACGTGGATCGGATATTTGAGCGAGTGTTTGCCTGAAAGGAGGGTGTTCATGGAGCGTAGATGCTTCCTGCAATCATTGGCCGCGGCGCATGCCGCTGGGATGGTCTTCGCGCAGCAACGCGGGCCCATGCCTCCCGTGGAGCCGTTCAAACCCAGCGAAGCCCCCAACAGCCCCATAGGCGAGGCCAAGGGGATCCACCCCGGCCGCGTGGTTTGGGTTCGCGACGCCAAGGCAGCCAGTTGGGACGGCAAGACAGGCTTCTGGTGGGACGACGCCAACACCGACCAGAGGGTGGTGGACCGCATGACCTCCCGCCTGCTCCTGGACCTTACCGGCCAGAAGAACGAAAAGCAGGCCTGGGACGCGCTGTTCCGGCATTTCAACGAGACACACAAGCGCGGCAATTCGGGCTACCGTCGGGGTGAGAGAATCGCCATCAAGATCAACGGCAACCAGGATCGAGGGCCGGATTGGACCAACATGGTCCGCTCGTTCCCGGGGGGACGCGGTCCGGGCGGGGGTGCTCCCGCCGGCGGCCCTCTGCCGGGGGGCATGCCTCCTGGTGGCGGCCTGCCTCCTGGTGGTCCTGCGGTCGAGGGCGGGAGGGGAGGCGGGCCTCCGCGGGGACCGCAGAATGGCCTGGCAAGCCCGCACGTGATCTCCGCGCTGGTGTCGCAACTGATAAACGTTGCCGGGGTCGCCGGCGAGGACATCATGATCTATGAGGCGCTGGACAATCACAACGTCGGCCAGCCGATCTTCACGAAGATCCGCAGCAATTCCGGCCGTGATTTCCAGGCTGTGAAGTTCCTGGCAGGCAACGATTTCGGCCACGGCGGGCGCATTAATCCGACGGTGGACAAGGCCAACCCGGTCCGGTTTTCCAAGGAAGGTGTGCCGACGGCCTACATCCCCCGCGAGGTTGTGGAGTCTACTTACCTGATCAACCTGGCGCTGCTCCGCGCGCACACCATGGCCGGAGTGACTCTGATCGGAAAGAACCACTTCGGCTCGGTGCACTTCCCGGACAGGGGCTGGACGCCTTCGCCGCTGCATCCCTACGTACAGCGCACACTGCCGATGGGCTCCTACAATGTCCTCGTGGACTTGATGGGACACCAGCATCTCGGGGGGAAGACCATGCTCTACATGCTGGATGGCATCTACTCGTCGGAGCACAACGAAGGCAATGCCTACCGTTGGGCCAGCTTTGGCGACCATTGGGCGTCAAGTATGCTGATGTCGCAGGATCCGGTGGCTCTGGACTCGGTCGGCCTGGACATTCTTCGAAACGAGCCGCGGGCCACCGAAGTCAGGGGCAGTGCGGACAACTACATGCACGAAGCCGCGCTGGCGGCCAAGCCCCCCTCGGGGACGGTGTACAACCCCGACGGGCGTGGCGCGTTCTCCAGTCTGGGCGTGCATGAGCATTGGAACAACTCTACCGACAGGAAGTACTCGCGAAACCTCGGGAGCAAGCAGGGAATCGAGCTGATCGCGTTGGTCTAACTTGACAGCAGGTAGGGCAGGTACGTGATCAGCAGCACGGCGCCGAGCAGTATGATCGAGTAGGGCACGGTGGCCAGGTAGATCTTGGACAGAGGCTGCTTGAACCGGTAAGAGGAGAGGAAAAGATTCGCGCCGACCGGCGGCGTCAGGTATCCAAGCTCGAGATTGGCCAGGAACACGATCGCCAGATGCACGGGGTCGATGCCGTAGGCCAGGCCCATGGGGGTAATCAGGGGAACGATCACCAGGATGGCCGAGTAGATGTCCATTAACATCCCGACGATGAGCAGGAATCCGTTCAGCGCCAGCAGGAACAGCAGCGGCGACTGGATGTGCAGCCGGACCCAGTTGAGCGCCAGCGTGGGGATCTCGGCGTGGATCAGGTAGTTGGTGAAGCCGAGCGCTGCCCCTAAGATGATCAGAAACCCGCCGGCCAGAGTCGAGCACTCCACTGCGATGCGCGGCAGGTCCCGCCTCACGCCCAGGTCCCCGTAGACGAAGCACTCGACCACCAGGGCATACAAGACCGTCAGCGCGGCGGCCTCCACCAGCGTGGCGAACCCGCCGAAGATGCCGATCAGCACGACGACCGGCAACAGCATCTCCCACTTCGCCTCCCACAAGGCGGCCAGCAATTCCCGTCCTTGAAAAGGAGTCTTTGCCGCCCCGGCGGACCATCCACGCCAGGCGCCCCAGGCCGCTACCACGACGACCAGCAGGAGGCCCGGCAGAAAGCCGGCGATGAAGAGGCGGTCAATGGGCGTCATCGCGTAGATCCCGTACATGATCACCGGCAGACTCGGAGGAAACAGCAGGCCGATCGAGCCCGATACCGTCACCAAGCCCACCGCGGTCTGCTCCGGGTAGCGGGCCTTCAGCAGTACGGGAAGCAGCAGGCCGCCCATGGAGAGAATGGTGACACCCGAGGCCCCCGTGAACGGCGTGAAGAAAGCCAGGACGAGCGTCGTCACGATCGCCAGGCCGCCCGGCATCCAGCCCACCAGCGCCGTGAAGGTACGCATAAGGCGCTTGCTGGCGCCTCCTTCCGAGAAGATGTAGCCCCCGAGGGTGAACAGAGGAATCGCAGGGAGCATCGGAGACGCCGCCAGCCGGTAGGTTTCCGCCGGGACGGCCGCAATCGGGACCCCGTTTGCGTAAAAGAACAGGAGGGCGGTGCCTGCCAGAGCGGCGAAGATCGGCATGCCCAGCGCTGTCACGGCCAGAATGGCCAGCCCGCCAGGCACCAGCAAACCGGCCGGGGCCTGCTCTTTGTAGAGCGCCAGCAGCACGGGTATCGCCAAGAAGCTGGTGGCGAGTAGACGGCCCTTCCAGTCTGGGGAACAGCGCCAGATCAGCCGCCCGGCGATGAGGCCGAAACCGATGGGCATGATGCTCACCGCGACCCACACCGGAATCCGCCAACCAAGGATGTCGCCGGCCTCCCGCTCGACCGACACAAGGTCGAGACTGGCAACCAGGAGACAGCCGGATACGGCCGCGCCACATGCCGCGCTCACTAGCCGCACCGGCGCACGCCACACTTCGGGTAGAAAGCTGCCTGTGGAAAGCGCCAGCAGCCGGTCGGAGCGCGCGGCCAGGGCGGCGCCGAGGAACGTGATCCACAGCGTAAGGTGCTGGACCACGGGAATCGAGCCGGGAATGCCGCCTCCCGCCAGTCTGCGCCCCGCAATCTCAATCAGCGGCAACGCCGACATCAGCGCGAGAGCCGCGATGGAGATCCACTGCTCGACGCGCCGGCTGCCTTCCATCAGACGCGGGAATAGCTCCATCAGGCGCCGCCCGCCCCGCGCTTGGCCCGGAACTCATTGTGCAGACGGACGACCTCGTCAAACAGATCCTCGGGTACGGTGCGCCCGCGGAGCTTGGGATAGGCGTTCTCAGCCTCTTTGCGCCACTGGGCCTGCTCGGCGGGCGTCAGCCGGACCACGTTGAGTCCCCGTTTCTGCATCTCGGAAACGGCATCCTCGCCCATCTTGCGGATCTCGGCGCGCGCGCGCCCGGCGGCATCCCGGGCCGACTTGAGGAAACCCGGGCGCTGCTCGGCGGGGATGCGCTCCCAGGTCTTCCGGCTCAACAGGGTGACCCCGGCCAGCGGCGCCCATTTCAGGTCGACCATGTTCCTGGCGGCCCCGAAGGACTGGTCAAGCAGGGCGAAAAGCGGGGGGACATCGAACGCCTGGATCAGGTTCGTTTGCAGCGAAGGCAGCAAGTCGGTAACCGCTAGCGGGACGACCTGGAATCCGAACTCCTTGTAGAGCTTCTCGCCTTCCGGGTCGCCCACCGAGGTGTAGAGCTTGAGCCTGCGGATATCGTTGGGCGTCCGGACGGGGGTCTTGGCGAAGAAATGTACCCAGCCGACGTCACTCCACTGAAGCACAATGAAGCCCTTCTTCTCCAGCATCGCCTCCAGTCTCGGCGCCATGCGGTCGCGGATGTAGTCGAACTCCTCGTAGGAGTCGATCAGCATCGGGATTTGCAGGCACGCCACGGCGGGTTCGATCTGCACCAAGCCGGCGGCCGAAAGGGCGACCGCCTGAAGCTGGCCGATCCGCACCTTGAGGATCATGGCGTTCTCGTCTCCAAGCGTGCCGCTCGGATAGATGCGCATGTTGTACTTCCCGCCGGAATGCTTGGCCCAATCCTCGCGCGTCCTCTGCAGGATCTGGTGCCAGGGGGAGCCCTCCGGGGCGGCGGTTCCCACGTTGATGATGACCTGCTGCGCCCAGATGGGCCAGGACAGGACAAGGAGTGCAGGGAATATAAGGAATTTCATTGCGTTTCTTGTTCGGTTGTCTCTGTGCTGAGAATCAACTCGTCGATTCGCCCGAGCAGCCACTCGGCGCGATCTCTGGCCACCAGGTTCGCCAGCCGTGAGGACTCGTGCTCAAAGGGATCGACGGCCAGCGCCTTCTGGAGCAGGGCCTCAAAGCCCGGTCGATCCTGTTTGGGAATCGACACCGCCTCGGCGTAGGAGACGTACAGCCCGGCGTGATTCCCTCGGGAGAGTTCCAGAGCGCGCTGGAAATGCTTCTCGATGCGAGCGAAGTCGGTCGTGCCGGGCTTGGCCCCCGCGAAGGTGACCTCGAACTCGTGCAGGGTGCCCTGTTGCCAGGATTCGTCCAGTTCCATCGCGCGGCCGATCAGGGCTTCCACCTCAGGCAGCCGCGCGATCATGCCGGCGTCGCTCTTGGATACCGAGATCGCCAGCCCCAGCGCCACCGCGTTCCAGTAGAGCAGGGGGACGTCAGATTTCTTCTTCAGCCACAGGACGGCCCCTTTCGGGTCTGTCGTCATCTGCTGGCCGATTCCGGCCCGGACGGTCTCCAGCGCACGATAGCCGTACCGGTGCGCGCGCAGGAAGAGCCGCCGCGCACGGGCCTGTTGTTTCTCCGCCGCGGTGAGATCCCGGTCAGCCAGCCGGTCCGCATCTTGCTTCACGTAGAGGTACGAGTAGGTTGCGAATCCCTGACATGCGGTCAGCAGGAGACCCTTGTGCCGGGGCGACTCGGCCAGCAGGCTCTCGACAAGTTTCAGGCCGAAAGGGAGGGCGCTGCCGACGAGCTGCACGTCGTCGTCGCTCTCGTAGGTGGAGCCTCCCGACGCCAGGGCGTCCCCCACCCTGTTCACGGCGAACCGCTTCACGGAGCAACCTGTGGAGAAAAGTCCGAGAAGGACAACGAGACCGATACTGGGCCGCCTGATCATGGAGCCTCCTCACAGCCCCCTCGACGCACCTCGACTACCTTGACGCGCTGGAAAGACTCCGTCCGGCACACTCGGAGACCGTGTTGCTGTATGGCTTCGGCGAGGCGGCCTACCCATGACTCGATTCTCTGCCTGCGCGACTCTGTGAATCGGGCCACCAGCGCATTCTCATTGGCGAACGTGCTGAGGACGATCCAGGCGCGAGGAGCGGGTGTCCCTGCGGAGGATGCGGTGCGGGCAATCTGGTCGCTGG
The DNA here is from genome assembly GCA_041946685.1 of Bryobacteraceae bacterium. Classification (GTDB taxonomy): domain Bacteria; phylum Acidobacteriota; class Terriglobia; order Bryobacterales; family Bryobacteraceae; genus JBHGAV01. Next base: position 11,422 of record JBHGAV010000026.1, on the reverse strand, counting down.
ACACACCGATATCGGTCCCCATCGTAACCGGCTCGGACTCCTTCCAGTAATACCGGAAGGGCAACAGGTTGGCTTCGTGAACAACAAAAACAGCGTCATTCGCTGAGAATCGCTGCTTCAGATACCGGGCCGCGCCTCTCCAGTCCTGATAGCCGAAGGTGTTCTCTCCAGCCCGCGCGATGGACGCGGCGCCAGCCAGCCAGTAGACGAGGATAACCGACGCGATCGCCGCTTGCGCCACGACTCGCTCAGACCACGCCTTCCAGGAGCACGCCGCCACCACACAAGCGAGTGGAAAGATCCCCAACCCGTACCTGTACGCTACGTACGGCAAGGTCAATTTGGCCAGGATGGGAACGGCCACCAGGGGCACCGCAATGAGTACTGTCACCGCCCAAAAACGGTCCCTCCCCATGCGGTACAGCGCGTAGAGCCCGAACGCCTGCATCACTCCCCAGAGCAACAGTTGAACGATTCCCCCGAATGACTGTGGACCGCAGTACAGACCCGCCATCGCGACGAAGGTGCCCGGCTCGAACAACGTGGACCATTTCACCGGCAGGACCCGGCCGCCGCTGTGCGCGTAGAACACGCGCCACAGCAACTCAGCGCCGGCGAGAAGACCCGCAACCACCAGTAAGCGCACGTAGGAATGAGTCGCCGGCGGCAGTGCCTTCGTTCGAAGCCAAATCCCGGCAATCACCTGCGCGCCGAGGTGGAGGACAAACAGCGGGTGGGTGCCCAAGCCAACCAGGGCGCACAATGCGAAAAGCGCCCAATCCACAAGTGCGTCTGACCGGGCTGCCCTAAGAAGGTACAGCGTTGAGAGAGTCGAAACCAGCATCAACAACGTATAGGCGTTGCCGTCCACGAAGTACCGGAATGCTCCGGGAGTCAGGACCAGAAGAAACGCAGCGATCGCGCCGGCGACACTGCCGGCCAGTTCTGTACCCAACGAATACACCGCCAGCAAGGTAAGCGCGCCGAAGACCGCTGCAGGGAGCCGCAATCCCACCTCATCGTCCCGCATTTGCAGTGAATAGCGCACAGCCAGAAAGAAGAGCGGTGGATAGGATCGATCCTGCATCGCGAGAGTTGTCATCCGGCCTAGGGTGCTCTGGCTGGCGTACTGGTGACTCTGGGACTCGTCGTACCAGACCGAATGGGACATGTGGCCTAGCGCCACCAGCACGCTTGCCAGGGCCAGGGTCGTCACGGCCACGGCGCAAACCGGCTTGACCCAATTCGGCATTCCCATGGAGTTGGGCACGTTCGGAATCACTGAATATAGCACAGTGTTTCTCGTTGATTTCGTTGTAGTTTTGCCTCACTTGCAGACTGAAGTACCGGCGTCGGAATGGGCGGGTGTTCGCGGGAGCGCGTGATAGACTCCAGTCGGGAGTAGGGAACGTTCGGCATGGCGCAACCTATCAAGATACTGTCCGTTGACGGAGGGGGGGCGCGCGGGCTGATCCCGGCTATGTTGCTGGCGCGCGTCGAGCAACTCACCGGCAAGCCGGTGGCCGAGATCTTCGATCTGCTGGCCGGGACGTCGACCGGCGGCATCCTGGTGCTCGGCCTCGCCATGCCGGGCCCGGACGGTCTCCCGCGCCGCTCCGCCGCAGAGATGGTGTCGCTCTACGAGACCGAGACCCGGCGCATCTTCCATCGCTCGGCCGCCTGGAAGTTCCGGGCTCTCGGCGGCCTGGCCGAGGAGCGGTATCGCGCCGATGGAATCGAGAGCGTGCTCGAGGAGTATTTCGGCGATGCGCGGCTCAAGGACGCCCTCTCGGATGTTCTGATCACCAGCTACGAGACCGAGCGCCGGATCCCCTTTTTCTTCAAGAGCCGTGCAGCCCGTCTGAGACCCGACTACGATTTTCCGATGAAGTGGGTTGCACGGGCGACCTCGGCCGCCCCGACCTACTTCGAGCCATCCAGGATCGAGGCCGGGTCCCCGCGGGACTACTACTCGCTGCTGGATGGGGGCTTATACGCCAACAACCCCGCCATGTGCGCCTACGTCGAAGCCAAGACCCTCCACCCGGACTGCGGAGACTTCCTCGTCGTCTCGCTCGGCACGGGCGAGCGCATGCATCCGCTGCGGTATGAGGATGTGCGCGGATGGGGGCTCGCCCGATGGGCGCAGCCGATTCTCAGCGTGGTGCTGGACGCCGCCAGCACCACGGTGGACTATCAACTCCGCCACCTGTTGCGCCCTGCCGCCGACGGAAGCCGGCGCTACTGGCGCTTTCAAGTCAACCTGACGGGATGCAGCGACGCCATGGACGACGTCCGGCCCGAGAACTTGCGCGCGCTGAGGCTCCTGGCCGAGTCACTGATCCGCCAGCGGGCGGACGACCTTGAGTCGCTCGCAGCCCTTCTGGTAGCGTGAGGGGTGGCTGCGGGTTGAGAACGCGAAGGGTCTGCCCGGGCCGCCTATCGGATGAGTATGGCGGGTTGGCTTCACTGGCGCAGCGCCGTGGACCTGGTGGTCCTGTCCGTGGCCGTCTACTTCCTGCTCCGGTGGGCCCGGGGGACCAGAGCCCTGCGCGTGGTGCTGGCGATCTTCGCGCTTCACGCTCTGGGCCGCCTCGCCTGGCGCTTTGAGCTGACCATTACCGGCTGGCTGCTGGACATTGGCAGCGTCCTGCTCGTGCTGATGCTGCTCTTCTTCTTCCAACCCGAGCTGAGACACGCCTTCATGCGTCTGGACAGTGTGCTGGGCCTGGGGCTGCGGCCTGGCCGGGGCGGGGATTCCGGCTATGAGGCGGTCAGCCAGGCCGCGTTCGAGATGGCTGCCTCGCGCGTGGGCGCCCTCATCGTGATCGCGCGCAGAGACTCGCTCCGGGAGCTGGTCAGCGGAGGGACGGCCCTTGGCGCCCAGATCTCCGCTCCCATCCTGGCCGCCATCTTTGACAAGACCTCCCCGTTGCACGATGGCGCGCTGCTTGTCGAGTCGGGCCTGATCTCGTGGGCCGGCGTGGTGCTCCCCCTGACGCAGAGGGAGAATCTCCCTCCAGAATACGGTATGCGGCACCGCGCTGCGTTGGGCATCGCGGAGAGGTGTGACGCCCTCGTCATTGTGGTCTCCGAGGAGCGGGGCACGGTCACGCTCATGCACGGCCTCGACAGGGTCGAGGTCTGCACGGTCGATTCGCTCCTGGCGCGGCTGCGGGACCTCACGGCGCCAGCCCCGGTCTCGCTGCCTGCTAGGCTCAAGTCCTGGTGCTTTTCCAACCTGCGCTACAAACTGGCCGCCTCCGGTCTGGCAGCGGTGCTATGGGCGACGTTCATTCTGGGCACCGGCGCAACGGTGAGGATTGTGAGCGTGCCGGTCGAGTTCTCCGGTGTCCCGGCCGGCTTGGAGATCGCCACGCAGACGCCCACCCGCCTGGAAGTGCAGTTGCGCGGCGCCTCCTGGATGATGGCCTCGGTTCAAATGACCGGACTCACGGCCCGCTTCGACTTGAAAATGGCCCGTGAAGGAACTTTGGTCCTCAGAGTGGCCCCCGAGAATCTGAACCTTCCCCCCGGGGTGAGTGTGGACAGAGTCCGGCCCGAGGTCCTGACAGTCCGGCTGTCGCGCCGGACAGATGCGAACAAACCCTAGCGGCGCCGAATCCGCGTTGTTTTAGACTGAAATGAGCATGAGGGAGCGCTTGCTTCTCCTGGCCGGGCTGCTGCACGCATGGGGGCTCGCCCAGACGATCTGCCCGCCGACGCCCGCCTATACCCCCTGCGAGATTGTCTTCGAAATGTCGCCGGAGGAGATCCGTTCTCACCCGAACCCCTATTTGAACGTGGTCCTGGAGGTGGAATTCCGCTCTCCTCGATATCGCACGTTTCTTATGCCCGGCTTCTGGGACGGCGGCGGCCGCATGGTGGTCCGGTTTGCTCCCACCGAGCCCGGAGCGTGGGATTTCCGTGTCTCCACGAATCTTGTCCGCTACGACGGCAAGACCGGCCGCGTGCAGGCAACCGCGTCCGATTCCCCCGGCTTTGTGCGCCCCCGGAATGTCCATCATTGGGGCTTCACGGAGACTGACCGGCCGCACCTGTGGATGGGGGACACTTGCTTCCGCTTTGCCTTCATGGATGACGATTCTTTCAGCAAGCTGGTTGCGGCACGCGCTCGTCAGGGCTTCAACCACATCCGCGGCCTCGTCATTGGCGAGGCGGGGGACTCTGCGCGTGTGTTTCCTTCTCCCGATCAGCCGAACGTTGAGCATTTTCAGCAGCTCGATGGCAGAATCCTGGCGATGAACAAGGTTGGAATCGTCGCCGACCTGATACTGGCTGGTCCCGGCAACCATCTGGTCCGCTTGTTCCCCGCCCGGCAGCAACGAGAGCGGCTGGTGCGTTTCCTGGTCGCCCGCTACGCGGCAATGCACATCACCTGGCAGGGCGTTCAGGCGTTTGAAACGTATGACAACGGGCGAGAGTTGCTTGGTGAGGTCGGCGCTCTCCTGAAGAAGCTGGATCCCTACAATCACCCCCGCTCCTCCGACGCGCAGGCAACCACCGGGCCGCTGGCGGCGGACGGATGGCTCACCTACTTTGTGCACAATTCCGGAGACAGCCAGCTCACGGCCATCGAGCACCAACTGCACCCTATGCCGTTCGTGAACGTCGGCTTCGCGGCCGAGGACAGCGGGGCGGGAAGCTCCCAGCCGCGCGACGTCAGCTCCGATGCCTTCCGGAGAAGGCTGTGGAATTCCACGATGGACGGCAGCTACCCCACTTTCGCTAACACCGGCACCCGGGGCACGGCAGGCTCCCCCACAGACCTGAAATACCTGGATTCGCCCGGGGCGAGACAGATGAAGGTATGGCAGGACTTCTTGCTGGGGACGCGCCACTGGGAACTGGAGCCGTATTTCGACGTCGATGGAGGCCGGGCGCTTGCGCTCGAGGTGCCTCGCGAGGAGGAGAACCCCGAAGGGATCGAATACATCGTGTATGTCGAAAAGCCCGGCCCCGTTGAAATCGTGCTCCAGAGGCACAACTACGACGTCGCCTGGATCAATCCCATCACCGGCCAGAGGTTGAAGCAGAAGGATTTCCGGGGAGACCGCCTCAAGCTGCAGCCGCCCGACGCGGCGCACGACTGGGTGTTGCACGTCTCTCGGGAAAGCAAGAAGGAAGGGATGCTGAGAAGCTACAAGTTCGAGACCCATTCGATCCTGCTGCAGGAGGTCGAGCAGTCGCCCCCCAGGGTGCCCTACGAGATCGTGGAGCCCTCCACGGATACTCTGGTCTCCGGTAAGACCTCACGATTCGCCGGCAAGGTCACGCGAGAGACGCGTGCGACGCGCAGCATGATGTGGCTGTGGACGGGCGAGGTCAGCGCGGACGGGAGGGGGTACCGCGTGCTCGGCACAGGAAGGGAGGGAGAGATGACCGTTCCGTCCGGCCTCACGGGCCGCTATCCGGCCGTCCTGAACCTCCGCCTGACCGGTATGAACGCCAACGGCAAGATCTACTTCCTCGACAGAATCTACAGGCTTACCGAGTGAGTCCACGCATCCTCTCTCTTGACACCACCTCCGAGCACGGAAGCCTCGCGCTGATTGAGGAAGGCCGGATTGTCGGTGAATTCGTGATGGACTCGACCGCAGGCTTCGGCCATGTTCTCTTCGGCCGCATCGAAGACCTGCTCCACACCCGGGGTTGGGACCTGAGCGACGTTGACGCGTTCGCGGCGGCCGCGGGGCCGGGTTCGTTCACGGGCATCCGGGTGGGTCTCGCGGCAGTCAAGGGGCTCGCAATGGCACTGGGACGGCAGGCCGTCGCAGTATCCAATCTGCAAGCCTTGGCCTGGCACGGATCAGCGCCTTTGAGGGCTGCCGTCATCGATGCCCGCCGCGGCGAGGTTTACGGTGCCGTCTACTCGGCCTCGCTACAGATCCTCCAACCTGAGGTGGTGACAACCCTCCCTCGCTGGTTGGAATCACTACCGGGGGGCGACCTGGAGTTGGTGGCCGCCGATGGCGGCTGCTTGGCCGCTGCGCTGGAGGCTGCGCCCCACCGCCGGTTCGCTGCGAGAGAGGGGCCGCAGGCCATGGCGGGAGCGGTGGGGGCAATTGCCTGGACGCGTCTGAAGGATGGCCTTGCCAAGGATCCAGGGAGTCTGGAAGCGAACTATGTCCGCCTGTCTGACGCCGAGCTTCTCTGGAAAGAGCCCGGATCCGAATCGCCACCGAAGGCTGGGGGATGAAGTCAACACCTTTGTTTCCATCGAAATTCGATAGGTGCGCATCGCGGGAGGCCGAACTAAGGCTTTTGCCCTCCGTTACTCATGTTGACTGAGTACTATACCTGCTATAGAATGAATCAGGTACAAATGGGTGCCGGAGATGAGTGAAGCTGGCGCGTATGTTGGGGCTGAAGCAGACATAGCCACCGAGGGAGGTCGTCCCCTCATTAAGGTTCTCATAGCTGACGACCACCCCATCGTGCGGGAGGGGCTTCGTCGGCTCTTGAGTTTGGAGGACGACGTGGAGGTTGTCGGCGAGGCGGCTGACGGCGAGGCAACGGTGGCCCTGTCTGAAAAGTTCGAGCCGGATATTGTGCTGCTCGACTTGAGAATGCCCGGGATGGACGGCTTCGGCGCCTTGCAGCGGATTCAGAGGCTCGGCAAGAAGACTCGGGTCATCGTGCTGACGGCATCCGAAGACAAGAACGAGTTTGTGCAGGCTATGAAGCTGGGCTGTTCGGGCATCGTTCTCAAGCAGACGGCTTCCGATCTCATCATCAAGAGCATCCGCAAGGTCCATGCGGGAGAAATCTGGCTGGACTCCCACACCACCGCCGCCGTTATGAGGCAATTCGCCTCTCCTACGGAACCCTCCCTGTCGGCCGGAACGCGTAGCAGGGACCGGTCCCCCTTGAGCCAGCGCGAACGCGAGATAGTGGCGCTGGTGGCGCAGGGTTACAAGAATAAGGAGATGGCGGAGAAGATGTTCATCAGCGAGCAGACCGTGAAGAACCACCTTCACAACATCTTCGACAAGCTCGGCGTCTCCGACCGTCTGGAGCTGGCGCTATACGCCATCCACAAGGGCCTCCACGCCGAAGAGCGCGACTGATCATCCGCCGCCGGGCCCGTCGTCCAAGCAAAATGCTTGCATTTCTCTTGTGTTGGGACTAGCATTTGTGTGGAGGATAGCAGATGAGAGTGTCAAGTGTTGCGCCGGCGGTGATCGCTCTCCTGGCCTTTCCATTAATACTCAGCGCACAGACTACTTTTCCGCGAATGATGACGGTTGACCCTATGACGGCCAAAGTCGGTGACATCGTTACGGTTTCCGGGGAGAACCTCGACAAAGACAATGTCGCCGAAGTGTTCCTTACGGACGGCAAGAGCGACACGAAGGTTGAACTCACCCAGCAGGCGGCCGCGACGCTTAAATTCAAGGTCCCCGATGGCACTAAGCCCGGCCGGTTCGGGCTGGTCATCCGCACGCCGTCCTCTCCGCCGAAGGATTACATCCAACCGGTGAAGGTGACCATACAGTAGCCGCGAAAGGTCATCCTCCCGCGTTGCCCCGTCTGTAGGGGACGGCGATGTATCGACTCGACAGCTTGGCGGCGTCGGATTCGGGGGCCAGGCGCACGGCACGTTGGTACGCCTCAACAGCCTCCTTGCGCCGGCCCTTTAGGTCGTAGATCTGGCCAAGGCGGAGCCAGGCGAAAGTTCCTGTGTTCAGATCCAGCTCATGCGCCCGGGAGGTGACCCGCAGGAAATTTGCCTCCGCCTGGTCAAGGTCTCTGTACCAGAACTGAACAGTGCCCCGCGCATAGAAGACCTTCTCGGGCGGCACGGCCGCGTAGCCGGGATCGCCGCTTCGTTTCAGATCTTCGACACGCTGAATCGCGGCGAGTGCTTTGCTCTTGTCTCCCAGGTCCGCGTACATCTGGGCCAATTCGAATCGGAACAGGTAGTTGCGAGGGCAGCGCTGGATCAGCGCCTCCAGCAGAGGCACCGCCTTACGCGGCAGTCTCTCCCTCCGATAGACGGCGCAGAGGAGGACCTCGGCGTCCACCCGGTTCATGTCGCCGTGCGCGGCCACATCCTCAAGCGTACGAATGCCCCCCTGCTTGTCCCCTCGGAATCCGGCAAGAAACCCGACCAGTTTGATGTGCCAGGGCAGACTCCCGACCACGTAGTCATGGACGCCCTGCATCAGTCGAGCGTCAATCATCGACGGATCGGCGGCAGTCACCCGGTTGTGCAGCTTCCGGGCGGTGGTCGCGTCCCGCAACGAGTCCATCCAGGCCTTTCGGACCAAAAAGTTATAGTTCGCGCGCAGCCCGAAAGCGACCCCCTGCGTGTACAAGGCCTTTATGTCTCTCGGATCGGACTTGAGACGCGCCTGCGACAGGCCCATGGACTTGCGGATTGCCTCATCGAACTCCGCCTGGTCCGCTGCCGATGGGTTCACCCTTGCGCGCCGGAGGAAGGGATTGGTGCCGCTCACCAGTTCGCTTTCCAGCGCGCCGCAGCGGAGCATCTCTCTGTAGAGGATCGCCATGGCCAGGTGGTTGTAATTCTCCGCCCGGTCAGGCGATTCCGCGATGTCTCGCTTGAAATCGGCGATCGCCTGGTCGTATTCGAGATTGTAGAAATGCTCCAGACCCGGGGAACTCGACTCCGCACGCGCCCCGAGCGGAACCAACAGAATGACCGACAGCGCTAACGCCAGGCGCATCTGTCCTCATCATAGCCCGGAGTTGCCCCGGGCTATGGTGACGTTCCGCTGCAAGCCCCGATATCCCGCCCGGTTGATGGAGCTTCGCGCGAACATTTCGCGGAACCGATCTGCGGAGAGGGCGGTCAAATCATCCAGTGGTGGGGCGAAGTGAACCGCCGACAAAGCCGGATCGGCGGTCACGGGCGCTTTGCGATTCCATGGGCAGACGTCCTGGCAGATGTCGCAGCCGAATATGTTCCGGCCCACAGCCGGCTGCAACTCGGAGGGGATCTCCCCTCGCAGTTCGATGGTGAGGTAGGAGATGCACCGGCGGGAGTCCACGGTGAAGGAAGGCCCGCCCTCGTACCTGGCCGGCACAATGGCCCGCGTCGGACATGCGTCGATACAGCGAGTGCATGATCCGCAGCGGTCCGCAGGAGGCGAGTCGGGCTGCATTTCGAGCGAGACGAGAAGCGCCGCCAGAAAGTACCATGAACCGCCCTGCTGGTTGATCAGGCATGAGTTCTTGCCGATCCACCCCAGGCCGGCGCGGCGCGCGTAAGCTCTCTCCAACAGGGGGGCGGTGTCCACGCAGGCCTTCCAGTCAAAGGGGCGGCCAAGGGCGTCGCGGAGGCCGGCTGCCAGCCGCCTCAAGCCTCCGTGGATTACTTGGTGGTAGTCCTCCCCCCACGCGTACCGGCTGATCCAGCCGTGGCCCGGCTCGGAATAGCCGGTCGAGTATGGCTCCGGGCCGTTATAGAGTCTGCCCAGGCACACAATGGAGCGTGCAGTTGAAAGAAGGAGCCGTGGGTCGAGGCGGACCTCGGCGCGCCTCCCCACCAGATACGACATCGCCCCCGCGAAACCGCGCCTCACCCATTCCTGGTACCAGGCCGCCTCGGCGAGGGGCTCCGCAGGGGCGATCCCGGCCAGCTCAAAACCGCACTGGCCGGCAAGGTCCTTCGCCAACCGGGCCAACCGTTCGCTTTCGGAAACGCCCATACAACCTTGAAATCAAGCAGTTTAGCTCAATTGACGTGTCTGAGGTCCGGGCCACCTCTATACTCTGATCATAAAGAGGCACAGAGGGGAATGCATAAGCCAGTCAAGTACCTGGAGAAGACACTTGTATTTGCGGCGGGCGCGGTCTGGACGGTTTTTGAGAGGCTGAACCGGATCCGGAGGAATCCTTCCTTCACGCCGCGGTGGTCCGACAAGCCGCTGCTCAAGTCCTGGGAGAAGCAGAAGCCTCCGTTGGGGTGGCCGCGTGCCACCGATTCGCTCTGCCCCAAGTGCGTGCCCGAGGTTCGTAAGGACATCCTCGACGGGAAACTCGACTACCGGGTGCTCGTCACCGAGCACGTGGGCGAGATCAGGGCGCAGATCATCGAGCGTGACGGCCGGATCCTGATGGTGAAAGACTGCCCCCGCCATGGGCATTTCGAGGACGTGATGTCCATCGACCCGGCCTTCTCGCGGCATCTGGAGGAGGTCTTCCCCGGGCGTGACATTCGCGCACACAGGGATCAGCATCTCCACAAGCACGGATCGAGCACCGTTACACATGGCCGCGGGTCCGTGTTGACCATCGACCTTACCAACCGCTGCAACATGATGTGCGATCCGTGCTTCATGGACGCCAACCAGGTCGGCTTTGTCCACGAGCTTTCATGGGAGGAAATCAAGACCCTCCTCGACAACGCCGTTTCGATCAAGCCGAAGCGCCAGATGTCGGTACAGTTCTCCGGCGGTGAGCCGACCCTCTCTCCGCATTTCCTCGATGCCATCCGCTACGCCAGGAAGCTCGGCTTCAACAGCGTGCAAGCCGCCACCAACGGCATCGAGTTTGCCAAGCGCCCGGACTTTTGCCGTGCGGCGGCCGAGGCGGGGTTGCGCTACGCCTATCTGCAATTCGACGGGATCGGCAACGCGGCCAACGCCCACCGAAGGGTGGGCAATTTGTTCGATGTGAAGCTCCAGGCGATCGAGAACTTGTTCAACGCGGGGGTGGAAATCGTTCCGGTGATCACCATCGTCAACGGGATCAACAACGAGCAGGTGGGCCGGGTGGTGCAGTTCGCGCTCGATAACCCCAGGAAGATATCCTTCCTCGCCTTTCAGCCCGTCTCCTTCACCGGCCGTGACGAAGCCGTCACCGACGATCGGCGCCTCGCGCAGCGCTACACGCTTTCCCACCTGGCTCACGACGTGAAAAATCAGACCGGCCTCGGAGAGCCGGCGCGCGACTGGTTTCCCATCTCGTTCATGAGCACCTTCTGCGACTGGGCCGATCTCATCCACGGTCCTCAGGCCGAATGGGGCCAGTTGAGCTGCGGCTGCCATCCCAATTGCGGAGTCGGCCTGGCGATCATGGTCGACAAGGAAACCAAGGAGGCCGTTCCCGTAACGGCGTTTCTCAACGCCGAGCGGCTGGCCCGCGATACCGCCGCCATCAACGACGCCTGCCGGGGCCGATGGCTCTCCATCGCGGCCATGGCCCTGGCCGTGGCCCGCAACTACGAGCCGTTCAAGGCACCCAAGCACTTCCGTTTCCTCGACATGCTCAAGAAGTTCGACAAGACTTTCGCCGCCACCGGCGCCAACTACGGCGACGTGTCCGCCCGGCGGACGCGTGAGGACATTGAGCGCCGCCGCCGGGACCGCTGGAACTTCCTTTTCATCGCCGGCATGTGGTTCCAGGACCTGTTCAACTACGACTTCCGCCG
>JBHGAV010000025.1:0-54043 GCA_041946685.1 Bryobacteraceae bacterium | reverse complement strand
ATCGTCCTCGCCCACCGCGCCTGGTGCCTCCACACCTCACCCCAAGTGCGCCCCGAGAGCCAGGTCGTGACCACCAATCGCGAAAGCTCGACTCTTCGACCCAATCCGGTGATGCGCCTGGCAAGCTGGTAGTCGTCGGCGATGTAATCGGCCAGCGCGGCAAAGCCGCCGATGGCCTCCAGGTCCGCCGCCCGGAACAGCAGGGTCGACCCCAAACCGAATTCGCGCACCCCGACAAGCGGCGCCACCAGCACGCCCGCCGCGAAGTCGGTCGCTATTCCCAGCGCCTCCCAGCGGCCCGGCCAATCGTCGGACGCCGCCCTGTAAAGACAGGTCACCATCCCGGCGGCCGGGTCCTCGAGCGGCGGGACAATCCGCCGCAGGTAATCCGGCGGGACGTGAATGTCGCTGTCGTTGACCAGCAGCAGCGGGTAGCGCGCTTCTTTCGCGAGATCCAAAAGGGCTCCCACCTTGCCGTTCGCGGCCTGAGTCGACACCGTCACCAGCCGCAGCGGATGCTCCGGATACGATTCGATGAGCCTTCGAATCTCCCCTACGGCCGGATCCGAGGGGTCCGCCACTCCAAATAGCACCTCGTATTCGGGATAGTCCAGCAGCGCGTGGGACCGGATGGCCTCGCCGAAGTGCGGATCGAGGCCGCGGACCGGCTTCAGGATAGACACGGGCGGGAGCGCCGAAGGCGCGCGGTCCTTCTTCGCCATGTGCCGCAGCGCGGAGACCAGCGCCAGAAGTTGATACGCCGCAGCGGCGGCGACCAGGAAGTATACGAGGATCACAGCGCGACCAGGGCCACGCCGCAGGCCACAAGAACCGCGCCCGCCCAGCGCTTCGGACTGACCCGCTCTTTCAGAAAGAAGCGGGCCAGGATGGTTTCGGCCACATAGCTCGCCGCCGTCGCCGGAACGGCGAAGCTCAAGTCCTCCATCGACAGCAGGGCCACAAACGCGAAGAACGACACCGCCATCAACCCCACCGAGCCCACCACGTATGGGTTCCGGGCCACGCGGCCGAGGGCTCGGCCGAGCGCGCCCGGCCGAAAGTCATGGATCTCGCCGTGCTTCTTCATCCCGTACGTCTGAAGAAGCTCGCCGCAGGTGGTCGCTCCGACGATGAGGCCCACCAGCAGCCACCTCACGGCTCATCCTCTCGAACCCGCTCTCCGGGCGTGGTTCTGATCGGAGTGTCTCCGACCAGCCACACCCCGGCAACGATCACGGCGATCCCCGCCCAGCGGGCCGGCGACACCTGCTCGGCCAGGAAGAGCCGCCCCATCAGCGCCGTCAGCACGTAGCCGAAGGCCGTGACCGGCAGCACGTAGGTCAGGTCGGCCCAGCTCAGAAGCGTCATGCGGCTCAGCATCCACACAATCAATAGCGAGACGCCGAGCACGATCCAGGCGTTCAGGTAGCCGGTCTTGAGCCCACGGCTCAGCCAGAAGTTACCCAGCACATTCGAAAGGATGACCACGCACGCCAGCAGGCGCGTCTTGATCCGGAGCCGGGAGGAGGATGGCGTCATGCCCTCTGGCTCGCGACGAATTTCTTGCGCTGCTGGCGCAACGACAGGTACTCCCTGGCTTCTTTGTACAGGCGGCGCCGCTCAACGGAGTCGAACATGGCCTTGCGCATGATTCGCCATGCCACCCGCGGGCGGAAATAGTAGTCGCCGTAAAAGCGCTCCACCCAATCCATCAGCTCGGCGCGGTCCAGGCCGGGATAGATGATGTTCGGCAACTGGTGGCCGGTCTCGTCGGTCATCGGGTCGATGGTGATCAGCCCGTTCCGCTGGACGTAGTCATAGAATTCGGTCCCCGGGTAGGGGTGCGCCACCGAAACCTGGATCGTGTCGACGTCCAGGCGCTTGGCGAACTCGACGGTCCGCGCCAGGCTCTCGCGGGTCTCCCCGGGCAGCCCCACGATGAAGTCGCCGTGGATTGTCAGCCCGAGCTTTTTCGCGTTTTCGGTGAACCGCAGGGCCATCTCCACGGTCGCGCCTTTCTTGATGTTCTTGAGGATCTGGGGGTCGCCCGACTCGTAGCCGACGATCATCAGGCGGCAGCCGGCCTCCTTCATCGCCTTCAGGGTCTCGTAGTCGGTGGTCACCCGCGACGTGCAGGACCAGGTGGTCTTGAGCGGCTTGAGTTTGGCGCAAACCTCCAGCGTCCGCGCCTTCTGGTAGTTGAAGGTGTCGTCGTCGAAGAAGATCTCGCGCAGGCCCGGGAAAGTCTCCAGCGCGAACCGCACCTCGGCGGCCACGTCCTCGGCTGAGCGCCGCCGCCAGCGGTGGCCGGAGTGCGTCTGCGGCCAGAGGCAGAAGGTGCACATCGCCGGGCAGCCCCGCGAAGTGTAGAAGGCCAGGAAGGGATGCCGCAGGAAAGGAACGTTGTAGCGGGTGATGTCCAGGTCCCGCTGGTAGGTCCTGGTCACCCAGGGCAGCTCGTCCAGGTTCTCGATGGGCGGGCCTTCCGGGTTGTGCACGAAGCTGCCGTTGCGGCGGTAGCTGGCGCCGGCCAGTTCGTGCGCCTGCTTTCCCCTGGCGTAGTCCACGACCTGCCGGTCGAACTCGCCCCGGATCACGAAGTCCACTGCTTTGGACGAGCCCAGAACCTTCTCCGGCTCCACGGCCACCGGCGGTCCGACGAAGGCGATCCGGAGCTTCGGGTTGCGGTCCTTCATCCGCTCGGCGATTTTGAGGTCCACCGGGAGGCCCGGAGTCGAGGTAAACAGGACCAGAAACTCGTAATCGCCTGCCATTTCCACGCACTGCTGGATGGAGATCTTGTGCGGAGGCGCGTCCACCACCTTGCTGTCGGCGAGCATCCCGGCCGGGTAGCAGAGCCAGACCGGGTACCAGTAGGATTCGATCTCCCTGGTAGCCGGCCAGCGGGACCCGGCCCCGCCGTCAAACCCTTCAAAAGAGGGCGGATTCAGCAGAAGCGTGCGCATGGGGCTACCTTTGAGTGTACGGTAGATGCGTCCCGGCTACAACGAATCCCCGGGGGGGAAGCTATGTTACATGCCGGACACAGGACTCCGAAACATCGTCGAGCCGACGCGGGACCTTCTAAGCGCCGCCCTACTGAACCGCCACTGTCACGACTGTCTGGCTCCGCGCCGTGCCGACAACCAGAGTGATCGGCACAGCCGGACCTGGCGCGGCACTTGCGGGGACTCTGGCCTTCACCAGCAGCACGCCGGCCAAGCCGGGGGCGCAACCCGCTTCCAGTACCTGGGCCTCCTGTTCTCCGATCTGCACGGAAACTGGTAGTAGGGGCTTCGGTGGTTGATCCGTAATGACTTTGCCATCGACGCCGGGTGGTGAGGTCTGTCCCTCGCCTGTGGCGAAAAGAGTTATGATCGATCCCCTTCTTGCAGGATTTGAGCTCGCATTCAGGCTACCGTTCTCGTTAAGAATGACCCCCTGACCGGAGCCTGTGAAGTCGGACGAAAAGATGCCCGGTGCGCTGTCAGTCACGCTCACGCTCAGAGGGTTGGACTTCACGCCACGATACTCGACCTGTATCTCCGTGCTCCTCCTGCCCACCAGCGCATAGGGTACCGCGGCATTAGCCTGACGGGCACCGGCGAAGAACATGGGCGCCGCCATGCCGTCAAACAGAACCCTGGTCTGCGCCAGAGCACCCTCGAGAAAGCCGCCGGTGGTCGGGACATTGCTCATACCGCCTACCGGTCCGATTTCCTGTCCGAGAACTGAGACAAGCTCGCCCGGCGCGATGGCGCCCGGGCGAAGACTGGCTGCATTCACTACCTCATCAATAACCGGGAATGAACGGACCGCGGACACGCCAGGAACCTGGGCCGGCACCAACCGCTTCGTGCGCGTGCCGTCCCCCAACTGGCCGAACCAGTTTTCTCCCCATGCCCAAACGGTTCCGTCTTCCTTTAACGCCAGTCCGTGAGAATAGCTGGTGGCAATGGCGGTCACGCCTGTGAGCCCTGTCACTGGTGCTGGAACTGATCCATACGTGTTGAAGTATAGAAGTCTCCCCTCCTCGTCAGGCCAGACACAGCCACTGCAACCTACCCCCCATACTTCCCCATTGCCTTTCAGGGCTAACACTTGATCTAGGGCTGTGGCAATCGCGGCTACGTCCGACAGTCCCGTCACGTCGGGAAGAGCGTCCTGTGGCCAGTGCCGAAGCGTTCCGTCTCTATGCAACGCCATGATCATGTGCGCGCCTGCCCCGACGGCCACAACGCCCGGCAATCGGGCGACAAGTGTCGGCGCAGTGCGTCTAAGGGAGTCATAGACGCCATACTGCCAGACCCACTGCCAGATGGAGCCGTCGGCTGTGGCGGCCACGCCGCGGTCATAGTCATAGTCGTGGGCGCCTCCCACCGCAATCGCCACGACATCTCTCAGCCCGGTCACCTGGCAAGGCTCCAGAGGAGATGTTACCGAACTACATAGCACCCAGACGGTCCCGTCGCGTTTCAATATCAGGTGCTCTTCATGGCCAGCCGCGATTGCAGCCACATCCGTGAGCCCGTTGATGCGCAGGGGTGTCAGATGGACCTCGACCGGCAAGCCGTACCCACCCGTACCTCCCCAAAACCAGGCTGCTCCGTCGGCGCCAAGCGCCAGGCTATGTCCATAACTGGCAGCCACGGCTGCGATGCCGGCGAGTCCCCTGACTTTGACGGGCGTGATTGAATCCTCGGTCGTTCCGTCGCCGAGTTGGCCGTACTTGTTCCATCCCCACGCCCACACCGTCCCATCTGGGGCAACAGCGAGGCTGTGGCCGTAGCCGGCAGCAATCGGATGGAAATCAACTCGTGGCCGGGTGTTTTCCGCAGCGCGCAATGCGGGCGCTGCAACGGAATGAGGCCCGTCGGATGCCCACGCCGGGGGCGGCACGGGACCTCTCATGCATACCAGAATGGCGAAAACAGCAGCCAAGATCGGAGTGAGCCGCTGCGCTTGGGCGCACATGACGAACCACCTCCCTCCGGGCGATAAACACCTCGCCCTCGCCTGCGATCGTCGCCGGCGTCGGGGCAGAATGCCAATAGACGCAGGCTGTACTTGTGCTTTAATCTTCCTTTCCACGCATCCCACTGATAGAATGCGGTTAATTGGACGGGGCCGGACAATGTCGCAAGTCCTGCGTTTTGACTGCTTCGAAGTTGACCTGGCTGCTGGCCATCTTTTTAAGCGTGGGATCAGGATTGGCCTCCGTGATCAGCCTTTCCAGGTGCTGGCCGCGCTGCTAGAGCGCCCCGGACAGGTGGTCACTCGCGATGACTTGCGCCGGCGGCTGTGGCCCGCCGAGGTTTTTGTCGACTTTGAAAACAGCCTGAACATCGCCGTCACCCGTCTGCGCACAGCACTGGGCGATTCGGCCGAGCATCCCCGCTTTGTTGAGACGTTGCCCAGGCGAGGGTATCGGTTTATAGGCGATGTGTCCCCACCGGCTCCCGGGGTGACGGAGGGGCCAAAACAGAGGCTCAAGCTGGTGGTGCTCCCATTCGTGAATCTGAGCGGCAATCCTGCGCATGAGTACTTCTGTGATGCACTGACGGATGAGATCATCACGGCGCTGACGAGCGTGGCGCCGGAGCAGATGGTAGTGATCGCCCGCGCTTCGGCCATGCACTACAGGGGCAGCCGCATGGATCTGTCTCGGGTTGTAAGCGAGTTGGGTGTTGACTATGTCGTGGAAGGCGCTCTACACGACGCTGAAAGGCAGGTCGCGGTCAACGTGCAACTCGTTCAGGCCAGCGACAAGACGCACCTGTTTGCCAGGCGATACCGGCGAGAATTGTCCGACGTTTTCCAGATGTACGACTCCATCGTGCAAGACATCACGAAGCACGTTTCGGCGATTGCAGGCAAGGCCCAAAGGGGGCCGGCCGCAAAGAAGCCGACGGAGAATCCCGCAGCGTACGATGAGTACATCCAGGGCCGTCACGAGATGTGGAAATGGACGCCGGAGGGGGTGGCGAAAGCGAACCGGCACTTCGAGGCGGCGCTGGCGCGGGATCCCAACTTCGCGCTCGCCTGCGATGGCCTTGCCAACCTCTATGGGTACCTGGGGTTTTGGGGATTCCTGCCGCCCGATGAAGCGGAACCGCTTCGGAGATTCTACGGGCTTCGAGCCGTTGAACTCGATTCCACGCTGGCCGAGCCGCGCACCCACGTCGCATATCGTCCCCTGAAATTACGTTATGAAGATGCCTATTCCTATAACTGGCTGGAAGCCGAACGACTCATGGCGTCGGCACGAGATCTGAACCCGAATTCACCGCTGATTCGGGTGAGGCACGCGACCGTCTTGATGGTGCTCGGCAAGACCGGCCAAGCTATCGCAGAATTGGAGTGTGCGCTGGAATCGGATCCACTCTCGCCGGAGGTGCGCTTCTGGTTGGTGGAAGCACTACTCTTCGACCGACAGTACGAGCGAGGGCTTGATCAGGCGAAACTGGGCACCGAACTCGAACCCGGGTTCCACATAGCGCACATGGTGCTCGGCCAAGTGTACCTTGGAATGCAGAGATTTGAGGAGAGTGTGGCTGCTCTCCGGCGCGCGGCCGAGATGTCAAATGACCTTCCTCTCATGTTGGGATGGCTCGGCTTGGCACTGGGCCTCGGAGGACAAACGACCGCAGCCACCATGGTCCTTGAGCGTATCCGTGCGATCTCCAGTCAAAGATTCGTCCTGCCAACCAGCTTCGCCTGGGTTCACCTCGGGCTCGGCGAGATCGACGATGCCTTCGCATGGATGGAGCGTGCGGTTGATCGGAACGACGAGTGGGTCCATCCGCTCAGGGTCTATCCATTCCTGGACCCGCTCCGCGCTGATCGGCGGTTTCATGCGCTCCTGCGCAAGCTGAACCTTGAAACCTGACGGAGTTCTTCACAAGCCCCAACGGCGAAAGTGGGCGAACCGACGGCCAGCCAGTACTTGGAGATTCGCCCCGGAAACGTTGCGAGCGAGGCGAGAGCGGGCACCTTCCGTCTACGAATAGCTCTCACCGAAAACGAATCCCGGCCCCCCTCAGCCCAGGAGGTTCGGGAGCGCGGGCCCCGGCGCCAGCCAGCGCGACCCGGCCCCACCGTCAAACCCTTCAAAAGAGGGCGGATTCAGCAGAAGCGTGCGCATGGGGCTACTTTTGAGTGTATGCGAGCGGGCCGCCGGCCCACAACGGCTGTGCGACAATCCTATGAGCATGAAGATAGCGCGGGTGCTGGTCCCACTTGTCGTCGCAGCCGTCCTGGCGGCGGCAGCGGACTACCCTCAAACGGAAATCTCCAATGGCGAGATACGCGCCAGGGTCTACCTGCCGGACCCGAAAAAAGGCTTCTATACTTCGACGCGGTTCGACTGGTCAGGCGCGGTGGACAGCCTCGTCTACAGGGGGCACGAGTATTTCGCGAGATGGTTCCACAAGGCCGACCCGAAGGTCAAGGACATCGCCTACGAAGGCGATCTGATCGTCTCCGAGCCCTACACCGCGATGGTGGGACCGGCCGAGGAGTTCGAGACGGGCGGGCTGGCCCTGGGATACCTTGAGGCCAAGCCGGGCGGGACCTTCATCAAGACCGGCGTGGGAGTCCTCAGGAAAGTGGACGACAGCCGCTATCATCATTCGAAGCCCTATGAGATCGTGGACGGCGGAAAGTGGAGCGTGAACAAGCGCCGCGATGCGGTGGACTTCCGGCATGTGCTGCGGGACCCCTCCAGCGGCTATGCTTACGACTATCGGAAAACCGTCAGTCTCACCCCGGGCAAGCCGGAGATGGTGATCGCCCATGTTTTGAAGAACACGGGCACTCTGCCGATCGACACCACCGTCTACAACCACAACTTCTTCTATATCGACAGCCAGCCTCCGGGGCCGGATTTCTCGATCACGTTTCCGTTCCAGCTTAAGGCGCGCCGGGCGCCCAACAAGGAGCTTGGCGAGATCCGCGGGAACCAGCTCGTGTATCTGAAGACGCTGGAGGGCCAGGAGCGGCTGCACGTCTTCCTGGAGGGCTTCGGTGAAACGGCCAAAGATTACGATATCCGCATCGAGAACCGCAAGGTGAAGGCCGGGGTGCGGATCACCTCGGACCATCCGCTGTCCGCCCTCTCGGTCTGGTCGATCAGAACCGCCCTTTCCCCGGAGCCGTTTCAGGCGATGAAGATCGAGCCAGGTAAGCAGGTTTCCTGGAAGCTCACCTACGAATTCTACACGCTGGATTGACGAGAAACCCGGCTTCCGCCGCGCCCACGTCATAATAGAAGCGATGACCTCGACCGCGGACGTGCTCGCCAAGTATGAACCCGTCATCGGGCTGGAAGTGCACGTCCAGCTCGCCACACGGACTAAGATCTACTGCGGCTGCCCCACCAGCTTCGGGGCGCCTCCCAACACCAACGTTTGCCCGGTCTGCCTCGGCCTGCCCGGCGCGCTGCCCGTGCTGAACCGTCAGGCGGTCGAGATGGCGATCCGGGCCGCGATGGCGCTGGGCTGCCGCATTCGCCCGGTCTCCCGGCTGGCCCGCAAGAACTACTTCTATCCGGACCTGCCGAAGGGATATCAGATTTCCCAGTACGACGAGCCCCTGGCCGAGCACGGATGGGTGGAGATTCCGGCGGACGGAGGAACCAAACGCATCGGCGTGACACGCGTCCACATCGAGGACGACGCGGGCAAGAGCCTCCATGAGGGCTTCCGCGACTCCGACCGCTACACTTACGTCGATCTGAACCGCTGCGGGACGCCCCTGATCGAGATCGTCAGCGAACCCGACATGCGCAGCTCGGACGAGGCCTATGCCTACCTGACCGAACTGAAGCAGGTGCTCCAGTACGTCGACGTGTCCACCTGCGACATGGAGAAGGGGCACTTGCGATGCGACGCCAACGTCTCGGTGCGCCTGCGGGGCGCCGAGAAGTTCGGCACCAAGGCCGAGGTGAAGAACCTGAATTCCTTCCGCTTCCTCAAGATGGCGCTCGATTACGAGATCGCGCGCCAGGTGGCTGTCCTGGAGGGAGGCGGCACGATCACGCAGGAGACCAGACTGTTCGATCCCGATTCCGGCGAGACCGCGGGGATGCGCTCCAAGGAAGAAGCGCACGACTACCGCTACTTCCCCGAGCCGGACTTGGTCCCGCTGGTGGTCAGTTCGGAGTGGCAGGAGCGCATCCGTGCCGGCATGCCCGAACTCCCATCGGCTAAGAGAACCCGGTTCCAGCGCGAGTTCGGCCTCCGCCCCTATGACGCGGAAGTGCTGACGCAGAGCCGGGAGCTGAGCGAGTACTTCGAGCGGGTTGCCGAGGTGTCAAAGGATCCTCGCAGCGCCGCCAACTGGGTGATGGGAGACCTTGCGGGGGCGCTCAAGGCCGAAGGCAAGGAGATTCAGAGTTCCCCGGTCAGCGCCGAGCACCTCGGCGAGTTGCTTCTGCTGGTGGCCAAAGGAGAGATATCCGGCAAACTGGCTAAGGACATCTTCGCCAGGATGTTTGCCTCGGGCGAGCCGCCCGCAGAGATCGTCGAGCGCGAAGGGCTGAGACAGATCAGCGATCAGGGAACGCTGGAGAAGGTCGTCGAGGAGGTCCTGGCGGCAAATCCGAAGCAGGTGGAGCAGTTCAAAGGCGGCAAGACAGCCGTGCTGGGCTTTCTGGTCGGCCAGGTTATGAAGGCCACCCGCGGACAGGCCAATCCGGCGTCGGTGAACGAAATCCTCCGCGACAAGCTCAGGTAACGGGCGTCGCCGTGAGGGACTTCGCCAGCATGGCTTTCGCGTCTTCGGCGGGCAAGGGCCTGGAATAAAGGTAGCCTTGCCCGCAGACGCAGCCGATACTTGAGAGAGCGGACGCCTGTTCCGGCGTTTCAATCCCTTCGGCAACCACCTCCATGCCCAGGGTCTCGCCGAGCGACAGGATGGCCTTGACCAGTTCATTGGAGTTGCCCTTCTTCGTTAGCCCGATCACAAACGACCGGTCTATTTTCAGGGCGTCGAAGGGCAACAGGTGGAGGTAGTTCAGCGAAGAGTAGCCCGTGCCGAAATCGTCGACTTTGAAGCCGATGCCCAGGGTCTTGAGCCGCGCCAGCACCGTGGCTACGGCGTCGGCGTCTTCGACCAGGACGCTCTCGGTTATCTCCAATTGAAGACAGGCGGGCGCCAGGCCGGTTTCGCGCAGTATGGTCTCGATGGTGGCCGCAAGATCAGGATCCCGGAATTGCTTGGCCGAGAGATTGACGCTCATTTCGACGGGAGCGTTGGTCGACAGCTCGCGCTGCCACGAGCGGAGCGCCGTGCAGGCCTCCCTCAAAACCCACCGGCCGAGGCGAAGAATGTGCCCGGTCTCTTCGGCGAGGGGAATGAACCGGGTGGGGAGCAGCAGCCCGCGAGTCGGGTGCTGCCAGCGGACCAGCGCTTCAAAGCCAAGTAGCGCCCCGTCCCGCAGACGGACCTTGGGCTGGTAATGGAGCAGAAACTGGCCCTGTTCCAGGGCCAGAGGCAGGTCGTTCATCAATTGCAGGCGGTCGATCGCGCTGGCCCGCATCTCCTCGTCGAAGACCTCCGAGCGGGCCCTGCCGCGTTGCTTGGCCCGGTACATGGCCGTATCGGCGTCGCGCAAGACCTCGACCG
Source organism: Bryobacteraceae bacterium (assembly GCA_041946685.1). GTDB lineage: Bacteria > Acidobacteriota > Terriglobia > Bryobacterales > Bryobacteraceae > JBHGAV01. Next base: position 43,417 of record JBHGAV010000025.1, on the reverse strand, counting down.
GGGATTGATACTGCCCGTTGCTACAGGCGATTCCGATGCTCACGGTGGTGAACATGGTCGTGCCGGCGACCGGGAAAGGCCTCTCAAATTCAGCCTGTATTCGGGCGCTGACAAGACTGGCGGCGTTCAGGATGTCAGGGTACTCGATCAGGACCGCGAACTCGTCCCCACCCAGCCGCGCCACGACGTCCAGGGGACGAGGATGGTGAGGAGAGGGCGCGGTGCGAACGGCGCCACGCAGCCTCTCGGCGACCTGAACGAGCAACTCATCACCGACTATGTGGCCGTAACTGTCGTTGACATCCTTGAAGTGGTCCAGGTCAAGAAACAGAACCGCGAAGGAACACTTCTGCCCGTACTTGGCTCGCTCGAGAGCGCCGGCCAGGCAATCGTTGAACATGACACGGTTTGGCAAACCGGTCAGCGGATCAAAGGCTTTGGTACGAGTGACGTCCGTCTGCGAACCGGCCATCCGGATCGCCCGCCCATCTCGGCCGCGCTGAACGACTCCACGGCAGAGCACCCAGCGGTATTCGCCGTCTTTGTGCAGCAACCGGTGTTCGCTGACGAACTCGCCGCTGCCGCTGGCGTTCCGCTGGCTCTGCAACTCGGAATGCAGGCGATCCCGATCGTCCTTATGCACGCGGCTGAACCATTCGTTTGGATCGTCGCCGATTTCGGCCTCCCCGTAGCCGAGCATCTGTTTCCAGCGCGGGGAGTAGTAAACCCGGTTGGCCAACAAGTCCCAATCCCACAATCCATCCTTGGCTCCGCGGGCGGCGAGGGCGTAACGCTCCTCGCTTTGACGCAGCGCGTCTTCGGCGCGTTTGCGGTTCAACTGAGAGCGGATGCGCGCCAGTGCGATCCGAAAGTCGATCGGTTTGGTGATGTAGTCGTTGGCCCCCAGTTGGAGTGCCTCGGCCACCTTCTCGCTGTCCTTCAGCGCCGTGACCATGATGACCGGCAACTGGGCCGGCGAATGCGTCGCACGGAGCAGCTTGAGCAGGTCAAGCCCGCTGGTTCCCGGCATCATGTGGTCCAGAAGGACCAGTTCGAATTCAGAGGCCTGGATCCGCGCCAGCGCTTCGTGGGCATCGCAGGCGACTTCCACCGCATAGCCGGCCCTCTTCAGACGGCGCGAGAGCAGGTCGCGGTTGAGCTCCTCGTCATCGACAACCAGCAGCGGGCGCTCAGCTTCCTGCATTCTCGTCGCCTCCTTGCGAATTCGGGGCGCTGAGGGAATCAGCTGGACCGGACACATCTTTCCGCAGCAAGGCTTCGATCTTCCGCAGCAGACGCTCGAACTCAACCGGCTTGGTGTCGTAGTCGTCGCATCCCGCGTCAATCGCCCTGTCCCGATCCCCCGCCAAGGCATGGGCCGTCAGGGCCAGGACAGGAATCTTCCTTGTGGCCCCGTCTTCTTTCAGAAGCCGGGTGGCCTCCCAGCCGTCCATTGCCGGGAGGCTCATGTCCATCAGGATGAGATCCGGCCGGACGGAACGGGCATGGTGAATTGCCTGAAGGCCGTCGCCCGCCAAGACGACCTCGTATCCGCGCCTCTCCAGACGGCGCGAGAGCATGTCGCAGTTCAGGTCGTTGTCCTCGACCAATAAGATTCTAGGCATTCCCCTGCACCTCTTCGGCTCCTGGCACTGGCTGCACTCCCGGGCCGGCGGCCGGCAGGCGGCCCAGGCTGAGGGATTCGCCGGATGGCTCAGGAACACGTGAAGCGATTCCAGCCGCAGCGCGGCTGCCGGCCGGCTTGCCCTGGGCTGGCTGGTCCCTCCAATGCATCTATCGGCGAGCGGGCGGTCAATTGATAGGCGGATTTAAGACGGTGGAGATCCGGCGATTCACCTAGAACCCGGCGGCATAAGGCCACGGGGCAAGCGGTCCTGCGCCGGTTTACTGGACTGGATTCCGGGCCATGAAATCGGCGATCTCGCCGATTTCCTTCTCGCTCAAGCGAAAATCCAGCGCTCCCTGAACACCTTCCAGTTGAGCGGGCGAACGCAGACCCACAATCGCCGCGGTTACGGCCGGATGCCGGAGCACCCAGGCGATGGCCACCTCGCCCGGCGTGCGGCCGTGCCGTGCCCCTATCTCCCTAAGAACCTCCACGAGTTGGAGGTTACGCGTCAGCCGCGGCTCCTGAAAGCTGGGGGTCCGTTGGCGGAAATCGTCGGGCGGCATCCGGGCAATCCTCTCCCGGGTCATTTTTCCCGAGAGCAACCCGGATTTCATGGGTGAGTAGGCGATCACCCCGATATTGTTCGCCAAACAGTAGGGAAGCTCCTCCGCCTCGATCTCGGGCGAGAGGATCGAGTAGGGCGGCTGCAGCGAGGTGATGGGGGCGATCTTCATCGCCCGCTCCATCTGCGCCCTGCTGAAGTTGGAGACGCCGATCCAGCGGACCTTCCCTTCCTGCTTCAGCTCGGCCAGGGCCGTCCAGCCTTCCTCAATGTCCTCCTCCGGCTGGGGCCAGTGAATCTGGTAGAGATCGATCACGTCCACCTTGAGACGGCGGAGGCTGTTCTCCACCTCGCGGCGGATCGAATCGCGCTTCAGAGAACCGCCGATCTTGCCGTTCTCATCCCACACGCGCTCGCATTTGGTGAAGATATACGGCCGGTGGGAGCGTCCTGCCAGGGCCCGCGCCACCACCTGTTCGGAGTGGCCCAGCCCGTACACCGCCGCCGTGTCAATCCAGTTGATGCCGGCGTCCAGGGCCGCCTGGATGGCTGCGATCGACTGGCCGTCGTCCTGAGGCCCCCAGGCGAACTGCCAGCCTCCGCCCCCCATGGCCCACGCCCCCACGCCTAGCGGGGTAATCTGCATATCGCTATTGCCGAGTTGTCTGGTCTGCATCGAGTGTCTTGGCTCCGAATTCCTCATTGTATCCGCTCGCGAAAAAAGCCTTGCAGGCGCCAGAGCGGATGCGTCATAGTGGAGTTTGGCAGCACCAATCATGTAGAGCGCACCGAACTCGTCCGGCTGGCGGAGAAACCCGCGGGGTGCGCCCTACGCATCCGGGCGGACGTGGTTCGATGGCGGAGACCCTCTTATACCTCACTGAGCTCGTCGGGCTGAGGGTGTGCGATACCAGGGGCCGCCGCATCGGGCGCGTCAGGGACGCGGCTTTGGTGCCGCTGATCGACGCCGCGCGGGTGGACCGTTTTCTGGTCGGTGGCGGTTGGGCGTGGCTCACCGTGCGCCACGACCAGGTCCGCTCGATCTCCCTGGACGGAATCTACCTGCGGGACGAGGTGCTCACCCCTTACCACTCCGACGAGTACATGCTTCGCCTGGTGCGCGACCTGCTGGACCAGCAGATCATCGACGTCGCCGGCCGGAAGGTGGTGCGGGTCACCGACGTCACCTTCTCGGTGGCGCCGGAAGACGGACATGACGCCCTAAGGGTGCTGGAAGTCGACATCGGCCTGCGCAGCATCTTCCGGAGGCTTCTCCAGGGCGTGCTCCCCCCAAGGCTGGTGCGCCGTTTGCAGAGTCCCATCCCGCCCAACTCCATCCGCTGGGAGTTCTGCAACATCGTGGAGGCCGACCCACAGCGAAGGCTCCGGCTCAATATCTCCCATGGCGCTCTTGAGAAGCTGCATCCGGCCGACCTGGCCGACATCGTCGAGGAACTCGGTCCGGAAGACCGGGAAGCGATCCTCAGCGCCATCGACAGCGAGGTGGCGGCAGAGACGCTCTCCGAAGTCGATCCCAAGATGCAGGCCAGCATCCTGGAGGCGCTCGACGCGGAGAAGGCGGCCGACATCGTGGAGGAGATGGCCCCGGACGAGGCGGCCGACGCGCTCGCCGAGCTCGAGGAAGACACCTCCGAGGAGATCCTGGAGGAAATGGAGACGGAGCCCAAGACCGAAGTCCAGGAACTGCTTGAGTTCGAGGAGGACACGGCCGGAGGTCTCATGAATACCGAGTACGTTTCCCTGCACGAGCACGCCACCGTGGCCGACGCCGTGGCCGCCCTTAAGGGGAACGAAGAGCTGCTGGAATCCCTGAACATGTTGTTCCTGGTCGACGGCGAGGGGCGGCTGGCGGGCGCGGTCCCCGTGGCGCGCCTGTTCGCCGCTTCCGGCGCCACGGCGCTGAAGAGTCTTTCGAGCGAGCCGTTGATCAAGGCTGCTGTCGAGGAGAAGCAGGACCGCGTGATCGAGATGTTCGACAAGTACAACCTGCTGACCCTGCCGGTGGTGGACGAAGACGGCCGCCTGGCGGGCGCCATCACCGCCGACGATATCATCTCCGCGTTGAGGCAGAAATGAGCGCCGAGGCCGATGCTGAAACGATTCCGCTATCACATCGCAGTGTTCTTCGCCGTTATCGGGCCGGGATTCATCACGGCGATGGTGGACAATGATGCCGGCGGAATTTACACCTATTCCCAGGCCGGCGCCCGCTGGGGCTACCTTCCGCTCTGGACCCTGCTGCCCATCACGGTTCTGCTGATCATCACGCAGGAGATGTGTTCACGCATGGGCGCGGTGACCGGCAAGGGGTTGGCCGATCTGATTCGCGAGGAATTCGGCCTTCGCGTGACGTTCCTGATGATGGCGGCCCTGGTCGTCACCAACATGACCAACGTCATGGCCAACTTCGCCGGGATCGCCAGCTCGCTGGAGCTGTTCCACGTAAGCCGGTACGTTTCGGTGCCGCTGGGGGCCGCGGCGGTCTGGCTGCTGGTCGTTAAGGGAACATATCAGAGCGTGGAGAAGATCTTTCTGTTCGCCTGCGCTTTGTACGTCTGCTATATCATTTCCGGCTTCCTGGTGGAACCCAACTGGACGCAGGCCGCCATCTACAGCGTGCGGCCGGTATTGATGCTGGATCCGGCCTACATCACTATCGTCATCGGGCTGGTGGGCACTTCGATCGCGCCCTGGATGCAGTTCTATCTGCAAGCCGCCGTCGTGGAGAAGGGGGTCACGGCCAAGGAGTATGCCGAGTCCAGGATCGAGGTCATCGTAGGCTGCATTGCGATGACGGTGATCGCCTTCTTCATCATTGTGGCCTGTGCGGGCGCCATCTGGACCCACTCGCCGCGGGACATCACCGATGCCGCCGACGCCGCCTTGGGGCTCAAGCCGTTCGGGAACTACGCCTACCTGCTCTTTGCCGCAGGCCTCTTCAACGCGTCCCTGTTTGCCGCCTGTATACTGCCGCTGTCGACGGCCTACACCGTGTGCGAGGGGCTGGGCTTTGAGTCCGGCGTCAACCGCCGCTTCCGCGAGGCGCCGATCTTCTACTGGCTGTACACCATGCTGATTGTGTCCGGGGCGGCCTTCGTCCTGCTTCCGGATATGCCGCTGGTGACCGTAATTCTCGTCTCGCAGGTGATTAACGGCGTTTTGCTGCCGTTTGTGCTGATCTTCATGATCCTGCTGGTCAACAAGCAGGGCCTGATGGGCGAGTGGACCAACTCGAGGACCTACAACACCCTGGCCTGGCTGGCGGTGGTGATCCTGATCGGCATGACGCTTGCCCTGGTGGGCATCACGGTCCGCGACCTCTGGGCGCAGTAGCCGTTCACGCTCCTGCTACACTGTTTTCTGATGAAGCGGCGTGCCGTGCTTCTGGTTCTGGTCGCCCCGTTTTCGTCCCCTTGCCAGACGAAGCGCAGGGAGCGGGACGCGACACGCCTGGAGGTCGTGCAACTGCGGGCCGCGAGGGAACAGGGACGGATCACGCTTGACGGGGAGGTGCGCAATACGGGCACCCGTCGTCTCAACAAACCCGTGCTCATTTTTGACTTGCTGGACGCCGACCGGAAGACGATCTCCCGCCGCCGCGGGCCGGTTGACGAGGCCATGCTGGATCCGGGCGACGCGTCTTCTTTTCACTTCTACATCCCCGAGCACGTGCGCGCGGTGGAGATCAGCGTCGCCGCCGAGCACCGCGGCATGGAGATCGACGTCGTCAGGCCCGGTCCCTATCCGATCGATTGAGCCCCCCCCGGCTCGTCCCCTGTTCGGGTTGATCATGCCATAATCGGGTGTCGGGCGGGACAGTTGGTAGGTGGAGGTGAGTCAATGAGATTTATCTGCTTTCTGTTTCTGACGATGCCGCTCGCCTGCTACGCGCAGTCCCCAGCCAAGTGCGCGGAGATGACGCAATTCAGGTTCCCCGGTGCGCAGATTGAGATCACCCGGGCCGAATGGATCTCAGCTGGCCCGTTATCCTCCGGGAGGGGGCCAGCCGCGGGGGTCGCTCTCCCGGCCCATTGCCGCGTGGAGGGTATGATCGACCGCCGCAAGGGAGCGGGCGGCGCCTACGGCATCGGTTTCGCAGTGTCGCTGCCGGAGAATTGGAGCGGCCGCTACCTCCAGCAAGGGGGCGGCGGCCTGAACGGAGTCGTCGCCGTGCCGCTCGGAGGGGACGTCGCCGGAGACCGGCCCGCTCTGATTCGTGGATTCGCGGTGGCGACAACCGATACCGGCCATCAGGCCAAGGTCCCGGGCGGATTCGACGGCACGTTCCAGCAGGATCAGCAGGCCTCGATCGATTTTCAGTATGCCGCGATCGGCAGAGTGGCGGTCATCGCCAAGCAGATCATCGAGACCTACTACGGGAAGCCGCCGGCTCAATCGTACTATGTGGGCTGCTCCACGGGCGGACGTGAGGCCATGCTGATGACCCAGCGCTATCCGCTCTACTTCGACGGAGTGGTGGCGGGCGCCCCCGCGATGCGCACCAGCCTGTCGAATCTGGCCGACCGCTGGGTGGCGGCGGCGTTGAGCCGCATCGCCCCCAAGGACGCCGACGGCAAACCCATCCCGGGCGGAGCGTTTTCAGAGTCGGACAAGAAGGCGGTGATCGACAAGCTGCTGGAGACGTGCGATGCGCGCGACGGCGTCAAGGACGGCATGATTTTCGACACCATCGGCTGCAATTTCGATCCGGCATCGCTGGCCTGCAGCGGCCCGAAGGCCGAGGGATGCCTCAGCCAACAGCAGGTGACCGCGCTTCGCGAAGGCTTCGCCGGCCCGAAGGACTCCCGCGGGAACCAGATATATCCTGGCTTCTTCTTCGATACTGGAATCACCGCTTCCGGAGGCGGCATTCCGGGGCTGCTTGGATCCGGTTCCAGCCCCGTGGGGCCGCGCAATCCCCCCGGGGAGCAGAACGTGGATGCCGAGTTTGCCGCGGCCCAGGCCAATCCCGGCGCGCGGCTGGGAGACTCGGCTTACTGGACGAACCTCAACACCTTCTCATCGCACGGCGGCAAGCTGATCTTCTACCACGGTGTCAGCGATCCTTGGTTCTCCGCCAAGGATACGATCGGCTACTACCAGCGGATGGCGGAGGCCAACGGCGGCCAGGCGCAGGTGAGCGACTGGAGCCGGTTGTTCCTCTCCCCCGGAATGGGACACTGCAGCGGCGGAGCCGCCGCTCTCGACAGCTTCGACATGTTGAGCGCAATCGTGAACTGGGTGGAGAAAGGTGCGGCGCCCGATTCGGTGACTGCCACCGGGCGTGCGTTCCCCGGCCGCAGCCGTCCCTTGTGCCCATATCCGGCCTATGCGCACTACAAGGGCCAAGGGAACCCGGAGGACGCCGCCAACTTCGAGTGCAGACAGTAGCGTAACCGGCCTCTCAAGGACCCAGCGGAAAAGAAAAAAGTTGAATGGGACGAACCTATGAAGCATGTCCACCTTGTTGCTTTCACCGTCGGCCTCATTGGCCTTGCCGCGAACGCCACTCCGCAGACTCCGGAAGCTCGTGTGCCGGGCGATCCGGTCAAGATTGACAGCGGGCTGATTTCGGGCAAGCTGATTTCGAGCAGCGTCAGGGCGTACCTGGGCATTCCGTACGCCGCTCCCCCGGTTGGCGGCCTGCGCTGGCGCGAGCCACAGCCGGTCAAGGCCTGGACCGGCGTCCGCGACGCCAGCCAGTACGGCGCCGCTTGCCCGCAGCGAGGGCCGGCCTGGGGAGGCGCCCCGGCCTACAGTGAGGATTGCCTCTTCCTGAACGTTTGGGCGCCGGCGCGCCCGCCCGCCAAGAAGTTGCCCGTCATCGTCTACATTTACGGCGGCGGCTACAACAGCGGTTCATCGGCCGCGCCCGTTCTCTCGGGTGAGTTTCTCGCTGCGAAGGGCGTCGTCTACGTCAACTTCAACTACCGCTTGGGCGTTCTGGGCAGCCTCGCCACTCCCGAGCTGACCGCCGAATCTCCTCACAAAGCGTCGAGCAACTACGTCCATCTGGACGAGATCGCCGTGCTGCAGTGGGTTCGCCGCAACATCGCCAGTTTCGGCGGCGATCCGGGCAACGTCACTCTCATGGGCCAGTCCTCGGGCGGGATGGACGTCTGCTACCTTCAGGGCAGCCAGCTTACCCGGGGACTGATCCACCGTGTGTTCGCCATGAGCGGTTCCACGTTTCCGGGCGGCCCCTGGACGCCCCGGCCACTGAAGGACGTCGAGAAGGCCGGGCTGCAATTCATGGAGAAGCTGGGGGTCAAGTCGCTGGCGGAACTGAGGGCCGTGCCCTGGGAGAAGCTGCTGGAGAACAGTTGGATCGACATCAGTGAGCCGACAGAGGCTGACGGTTACGTTCTGCCGGAGCCGACTCCGCAGATGTTTGCGGCCCACAGGCAAACCGACGTGCCGGCGATGCTGGAGTGGTGCCGCGATGAGGGATTCGCCGGCCTGACCAGCGTGAAGACCCTCGAGGAATTCAGGGCGACGGTCGCTCGCGTGGCCGGCGCAAAGGCTGAGGAGATGCTGAAGCTGTATCCGGCGTCCACCGACAAGGAAGCCCGGCAAGCGGGTCTGAGGGCCGGCCGTAGCGGTGGCGCGGCCAAGCAGATGATGGGTTGGGCCGTGGCTCAGGCGGCTGGCAAGTCAGCGGTGTTCGTATCGGCCTTCTCCTACGGCCAGTCGGCGGGGCACGGCAGAGACGTCGCCTATTGGCACGGCACGGTGGACCAGGCGGGGGGGCCGGGCGGGCGTGGAGCGGCGGTCACGGCCTGGGACCGGGAACTCTCCGGCCGGATGATGGATGCCCTGATCGCCTTCGCCAGGACGGGGGACCCCAACACCGCCGCGGTGAAATGGCCGAGATTCGATCCAAGGAGCCCATATCGTATGGACTTCGGGGAGCGCATCGAAGCGGTGCCCGTGGACAAGGGCGTGTTCTTCTACATCGCCAATCCGGAGGTGAAGGTCGGCATCGCCCTGGGCGCGCGCAGTGGCCCCGGTGGTCTGGTCGCCCCGCAAGCACCCGGCAGGTAAGGTTCCTAGCCCTGCGATTACTTGAAGATGCGCTGGGCGAACAGGTACAGGTTATTGTCCCACTCGGTGGTGTCGTGGGCGTTTCCGTCCACATGCCATACGTGCGGTACACCCTTCTCTTTCAGGTAGTTGTGGACCCCCTGGCTGATGCGGATCAGGCCGTCCTTGTTGCCGCAACCAAGCCAGAGCAGCTTCAACCGTTTGGCTGCCGCCGGATCGGGCACGAGATCGGCCGGCTCCTTTGTGTTCGGGGCGGAGGAGAACCCGCCAACCCAGGCAAACGTCTCGATGTTGGCCAGGCCGATGTTGAGAGCTTGGCCGCCACCCATAGACAGACCAGCCAAAGCGCGACGCTCGCGGTCGGTATAGACGGAATAGTGGGACTCGACGTAAGGGATGATGTCCTTCAGCAGGTCGTTATCGAAGGGCGTCCCCCACCCCCCGAAATCGCGCGCGCCGGCAGCGCCTCCGCGTGCGCCGCTGGCTGCGCCAGGGGCTCCACCCCCCATGGCGGGTTTCCGGCCCGCAGCCGAGTCTTCGGCCGTCACGGCGGCGTTGCCGTTGGGGAAGACGACGACCATCGGCTGTATCAGGCCCTCGGCCAGCAGGTTGTCCATGACGATGTCGGCGTGGCACGCCCGAGTCCATTCCTGGTCGTCGCCGCCGATACCGTGCAGCAGATACAGCACCGGGTACTTGCGAGCGGTCGAGTAGCCGGGAGGCGTGTAGACTCGCATCTGGCGGCGATATCCAAGCGACTTGGAGTCGTACTGAACCGCCGTCACCTCTCCGCGCGGGACACCGTCACGCCTGACATTGAAACCGGCTGGAGGATCCGGGAAGGCGGGCTTGTCGTCCGGGCCCAACTCGATCGGCCCGCCGAATCCGCCTCTTGCGGGGCCTCTGGCTGCGGCCTGCGGCGCCGCATCCGGCTGCGCCAGACTGGTACCGCCGGCCACAAAGGCCGCCAGCAAGGCAAGGAGCAATGCTTGTTTCATAAGCCGCATCTTATCAAACCCCTGCTTGTGATTCTGGACCGGAAACCCCTCATTACCACCAAAGTACTGACCGGCCTGCTAGCATAGACGCATGTTGAAGCGATCCATCGGCGCCTTTGTCCTGCTGCTCCTGCCCGCCACGGCCGCTCTGGCGCAGTTTGCGTCAGGGGTGATCCCTGGCCGTGAATGGCCGTCAGTCAAGTTCACATTCGACCGAGGCATTGAATACACGCAGGTCGGCGGAAGAAGCCTCCTTCTCGACCTCTACATTCCCCACGCGGGCTATCAGACTCCAGGCAGCCAGGCGAAGGCTGCCCTGCCGGTCATCGTTTGGATCCACGGCGAAGAAGGCGCGTTCGCCGGCAGATATCCGAGCCCTGTCGCAAGCATGGTTGGCAACGGATACGCTGTCGCCAGCATCGACTACCGGTCTTCGGCCGAGGCAAGTCGCACGGAACAGCTCGACGATTGCAGGGCCGCCGTCCGGTGGTTACGGGCCAATGCCGGCAAGTACGACCTGGACGCGGACCACATCGCTGCCTGGGGAGTATCGGAAGGTGGCCGCCTGGCCGTGTTGCTTGGCACGCCGGCAGGATTGAAGGAGCCCGATCCGGCCGGCCGCGTCCAGGCAGTGATCGACTTCTCCGGACCGGACAATGGCGGAGGTCCGCTTCCGGCCTCAGGCGCCGCCAAGGACAGCGCGCCGGTCCTGATCGTTCACGGCGACAGCGACAAGGTCGTGCCGTTGCGCCGGAGCCAGGCGCTGGATGCCGCGTTGCGCAAAGCGGGCGCCGATTCCACGCTGGTCGTCGTCAAGGGTGCGGGGCACGATTTCAAGCAACTCCGGCAAGGCGAGTCACGGGAACTCGTAAACAACTTCCTTGACCGGCATCTCAAAGGCGGCAGGCATGAGGAGAAGATCTGGCTGGGCAAGATCGATCCCCCGGACGATTCCTGGGTAGACCCGATCATCGACGAGCCGGAGGGCACACGCTATGTGACCTTCGCGGCGCCCTCGCTCGGGCCCGGCAGAATGGCCAGTTATCTGATCTATCTTCCCCCCGGCTACGAGAAAGACCCGGCTTCCCGCTATCCCGCGCTCTACTACCTCCACGGCGGCGGCGGCAGCCAGCGCGTCGGCGACATCTGGGTCCAGAAACTGGACGCCGCGATCAAACGCGGCGTTTGCCCGCCGATGATTGCCGTCCTGGTCCAAGGTCTCCCCAATGGCCGTTACCTGGATTCGCCGGACGGCAGCACGCCGATCGAGTCAGTCGTCATCAAAGACTTGATCCCGCACGTTGACGCCCACTATCGAACCATTCCGCGTCGTGAGGCGCGCGCGCTCGAAGGCATGTCCATGGGCGGATATGGCGCGTTCCATTTCGGCTTCAAGTTCCCGGAGAAGTTCGCGCTGATTTCCGGCATGTGCGCCGGCGTGTCCGCTCCGGGTGCCGCGCCGAGACAGAACGCTCCGCGGCGCGTCGAAACCGCCTACGATCTTGCCAACAACCCCTTCGTTCTCGCTGAGAAGAACCTGGCTGCCATCAAAGGCCGGTTCCGGATTCGCATGATCGTTGGCACAGATGATTTCACCCTTGAGGCCAACAAAGCGTTTGACGCCCGCCTGACCGCGCTGGGCATTCCGCACGACTTCAAGATCGTCCCGAATGTCTCACACGGGTACAAAGAGTATTACGAGATACTCGATTTCAGCTTCTTCAAGTCGATCGCCACTGCCTCAAACTGACTGGGGAACGATTCGTCCTTTCCTCGGCGTACGGCGTTCACTTCCCTTCGGCTAGTTGTTTGAATAGGGCCGGGTCGAACTCCTCCGTGGCGGTGATGCCCTGCACGCCCACGGCAGGCACTCCGGGCCTCCAGTTGAGCTTGGCGGGAACGGAACGGGAACAAACCATATCCAGTCTCAGCGTTCTGCTCGCCTGGATGTTGCTCGCGTCCGCCCCGGCGTGGGCGGCGTCGTACCACATGGCGCGCCTGGACGATCCCGGCCGGAAAGCGCACCGCCGGCATGCCTTGCTCCGCGCAGGGGCCGCCCTGCCCGAAAGCGCCCTTCACTCCACCTCGAGCTGCTCCAGGTGGTGCCGCAAATGCCGGAGGTAGTCGCGCATCCACCACTCAAGCGATGCGGGCTCGTGGTCGCCAATGGTGCAAGGTGTCGGGAGCTTGCCGGCCGGCATATGCTCGATGACCGCCGCTACGTGCAGATTCAGCGCCAGCCACAGATTCACGAGTTCCGTCCAAGGCCGCTCGGCGTAGTGGTGGAGCGGCACCCAGGCACGCTGGTCGTAGCCCGGCCACAAGAAGGGACTGGTCAACTGGGCCCGCACGAATCGCTGATGGTTGTTGGCTGCCGAGTCGATCAAATGGCCGAGGATCTCCTTCTTGAGCCACTTGCCAGCGCCCCGGTCCCGGCTGACCTCGGCCTCGCTCAGGTTCTTGAGGCGACCCGCCGCCCGCTCGACTTCGGCCCTCAACTCCCTCGCCAGCTCGATCATCTTGCCGTTCTCCCCCAATTCTCAAAGTACTCCCGTGGCGCAGACCCCGGCCACACCCCTCGCTCGCTCTCTGAAAACTGAATATCCGCCTAGGCCGGCAGGCGTTCTTGCCAAGCAAAGCCAATTTGCACCTAACCGCAGGTAAATTAACCGCTTACGGGATTCACTCCACCGTCGAAAAGCGCTTCCGCACCTCGGCGCTCACAGCCGTCGGCTTCCCGGTCCGGGCGTCGAGGGGACACCACAAGGTGCGGGCCTTCGCCAGAACTGCACGGTCGCCCGCCCGCACCAGTTCGGTGTGGCGCTCGAAGCGCACGCGGCTGGCTTCGCCGACCCACGTCCGGGCGATGACCTGGTCCCCCGGCCGCGCCGGCTGCCTGTAGTCGATCTCGTGCCGCACCACCACCCACACCAGCCGGGCCTGGTCCTCGGCGGGGGCCACTGCTCGCCAGTGCGCAACGGCAACGTCCTGCACCCAGCGCAGGTAGGTCACGTTGTTGACGTGACCGAGTTCGTCGATATCGGAAGGTTCGATCGAAATGGCGAGTTCGAACGCCTCGGACATCAGTGCTCGTGCGAGACCGCGCCGGAGACGTAGATCATCGTCAACAGCGCGAACACGAAGGCCTGAAGGAAGCTGACGAACACGTGCAGCCCCATGAAAACCGCCGGCACCACCAGCGGGACCAGCCCGAGGAAGACCAGCGTCACCTGCTCGCCCGCGAACATGTTCGCGTAGAGACGGACGGTGAGCGAAAGCAGCCGGCTGCAATGGCTGATAACCTCGATGGGGATCATCAGCGGCGCCATCAGCGGCATGGGCCCGGCGAAGTGCTTCAGGTATCCCCCTACGCCCTGCGCCTTGAATCCCATCAGGTTGTAATAGCAGAAGGTCACCAGCGCGATCCCCAGGGGCACCGGCGGGAACATGGTCGGCGACTCCAGCGTGGGAATGATCCCTACCAGGTTCCCCAGCAACACGAACAGGAAGATCGTGGTGAACAAATGCAAGTAGTGCCTGCCGCCGTGACCTACCACTTCGTCCGCCTGCCCGCCCATGAACTGATAAATGATCTCGAACACGTGCTGCATCCGCCCGGGCTTGTCCACCGAAAGTCTCGGCCTCAGGATGGCGAAAACCACGACGACGATCAGGGCCACCACGATCTGCATGGCCACATAGTTCGCCCACGGCTTATCGGGATTCTCGACGGCCACGCCCGCCATCCCCAGGATCCAGTTGGCCAGGCCGGCCAGGTACTTATTGAAGATCGCCGTGACCCACAACTCATGCTCGGGCATATATCAACTCGTATATGATTTCGACAATGACCGCGGCCACCGCCACGAACAGCCCAACCAACGCGGCCGCCAGGTTCAAACCGAAGATCTTCACTATAACATAGCCCCCGGCTCCCAACAGGAAGTATCGGAGCAACAGGAACAGGAGTACACGCCTCCGCGCCCGTTGCCCGTTGGGTCCCAGGGACGCCGTCAACTGGTGGAGCCAGCGGAAATTGGCGAGCGAGGCCAGCGCACCCGCCATGTAGCCCAGGCCGTGCCGCCAGGAGTACAGCGCGAAGACGAACGCGGCACCCCCCAGGCCCAGAGCGGCCATCGAGAGCTGCATGCGCCCCAGGGCGCGGTCGAAATACGCCTCATCCGTTCTCACGGCCGCGCGTGTCTTTCGTCACCTGCCGGATCAGTTGCACGAACCCCGATGCAATCCCAAGCACCAGGAAGACCACCTTCAGGAAGCCCGTCCCTAGTGCCCGGTCGAGCATGTAACCGATGCCGTAGCCGATCACCGTGGAAGCGGGCAGCATGAAGGCCAGCGAGGTGTACTCGCCTACCTGGACCCAGAAAGTCCTTTGTCGTGGCTGCCTGGCCATCACGCCCTCCCGCTCCCTGACGGTCGCGGCTCTGAAACCCCTTATTGAGTCTACTCGCCGATGACGGGGTTGCGGAGTTCCCCGATGCCCTGAGCGCGGACCACAACCTCGTCGCCGGGTTTCAGGTACACCGGCGGCTTGCGCGCGAAGCCGACTCCGCCGGGCGTGCCGGTCGAGACCACGTCGCCCGGCTCCAGCGTGAAGACCCTGGAGAGGAACTCGACGAGCTCCGGCACCCTGAAGATGAGGTTGCGCGTGTTCGAGTTCTGCATCACCTCGCCGTTGAGAGTCAGCGAGATGTCCAGCCGGTGGGGATCGGGGATCTCGTCGGCCGTCACCAAGCCGGGCCCCATGGGGGCAAACGTATCGAACGTCTTTCCCATCAGCCACTGCGAGGTAGCCATCTGGTAGTCGCGGGCGCTCACGTCGTTCACGATCGTGTATCCGAACACGTGCTCCCGCCAGTCGGAGGCCGCGATATGGCGGCCGCCCTTGCCGATGATGAACGCGAGCTCGGCTTCGTAATCCGGCCTCGTGGACGACTTGGGCAATACGATCGGCTCGCCCGGCCCGGTCACCGCCGTGGCGAACTTGTTGAAGACGGTCGGTACCGTCGGGATCGGCATGTTCGTCTCTTCCGCGTGATCCCGGTAGTTGAGGCCGATGCAGATGAACTTCGGCGGGCGTGGGATCGGCGCCAGCAGCCTGACGCTCGCCAGCGGCTCGGCCCGTCGCGGCTGAGAAATCCAGGATTCGATCTTCCTAAGGGCTTGCAGTCCACCCTGGATGACCGAAAGGACATCGGGGAAGCCGGCTCCGGAAAGGCCGACGACACCGTCGCCACGCACCACGCCCGCTTCCGGGGCGGCTTCGGCGCGTCGGAAGGTGACCAGGAACATTAGAGTGCGGAGTGCTAGCGGCCGGCCTTCTGGACCTTACCGTTCTTAATGCAGCTCGTGCAAACGCGGATCTTCTTGGCGGCGCCGTTCACCACGGCCCGGACCGTCTGCAGGTTGATGTTCCAGCGCCGGTTGGTCAGGTTGTGAGCGTGGCTGATCCGGTGCCCGAACGCGGGACCGCGGCCACAGATATCGCAGACTCTTGCCATGAATCAGAGTTCCTCTCTGCGTGCAGTGGGAAACTCAATTCTAGCAATGCATTGCGGGCGGGCGCAACCTGGCCGAGCTATACTCAGGCCTATGAAACGCAGAGACATGGTCCGCATGAGCGCGGGCCTGGCCGGCATGGCCCCGGCAAGGCAGGTGTTGGCGCAGGAGCAGGCGGCGCGGGCGGCGCGTGGCATGCCTTCGCCCATGATTAAGGATGTCAGCGTGATCACCTGCCAGCCGAGCGGGGTGCGGCTGATCGTGGTCAAGATCACCACCGACCAGGCCGGGCTCTACGGTTACGGGTGCGCCACATTCACGCAACGGGCCGACCTGGTGGTCCCCGCCGTCGAGAAGTATCTGAAGCCCCTGCTCGTCGGCCGGCCGGCTGATCGCGTGGAGGACGCCTGGCAGATGATGTACAACAGCTCCTACTGGCGCAACGGCCCCGTGCTGAACAACGCCATCAGCGGCGTGGA
The DNA here is from genome assembly GCA_041946685.1 of Bryobacteraceae bacterium. GTDB lineage: Bacteria > Acidobacteriota > Terriglobia > Bryobacterales > Bryobacteraceae > JBHGAV01. The sequence goes on along the minus strand of JBHGAV010000025.1, from coordinate 27,166 downwards.
CCAGGCGCTGTGGGACATCAAGGGCCGCCAGGCCGGAATGCCGGTCTACCAGCTTCTGGGCGGGAAGTGCCGCGAGGCGGCGGCCAGCTACACCAGCATTGGCGGCGCCGAGGTCTCCCAGATCGTGGAAGGCGCGCGCAAGGCCATGGCCCAGGGTTATCGCTACATACGCCTTCAGATCAGCGTACCCGGCATGTCGGCTTACGGCGCCGGCGGCGCGGGCGCCAACGCTCCCAAGGTGCAGGCCCTCCACAAAGACCCGGTCTACGAACCCGGCGCCTACATCCGCCGCACCGTGCCCATGCTCGTGGAGGTTCGCAGACAACTCGGTCCGGAGGTCGAGCTGCTGCACGATATTCATGAGCGGGTCTCGCCGCGCGAGGCCATCCAGTTCGCCAAGGAGGTCGAGCCGCTCAAGCTGTTCTTCCTCGAGGACCCCTTCTCGCCGGAGGACATCGGCTACTTCCGGCAGTTGCGCCAGCAGTGCAATACACCCATCGCCATGGGCGAGCTGTTCAACAGCCCGCACGAATGGACCCCGCTCGTCGCCGAACGGCTGATCGACTACATCCGCATCCACATCTCGCAGGCGGGAGGACTGACACCGTGCCGCAAGATCGCCATTCTGGGCGAGTTGTACAACGTGAAGACCGCCTGGCACGGCCCGGGCGACGTCTCCCCTATCGGGCACATGTGCAACCTGCACCTGGACCTGGCCAGCTACAACTTCGGTGTGCAGGAGGGCGGCAACATCCGGGAGGTGGAGCGGGAGATCTTCAAGGGCTCGGAAACGTTCAAGGACGGATATCTCTACGCCAACGACTCGCCGGGGTGGGGCATCGAGGTGGACGAGAAGCTGGCCGCCAAGTACCCGTTCGGGACCAACGAGCGCGGCGAGCGCGGCACGCTCAACGGCGGGTGGGGCGTCATCCGCCGGCTCGACGGCACGGTGATCAAGCAGTAAGGGCTCAGGGGGAAGTCAACGGGATCACGGGGTCCGGGCCAGCCCCGCTGGGAAGCTGGAACCTGCGGATGATCTTGCGCTCGGCCACCGAAATCACGAAGGCCATGTCCTGATCCTGCACGCTGGAGTAAGCTTTCTGCCCGTCGCGCGACATGGTCAGCGAGAGTGGACGCCCGCCGAGCGAGACGAAGGCCACCTGCTTGCGGGAGCCGACGTCGGCGAAGCCCACTCCCTGTTCTGTCTGCAGGTTGTACACCAGCGTCTTGCCGTCCGGCGTGATCGCGATCCGGCCCGGCCCTCCGCCGACGGAGATCGTGTCCACGGCCGTCTGATTGCGCGCGTCGATAACCGTGATGCTGTTGCTGTCCATGTTGACTACATAAAGGCGCGCCCCGTCCGGGGCCAGCACACCTCCCTGCGGGCGTTTGCCAACCGGAATCACCTTCACCCTGCCCGTCGCCAGGTGCACGGCGGCAACAGCGTCCGAGTCGGTGTTGCTCACGAAGGCCCACTCGCCGCCGGGGCCAATCGTCACCATATGGGGGCTCTTGCCTTGAACTTCGTAGTCACGCAGCTCTTTGCGCGAAACCGTGTCCCACGCCAGGAGACGATGCGGCTTTTCGGTGGTCACCAGGAGCCGTCTCGACGCCGCATCGAGCGCGATGCCGTGAGGCCGCCGGAACCGGCTGAGGACCAGCCTGCCCACAACTTTCATGGCCTGTACGTCAATGACGGCGACCGAATTGCCGCCGTCCCCCTCGTCCGTCATCCACAGCACGCCGTTCTCGGTGACGTACAGGAAGTGGCCGTCGGCGGACAGCACCGCTTCGTGTGGGAAGCTGGCGACCTTCACGCGCGCAACAGACTCCCCGGCCTCGGAATAGAAACCGACAAAGCCGGCGGCCTTCTCGACGATCGCCAACTCGGCACGCCCCGCGCCGAGCGCGGTGAAGGCAAACCAAAATGCCAGCAGTGCGAGACGCAGTCCCACAGTCATGACCTGAACGTGTAGCCCAGCCCTTGGAGGAACTGTTTGCTTTCTGCGGCGGCCTGCCGCGGGGTCTGGGGCGGATCAGGACTGGGATCGAGCTCGACCATCACGTACTCGAGCTCCTTCACCGTCTCGAGCATTCCCAGAATCGTGCTGACATGCCCTCCGACCTTGCCCTGGCCGAGCGGACAGTAGCCCAGCCAATGCGGGCCGCCGAGGTAGTCCTTCAGGTGGACGTGCCGGATCACGGGGAGGAAGTCCTTGACCACCTGCACCGCGTCGGAGCCGCCCTTGACGAGCTGGCCGACGTCGGGACCGAACTTCACATAGCGCGTGTCGACGGCTTCCATCACGGCGTACACTTCGTCCCGGAACTCGACGCTGGTTCCCGTGTGCTGGTGCATCACTCCCACCACGCCGATGTCCGCCAGGGCTTTGCACATCCCGTTCAACGTCGTAACAATGTCGGCCTTGCTGGCGGCGAAATCGTAGCCGGGCCGCTTGACTGCGGTGGGGCCGATCACGGCAACCGAGCCTCCATACTTCTTGAGGAGACCGCCCCACCGGACGATCCTCCCCGTCTCGACGCTTCTTCTGGCCGGGTCCGACAGGTTCACGGTGCAGTAGGCCGACACCAAGGGCAACTTGGCGGCCTCCAGAAGACGTCCCATCCCGCCCTGCGGCTCGTAAGCTTCCAGCACGTGGCCGAACACCTCGATCCCGTGGTAGCCGAGGCTGCCAATGTCCGCGATCGCCGGCTCGGCGTCCTCCGGGCGCAGGCCCCAGGTGATGAAAGTGTGGCCGATCTTCAGCCTTCGCGCGGGCGCGGCTGGAGACAGGCGCGGCGCCAGGCACGCCGCGCTCATCCCAAGACCCAGAGCCCGCGCGAATTCACGCCGGTTCGCCCGGTTGTTCATGTGTGTGGCGGCTCTCCGGAGAGAGTGCCTTGCCCGGCAACTTCTCCTATTTCGGGACCATTCCTTCCGGCAGGGTCGAGGCAACGCCTCCCGCCGGCACTTCCATCCCGGCCGCCCACACGATGCCGTTCAGCAGAAAGCGGCGGTTGTCTTCGATCAACATGTTGCTGTGCCAGTCCAGGCCGCCCATCACAAAACCGCGGCCACCGCCCGGGCGTTCATAAGCCCAGGAGGCAACCTGTGGACCGTAGTCGACTTTCTTGGCAGGGGTGCCGATGAGCAGCGGGATGGTCTTGTACTCCTCCGGCAGTACAAACTTGGAGAAGACTTCCTCCCGATAGGTCCACGGCTTGACGCCACGCAGGATCGGATGATTTTCGGCTTTGGGCGTCATGGTCCAATCATCCACGGGATTAGCCGATACCCCCTGTTTGTAGTAGCCGCCAAGCCAATCCAGGTAGTACTGCCGGCCGGCTTCATTCTGCGGCCAGGTGGCGTAATGAAACACGACCAGGCCCGTGCCCTTCTTCAGCAGTTCGCCGAAGCTGTTCAGAAAGGCCGTCGTCTCGGCGTCGTACGTCTTGCCGTCGGTGGCGGCGTTGTTGGGAAATAGAGCGTGTGTCTCTTTTGGCGCCCGATCGGAACTGCTTTCGAGCACGATCACCGCAGCGTCCCTGATCTGGGACAGATCCCTCGGCACCTGGCCCACGATGACTTGAGTCGTGACACCCTTCAGGTTTGAGGAGTTCTCCAGGCTGTAGGCGAGCACCCGGAGATCCTTTTCATGCTCGTGCCTGCCCGGGGCCCCATGATCCTTGGGCCCCGCGACAAACACGATCTTCTTCGTCTGCGCATAGGCAGAGAAGCTAACCAGCACCACCAGAACCGCAGCCGAGATCCATTGAGACGGGCGCATGGCTCTCTTTACCTCCTCCTAGGTCGGCAGCTCCCACCCTTTGCGTTGGGGAACCTTGAGCAGGGCATTGGCCTCATCATTGTTGAGGAATCGGCCTAGCTTAGGATCGTAGTTTAGGATTCTGCCCTTTTGCGTGGCGGCGATATTGCCGATAATGGCGGTCTCCGTCATCGGCCCGCTGTAGGAGAACGGCGTTCCCGCCGGCTTCTTCGCCTTGATCGACTCAACCCAGTCGGACCAGTGATTGAACGGCCGGGGCAGGGTCTTCTTGGGCTGCTTGTAATCCCGCTCCAGCTCCTCGGGGAATATCCTCACCTTGGTCGGGGTGCCCCAGGTCACGGGCTTGTAGTTGCCGGTGGACGCGGTGAGCGGCAGGCTGGCGTAAATGGGACCATACACGATGGCTCCCTTGCTGCCGAAGAAGATGCCGCCGCCCGCCGGCGGCAGAATATCGTTCTCCTTCCAACCTTTGGGCAGGGGAATCGTGCCGCAATCCGCCCCATAGTGCCACACGATGCTCACCGGGGGTTTGAGGCCCCGCGCCGGGAAGTCCCAGCGCACCGAGGCCGAGTTCGGATAAACCTCTTTGTTGGTCGCGAAGTTGTAGTCCTCATCCGGCTCGGAACAGACCCTTTCCGGCAGCGTCAGGTCCAGCGCCCAGAAGACCGGGTCGAAGGAATGGCAGCAGTAGTCGCCGATGACGCCGTCACCGAAATCGCGCCAGCTCCGCCACGTGCCCGGCACGTATGTCGGGTTGAAGTTCCGGAAGGGCGCGGGACCGATCCACAGGTCCCACTTCAATTCGTCCGGAACCGGGTGCTGTTCCTTCACGATCTTGGGGAGATTACCATAGACGAACGGGCGTCCGATGTTGTTGGCGATGTTCTGGAAGATGTGGACTTCGCGAATCTCCCCGATGCACCCGTCCCGAATCCACTCGATGATCAGACGGCAGTCTTCCGAAGAATGGCCCTGGCAGCCCGTCTGGTTGATGGTCTTGTACTTCTTTTCGAACGCCATCATCGCGCGGACTTCCTCGACGGTGTGGCAAAGGGGCTTCTCGGTGAAGACGTGCTTGCCCATCTTCATCGCGGTCATGGACACGATGGCGTGGGTGTGGTTGGCCGTGGCCACAACGACGGCGTCGATGCTCTTGTCCATCTCCTGGAGCATGACCCGCCAGTCGTCAAAGCGCTTGGCCTTGGGATACTGCTGGGCGATCTGGATCGCCGTCGGGTACTGCCTTCCGGGCAGCTCGCGCCAATCGACGTCGCAGATGGCAACGATGTTCTGTTGCAGGTTGTCCAGTTCCCTGAGGTTGAAAGAGCCTCTCGTGCCGACGCCGACGAAGGCGATATTCAGCTTCTGGCTCGGTGGCACGGCACCCTGGCGGCCGAGGACCCTGGATGGAAGAAACGTAAAACCGGCGGCTCCCGCGGCCCCGGCAATCAACTCACGCCGGGAGGTCCGGTGTGAGCTCACATTCTTTGTTATGTCTAGAGAGCTCATATGAAATTGTCCTTCTCCTATACATGTATTCTAGCGGAAGAAAAGGCCCGGCACCCCTCGGAGGGAATGCCGGGCCGTGAGTGAGGCTGGATCAGAAGCGGAACCTGAGGTTGAGGATCACTTCGCGGGGGTCGAAGGTGCTGTTGCCCTTGGTGCCGAACGTGGCGCTCGTCCCCATGCCCGGCTTGAGTCCGTTGCTGGCGTTGGTGACGGTGTTCGTATCACCCAGCGCGCCGGAATACGAGCTGCTGAACTGTGTGTGGTTCAGCACGTTGACGGCTTCTGCGGAGAGTTCGAGATTGTACCGCTCGGTGATGCGGATGTTGCGGCGGAGACTCATGTCCAGGTTAAACCGGCCATCGTTCCGCATCCCGTTCAACGTGTTGCAGACCGTGCCGTACCAGTAGACGTCGGGAACTACCTTTCCACCCGGTGTGGTGACCGTGCGGCCGGAGAACGCGCCCGAATACCACTTCAGGAAGGTGTTCTTGCTGGGTTTGATCTGCCTACCGTTGGGCAAGGTCACGGTGGTGGCGCCGTCATACCAGCGCTGAAGCTCCTTGGGGACTTCCAGGGGCACACCGGCGATCTGGTCTGGGTGAGCATAGGCGGCGTTCGTACTGGCGCCGCTGATCGCGAACGGCATCCCGGATTGCGCAATCAGTGTTCCGCCTACCTGCCATCCGCCGGCGATGGCTCGAACCACCCGGTTTTGCGGGTCCAGCGCCTGGCCTTCGCCAAAAGGCAGGTCGTAGAGGATGACGGCCGACAGTCGATGGGGGATGTCGCTAAAGCCGATGTGACGGTTGTTGGCGTAGTTTTTGAGATCCGGCGCGGTTGCTCTCCCACCGCTGTTGAACCCCTGGTCGTCTTCCATAGTATCGGTGTCATCAAGTTCTTTGGACCAAGTGTAGTTCATGTCTATGTGGAACCCGCGCGAGAAGGCGTGGCTCAGGCGCAACTGCAGGGAGTTGTAGTCAGCCTTGGCATGGGATGTGTGTATACACATCTCGTACAGCAAAGGATATGGGTACAGCGTAGCGACCTGGCTGATGGTCTTGCCGCCCAAAGGACCCGTAAACCCGAGTAGCGGGCCGCTGGCCGGCTGGAACGGATTGGCCACCTGGACGCTGGCAGGATTGGTGACGCCGTCGCTCGCAATGTACTGCGTCCGCCAGGCGTCCAACGTCGATTGCGGCACCTGCTGGATGCTGTTGATCGGGAACTGGCGATTCATCAGGTCGCTGCTGTGAGCGGCGCTGTAGCCGATCGAAGTGAACCAGCTACCGGCGAATCTCCTCTCAATGAAGAAGTTCCATTGCATGACACGACCGTTCTTATAGAAACGGTCGAACCTGTAATCGCCGGAGGATAGGCCATAGAGCGGGGGAGCGGAAGGATTGGCACCAGCCGCCAGATTGAGGGGGTGGGGATCGGTGAATCTGAGAGCTGGGACCCCGTTCGGATTCGGGCCGTAAGGCTGCTGCATGGTGCCGCTGGAGAAACTGTTGGCGCCATAGGCCGACGGCCCGGAGTAGTAGCCGGAATTGCTCGGCAAGTAAGTGATGCCGAAACCACCGCGCAGCACAGTAGCGCTGTCGAGCTGATAGGCGGCGCCAAGGCGTGGTCCCCAATTGTCATAAACCGTTTCCCACAGGTTGCGGCTGTAACCGCCGACTGTCGGGAAAGCGACGGCGCCCTTGGAACCAAAAGCATTGTTGGCCGTAAGGTCAACAGCGGATATGCGGTTGTAGCGCTCGGTGGGGCCAGGCTGGAGATCCCAGCGCAACCCCAAGTTGATCGTGAGCCTCGACGTGGCGCGCCAGTCGTTCTGCACGTAGAGGGCGAAATACTTCTGCGAGAAAGCCGGCAGCACATTGGCGCCGGGCCGGATCCACCAGGAAGGCACACCGAGCAGCATGGCGGCTCCGTTTACGCCCTTCTGGGCATTGGTCGTGTTCTGTGGCGCGACGTCGCCGCTGGCGGAGGTGTACTCAAAATTGAAGTTCCCGCCTATGTGGAACCAGGACGCGGCGATCACCGCCGCCGATTCCTCCAAGTCGGAGTAATTGGAAAGCAGATTGCGCGCCTCGACACCGAACTTGTGCGTCCAGGACCCACGCATCTTTGTTGCACTGGCCGCGAAGCTATGGTTGGACTGGTTCTCGCGCTTGGTCCCGAACAATCCTCCTGATATGGAGGTCCAGATGCTCCCGCCACCGGACCCTCCCGAATAGGCGTTGGGCTGGATGACCGGAGCGCTGCCGGGAATCGCAAACAGCGGGCGGATGTTCGTGGGCACGCCGAAGGCGTCGTAGTCGGTGAAGCCGCTCTTGTTGCCGCTATAGGACTTGGTGAAAACCCGGCTCAGGCCGTATCGCAAGTCCAGCACCAGGGTAGGGCTCAGGACAATTGTGTCGCCGATCTGCACGTAAGGGTTCTTGTCCTTGCTCTCGGAGGGAGCATCGTTGAACGGAGCCTTGCCGAAGGGACGCGGTGTCTTGATGGGTGCGTAGGCAATGCCGAAGCTGCCGTAAACCGAGTGCTTGCCGATGCGGTAGTCAACGCGGTTGTTCAGGCTGTGACGCCTCACCGTGGTAACCGTGGCAGCCTGAAAGTTGTTGGTGTTGAATGCGTCATCGGGGGTCCGGTTGGGGTCCGGGTAGTAGCCATACGCCTTCAAGGCCGCCGGGTTCGGATTGGGAATGATCGCTCCGGGGATCGGCGTCCTTCGGAAGAGGTCCGGTCCCAGTTGCGTGACATTCCAGGGATCGAAGATCTGCGCCGGCACCGCCGCGCCCGAGGCTTCACGAATCTTGGTCTGGCTGAAATTGCCCTGCCGCTCCAAAGCCGTGGGAACGGATAGCAGTATCGCATTCCCCCGGTTGTGCCGCACCCAGTGATAGCTGCTGAAGAAGAACAGCTTGTCGCGAAGGATCGGGCCGCCGACCGAGCCGCCGAGTTCGTTCACCTTGAAGGGCGGCCGCGCGATCATGTTGGCGTTGTTGGAGAAGGTGTTCGCTTTCAGCGCTTCGTTGCGGAGTCGGTAAGTCGCCGCCCCGTGGAAATCGTTGGTGCCAGATCGGGTGTTCATCGCGATGACGGATTGGCCGTGGCCATATTGCGCGCTGAAGTTGTTGGCGATGACGCGGACCTCTTGCAGGCCCTCCGTATTGGGCACCACCGAGGCCTCGTTGTACCCGCCGCCCATTACCGGGAGGCCGTCCAACTGGATGTCGTTGGTCCAGGTGCGTCCGCCGTTCACACCTATGGCGGACCACTGCCGGCGTCCGCTCGTGCCTATGCCGAACGAGTTGAGGGAGGTGCTGTCGGCGGTCGCGTTCCGAGGAACCACACCGGCCTGCAATGAAGCGTAATAGATCGGGTTCTGCGTCGGATTGGGCAGGGCAGCGATCACATCGGACTGGATCGCACCCTGCACCGTGCTACTGTCGGTCTGAATCTGCGCCGCCTGTGCTGCAACTTCGACCGCGGACTCCACAGCGCCTACCTTCAGGTTCACATCAACCCTGACGGTCTGGGCTGGGGTAAGCGCAATCCCTGTCTGGCGATAGGGAACGAATCCGGTTACGGAGACTGCAACGGTGTAGGTCCCCGCGGGCAGGTATGGAACTGTGTATTGACCGGCCCCTGTGGTTTCGGTCCGGTTCTCCACGCCGGTCTGCTGGTCGGTGACGAGCACTTGAGCGTTTGGCACGACGGCGCCGCTGGCGTCCGTGACCGTGCCGGTGATTGTCGAGGATCGGATTTGCGCGTGTACTGCGCAAGTGAGAAGAAGAACGAGGGCGATCGACACGCCCCAGCGAAATCTAGACCCCATCTTGCCTCCAATGGCGGCAGCCGCCGCCAAAACTAGTACCAGCCTAATGCGCATTCGCACTGCCTAGCCGCGCATCGCAGCAGGACTTCCGAGGCCGGGCTGCCGCCGCTGCTGCCCGGCGACCGCCAATTCCGTGCGAAGGGGTTCGCCCCTCAACTAGGCGCGATCCTTGGAAGCCCTCGCACGGAGAAAAGAGACTCAATTGTCTGATTAATGCTACGTCCGCACCAAGGAGAAGTCAATACTAGTGGGGATTTGTGGGCGCCACCCGCGAGTGAGAGTGGCGGGAGTCTAATAACGTGGCCCGGCGGCAAAGAACGGGGCCGCCGGGCCACAAAGGCGTGAGGTCAGAAGCGGAACCTGAGGTTGAGGATCACTTCGCGGGGATCGAAGGTGCCGTTGCCCTTAGTGCCGAATGTGCTGCTTGAGCCCATGCCGGGCTTAAGGCCCGTGGTGGCGTTCGTAGCCGTGTTGGTGCTTCCCAGATTGCCGGTGTACGCGCCGTTGAACTGAGTGTGGTTCAGTACGTTCACAGCTTCGGCCGACAGTTCCAGGTTGTACCGCTCGGTGATGCGGATGTTGCGCCGGAGGCTCATATCCAGATTGAACCGGCCGTCGTTGCGCATCTCGTTCAGGGTGTTGCAGACCGTACCATACCAGTAGACGTCAGGAACAACCTTCCCGCCGGGCGTGGTCACCACGCGCCCGCTGAAAGCGCCCGAATAGTACTTCAGGTAGGTGCGAACGCTGGGGGTGACTTTCAGGCCGTTTGGCAGCGTCACCGTGGTCTTGCCGTCGTACCAGCGCTGGAGTTCCTTGGGGACTTCCAGAGCCACGCCGGGAATCTGGTCCGGGTGTCCGTAGGCGGCGTTGGTATTGGCGCCGCTGATGGCGAAGGGCATGCCGGACTGCATAATCACCGTTGAGCCTAGCTGCCAGCCTCCGGCGATGGCTCTCGCCACCCGGTTCCGGGTGTCCAGGGCCTTACCTTCGCCAAACGGCAGATCGTAAAGAACAACCGCCGACAGCCGGTGCGGAATGTCGCTGAAGCTGATCTTGCGGTTGTTGTTCAGGTTCTTCACGTCGTAGTTGCCTGCGGTTCCGCCGGCGTTGAAGCCCTGGTTATCCTCCATGGTGTCGGTGTTGTCGATCGACTTCGACCAGGTGTAATTGACATCCATGTGGAAGCCGCTGGAGAAAGCGTGGCTGAGGCGGAGCTGCAATGAGTTGTAATCGGCCGTCGCCTTCGATATGGTTATGCCACCGCCCAGCAGCGGGTAGGGGTACAAGGTGTTCGCCTGGGCCAAGGTGGCGGCGCCCAGAGCTCCCGTGAACTTGAGCAGCGGGCCGCCGGCCGGCTGGAAGGGATTCGTGACCAGAACATTGGCCGGGTTGGTGACTCCATCGCTGGCGATGTACTGAGCCCGCCAGGAGTCCAACGTGGACTGAGACAACTGCTGCAAGCTGTTGATCGGGAAACTCCGGTTCATCAGGTGGTCGCTATGGGAAGCGCTGTATCCCACGGAGGTGAACCAACTGCCGCCGAACCGGCGCTCGATGAAGAAGTTCCACTGCATGGCGCGGCCGTTCTTGAAGTGCCGGTCGAACTTGGACTCGGCGACGCCGTAAATCGAGGGGGCCTTCGGATCGGCGCCCACCGCGATACTGAGGGGATGAGAATCGCTGAACCGGATCACCGGCACTCCGTTCGGGCTGGAACCATAAGGCTGCTGCATGGTGCCGCTGGAGAAGTTGGTTGAACCGTAGTCGGTGGGGCCGGAGAAGTAGCCGGAGTTGCTGGGCAGGTACGTGATTCCGTAACCGCCGCGCAGCACGGTGGCGTTGTCAAGCTGATAGGCGGCGCCCAGACGCGGTCCCCAGTTGTTGTATACGGTGTCCCACAGGTTGCGGCTGTATCCGTCAACGCCCGGGAACACCACAGCGCCGGCGGTGCCAAACGCGTTCTTCACCTCAAGGTCCACCGAGGACATGCGGTTGTACCGCTCGGTGGGGCCGGGCTGAAGATCCCAGCGGAGGCCGAGGTTGATGGTCAGCTTTGACGTCGCGCGCCAGTCGTTCTGGCTATACAACGCGAAGTACTTCTGCGAAAACGCCGGCAACACATTGGCGCCGGGCCGGATCCACCAGGAGGGTGCGCCAAGCAGCATCGCGGCACCATTTACGCCCTTCTGGGCGTTGGTCGTGTTCTGCGGCGCGACACCGCCTTCGGCGGACGTGTATTCGAAATTGAAGTTGCCGCCAACATGGAACCAGGATGCGGCGATGGTGGCCGCCGACTCCTCCAGGTCGGAGTAGTTGGAAAGCAGGTTGCGTGCCTCCACGCCGAACTTGTGCGTCCAGGAGCCGCGCATCTTCGTTGCGCTGGAGGTGAAGCTGTGGTTGGACTGGTTCTCGCTCTTGGTCCCGAACAGGCCGGCTGAGATCGCGGTCCAGTTGCTGCCGCCCCCGTTGCCGCCGGAGTATGCGTTGGGTTGTACCACGGGAGCGCTACCGGGCATGGCCATGAGCGACCGGATGTTGGCGGGCATCCCGAAGCCATCGTAATCTGTGAAGCCCGTCTTGTTGCCGCTGTACGACTTGGTGTAGACCCGGCTCAGGCCGTAGCGCACGTCCAGCACGAGGGTGGGGCTAAGGACAATCGTGTCGCCGACCTGCACATAGGGGTTCTTGTCGCTGGTCTCGGACGGGGCATCGTTGAACGGCGCCCTCCCAAAGGGACGCGGCGTCTTGATGGGAGCATAGGCTATGCCGCCGCTGCCGTAGATGGAATGCTTGCCCATGCGGTAGTCGATGCGGTTGTTCAGGCTGTGGCGCCGGACCGTCGTCACAGTGGAGCTGAGGAAGTTGTTGGTGTTGAAAACGTCGTCGGGCGTCCGGTTCGGGTCCGGATAGTAGCTGTACATCTTCAGAGCGGCCGCATTCGGATTCGGAATGATCGCGCCCGGAATCGGCGCGCGCCGGTAGAGGTCAGGGCCCAGTTGCGTGACGCTCCACGGATCGAAGACTTGCGCAGCAACGGCAGCTCCCGTCGTCTCACGTATCTTGGTCTGGCTGAAATTGCCCTGCCGCTCCAGCGGCGTGGGCACCGTCAGCATATTCGTATTGCCCCGATTGTGACGCACCCAGTGGTAGCTGCTGAAAAAGAACAACTTGTCGCGAACAATGCGGCCGCCGACCGAGCCGCCGAGCTCGTTTACCTTGAAGGGCGGCCGGGCGATCCCTTGCGCGTTGTTGGAGAAAGTGTTCGCTTTGAGCGCTTCATTGCGCAAGCGATAGGTCCCCGTCCCGTGAAAGTCGTTGGTGCCGGACCGGGTGTTCATGGCCAGCACCGCTTGCCCGTGACCGTACTGAGCGCTGAAGTTGTTGGCGATGACGCGAACCTCTTGCAGACCCTCGGTGTTGGGTACGACAGAGGCCTCGTTATAGCCTCCGCCCATTACGGGGAGGCCGTCCAGTTGGATGTCGTTGGTCCAGGCGCGGCCGCCGTTAACGCCGATGGCGGACCACTGCCGCCGGCCGCTGTTTCCGATGCCGAAGCTACTCAGCGACGTGCTGTCGGTGGTCGCGTTCCGGGGAACCACGCCCGCTTGCAGTGACGCATAGTACAGCGGGTTCTGCGTCGGGTTCGGCAGAGCTGCGATCACATCGGACTGTATCGCGCCCTGTACCGTGCTGCTGTCGGTTTGGATCTGCGCGGCCTGAGCGGCGACCTCGATCGTCGACTCCACCGCGCCGACTTTCAGGCCGACATCAACCCTGACCGTTTGGGCGGCCGTGAGCGCGATTCCCGTCTGCCGGTAGGGAACGAAGCCAGCCACCGACACAGAGACCGTGTAGGTGCCCGCCGGCAGGTATGGAACGGTGAACTGACCGGTCGCGGTGGTTTCGGTCTTGTTCTCCACGCCGGTCGCCTGGTCGGCCACGATCACCTGTGCGCCCGGAATGACGGCGCCGCTGGCGTCCGTGACCGTGCCGGTGATCGTCGAGGACCGGATCTGTGCATAAGTTGTGAAATTGAACAATAGGACAAGGGCGATCAAAACGCCCCAGTAATATCTAGACCCCATTTAGCCTCCTAGAAAATTGGCTGCTGAAGGCCGGAACAGGCCCGCGAGCCCATTCCAGCCATCCCGCCGTGTGACTTGAAGCGGTAATGACTTGCCGGACTCAGCCGGCGCCCTGCGTTTCACCTGCCTGTATTGTCGAAACGGTCCACCCCTCACCAGAACGGTCGGGAAGCGAACCGTCAGTGCTTCGAAAAAAGACCCGAGCTCTTGGTCGATCCTATCCCAGAGACGGAGAAGAAGTCAAGAACGCACGGGGTGTGAGGAGGACCGGGGTGCGACGAAGGAAAGACTGCCTTCGCGACCCGGCGGCCGAAGACTTGGCCGCCGGGTCGCGAAAGTCAGAGTCAGAAGCGAAGAATCGCGCGCAAGGTGATCTGGCGCGGATCGAAGGTCGTGGTGCCGATGGTGCCGAACGTGTCGCTGCCCGCCATGCCGGGCTTGAGGCCCCGGGCGGCAGAGGTTGTCGTGGTCGTGGCCCCGAGGGCGCCGGTGTACCCGCCTCGAAGCTGAATGCTGTTCAGCAGGTTGGTGGCATCCGCGCCCACTTCCAGGTTCATGCCCTCCCGGACCCGGAACACACGCCTCAGCCCCATGTCGATGTTGAACCGGCCCGGCGTGCGGATGTCGTCGTACACCGGAGCACCAGTCCCCCACCAGAACCGGTCAATCACCGTGCTGCCGTTGGGCGTCGTTACCACGCGCCCCTGGAAAGCCCCCGAGTAGTACTTCAGGAACGTGTTCTTGCTGGGTGTGATGACACGGCCGTTCGGCAGGGTGACCGAGGTCGTCCCGTCATACCACCGCTGGAGCTCCTTGGGAACCTCGATCGCCACACCGGCTATCCGGTCCGGCCGACCAAGCACTGCCCCATCGGTGGCCCCGCTGATCGCGATCGGCGTGCCCGACTGCGCCACCAGCGAATAGCTGGTCTGCCAGCCGCCGGCAATCGCGCGGATGACCCGGTTCTCGGAATCCAGCGGCCGTCCCTCGCCGAAAGGCAGTTCGTATAGCACGGTCGCCACCCAGCGGTGCGGAACGTCGCTCATCCCCAGGTGCCGGTTCTTCTTGAAGTTGGTGATGTCGTTGTTGCCCACTGTGCCCCCGGCGTTGAAGCCCTGGTTGTCGGCCATGTTGTCGGTGTTGTCGATGTTCTTCGACCAGGTGTAGTGGGTATCGATCAGCAGCCCCCTCGTGAGGCTCCGGCTGGCGCGAAGCTGCATCGAGTGAAAGTCCGCCGTCGCCTTGGACAGGTTGATCGCCGCCGCCGAGCCGACCAGCAGCGGATAGGGATACAGCGTGTTCTCCCGCGAAATGGTGCGCGCGCCCAGCGGGCCCTTGAACGGCAGCAGAGTCCCCGTCGCCGGCTGCCAGGGGTTCTGCACCAACTGCGTCGCCGGGTTCAGGGTCCCGTTGCTGGCGATCCACTGCTGGCGCCATTCGGCGAGCGTCGCCGCAGGCATGCTCTGCTGGTTCTGAATGGGGAAGGAGCGGTTCATCAGGTTCCGGCTCACCGAAGCGACGTAGCCCGCCGACACCATCCAGGCATCGCCTAGCCTGCGCTCGATGAAGAAGTTCCACTGCGTGGAACGCCCGTTCTTGTAATGCCGGTCGAAACGGCATTCGCCGATGCCCCAGGCCGCCGGATTGGTCAAGGCGGCACCCACGGCGGGCGCCAGCGGGGCCGGGTCAGAGAACTTTACCACCGGCACACCCTGTGGATTCAGCCCGTACGGAATCTGATCGACGCCGCCCGAGAAGGTGACTGCGCCGTAATCGACGGGGCTCGGGAAGTAGCCCGTGCTGGTGGGCAGATAGGTGATGCCCAAGCCGCCGCGGAGGACCGTGCGATCGTCCAACTGGTAGGCGGCGCCCAGCCGCGGACCCCAATTGTTGTACTGCGTGTCCCACAGGTTGCGGCTGTAGCCCCCGACGCCGACGAAGGCAATCGTACCCTGGGTGCCGAACGGAGACTTTGCCTCCAGGTCATAGGACGACATGCGGTTGAAGCGTTCCGTGGGCCCGGGCTGAACCTCCCAACGCAGGCCCAGGTTGAGGGTTAGCTTTGAGGTGGCGCGCCAGTCGTTCTGACTATAAAACGCCACATACTTCTGCGAGAAGGCCGGATCCACGTTCATCCCCGGCCGGATCCAGTACAGCCCCCCGCCCAGGAACATGCGGGCGGCGTTGACCCCCCGCTGCGCGTTGGTCTTCGTGTCGCCCGCCACACCGCCGTTGGCAGTGACGTATTCGAAGTTGAAATTGCCGCCGACGCTGTGCCACGTCGAAGGATAGCCTACCGAAAGCTGCTCCGGATCCATGTAATTGGACAGGAGGTTGCGGAACTCCCCACCGATCTTATGCGTCCAGCGTCCGCGGATCTTCGTCATGCTTCCGGTGGCGCTGTGATTCAATTGCCCTTCGGTCTTGGAGTTGAACAGCCCGCTGGTCAGCCCGGTCCAGTTGCTTCCCCCGCCGACGCCGGCGCCTGCCGAGTTGGGGGCAATGTCAGGCGCCGCACCGATTCGGAGCATCATCGGGTAAAGGTTTCTGGGCACGCCGAACTGGTCGTACAACTCGGGCGTGAATCCCGTCTTGTCACCAGCAACGAGCTTGGCGTAAATGCGGCTGAGACCGTAGCGAACGTCAATCACCGTCGTCGGGCTGACGACAATCGTGTCCCCGATCTGTACGTAGGGGTTCTTGTCGCTCTGGGACCCCGGAGCGCCGTTGAAAGGCGATTTGCCGAACGGGCGCGGCGTCTTGATCTCCGCCCACGAAATTCCGGTGCTGCCGTAGATGGAGTGCTTGCCAAGCATGAGATCGATCCGGTTGCTCAAGTTGTGCCGCCGCACGGTCTGCACCGTGTAGGCCGAGAAGTTGTTGGTGTTGAAGACGTCATCCGGGGTCCGGTTTGGATCGGGATAGTAGCTGTAGGCCTTCAGCGCAGCAGGATGCGGATTCGGGATGATTCCGCCCGGCACCACCGCACGCCGGAACAGGTCCGGGCCAAGCTGGGTGACATTGAACGGATCGAACATTGCCGCAGCCACCGGTTGGCCGGCCTCGTCCCGGATGAACGTCTTGCTGAAGTTCCCCACCCGCTCCAGTGCCGTGGGAACCGTCATGAGCGAACTGCCGCCCCGGTCGTGGCGCAGCGCATGGTAGCTGCCGAAGAAGAAGAGCTTGTCTCGGATGATGCGGCCGCCGAGGGCGCCGCCGAAGTCATGAACCTTGAAGGCCTCCCTGGCCTGGTTATTGTTCTTGCGCGCAAAGGAATTGGCGTTGAAAGCTTCGTTGCGGTTCATGTAGGTGGCTTGCCCGTGGAAGTCGTTGGTCCCCGACTTGGTGCTCATGGCCAGAACCGACTGGCCCCGGCCATATTCCGCGCTGAAGTTGTTGGCGATGACTCGCACCTCGCGGAGACCTTCCGTGTTGGGCACCACCGACGTCTCGTTGTAGCCTCCGCCCATCACCGGTAGGCCGTCCAATTGGATGTCGTTGGTGAACGGACGCCCGCCGCTGACGCTCAGGGCGGAGAACTGGCGCCGTCCAACCATTCCGATTCCGAAAGAACTCATCCCGGTTGTATCCAGCGAGGCGTTGCTGGGCACCACGCCCGGCTGCAAACCAGCGTAGAACAGCGGGTTCTGTGTGATGTTGGGCAATGCATCGATCATCTGGGTCTGCACCGCACCCGACACCGTGCTGCTGGTGGTCTGAAGCTGCGCCGCCTGGGCGGCGACCTCGATGACCTGCTCCACCGCGCCCACCTTCAGGCTGACGTCGACCTTGACAGACTGGGCGCCACCGAGAACAACCCCAGTCTGCCGGTAAGGAACGAAGCCGGACACGTTGACGGCAACGGTGTAGGTGCCCGCCGGCAGGTACGGAACCGTGTATAAACCGGCTCCCGTCGTCTCGGTCGCGGTTTCCATGCCTGTCTGTTGCTCCGTGACGACAACCTTTGCGCCCGGCACGACCGCGCCGCTGGCATCGGTGACCGTACCGGTAATTGTCGAGGAGCGGATTTGCGCAGATGTTGCGCAATTGAACAATAGCACCAGGGCGATCAAAACGCCCCATTGAAATCTAGACCCCATTTTGCCTCCTATTGATCGCTGCCAAAGCTCAGGGCAAGTCTCGGGCTCACTCGCACCGCCGTTCGGCGCACAATGGCAAGACCCCCTGCCAATAGCTGACCCACCCCCCTGAACCCCATCCCCAAACTCCTTGCTTCCCGGGGATGTATTGCCCACTCTCCACGGGGCGGGTCCAAACCCCCAACCCTCGGACACAAGGGTCGGTTTCATTCTAGTTCGAGATTAAGAAACTGTCAAGAAGAAACGTTAACGTGGAACCGACGGATCCCCCGGCCATCTGGCGGCCGGGTGGATCTCGCCCATTTGGCCGTGAAACGTCCGGGCTAGCTTATTGAAATCGCTCTGGATAGGCTGCGAACTCGCAAGAGCGAGAACCTGCACTGGACCGTGAGTGTTCCCCCGGTGCGAAACCGCCCCTGTCGCCAGCGGCCTTTTTGCCTCCGTGACCCAGCGGCGTATTGCCGCCGGGTCACAAGAAGTTGGGGCTAGAAGCGGATTCTCGCCTTCATGACAACTTCGCGCGGGGGGAAGGTCCCGTTTCCGATGGTCCCGAACGTGTCGCTCGAGCCCATCCCGGGAAGAAGTCCTCTTGAGGCGTTGGCGGCGACTATCGTGCTGCCGAGGCTGCCGCTGTAGTTCCCGTTTAGCTGAACGTTATTGAGCAGGTTGGCGGCTTCGGCCGACACTTCAACGGAAAACCTCTCCGTGAGCCTGACGCTCCGCCGGAGGGTCAAATCGATGTTGAATCGCCCGGGGCCGCGCATCGTCTCCCAGGCAGTAGCCGAGGTTCCGAACCAGTTCTGGTCCGCGCCATAGCTCCCGTTCGGCAACTTGATGACGCGACCTTGAAAGGCGCCCGAATAGTACTTGAGGAACGTGTTCTTGCTGGGCCGAATGATGCGGCCGTTGGGCAGCGTAACCGTCGTGTTGCCGTCGTACCAATGTTGCAGAGCCGCGGGCACTTCCACTGGCACTCCGCTGATCCGGTCGGGGCGGGCGACAACCGCACCGTCGCTGGCGCCGCTGATGAAGAAGGGCATGCCGGTCTGCGCGGTGAGCGTGCCGCCGACCTGCCAGCCGCCGATCAAGGCCCGCGCCACGCGGTTGCTGGTATCGAACGCCTTGCCGCTCCCAAAGGGGAAGTCGTACAGGAACGTCGCTACGCCGCGGTGCTTGATATCGTAGCTGTCCAGATGCACGTTGTTCTTCATGTTGTAGTAGTCGTTCCCGCCCGGATTATTCTGGTCGACCGTGGGGTTGGTATTGTTGGTGCCCTTCGCCCAGGTGTAGTGGAAGTCCAGGAGGAACCCTCTCGAGAAGGCATGCGTCGCGCGAACTTGCATGGAGTTGTATCTGGACCAGGTGTTGCTGAGATTGACTGCCTGGCCCGCCAGAAGCGGATAAGTGTAGTAGATGTAGCGCCGCGCGATCGTCGACGCACCCATAACACCCTGGAAGTTGAGCAGTGGCCCACCCGCAGGCTGGTAAGGGTTCGGAATCTGCGCTTCGGCGGGGTTGGTCTTCAGGCTGCTCGCGATGTATTCCGCCGCCCATTGGGCGCGCAGGGTCGACGGGATCATCTGCATGCTGTCGAGCGGCCAGTAGCGCCACAACAGATGGTCGCTGTAGGAACCGCTGTATCCCACCGAGCCGAGCCAGCCACCGGCGAAGCGCTTCTCGATGAAGAAGTTGACCTGCTTCGCGCGGCCATTCTGGAAGCGGCGGTCGAACTTGGACTCGTTCTTCTGACCGTAGAGGTTGGGAGCGGCGATGTCATTCATTGTGGCAGGGTCCAAGTAGGCAGGATCAGTCATACGGATGGCCGGCACTCCATTCGGATTGGGGCCATAGGGTCGCTGAATGGTACCGCTCGAGAAGGTGCTCGCGCCGTACTCCACCATCGACGACCAGTTCCCGGAGTTGCTCGGCAGGTACGTGATGCCGAAGCCGCCACGGAGAACCAGGCTGTCGCTCAACTGATAGGCGGCGCCGAGGCGCGGGCCAAAGTCCCTGTACTTGGTATCCCAAAGGCCGCGGCTGTACCCGCCGAGGCCCGGCATGGCGATGAAACCCTTCGTGCCGAACGGATTGGTTGCCGTCAGATCCAACGACGACATCCGGTTATGCCGCTCGGTCGGGCCGGGCTGAAGGTCCCAGCGAAGGCCCAGGTTGATGGTCAGCCTGCTGGTGGCGCGCCAGTCATTCTGGGTGTAAAACGCCATGTACTTCTGCGAGAAGGCCTCCTGCACGTTTGTGCCGGGCCGGATCCACCAGCCGGGTGCCCCGAGGAACGGACGGGCCTGACCAAGACCCCGCTGCACGTTCGTCGTGTTCAATGCTGAGGAGCCGCCGCTGGCAGTGACGTACCGGAAATTGAAGTTGCCGCCCTGGTCGAACCACATGCCCTGGTATTGGGTCGTAGCTTCCTCGAAGTCGTCGTAGTTGGACAGAAGGTTGCGGGCCTCCAGCCCGAACTTGTGGGTCCACGAGCCGCGAACGTTCGTGAGGCTGAACGTCCCAGTGTGCATCGACTGGCCCTCATGGCTGCTCGCGAACAGGCCGTCCGTGAGAGTCGCGTAATTGCTGATGTTTAGGACGGGGGCAGCGCCGAAGAACGCGAACAGCGGCCGGATGTTCTTTGGCAGGCCGAACTTGTCATAGAGTGCATCGTCCCACCCCGACTTGTTGCCGCCGTAGTTGAACGTCACAATCCGGCTGATGCCGTACCGCATATCGAGAATGAGCGTCGGGGTCAAGACAATTGTGTCCCCGATCTGGCCGTAGGGGTTCCGGTCGGCGTTTGTTCGTGGGTCGGAGTTCAGCGGCGCCTTGCCGAAGGGACGCGGCGTCACGTTGCTCGACTTGGTTATGCCGCCGCTCCCGTAAATCGAGTGTTTGCCCCTGCGGTAGTCAATCCGGTTGTTGAGATTGTGCCGGCGGATCTTCTGAATGACTGTGGCTTCGAAGTTGTTTGTATTGAACTCGTCGTCCGGCTTCCGGTTCGGCTGCGGGTAGTACGAGAACCACAACTTAGCGTACTCAGCACCGGGGCGCGCCGAAAGATTGGCGCCCGGGATGAGCGCACGCTCGTACAGGTCCGGACCGAGCTGCGTCACGTTGAACGGGTCGTAGATCTGCGCCGGCACGGGGAGGCCCGCCTCGTCTCGAATGAATGTCTTGCTGAAGTCGCCTAGGGCCTCGGCCGCCGTCGGCACCGTCAACAGACTCTGGCTGCCCCGGTTAAACCGCAGGAAGTGATAGCTGGAGAAGAAGAACAGCTTGTCCTTGATAATCGGACCGCCTGCCGAGCCGCCGAACTCGTTGACCTTGAAGGGAGCCCTAGCCACAGCGTTGCTCTTGTTCGACATCGAGTTGGCCATGAGGGCCTCGTTGCGCAGCGTGTAGTTGGCTTCCCCGTGGTACTGGTTGGTTCCCGACCTGGTGCTCATCGAGATGACCGCCTGCCCGTGTCCGTACTCGGCGGTGAAATTGTTGGCGATCACGCGGACTTCCTCCAGCCCTTCCGTATTCGGGGTCACCGCGACCTCGTTGTATCCGCCGCCCATCACGGGAAGCCCGTCCAACTGGAACTCGTTGGTGGAGGCGCGTCCGCCGTTGACGCCCATCGCTGACCACTGCGTCCTGCCCGAGACGCCGATTCCAAAGGACCCTGTGTTTGTGGTGTTCAACCCACCGCTACGGGCCACCACACCGGGCTGCAGAAAGGCGTAGAACATCGGATTCGACGTAGGGTTGGGGAGAACGCCGATCATCTCGGAACGGATGGCAGATTGCAGCGTGGTGTTCTCAGTCTGAATCTGCGCCGTTTGCGCCGTCACCTCGACCGCCGTGCTGATCGTGGCCAGTTGCATGCCCACGTTCACGCGGACAGTCTGCGCCGTAGCGAGCACTACGCCCGTCTGCCGGTAGTCCGCAAATCCCGGCGCCGTAACCGCTACCGTGTAGGTTCCCGCCGGCAAGTACGGGACGGTGAACACTCCTGCAGCGGTTGTCTTGGTGCTGTCGGCGACCGAAGTCTCCTGATTTGTGACGACCACCTGGGCGCCTGCTATCAAGGCGCCGCTTGCATCCTTGACCTCTCCGGTTATTGTCCCTGATCGGATCTGAGCGTAGGTTACGTAAGTAAACAGAACAAGCAGGGCAATCAACACGCCCCACTGGAATCTAGAACCCATATGGCCTCCTCGTTAGCTCGTAGCTAGAGGCGAGGAAAGGGCCTGAGCTCATTCGCGCCGCTAGCCAGAAGCCGCTGTTGGACCCCCTGCTGCCGGGCTCACGCTCTGTGAAGCCTGGCGTATGCGACTGCCGCGCTGACTAAGCCAATTCCCGCCCGGGCACCTCGGGCACTGGCTCCTTCGCCCCACCTCGTGCCCGGGCGTCTGACAGATTGTAGTCCAAGGTCAGAAACCTGTAAAGAGAAAAAACCCGAGAAGAGGTGACCAGGGGGCGGGATCGCCCCCAGCCGACTAAGGGATGGAGCAGGGGCCCGATGCCCCTAATATATTGATAATACTGGCTCTAACAACCGGGGTGAGGTGCGCGAGGGTTGGCCACGGGCCGGGAGTCACCCAGCCCGGTGCACGATGGTGTGGCCCAAGTCGGGTCCCGGGCGCTTCGTGCAACGCTTGTCCCGGCGCTGTCAGCCCGCTGACGCGTATGAAGTCCAGCCCGGCTTGATCCGGCCGGAAGCGGATTCCGGCGCCTTGCCGGAGTGCCGGTGCGCGCTGTAGACTCAAGGAGGAGACGCTCTTATGGTGAAGCAGGGCTTTGTGTGCATTCTTTTGGTGGGTTTGTCCGCACTGGCTGTGTTTGCCCAGCAGCCGGCAGCCAAGACGCAGCTTGCTGCGTCGATCCCCACAGCGGCGGCGGTCGAGCAGTCTTCGATCGCCTTCGACGCGAACAAGATCACCGTGAAGTACTCGGCCCCTTCCATGGGCGGCAAGAAAGTCTTTGGCGGCATCGTACCCTACAAGCAGGTATGGCCCATCGGAGGCGCTTCCGCAGCCACCTTCCACACGGAGAGCGACCTTGTGTTCCGGGGCGTAGTTGTTCCGAAAGGCGAATACAGCCTCTACCTGCTGCCGGAGCCCGACAAGATGCAACTCATCATCAGCAAGCAGGTCGGTCCGAAGACCCAGGTCTACAATCCGAAGATGGATCTGGGGCGGGTTCCCATGGTCGTGAGGAAAGTGACTTCTCCCGTCGAGGCCTGCAAGCTGACACTGACCAAGACCGCCAGCCGCGCCGGCCGCATTGAGATGTCCTGGGAGAACACCATGGCGTTCGCGGCGTTCCAGTTGGACTGGGCGCCCGGCGATCCCGAGTGGTAGCTTGATTTCCGCGCGGCGGATAACTCTCGCAATCTCCATCCTGTGTAATCTCCCGCTTTGGGCTGAGCCCCGGAGTGTGGACATTCCATCCCTCTTGCGGCGGATGACGCTGGAAGAGAAGATCTCGCTCCTCCACGGAGCCCGCGATCCCCGGCTCCTGGGACAGGCTGGCTACTGGCCCGGGCTGCCCCAGTTGGGAATTCCAGCCTTGCGGCTGGCGGACGGGCCGCCCGGCGTTAATGTGACCAAGACGGCGACGGCCCTGCCCGCGCCGGCCGGACTCGCCGCCACGTTCGACAGGGAGGCTGCGCGCCTCTACGGAGTGGTGCTGGGCCGCGACGCGAAGGCCCTGGAGCAGGACATTCTGCTCGCGCCGCACATCAACATCGTGCGCGACCCTCTGTTCCGCCGCAATCACACGACTCTCAGCGAGGACCCATTTCTGAACGCGCAACTTGGAGTCGCCTTGGTCGAGGGTATCCAGAGCCAGGGCGTCATGGCCCAGGTCAAGCACTTTGCCGCCTACAACGGCAGCGACGACATCGTTATTGATGAACGGACTCTCCACGAGATCTACCTGCCTGCGTTCGAAGCGGCGGTCAAGGCCGGTGTGGCGTCGGTCATGTGCTCCTACAGCAAGGTCAACGGCGTGTGGGCCTGCGAGCACGAAGACTTGCTGAACGGCGTGTTGCGCGGCCGCTGGGGATTCGAGGGCTTCGTCACCTCCGATTGGGGAGCAGTGCACAACCCGCTCGCCGTCTTGCATGGCCTGGATTTGGAGATGCCCGGCAGGCCGATTGCCTTGCGGGGCGGACCGGTGTTGCGCGAAGGGCTGAAGCCGCTGGTAGAGAGCGGCGCCGTCCCGGTTTCCGCGATCGACCAGGCGGTGACCAGAATCCTGGGGCAGATGGACCGCTTCGGGTTGCTAAGGCGGAAGCCGCCCAAGCGGCCAAAGTCGATCGACGTGGAAGCGGACGCCCGGATCATCCGGCAGGTTGCCGAGCAGGGCGCGGTGCTCCTGAGAAACGAGGGAGGGATATTGCCGCTTGCGGCCGGCGATCTGGCGTCGCTGGCGGTGATCGGCCCTACCGGGGGCCAGCTCGCGGCGGGGTTCCTGGGGGAGCGCGGCGCGGGCTTCGAGTCGCGCATGGTAGCACCGCTCGAAGCTCTGAGGAGGAGCGCGCCGAAGGCGAGAATCGCCTACTCGGTAGGCTGCGACTTGACAGGCGTACCCATCCCGGGACCGCTCGTCCCCGCCATCGGTCCCGATGACGGGTATTCCTGGAAGGGAACCCTGAACGTTCCGGTTGATGGAGAGTACACGTTCATGGTGCAGACGGGAGGGGCAAAGGGCGCCGACGGGGGAGGGTCGATCACGATCGACGGTAACCCCATCGTTCGTTCGGGCGCGCAGTGGGGAGGCAGCGTGGTGGTCAAGAAGTGGTCCAGCCTCCTGCCGACCACCGACGGGCGGGACAACGCCCGCGCCACGTTGCACATGGCGGCCGGAGCGCACCAGATGGAACTAACCGCCAGCTCGACCGGGACGTCGCCTCTGAACGTTCGCTTCGCCTGGATGACGCCCCAGTTGCGGCAGACGAACGTCGCCGCCGCGGTCGCCGCAGCGAAGGTTGCGCGCGCGGTGGTTGTCTTCGCCTGGAATGGGATGGGGAACTCGTTCAGCCTGCCCGAGGATCAGGACGAACTGATTGAGAAGGTGGCTTCGGTCAATCCGCGAACGGTGGTGGTGCTGAACGCCGGTGGACCGGTCGCCATGCCCTGGCGGGATCGGGTCCAGGCCATCCTCGAAATGTGGTACCCCGGCCAGGAAGGCGGCTGGGCGACGGCGAATCTGCTTTTGGGCCGCGTCAATCCCAGCGGGAGACTGCCGGTCACCTTCCCGACGAGACTGGAGGACGCTCCCGCACGCGCGCCTGGGAATCCCGAGAGAATGGGTGTCCCGGCCTTGCCCGGGGGAGCGGGCGTGCTGTTTACGGACCTGCTCGGCAAGCTACTCGGCGCGGCGGCCGGCGGGAGAGAGACCTTCACGGCGACCTACTCGGAAGGTCTGGCGGTCGGCTACCGATGGTACGATGCGCAGGACATACGGCCGCTCTACCCCTTCGGTCACGGCCTGTCTTACACGCGGTTCGAGTACTCGAACTTGATGGTCAGGCGCAGTGGGGACGGAATTGACGTCGGGTTCACCGTGACGAACACGGGCTCGCGAGCGGGCGCCGAGGTGGCGCAGGTCTACCTGGGACCATCGGAGAACACGCCGGTGGAAATGATGCCGAAATCACTCGCCGGGTTCGAGCGTATCGAGCTGGCGGCGGGCCGCCGCAAGGCAGTCTCGATGCACATCGGCCCGCGCGCGCTATCGTACTGGTCCGTCCAGAAGCACGATTGGGTCATGGCGGACGGCAATCGCGAAGTCTTCGTCGGAGCCTCCTCGCGCGACATCAGGCTGAAGGGGAGCATCCCGGCACCGCCCCGGCCGCAACTCAAGGCGGCTCGGGGCTAGTTGGCCGTCTGTGTGGCTGTACACATTGTCAACTGCTTGCAATTGCACCTGCCCCCGCCTTGGGTCGCCTTGGTCTGGGCACAACGAGGACCACACTATGCGAAGTCCTGGGCACCGTCTCGAATTCGAATTGGAGCCTCAGGAGCGTGGTCGCAGAGTCGTTGACCGGATGATCGAACGGGGCGAGCAGACGCTCGCCTGCCCCATCCAGCAGGAAGAAGAGGTCTCGCGCGGAACCACGATCGGCGAAGACATCCAGCAACTCACTACGATCATCCGCCGCTGCCCAAGCCTCCCGAAGAGGCCGCGAGGCAGGTGGCTGCCCCCAGAAGAGACGACAACTGGGCACGACATGACGGTGACGAGGCCATCCCCATACCACTAGGCCAGCCTGTGTAGGAGTGGGGGCGCTGGGTGCGTGAAGTGAAGAAATCCGGCTTGACAGGGGCAAGACAGGAGCAGTACTCTGAAAGCCGCCTCGTGACGGGCCCCAGAACTGGACGGCTCACCGTACATGCTCACACGGGGCAGATAACCTCCCTCCCGGCTCACGGGCCTTTTCAGGAGCGTTTCCCGAGTTGCAGTGATTTGTCCAGGTGTTACACAAACAGGAGCAAGAACGATGGGGAAAGCGAATGACAGTGAGCACGAGGCCGCCAAGAACGCCTACACGTTCTACGGCTGGTTTCTACAGGAAGTAGCGAAAGAAGTCGGGTGGGATAAAGCTGTCGCCATCCATGCGGGGAACGGAGACAAGTTCGCTGGGATGCTCGGTGGTATGGTTCGCGCCAAGTGCAGTCAACAGAAGCCGGATGCCGAATGCGTGGCAGCGGTTCTGGAGAATGCGTACAAGAAGTGCGGCATGGACTACGAAGTTCAGGCGACCGATGGTATCGTGACAGTCCGGGTCGGGCGGTGCCCAATTTACGACGGCCTTGCCGCCTCTGGCATTGATCACGCGAAGATCCAGCAACTGTGCCAAGGCTTAGGTGGCCGCGAATACGAACAACTGAAACGGCTTGTCCCTGAACTCGCCGGCAAGGTGAAATTCCGGGAGAGCGCCAGCGACACCTGCCTGGAAGAGTTCGTCGTGGCGACGTAGCGGAGAATCGCTGGTAGAAGCTGACGTTCACAGGAGAAACCATGACAATACACAACACATTCGTGGGGGCGGTCACGCTCACTCTGCTGCTGACGTTCATGGGGTGCCAGACCGCGCCCCAAGCGGAACCGAAGAGGGATGTCACCGCCGACATGAAGGCGATCAATGCGCTTCGGGACCAGGTCATGACCGCTTTCAACTCCGGCGATGCGGCAGCCCTGGCCGCCACGTATGCCGATGACGCGGTCATGATGAACCCAAACCAACCTGCTGTCGAGGGTCGGCAGGCCATCCAGGCGTCTTACGAAACGATGTTCAAGGAAGGCCACGCAAGCATCGCGTTCACCCCGCTTGAGACACAGGTAACAGGCGATTGGGCCTATGATCGTGGCAACTATAGTTTCACGCTGACTCCGAAGTCAGGCAAGCCCACGGAAGAATCGGCCAAGTACCTGGTCATCTGCAAGCGTCAGCCCGACGGCTCGTGGAAGCTTCACCGGGAGATGTCCAACAGCAACAATCCTCCGCGCAGTCCAGCGGGAAAGAAGAAGTAGGGCGACGCGGCAGGCTCGCGAGTTCAGCGGCGCGCGCCATCTGCGGGGAGTCCGGGTACGGCGAGGCCGGTCCGGCGAACATGGCGGCGGGCGTCCGGGACGGGTGCGGTTCTGCCTGGAATTCGAGGTTCCCCGCTGACATCATGGCAGCCATGGCTGGCCTCCTCCTGTGGGGCAATCGGGAGCCTTCCTACCTAGGGCTGGGCTCTGCCGCCATTAATGACCGAGAGCCGAAGGCAAGGGATTTGGCTGGTGGGCCCTGCTGGATTCGAACCAGCGACCAACGGATTATGAGTCCGCTGCTCTAAC
>JBHGAV010000024.1:0-55184 GCA_041946685.1 Bryobacteraceae bacterium | reverse complement strand
CCCCTACGACGGTTTAGCAAACCGCTGCTTTCGACCACTCAGCCACCTCTCCGCGGCGTTGGTGGGTCGATTTCGATGCTAGCACATGCCCGCGCCGGCGGCCAAGTGGCGTCCGTTCTGGTGTAGAATACTGGCTAAGAACTGGGCAGGGAGTCCTTTGCGTCATGAATCTGGTCGTCAATGGCGACGCGTATCGCCACGAAGGGAGCGGAACCCTCGCCGAGTTGTTTCAAGAGCTCCAGGCCGAGCCGGAGCGCACCGCGGTCGTGCTTAACGGCGAAGTGACTCCGCGCGGGCGTTGGCCGGAGGTCAAGCTGGCCGAAGGCGATCGCGTGGAACTCCTCACCTTCGCAGGCGGAGGTTGACCGTGGAAGATTGTCTGCGGTTGGGCGACCGCGTCTTCGCCTCCCGGCTGCTGCTCGGCACCGGCAAGTTCTCAAGCACGGAGACGATGGTCCGCGCCGTCCGCGCTTCCGGGGCCGAGTTGGTCACGGTGGCGCTGCGCCGGTTTCATCCGGGACAGCCCGCCGACGATGTGTACGGGCCGCTCTCCGCTCTGCCTGGCGTCACCCTGGTTCCGAACACCTCCGGCGCGATGAACGCCAAAGAAGCGGTGCGGGCAGCCCAGATCGGGCGCGAGCTGAGCGGCAGCCCGTTTGTCAAACTGGAGATACACCCCAACCCTCATCACCTGCTGCCCGATCCCATCGAGACCTATGAAGCCGCCAAAATCCTGACCGCCGAGGGTTTTGTCGTGCTTCCGTACATGCCGGCCGACCCAGTCCTGGCCAAGCGTCTGGAAGACGTTGGGTGCGCCGCGGTCATGCCCTTGGGATCGGCCATCGGCAGCGGGCAGGGGCTGGCGACGATGGCGATGTTGAAGCAGATCATCCACGACGCCTCCGTCCCGGTAATCGTGGACGCCGGTCTTCGCTCGCCCTCGGAGGCCGCGCTGACCATGGAACTGGGCGGTGATGCCGTGCTGGTCAATAGCGCCATCGCCGCGGCGGAGGATCCCGAGCTCATGGCCGGCGCCTTCGCGGCCGCTGTTCGAGCCGGGCGCGACGCCTGGAAAGCGGGCCTCATGCCAAGGAGCGAGACCGCTTCCGCAACCAGCCCGCTGACCGCCTTCCTGGCGGGAGGCGCCGGATGAGCGTTCCGCTTCCCGACTGGCTGTCGCCTATCCCGTGGCTGGAGACCGTCAGGGGAGCGCAACCGGCGCAGGTCGAGCGTGCGCTCAACGCCGTCGACCCCGGAGTTCGGGAGTTCGCCGCTCTTCTCTCCCCCGCCGCCGGAGCGCGCCTCGAACTGCTGGCCCGGCGGGCGCTGGCGCTGACCCGCCGGCACTTCGGACGCACCATTTCGCTGTACTCGCCCCTGTATCTCTCCAACTACTGCCCGGCCGGATGCACCTACTGCGGCTTTGCATCCGACCGCAAGATCGCCCGCCGCAAGTTGTCGCCGCGTGAACTCGAAGAAGAACTGGGCGCGCTCAGAAGCCTGGGACTCGAGGAGGTTCTCCTGCTCACCGGCGACCGGCTGAAAACCGCAGGGTTCTCCTACGTGCGCGACGCGGTCGGAGTGGCGGCATCGAATTTCCCTTACGTGGCCGTGGAGGTCTTTCCAATGTCCACGGAGGAATACCGCGGCCTGGCCGCCGCCGGCTGCACCGGGGTCACGCTGTACCAGGAAACCTACGAGCCCGAGCGATACGAGCGGAATCACCGCTGGGGGGAGAAGCGCGACTACTTCCACCGGCTTGAGACTCCGGCACGCGCGCTGGCGGGCGGCATACGCGTCGTCGGGCTTGGGGCGCTCCTGGGCCTCGGGGATCCGTTGTTCGATATGTTGAGCCTTTTCCGGCATGCAACCTACCTGCGGCGCAACTTCTGGAAAGGGGGTGTGGCCATCTCCTTCCCCAGACTGCGGCCAGAGGCGGGAGGATACACGGGCGAGTTCCGGGTCGATGAGAGGATGCTGGCGCAGATCATTTTCGCTTTCCGCATATGCATGCCGGACGTTCCCCTGGTGCTCTCCACGCGCGAGAGTCCCGGGTTCCGCGACGGAATGGCAGGAGTCGGCATCTCGAAGATGAGCGTCGCCAGCCGCACGACCGTCGGCGGATACGGATCGGAGACAGCGCCGTCGGGCGAGCAGTTCGAGGTCAACGACCATCGCGGCGTAGAGACCTTCTGCGCCGCCCTGCGGGCCAAGGGACTGCAACCCGTGTTCAAGAACTGGGAAGCCGTGTACCGGGAGGACCCGGTGCCGGCCTCGATGGCATCGTGAGCCTCTCTCGGCAGCAGCGCGACCGCTACGCCCGACACCTGACCCTCCCCGAAATCGGCGAGGCCGGACAGGAACGCTTGTTGGCGTCCCGCGTGCTGGTGATCGGCGCCGGCGGCCTCGGCTCCCCGGCGGCGTTTTACCTTGCGGCGGCTGGGGTCGGCACCCTCGGGATTCTGGATCACGACCGCGTCGAGCCGAGCAATTTGCAGCGCCAGATTTTGCACCGCACAGCCGATATCGGCCGCTCCAAAACGGATTCGGCGGCGGAAAAGATTGCAGCGCTGAACCCCGAGATTACGGTGAAAGCGGCCGCGCGCCGGTTGGAGGAGTCGGATGCGGCGGAACTGGTCGCCCCGTGGGATTTTGTCATCGACGCCACCGACAACTTCGCCGCCAAGTTCCTGATCGCCGACGCCTGCCACGCCGCACGACGCCCCTATTCCCATGCCGGGATCGCGCGCTTCTTCGGGCAGACGCTGACGGTGATTCCGGGGGAGACCGCCTGCTACCGCTGCGTGTTCGACCAGGCGCCGCCCCCGGATGAGCGCGACGCCAATCCCGCCGGGCCGCTCGGTGCGGTGCCCGGTGTGATCGGGTCGATTCAAGCCACCGAGGCCGTCAAGTACCTTCTCCGGACCGGCAGCCTTCTGACCAACCGCCTCCTGACCTACGATGCCCTGAGCATGAGATTCCGGGAGGTGCCAGCGCCCCGCAACCCCGCCTGCCGTCTGTGCGGCAGTCGCGCGTGATGGAGATATGAGCGAGATCTTCGGACTCTACCTTGTTCTCACCGATCCCGTGACCAGCTACGAAGCCTGCGCGGCGGCAGCTGTGGAAACGGGCGTGCGCTATGTCCAGTTGCGGATGAAGAAGAAACCGCGCCAGGAGGTGCTGGAGGTGGCGCGCAGGCTGCGGAGCGTCACCGCGGGCAGCGGTACTCTCTTCATCGTCAACGACAGCGTTGAGATCGCAGCGGAAACCGATGCCGACGGGGTTCACCTGGGGCAGGACGACATGAGCCTGAGCGAAGCCCGAAGGTTGTGGCCTTCGCCGGGCAAGGTTTTCGGCTTCTCCACTCACAACGAAGAGCAGGAACTACGGGCGCGGGGACTGGCGCCGGACTACATCGGCGTCGGCCCGGTCTTTCCTACCCCGACCAAGGAGAAACCCGACCCGACGCTCGGGCTGGAACGCATGGGTCGCATCGTCCGCGGGAGCCCCCTGACCACGGTGCCCATCGGGGGGATCGACAAAGACAATTTGCCTCAGGTCCTGGCCCAGGGCGCGATGAACTTCTGCGTGTTGCGAGCGGTGAACCTCTCTTCCGACCCGAAGGCTGCTATCCTGGCGCTACAGGAAATATGGCGCCGCTACAGCCCCGCCTCCATGGGCAGCGCCAGCGGGGGTTCCAATAGGAAGTCCAGGCCGGACATCTGATCCACGGCTTCGCGCACGGCCTGCTCGGTGGTAGGTTCCACGGTGATCACGAAGGGCACGTCCCGCTTGTCGTCACAGGGGAGTTGCAGCACCGCGTCCAGGCTGATCTTCTTCTCCGCCAGGATGCCGGCCAGAGCGGCGATGATCCCGGGCCGGTCCACGACATGGAAACGCAGGTAGTAAGCCCGTTTCTGGCGGGTCACCGGAATTGGATCGTATTCGCCCAGACGCTCGTGCGCAAAAGGCGAAACGCGCTCGGGATGACCGAACCGAATCTCGCGGGCGACGCGCATCAGGTCGCTTACCACGGCCACGCCGGTGGGACGCGGCCCCGCACCCCGACCGTAGTAGAAAGTGTCCTCGCCGTAGTGCCCCTTCACCCAGACGGCGTTGTAAGAGCCCTGCACCCCGGCCAGGATCGTCGACTGCGGGATGAGCGCCGGGCGGACGGAGAGAATCAGGCCTTCCTTGGTCTGCCGGGCGGCGCATAGCAGCCGGATGGTGTGGCCGAGACGGTGCGCGTACTGGAAGTCGATCGGCGTAATCCGCCGGATCCCCTCCATATAAACGTCCGAGGGTGTGATCCTCTCGCCGAAAGCCAGCGCCGCCAGGATCACCAGCTTGGAGCGCGCGTCGAAGCCGTCGATGTCGGCGCTGGGATTGGCTTCGGCGTAACCCAGCCGCTGCGCTTCGGCGAGGACCGTTTCCAGGGCGTCGCCGCGCTTTTCGATCTCGGTCAGAATGAAGTTGCTGGTGCCGTTCAGGATGCCATAGAAGGCTTCCACGCGGTCGCCGGAGATCCCTTCGCGCAGGACGGCGTGAATCGGAATGCCTCCGGCCACGCTGGCCTCCATGGCGACGTTGACTCCCGCCTTGATGGCGCGGTCCCAGATATCCGGGCCGGCCAGGGCCATCAGCTCCTTGTTGGCGGTGATGACGGACTTGCCGTGATCGATCGCGGTCTCCAGTATCTGGCGGGCGACGGTGGTGCCACCGACCAGTTCGACCACAATCTCCACTTCGGGGTGCGTGGCCACGCTGCGCCAGTCCAGGCTCCGCTCTACCGGGCCGAGCGCTTCGGGCAGCACCCGCGTGTCGGCATCCAGGCTGGAAACGGCCTTCACCCGCAGCCGGAAGCCCAGTTTCTGGGCGATCTGCTCCGCGTTCTCGGCCAAAATGGTCACCGTGCCCGTGCCCACGTTGCCGAGGCCCACAATTCCAACATTCACATCGTCCATAAGTCGTTATCATAGCAACAGGCGCGGCTTTGACCGGCTTTTTCCTGTGCTAATCTGAAGCGACCGAAACCACGAACCCATGGCAAAGACCCGCGAAAAGACCCAACTAATGAGCGCCTCCGAGATGGACCGGACCCTGGTCCGGCTGGCGCACGAGATCCTCGAGAGAACCGCCAATTTGGATAAGCTGGCCTTTGTAGGCATTCGCCGGAGGGGCGTGCCGCTGGCCCAGAGGCTGGCCGCCAAGATTGAGGAGCTGGAGAAGCGCAAGATACCGGTCGGCATCCTGGACATCAGCCTGTACCGGGACGACCTGTCCACCATCGCCGACCGGCCGGTGCTCAACACCAGCGAGATCGGCTTCCCCGTCACGGGAATGGACGTCATTCTCATGGACGACGTGCTGTACACCGGCCGGACGGTGCGGGCCGCATTGGACGCCCTGTTCCATCACGGGCGGCCGGCGCGGGTTCAACTGCTGGTGCTCATCGACCGCGGCCACCGCGAGCTGCCGATCGAAGCCCGCTACATCGGGCGCATGGTGCAAACCACCGACAACGAAATCATCGAAGTGAAATTCGAGGAAATCGACCAGACGGAGAAGGTCATGCTGGTGGAGCGTGTGGAGGACTAGGATATGCCCCGGGGACTCCTCGGAATCGAAGATTTGCCGCGCGAAGAGATCGAATCGATCCTGAACCGCGCCAAGGATTTCCAGCCCATGCAGGACCAGGCATTCAAGCGGCTGGACATCCTGAAGGGGCGGATGATCGTGAACCTGTTCTACGAAGCGTCCACCCGGACGAGGACCAGCTTCGAGATCGCCGCCAAGCGGCTGGGGGCCGACGCCATTTCGATCACGGCCTCAGGATCGAGCGTCACCAAGGGCGAGTCGCTGGTGGACACCCTGAATACGCTGGCGGCGATGCGGCCTAACGCCATCGTCATGCGGCACGCGGCTTCGGGCGCGCCGCACTTCCTGGCGCGCCACCTGCCGACGCCCATCATCAACGCCGGCGACGGCACGCACGAGCATCCCACGCAGGCCTTGCTGGACGCGCGCACGATTCTGGACTACCGGCCCACCCTGGAGGGCTTGCGCGTGGCGATCATCGGCGACATCGCGCACAGCCGCGTGGCGCGCTCGAACATCTACTTGCTTTCGAAGTTCGGCGTCGATATCGTGCTTTGCGGGCCCGCGCCCCTGCTGCCGGGCGAATTGGCGCAAATCGCGCCTGGCGTGCGGCTCACACACGATATCCGGGAGGCGATCCGCGACGCCAACGTGATCATGATGCTGCGCGTGCAACTGGAGCGGCAGCACGAGGCGGCCTTCCCGGCGGGCGAGTATTTCCAGTTCTTCGGCCTGCGCCTGGAGCACCTGGAACTGGCAAAGCCGGGCGCCATCGTGATGCACCCGGGGCCCATTAACCGCGGGCGCGAGATCGCCTCCGAGGTCGCGGATTCCCAGGTGTCGGTGATTCTGAACCAGGTGGAAAACGGAGTCGCTGTCCGCATGGCGGTGCTGGAGCGGATTCTGGGGTGAGTATGGCAGACCTTCTGATAAGGAACGGAAGAGTGATCGACCCTGCCTCGGGGCGGGATGAAACGGCCGACGTGTTGATCCAGGGCGGCAGGATCGCCGCCGTTGGCAGGGGATTGCAGGCACAGGGTGCCGGCGTGCTGGACGCCCGCGGGCTGGTGGTGGCGCCGGGTTTCATCGACATGCATGTCCACCTGCGGGAACCCGGCTTTGAGCACGCCGAGACGATCGAGACCGGCTCCAAGGCGGCCGCGGCGGGCGGATTCACGTCGGTCTGTCCGATGCCCAACACCTCGCCGGTGAATGACAACCCCACGGTGACCAGCTACATCGTCGAGCGCGCCAGCCGTCATGCCGTGGTCAACGTGTTCCCCGTCGGCTCCATCACCAAGGGCAGTTCGGGGGAGACCCTGGCCGAGATGGGTTCGATGAAAAAGGCGGGGATCGTCGCCGTTTCCGACGACGGCCGTCCGGTGATGAACGCACGCGTCATGCGGCGCGCCCTGGAGACGGCCAGGGCGTTCGACCTGCTTGTGATCCAGCACTGCGAGGACTTGGACCTCAGCGCCGGCGGCGACATGCACGAAGGCATACAGTCGACGCGGCTGGGGATGCGCGGGATTCCGGGTTGCGCCGAGGACATCATCGTGGCGCGGGACCTGCTTCTGGCGGAGTTCACGGGGGCGCGCTACCACGTGGCGCACATCTCGACGCGCCGGTCGGTGGAGATGGTGGCGCGGGCCAAGGCCCAGGGCTTGCCGGTAACCTGCGAGGCCACGCCGCACCACATGTCGATGGCCGACGTCGACATGCCGCCCTACGACAGCGACTACAAGATGAAGCCGCCGCTGCGCTCGCGCGGGGACGTGGCCGCCGTAGTCGAGGGGATCGCGTCCGGAGTGGTGGACGCCATCGCCACCGATCACGCACCGCATCCCGGCAGCGAGAAGATGCAGGAGTTCGAGCGGTGTCCCTTCGGCATCATCGGACTGGAGACGGCGCTCGGAACCGCGCTGGAGACGCTGGTCCACACCGGGAAGATCTCCCTGATGCGGCTGGTCGAGTTGTTCACGGTGGGACCGGCGCGGGTTCTGAAGCTGGACCGGGGGACGCTGGCGGTGGGGGCGGCGGGCGACGTCACCCTATTTGACCCGGAGCTGGAGTGGAAGTACGACCTGAACCGGTCGTTTTCCAAAAGCCGTAACACGCCGCTGGACGGCAAGGTCTTCCGCGGCGGCCCCGTCGCCACGGTGGTCGACGGCGAGGTGGTGTGGAGGAGGGAGTAACGCAGCGAAACGTCTCCCGAGCCGCCGGCTCAGTTCTGAGGATAACAGCGTGAGAAGGATGGCGCGCCGGTTTTTCCGAGCCCTGGGAGCTTGCAGAAAAACCTGCGGCAATGGTGGACGGGACAAGACAGGAGTCTTATCCTACACGGTGAATCAACGATTTGCGTGCTCGTGGGGTAAGTCTCCCGACTTGCCCGGCAGGTTTTTCAGCAAGCTCCTGGGCGTCGCTGCCGTCGCCGCGTGCTCCATCATGCCCATTGCCCTTGGGGTACAACGGGGCAATCATAGCGCCGGCGATCTGCTGCTCGATCTTCTACTGTCCTCGGCGCACGAGAAGATTGACGTCAAGGCTTATCCTCCCGGCGTTCAGGATGAGCTCACCCAGTATCTCCGGCGGTATCAGGCATATCGTTCCCAGAGAGTTCGCCCGGTTCTGCCAGGTTTGCACGAGGGAACGGACTCGATGATCTATGCCGCCTGGCTCAGTTACGAGCGTCGCCTTGCGGCCGCATCGCCGGAAGCTGCCGCCCCGGCCCTTGCCCGGGAATATGTGGATCGCCTTCGCCCGTGCTACGAGTGGGAAGGGTTTCACGACTGTCCCGAACGTGAGGCCAAATTCGCGACCGATTATCAGGCGGCCAACCCGCAGGGGCCCTTCAGCCACTACTTGCCCCTCCTGATCGCGCATCGATGGCTCTGCACCGCAGAGGCATACCAATACGAGAAGCAACCCGAAGACGCTCGGAGGAGCCGGCAGGCGTACGAAGAAGAAATCTCCATAGCGAAGGGATCTGGAAGCGCGCTGGTTCGCTTCGCCGCCAGCCGTCTGGCCGAGCGGAACACCTGCCATCCCCGGCGCTAAGGTGCCCCATCCCGCCTCTCCATGGGCGTGCAGCAAGCACAGATTCAGCGCACTACCGACACTGAAAGGATAGACGGGAGTATGATTGTCTTGTGAGAGTCAAGACATCGATCACACTCCCGAAGGAACTTCTGGTCCGGCTCGACCGGGTTGACAAGAACCGCTCTTCGCTGCTCGAACGGGCCGCTGTTGCTTATCTTGCACGGCTCGCCGAGGAAGAGCGCGACCGGAAGGACATCGAGATCATCAATCGCAGTGCTGCGCGCCTGAACCGCGAGGCGATGGACACGCTGGGCTACCAGCAACTGCCGTGAAGCGAGGCGAGATGTACCTGGTACGGAAGCCGGGGGCCCGTGATCCGCGGAAGCAGCGCGTCTTCGTCATCGTGAGCAGGCAGGCACTTGTCGATTCACGCTTCTCGACGCTGATCTGCGCGCCCGTGTACTCCAAGCACGACGGTCTGAGCACACAGGTTGCGGCCGGACCCGACGAGGGACTGAAACAGGACTCCAGCATCCACTGCGATGAGTTGGTGAGCCTGCCGAAGTCCGTTCTCACTCACTACGTTGGGTCTCTTGGGATTACTCGGCTGCGGGAGCTTGACGTCGCGCTGGCTGTCGCACTGGGGCTTCGCGGCCAAACTCCAGACGCCTACGGCCACAGTCACCGAGCCGGTACGTAGAGGTTGCCCTGCTGCGTGTAGCGTCTGGGCTGCTCGCGGCGTGCGGCGGCGACGCGGTCCAGGAAGTCCAGTAGGCGCGTGTGGGCCGCTGGCGGTAGATGGGTCTGCTCCCGCTTATCGCCCTCGTCAGCCCTAAGCCACGTCGCGAAGTCCCGGCAGTCGCCCTCGCTGTAACTCTGCACGATCCCCCGCAGGCCGCAGATGGTCATCGCCAGAGTGAGCGGAGGCACCGAATAGGGACAGACCGAGAGCAGTGATAGTCGCGGGACTCCGCTCCTCAAAACCGGCAGGAGCAAATCGCTCGCGATGTCAGCAGCCGAGGTCATGGCATACAGGGCCGCCCCGGCCGGAAGCGCCCGCTCGGCGATGTCGCGGACCTGGCACGCCCGGCAGGCCGGCGGGAGAGCGGAGCCCTCGGCCCGGGTCAGGAACCAGCACCGGTGGTTGAACCTCCCCGACGGGCACGGCGGCTCGATCGGCTTCTGGCAGAAACCCATCCCCACAACCCATTCGCCGCCGATGGCTTCCGCGGCCAGGCCGTCCCAGGACGAAATGCCCACCATAGCGTGGTCCATCGAGCGGGCGGGCCGCGTCCGCAGGCGGTATTCCCGAAGGCCGGACAGAAACCGGAACGGGTGTCGCAAGACCACCGATTGCAGGAACATCTTCCCATACGGGCGCAACAGACTGCGCGCCGAGAAGCTCCAGACATCAAAGCCCGACAGGCACGTCTCCGAAGGTGTCAAGGAATGCTTGGTCGCTCGTTCTGTGCTGGCCGCACAGGCTGAAGGCCTGCGCCACTTCAACCACCTCCTGTGCGCGGTGGTGCGGACTTTAGTCTGCGAGGGCATTCTTTCACACCTTCTGAGGCAAGGCGTGATGATAGCATTCTAGGCAGTGAGCCAGTGGATCGCATGGCTGGATGGTGAAGGCGACGCCTCGCCCGAAGTCTTGGGTGGCAAGGGCAGCCGCCTGGCGGCGATGGCGCGGGCCGGTTTCCCGGTGCCTGCCGGCTTTTGTGTCACGACCCGCGCCGATTGGGAGGCAGCGCCAGCGCTGGAGGAGGCGATCCGGCAGGCCTGGCGCCGCCTGGGCGTCGATAGTGTTGCGGTGCGCTCGTCGGCGACCACGGAAGACCTACCCAGCGCTTCGTTCGCCGGCCAGCAGGACACATACCTGAGCGTCCGGGGCGAGGAGGCCGTGCTCGATGCCGTGGCGCGGTGCCGCGAATCACTGTGGAACGAGCGCGCGGTTGCGTATCGGAATGCGCTGGCCGCGGACGCCGAGCAGCCGCGAATGGCCGTGGTAGTCCAAACCATGATCCCCGCGGACGTGGCTGGCGTGGCGTTCTCGATGGACCCCGTGACGGGCGCGGCGCGGCCTGTCATTGAATGTACTACCGGCTCGGGTCCGCTCCGCCAGGATCTGGCCAGGCAGCTCACAAAGGCACTGGCCGGCTTGGAGAGACTGTTCGGCGGGCCTCAGGACATCGAGTGGGGATTCTGGGAGGACCGGCTGTATCTCTTCCAGAGCCGTCCCGTCACGGCCTGCGCCACGGGCTTCTTCACCGAAGACCTGCCGGGGGACGATCACCTGTGGACCAGCGGCTTTCTGAACGAGCGCTTCCCGCAGCCGGTCTCTCCGCTCGGCTGGACGCTGATCCGGGAACTGCTGGAGCCGCTGGCCATCCGCGATCCGCTTCGTTTCCTGGGCTACCGGCCGCCGGAGAACCTGCCTCTCACCAAGCTCTACCAGGGGCATCCGTACGTCAACGTCCACGTCTTCCAGGTGCTCTACAAGCGGTTTCCGAAAAGGCTGCTGCCTGAGGACGCGCGGCGGTACTTTCCCGAAGGAAACACGGATTTGCGCAAGCAGGCGGCGTACCCGAGTTCGCTGCTCAACCCCCGGATTGCGGCTTCCCTGCTCTGGAATTTCCTGCGCGATCCGGCCAACTGCTCCCCTTTTCACAACTTTCGCGTGTGGGAGAGATTCACTCTCGAGCACGACGCAGCAATGGCCGCGCTCGTCGGCGGAGAGGAGAGCGTGGAGGATCTGTGGAGGCGGATGGAGCGGGCCCAGGCTCTCAACGCCCGGCTGCTCGCCATACACCGCTGGAGCCTAACGCATGCCGACGTGTTGTACAGCCTTTTGAGGCGGTCGCTTGGGGGCGACCTGGCCGCTCGGTTAGTGGCAGGCTTGCCGAACAAATCGGTCGAGCTGAACGCCGCGCTGGCTGCGGTCAAGACCGAAAGCGACTGGCGTGCGTTCTGCGAGGCGTACGGACATCGTTCTTTCAGCCTGGACATCTACCGTCCTACCTTCGCCGAGACGCCGGAGGAGGTTCTTCGCCTGGCCAGCGGCGGTGAGCGGGAGCGCCCCAGACTGCAAGTCCGCCAGAGGACAGGAGCGGGCCTGGGTACCTGGCTGATTGCAGCCGTCCAGCGCTACATGATCTTGCGCGAGGAGCAGCGTTTCTACTGGCAGAAGACGCTGGCGTTGCAGCGGACGCTGGCGCTGCGGATGGGCCGCTTGCTCCCGCCGGGCGAGGACATTTTCTTCGCAACCATGGATGAGCTACGCCATGCGGCGAGGGGATCGCCTCTGCCGCAGGAAGCAATCTCGCGGCGCAAGGCCGAGTTCATCCGCCTGGAACGATCCGCCGGGGCCGACTACCCCGCCTTTCTCCGCGGCAGTCAGCCCGTATGGGAGCAGCAGGAGGAGGGCGACGTGCTGTGCGGACAGCCGGTGAGTCCGGGAACGGCTCGGGGGGCGGCGCGCGTGCTGTTGACACCCCGCGACCTGGACAGCGTCGCTGCCGGTGAAGTGTTGGTCACCCGGGGCATCGATCCGGGGTGGACGGTGGTCTTCGGGCGAATCGCGGCGCTGGTGACGGAGACCGGCGGGCAGCTCTCCCACGGCTCGGTTGTGGCCCGCGAGTACGGTTTGCCCATGGTGACGGGCGTTCAAGGAGCGACGCGGATGCTGAAAGACGGCCAGCTCGTCGAGGTGAATGGAACGGCGGGCTTGGTCCGCATGGTAAAAGAGTACTCATGAATCCTGAATTGCCCCGCCCCGTCGCTCCCAAACGCAGCACGGTTCTGGTGATCCTGGCGGTCTTCGCCCTGCTCGCCGGCGCGCGCTTCATTGCCTCTTTCATCATCGAGTACCAGTGGTGGAAGGAGATGGAGCAGGTACCCACCTGGCTGGATATGCTGCTTTACAGCATCGCGCCCGTGGCGGCGGCGACATTGCTCGCGTTCGCCGTCTTTTGGATCGCGCACGCGCGCGCTCTCAGGTTCGCCGGCACACGGCTCAGCGAGCATCGCTTGTATACGGCCATAACCTCCGTTGTTCTGCTCGGCCTGTCCTGGCTGGTCTCCTCAGGGACGATCGACACCTGGACCGTAGTGCGCTTCTTCGGCGGGCGGAATCTCCCGGCGGAAGCCACCGCCTGGCAGGACTCGGTCTTCGGCCTCCCGCTGGGTTTCTACCTGTTCGATCTGCCATTTTATGGCGGGCTGCGCCGTTACTTGCTGGGGCTGGCCATCGTCTCCGCGCTCATCTATTGGGCGGCGGCCAGGGGCTGGCAACTAGTAGGACGCCTGCCGGAATTACAGCAAACCGAGCAGTTTGACCCGCGCCTGTTCCGGCTGGAGGGCGCCCTGGAGTCCCGCTTTCTGCGGGCCGTCGCGGCGGTCGCTCTGCTGGCAGTCGCGCTCCAGTTCTACCTTGGCCGGTACGAGATGCTGTGGGAGAACCACGGTTTCATGGTCGGCGTGGATTACGTGGCGGAGAAGATCACCCTTCCATTGCAGTGGCTGCTGATTCTTTCCTGCATCGTGGCGGCGGCCTTCGCCCTCGTGGGGCGTTGGAAGATCGTGGTTTTCTGCGCCCTGGCTTTCGTGCTGAAAGCCGCTATTCCGCCGCTGATCTCGGCCGTTTACGTGAAGCCTAACGAGATTTCCATCCAGCGGCCCTACATCCAGAAGCATATCGAGGCCACCCGGAGCGCCTTCGGGCTGGACAAGCGCACGAAAGAGGTGGAATTCGCGGCTTCTCTGGAGACCCGGATCGACGTCAGCAAGCACAAGCCCCTCCTGGACAACGTGCGCCTGTGGGACTGGCGCGCCTTCCACGACACGACTACCCAGATTCAGGCCCTTCGCCCGTACTACGTCTTCTCGGACACGGACGTCGACCGTTACGTGATCGACGGCCAGCTCCGGCAGGTGCTGCTTACCCCGCGCGAGCTGGAAATACGGCAACTGGCGGATGCGCAGGCACGGTGGATCAATCCGCATTTCATCTACACGCACGGCTACGGTATGGTGATGGCCGAGGCCAACAGGATCACGGCGGAGGGGCTACCGCTGCTCTTCGTCCAGGACGCGCCTCCACAGGTCAAGACGAAGTCTCTCAAACTGACCCGGCCCGAGATCTATTACGGAGAGGTGGTTCACGAGCCGGTTTTCGTCCACACGGCGCAGAAGGAGTTCAACTACCCGTCGGGATCGGAGAACGTCTTCTCCTCCTACGAGGGCACGGGCGGTTTCCCCATTTCCTCTTTCTTCATGCGCCTCACGGCTGCGATCAGCCGGGCCGACTACAACATCGTCCTCACCACTTACTTCACCCCCCGCAGCCGCATGATGATCCGGCGCAACGTGCGCCAGCGGCTGAACGCCCTGGCCAACTTCGTGCGCTGGGATGCCGATCCCTATCTCGTGCTCACTGACGAAGGACGCCTAGTCTGGACCGTGGACGGGTACACGACCTCCATGGCGCACCCGTACTCCAGCCCGATCACCCAGGGCAATGTGGGCACCTTCAACTACATCCGCAACTCGGTCAAGGCCACCGTTGACGCCTATAACGGGACGGTCCGGCTTTACATCTTCGATCCTTCGGACCCGATCATCCAGGCCTACCAGCGCATCTTCCCGAGGCTATTCCTGCCATCCTCTGAGATGCCAGCCGACCTCAGGATGCACGCTCGGTATCCCGAAACCTTCTTCCGGGCACAGGCGGAGATTTACAGGATCTTCCACATGCTCGACCCGCAGGCCTTCTACAACAAGGAGGACGTGTGGGACATCGCCAGGAATGTCCAGGGCCAGGAGACCCGGCCGACAACGGTGTCGCCGACCTACGTCGTGGCCACACTGCCCGGCGAGAACGAGCCGGAGTTCCTGCTCATCCTCCCATTCACGCCACGCAACAAAGACAACATGATCGGCCTCATGGTAGCCAGGTGCGATGGGCCCCACCTGGGCGAACTGATCTTCCTTCAGCTTTCCAAGCAGGAGTTGATGTTCGGGCCGATGCAGATTGAGGCTCGCATCAACCAGGACCAGATTATCGCCAAAGACTTGACCCTCTGGAACCAGCAGGGCTCGCAAGTGCTGCGCGGCCAAATGCTGGTGCTCCCTGTGGAGGACACCTTCCTGTTCGTCGAAGCCATTTACATCCAGGCCGCCGAGGCACGCATGCCGCAACTGAGGAAGGTGGTGCTCGCCATGGGCAACACCCTTATCTACAGGGACACCTACGAACAGGCTGTGGCTGAACTCGCAGGCCTCGCACCTGAGGCGGCGGCGAAACTGGCCGCGGCGACCGCGCCCGGCGCCCAAGCCGGTGTCCCTCCCCCGGTGAACCAGACTTTGGAGAGGCGACTGGAGCGCATCCGCCAGCACATGCAGCGCTACAGGGAACTGACCGGCGAGGGCCGCTGGGCGGAGGCTGGCAAGGAACTGGAAGCAATTCAATCGGAAGTACAAAACAGGTAGCCTGAACCTGACGGCGAATTTCTGAATCCGTAAGGATATGGAAGCTCAACGCCCCACGGGATTGGTGTCTATCGGCGGGCCGCCGGTGGCGCCGCGCCCGACGGTCAAGGATCCCGTCTGCCACATGGACGTCGACCCTGCCACGGCAGCCGGCAAACTGGAGTACAAGTCAACCATGTACTACTTCTGCAACTCTCGCTGCCTGGAGAGGTTCCGGCAGGAGCCGGAGAAGTTCATGGCGCCCCGCCATGTCACCGCCCCCACGGCCAAGGACGTCTTCTACACCTGCCCTATGGACCCCGAGGTCCGGCAGCTTGGCCCCGGAGTCTGCCCGAAATGCGGCATGGCGCTGGAGCCGGAAGTAGCTACGGTTCAGGAGATAGAGAACCCCGAGTTGGACGTCATGCAGCGCCGCTTCTGGTTGAGCGTGCCGCTCACGGCGGCCGTGGTTGCGCTCGCCATGACCATGCGGCACTTGCCCTGGCTCGAACTGGCGCTGTCGACGCCAGTCGTCCTCTGGGGAGGATGGCCTTTCTTTCTAAGAGCTTGGCACTCTATCCTAAACCGGCACTTGAATATGTTCACCCTGGTCGCGATGGGCACGGGGACCGCCTATGCGTACAGCGTCATCGCGACCTTCCTGGGACGGCACGAGATCTATTTCGAGGCTGCGGCCGCGATCACGACCCTGGTCCTTCTGGGACAGGTCCTTGAACTGCGCGCCAGAGCGAAGACCGGCGGGGCGATCCGGGCCCTGCTCGGGCTCACACCGCAGACAGCCAGTGTGCTCGATGATGCCGGCCAGGAAAGGGCTCTTCCCGTGGAATTTGTCCGTGCCGGCTTCCGCCTGCGAGTGCGCCCTGGCGAGAGGATCCCCGTCGACGGAGTGGTTCTAGACGGAACGAGTGTGGTGGATGAATCCATGCTGACCGGCGAGCCGGCGCCGGTCGAGAAGACCCCCGGGAGCCAGGTGACCGGAGGAACCCTGAACGGTTCGGGCAGCTTCGTGATGCGCGCCGAGCGGGTCGGCAGCGGGACGGTCCTGGCACAGATAGTGCGCATGGTGGGGGAGGCCCAGCGCTCCCGCGCCCCCATTCAGAGGCTGGCGGACATCGTGTCAGGCTATTTCGTTCCGCTGGTGGTGGCCGTCGCTGTTCTGACGTTCTGTGCCTGGTTTCTCTACGGCCCAGAGCCCCGCCTGACGCACGCTCTAGTCAACGCGGTGGCCGTCCTTATTATTGCCTGCCCTTGCGCGTTAGGTCTGGCCACACCTATGGCCGTCATGGTCGGGATGGGCCGGGGCGCAACCGCTGGAGTCCTCGTCAGGAACGCCGAATCGCTCGAAGTTCTTGAGAAGGTGGACACTCTTGTTGTAGACAAGACCGGAACGCTGACTGAAGGAAGACCGCGGGTCGTCTCCGTGAAGGCGCTCCCGGGATTCGAGGCGACTGAGGTACTGAGGCTGGCCGCCAGCCTGGAGAAGGCCAGCGAGCATCCGCTCGCGGCGGCCATTGTGGCGGCTGCCAGAGAACGCGGCCTTGAATTGCCCGAGCCGGGGGATTTCGAGTCCATGCCCGGACTGGGGCTCAAGGGAACGGTAGACGAAAGATCCGTAAGGGTTGGGAACAAGCGGTTTTTTAATCACTTAGCAATGGTATTTGAACCATCAGATGATGTGGGAATCGCAGCCGACGGGGCACCTGCCGGCACGATCAGTGTGGCCGACCCGATCAAGCCGTCCGCCAGGGACGCCGTCAGAGCCCTCCGCGACGAAGGCCTGCGGATAATCCTCGTCACGGGGGACCGCAAGGCCACGGCGGAGGCCGTCGCCAAGGAACTAGGAATTGTTGACGTTCGGGCTGAGGTGCTGCCTGTCCAGAAGGCGGAAATCGTGAGGGCGTTACAGTCCGAAGGGCGCACGGTGGCCATGGCGGGAGATGGCGTCAACGACGGACCGGCCCTGGCGCAAGCTCATGTCGGGATCGCCATGGGCACCGGCACCCACGTCGCCATGGAAAGCGCCGGTGTGACTCTGCTTCGCGGGGATCTGCGGGGCGTGGTCCGGGCGAGGAAGCTGAGCCGGGCGACCATGCGCAACATCCGGCAGAACCTGTTCTTTGCGTTCTTCTACAACCTTGTGGGGGTGCCCATCGCCGCAGGCGTCCTTTACCCCTTCTTCGGGCTCCTGCTCAGCCCCATGATCGCCAGCGCCGCGATGACTTTCAGCTCGGTCTCGGTCATCGGCAACGCCTTGCGGCTGCGACGGGTGGAGCTGTAATGTGAATCAGACGCCGCGCCGGTTGCCGTAGA
This sequence comes from Bryobacteraceae bacterium, assembly GCA_041946685.1. Taxonomy (GTDB): domain Bacteria; phylum Acidobacteriota; class Terriglobia; order Bryobacterales; family Bryobacteraceae; genus JBHGAV01. The sequence continues at coordinate 37,751 of JBHGAV010000024.1, read as the reverse complement.
GGTCGATGTGCAGGCGTGGGCTGAAGCGGAAGCCTTCCTGTTTGCAGATCTCGACCAGCCAGACGGCCCTTTCGCGCAATACTTCGGCCTCCGTCCCCTCGGGCATCAGAACCACGCGCTGCCGGTTGGCATGCAGCTCTTTCACCAGGTCCTTGATCTCCGCAAGGTCCTCTTCTTTCTGAACCACGAACTTGAGCTGGTAGTCGTACGCCGCCATAAGCCGCCTGAGTACGCCGGGCTGGATTCGCAGACGGTCGTGCGGCGCGGCCCAGCGGCCGCCGTCCCGCTCGAAGGGCGTGGAGTTGGACATCTTGGGGCTGATGCTCATCAGGTGGCAGTCGACGGGCGCGAAGACCGTGCCGGCCGTTTCGATGGTGACATGCTGTCCCATCTGCCTGAGGGCTTCGGTTAGGGGAACAATCTCGGGCGCGATCAGGGGCTCGCCGCCCGTGACAACCGTGTAGTGCGTGCGGTAACGCGCCACGCGCGCCAGGACCTCCTCCAAGGCGATCTCCTCTCCTTCCGGCTCCCAGGAGGCATAGGGCGTGTCGCACCAGGAGCAGCGCAGGTTGCAGCCGCTCACGCGAAGGAAGGCGCTGGGGGTGCCGGCCAGCATCCCCTCTCCCTGAATCGAGTAGAAGATCTCAGCGATCTTCAAGGCCGGCCTCCTCGAAACCCTTCCGGCGCAGCAGGCAGGAGTCGCATGCGCCGCAGGGCCGCCCGCCCTCGCCTGGATCGTAGCAACTGTGCGTCATGCCGAGGGGCACTCCAAGAGCAGCCCCGAGGCGTATGATCTCGGCCTTGCTGAGGCGGAGGAGCGGAGTGCGTACCCGGACCTTCGTCCGGCCCTCGACGCCCGCCTTGGTTGCCAGGTTCGCCATGCGCTCGAACGCCTCGATGTACTCCGGCCGGCAGTCTGGATATCCGGAGTAGTCGATCGCGTTCACGCCGATGACGATGTCCGAGGCTTCCAGCACCTCCGCCCAGGCCAGCGCGAAGGAAAGGAATATGGTGTTGCGTGCCGGCACGTAGGTCACCGGGATTCCCCGCCCCATCTCGCCGGGGTCGCGCCCCTTGGGTACGGGAATATCGGCGGTGAGCGCGGAGCCGCCGAAGGAGCCGAGATCAATCCGGACTACGCGGTGCTCGGCGGCGCCCAGGGCCGCGGCGACCCGGGCGGCCGCTTCGAGCTCGATCGCGTGACGCTGTCCATAGTCGAAAGAGAGCGCGTAGCAGTCGAAGCCCTCCGCGCGAGCCCAGGCCAGACTGGTCGCCGAATCCAGTCCCCCGCTCAGCAGGCAGACGGCTTTGGGGCGCGGTGTCATTGGGGCAGCTTCAGTGTCAGAAAGAACCCGATCACCGGGGCCACGATCAGGCTCGCCAGGGCGATGTGCAGCGAAAACAGGTCCGAGAAGAACCCCACGGCTGGGATGAAGATGATTCCAGCCATCCCCCAGGCGAAACCCATCATCAGAGCGGATATCGTCCCAGCCTGAGAGGGTACCAACTCCTGGGCCATTACCACGTTCACAGGGATGGTGAACAGCAGGATGAATCCTCCCAGGATCAGTCCCGCCACAGACCAGAAGCCCTGTCCGAAGAAGAACAGAGCAAGAAAGGGCGTCGAGGCGATCATGGAGAACATGATGACGGCCCGCCCGCCAAACCTGTCCGCCGCGTGTCCTCCCACAAAGCCTCCTAGTGCGCCTGCCGTCAAGTACGCCGACATGATGTAGTTGGCGTGGGGAACGGTGAAGCCGCGCGACATGTGCAGGTAGAGCGGCAGCATCTGCGCGAAGACGATCTGCACGCACGACCGCAGAAACACTAGAGCGTAAAGCACGGCGAGCGGTTTCCAGACGGCCAGGAGCGGCTTCCAGTCGAGCCGGCGCCGCGTCTGGTCCGCGGTTGGAGGCGCGCTCGGCAGGAAGACGACCAGCAACAGCGTCACGAGCACTCCCGGCACGGCCGCCAGCCATGTTCCCGAGAGTCCCCGCCAGCTCGAGACCGCGGAAAAGAAGGTCGGTCCGATGGCAAAGCCGAGAGTGCCCGAACTGACAAAGAACGCCATGGCCCCGGCACGTCCCTCTTCTACCCCCTGGGCCGCGCGCGCGGAGGCCTGGGGATGGTAGGCCGCCACACCGGCGCCGCCGAGGAAGACTAGCAGCAGAAGCCATTCATACGATGGCGCCAATCCCAGAGACGAGATGAACACTCCGGCCACTGCCGGTCCCAGTACCGCGAACAGCCGGGTGTGAAAGCGGTCTGAGAGGTAACCGTAGGCCGGCTGCATCACCGACGAGGAGAACACCAGCAGACCGCCCAGGATTCCCGCCTGCGTCAGGCTGGTGTGATACCGCTGGACCAGGAGCGGCTGGAGCGCCCCCAGAGCGCAAGCGTACAGATCGACGGAAAGATGGCCGCAGGACAACAGGAAGATCAGCAGCAGGCCGCGGCGGCGCGCAACAGTCTGGGCCGGCCGCTCCTCAACTGCGGCGGATTGTTCAAAGGCACTCATCCGGGAAGGGCGTTCCTCTCATTATATCGGCCTCGGAGGAACCGCACGGCTTCCGGGCTGTCTACTTCTTCTTCTGCTTGTCGCCGAGGAACTTGTCCAGGATGCCAGCGGCTGCCTCGCCAGCCGTTCCCTTCAGCCGCTTCTGGGACTCCGTCTCCAGGAGGGATTTCGCCTTCGCCGTGGCCATCCCACCGATATCCGGCCTGAAAACCGGGTCCATCGCCGTGCCCCGGACAAAGAAGGGTATGGCGGTCTTGCTCAGCAGCGCCGATCGGGAGGTCTGAACCGTCGCGCTCATCTTGAAATCGAGCTCGTTTGCGGGGCTGATCGTGCCGGCGCCCTTCAGCTCGCCAACCCCCTGCGCGATGAACTGGAGGTCCTCGACCGCCGTCCCTTGCGGCGTATACTTCAGCTTAGCGCCCAGGACTTCTATGTCCGTGTTGGGGCCGCCCTTAACGCCGGCCAGCTTCTCGATCACCGCCATCTTGGTCCCAAGGTCGAAGTTGGCCAGCCGCGTCTTGTCCACGGAGACTGAGCCGCCGGCGGTTGGCGCATCGGCGGGACCTTCAACGGTGAACATCACCGTCGCGGTGCCGCCCTCGAGCCTGGACCCATTCGGAAGGGCGATTCCGAGCGGCGGCAGCAACTCTGCCAGTTCCGGCACGGGCATCTTGTCCCCTACGAACTTCATGTTGAGCAGCGTGGACTCGCCGCGCTCCGCGTAGGTCCCGGTCAGGCTCGCCGAGGCCGAGCCGACGGCCACGGTGCCAGTCTTTAGCGTGCCAGCCCGTTTGCGCATGTCGTGTTCCGCATCGAAGCCGAACTCCACGATCCGGCGCGCGGGCGTGGCGTTCTTCGCCAGCTTCAGCCCTTCCGCGCTCAGCTTCCCCTTTATCTTGAACCGACCGTCGCGGGAGGAGCCCTCCGCCTTCAGGGATGCGAGACCCGCAAGATCGGGTGCGACGCCTGCCAGCGCGGCGGCCAGGTTGAGCCGCGCAACGTCCAGCGAGAGAGAGAGCGGGGTGAATGCGACGTTCCCACCGTCAACCGGTCCCGCTTTCCCATCCAACTTGATGTCTCCGCCGCCAACAACCTTGGCGGTGAACGAGAACGGGAACTCTACGGGTGCGGCGAAGTCCCGCACTTCCAGGTTGACCGCTTCGAGAGCCAGCGGCTTCCGCTTCCCACCGGTCTTGCCGATTGAGAAGCGGCCGTCCACAATTCTGATCAGCCGGGCGCTAAGGTCCAGGCCTTCTTCCGCCGACGCCGGCCCCTCCGCCGGAGCCACGGGCTTGGATTTGCCGCCTAGGCTGGAGTAGTTCCAGCGTCCATCCGTCGACTGGAGCAAGGCCACCTGGGGCTGGTCGATCGTAAGCCCGGTTACGATCAGTTTCCTGGACGCAATCAGGGGCCACAGTTCAACCGCGACCTTCAGCGACTTCGCCTGCAAGAAGGGTACGCGGCCGAACGCCTCATCTTCTGCGATAGCGATGCTGTCCGCGGTCACACCTCCGGCCAGGAGGGAGAGTTTCAGACTGCCGATTGTCACCTGCCTTCCTAGCGCCGAGGAGAGCCGCGACTCAAGCATAGGCCGAAAGCGCTCTGCACTGACCAGAAAAGGAAGGCTCAATGCCGCAAGCAGAAGCAGAGCCAGAATGACTCCCAGGATTCGGAATAGCCGTCTCATATGTCACCACCGTACCGCTCCGTGCTGCGAAAAGCTACCCGCGCCGGTTTCGAAGGCCCAGTCCCTCCCGGCCGCACGTAGACTTCCGGTATACTGCTTTGCTGGGAGGGACGGATGCCAAGAGTCAGGATTGCCATAGCATTTGCAGTTGTCGCCGTGCTTGTTGCGGGAATCGGCTGCGGCAGGAGGGCGGAGGAGTCGCAGACAATAGACCCGGCCAGACTCCAGATGTTCGCGCCGTTGCCGTCGGAGGTGCCGCCGCCTTCGGGCTCGCTGACCCAGCAGCAGATTAACCTGGGCCGGATGCTTTATTACGAGACACGCCTGTCCACCGATCAGAAGATCTCCTGCAACACCTGCCACCAATTGGACAAGTATGGAGTGGACGGACAGCCGACCTCGGACGGCCACAAGGGACAGAGAGGCACGCGCAACTCACCTACGGTCTACAATGCCGCCGGACACGTGGCGCAGTTCTGGGACGGCCGCGCACCCACCGTCGAGGAACAGGCCAAGGGGCCGGTAACGAATCCGGTCGAGATGGCCATGCCCAGCGAGAAAGTCGTGGTCGCCGTCTTGAAGTCCATGCCGGAGTATGTGCAGGCATTTAAGGCCGCGTTTCCAACCGACAAGGACCCTGTAACCTTTGAGAACATGGCCAGGGCCATCGGCGCCTTCGAACGGAAGCTGATCACCCCCTCCCGCTGGGACAAGTTCCTGACAGGCGACCAGTCCGCACTCACACCGGCCGAGAAGGAGGGTTTCAACGCCTTTGTCAACGCCGGTTGCCAGACTTGCCATTCCGGCGCGCTGCTGGGAGCGACCATGTACCAGAAGCTCGGTGTCATCAAACCCTATCCCGACGAGGAAGACCTTGGCCGGTTTCAGCTCACCAAGAGCGATGGTGACAAGATGGTGTTCAAGGTCCCGTCTCTCCGCAATATCGAGAAGACCGGCCCGTACTTCCACAACGGAAAGGTCGGCACGCTCGAGGAGGCCGTCACGAGGATGGGCGAATACCAGGTCGGCAGGAAACTGTCCAGCGGCGAGATTCAGTCAATTGTCACCTGGCTGAAGTCGCTCACAGGCGAAATCCCGGCCGACTACATCAAGCCGCCGGCGCTCCCTGCAAGCACGGGCAAGACCCCCAAGCCGGAAGCGGCCGGCTGACGAGTTCCTTATGGGAAAGAAGACCAAAGTCGTCCTTCTTGCGTTGGTGGTTGTCCTCCTGGCGGTGCAACTCGTCCAGCCGTCCCGCGTCAATCCGTCGTCAGCCCCAGCCGACTCCTTTGAAGTCGTGGCGAGTCCTCCTCCTCAGGCCCGAGCGATCATTGCACGTGCCTGCCAGGATTGTCATTCCAACCGTACGGTATGGCCCTGGTACAGCCGCATCGCGCCGGCATCCTGGCTGGTCGCCGATGACGTCTCGGAGGGAAGAGAGCACATGAATCTCTCCGAGTGGGGCAAGCTGACGCCGGAGCGGAGGCTGCAGGCCTTGGGCGACATCTGCCGGGAGGTGACCGCCGGCGACATGCCGCTCTGGCAGTACCGGCTCATGCACCCCGGCGCACGGCTGGCACAGGGAGACAGGGACACGCTCTGCCTGCTTTCGGTCCCGCCCCGGTAGCGGGTTGTCCGCCACCAGGATTCCGCGCCAAAGGCGACCACGCGCGCGGGCGCGTCAATTGACGCGCGCGCTAGCGCAGCGCCTTCTGGATTGCAGCCGAAACCAGGGGCACCATGATCTTGTAGCCCTCGGCATTGGGGTGCAGACCGTCGTTGGCCAAATCCTCCCTCAGCCAGCCCTTCTGGTCGACCATGGCCGAAAAATAGTCCACGTACACGGCGCCGACGCGCGCGGCGTAGTCCTTCATCCACGCGTTGATCTTCAGGATGTCCGCTGGCGGACGGGTCGGCGTCATCGGCATCCGCATCATCGGTCCCCGCCCCGGCCCGCCTCTCGCGGCCGGCGGCGGCGCACCGGCCCGCTGTTGCGCCAGATAGGCATAGTCGCTCACCGGCGTAATCGAGCACAGCAAGACCTTGATCCCGTTGTGCTGGGCCAGGTCCGTGATCGCCATGATGTTCTGCTGGATCATCTCCGCCGTGGACGGCCCGGTATTGCGCGCGATGTCGTTGGTGCCCGCCAGCAGCACCATCGCCGCGGGCTTCAACTCGATCACGTCCGGGTACATGCGAACCAGCATCTGCGGCGTGGTCTGGCCGCTGATGCCGCGGTTCACGTACGGCTGGCCGGGGAAGTACTCCTCCAGCCTCCAGCCATCCGTGATGGAGTCACCCATGAACACAACGCGTCCCGGCTCCGCCGGCCGCTTCTTGAGTTCCAGGTTGGCTTGGTGATATCTGCCGAGCTGATGCCAGTCTTGAAGCTGATCGGCCAGCGACCTGGCGGTGTTCCACAGACAACAGTTGGCCGGCGGCACATTGAACTCGTCCGCCAGTTGAGCCTGCGCCGCGGACACCAGCAGCAGGCCGCCCGCAACGAGAATCAGATTCGATCGCATAGTCTCTCCCTAAACAGTCCAGATGATATTGAGCTATTGTCACGCAAGTCAAGGCGGTCAGAAACGCGCCCGGATCCAGGACGCGATGTAGTCGTACATGTTGCGCTCGCTGCTGGAGTACTGGCCGGGAGTCTGTTCGCACTGCGTGCAAGGCTGGCCCCCATGCGTGGCGCCCTCGACGACGATGAACTCCTTGTCCTTGGCGGGCGAGGCTTCGAACATCAGTTCCCCATCGGCGATGAAATTGCCCGCTCCGGCCGGGATGAAGAGCACCGGAACGCGGATCGACCCGACATTGCACACCGTCGCGCTGTTCGCCGAGCAATATTCGACGCCGTTGATGGAATCGGTGGCCCGCACGGCGATGCGGCTGAGGAAGCGGGCGGAGGTGGCTTCGGATACCTCCACCCGCGTGGAGGGCGAAGCCAGGCTGCCGCGGGCGACGCTGCGGATCGGTTCGGTCACGATGGAGCCGTCGTTCCGCAGCAGCCGCCGGGGCTGGCGCGTCCTCATGAACTGGTCGATGCCGGGGTCCAGGTTGCCAAGGTGGCTGCTCCTGCCGAAGCCGAGAATCGCGACCCTGTCGGCCGTCGGATCGGTAATCTCCCCGGAGCGTACCTGCTCCCGGAGCTTCTGGGCCTTCGCGATCAACTGCCCCATGACCTGGGCTTGAGCCTTGAAATAGCGCTCCTGAAATTCCGGGGGGTAGCGCGCTTCCCCGCCCGGCCGGTAGCCGTTGCCGGGATTGAACGCGTCAAGGGCAGGATCGACGCGGATCTTCAGGCCGTCGCTCGACACCGATGGGTTGATCATCCGCACATCCATCACGGCCATTCCGGGATGGGCGTCCGGGAACAAGACTCCATCCGCCGGAGGCAAACCCGCCAGCCGCGAACTGCACGCGGAGAGCTTCCTGGGATCCTGGCAGAAGGCCACACCATTCTCCGCGACCGCCTGGTAGAAGCTGGCGATGGCGCCGCCGCCGCTATGTCCGTACAGGACAACCTTGGAAATCCCCGGCTGGCGTCGGGCGTATTCGACGCCGGCTTTGACGTCCAGGGCCACATCCTCCCAGGAGTCGCCGGTGTTCGACTCGATGATACACAGGGTCATGAATCCTCGCCGGGCCAGTTCCACGCACATCGGGTGGGTCACACTCTGCCCGTTCTCATAGAGGACGGCTACGCGTGGCGGGGGGCCGCTGTCCGGCCGGTGCACCACGGCAGGCGCCCGGCCGACCATCACAAACTCCCCGCGGGACTGGGCGCTGGCGGCAATTGCAGCCATGGCCCACAACAGGAAGATCAGGTGGCAACCGGCGATCCGATGTCTCATTTCCTCCATCCCTCCTCAAGATAGTGCGTTGCGCAAGAAGCGGACAACCTGCTCCAAAGCAGGGGAGACGCCCCGATGTACAATCGAGAGCGGCAACAACGCCATGATGGAAGGGGAGAGATAGACGTGATTGGACGGGACAAAGGCACGATTGACAGGCGGGTCTGGATGAAGAGGGCCGCTGCGGTGGCGGGCGGTTCGGCCGCCGTCGCTCTGGCGCCGGTATCTTGCGGCACGAGATCCGGCACAGCAGGCGCCGGACAGGCCGACGTGCGCGTGACTGCGGCAGAAACGAACGGAGTTGTGGAGACAACCGCCGGCAAAGTGCGGGGCTACACGCGAAACGGGATCTATACATTCAAAGGCATTCCGTACGCCGCTGACGCAGGAGGGGCCGCCCGTTTCCTTCCTCCTACCAAGCCCGCGCCGTGGCCCGGCGTGCGCAGTTCGATGGTGTACGGCCCCGTCTGCCCGCAGGACAAAGGGGACGGATGGCGGAACGACGAGGCTGCGTTTCTGGCCGAGTGGGACGACTGGCACCAGGCCGAGGATTGCCTGCGAGTGAATCTCTGGACGCCGGGAATAAACGACAACGCGAAGCGGCCGGTCATGGTCTGGCTGCACGGCGGTGGCTTCACGGTCGGCTCGGGCCAGGAGCGGCGCAGCTACGACGGAGAGAATCTTAGCCGGCGCGGGGACGTGGTCGTGGTGACGCTGAACCACCGGCTCGGGCCCCTGGGCCATCTGGATCTCTCGGCCTATGACGAGAAGTATGCGAGTTCCGCAAACGTGGGCATGCTGGACATCGTCGCCGCACTGGAGTGGGTGCGGGACAACATCGCCAGCTTTGGGGGCGACCCCGGCAAGGTCCTGATCTTCGGGCAGTCCGGCGGAGGCGGAAAGGTCAGTACGCTCATGGCGATGCCTTCGGCGAAAGGATTGTTTCACAGGGCCGTGGTCGAAAGCGGCTCCAGCTTGCGCCAGGGGACGCAGGAGAACTCCCGCAAGCTGGCAGCGGCGATGCTCTCGGAACTGAACCTGAAACCCTCGCAACTCGGCAAATTGAGCGAAGTCCCCGTGGCGCGGCTGTTCGATGCCAGCGCGGCGGCGCTGAAGAAACTTGCCCCGCCGCAGCGGCAGGGCGTTCCGAGTGGAATCCGAATCGGATGGGGACCGGTGGTCGACGGAGGCGCCCTTCCTCGTCATCCCTTCGACCCGGATGGGCCGCCTATCTCGGCTCAGGTGCCGATGATCATCGGCACCGTGATGAACGAGCGCTCGCCAAGCATGACCGACGCGAAGATGGAATCGATGAGTGAGGAAGAGTTGAAGAAGCAGGTGGCCGACAGATACGGCGAGAAGAGCGGCCGCATCATCGAAGCCTACCGGCGGGCGAACCCGAAAGCCAAGCCCGTGGAGCTGCTGTCCCTGATTTCCAGCCCGCGAACCAATGCGGTGAGGCAGGCGGAGAGGAAGGCGGCGCAGAACGCGGCTCCAGCCTACATGTACTGGTTCGGTTGGAAGACCCCGGTTCTCGACGGACGGCCGCGCGCTTTCCACTGCGCCGAGCTCGCTTTCGTCTTCTACAACACCGATCTTTGCGCCCAGTCGACCGGGGGCGGACCCGAGGCGCGGGAACTGGCGGGCAGGATCAGCGACGCCTGGATCAACTTCGCGCGAAACGGCGATCCCAACCACCCGGGGCTTCCCAAGTGGCCGGTGTTCACCGCGGCCAAGGGCGAGACCATGATCTTCGACACAAAGTGCGAGGTGAAGGACGACCCCGACCGCGAGCAGCGGCAGGTGCTCGAGTCCTGAAGGGAGCCCGCGCCAGAAACCCTGATTATTGGCGCTGGGCGCCGAACTGGTTGAACAACTCCGTCACGGAGCCGGCCGGTTTGCCGGGCTCGCTTCGGTCGATGCGGACGAATCTCATCAGGCCCGGCGCAATCTGCGGTTGAAACCGCTGCACGGGCCCCGTCGTGTACCCGAGGGGGTACACCTTCATGTTCCACGTGTCGATCATGTCGACCCGGAACGTGCCCTCTCCGATGCGGAACTCGGGCACGGGACGCGGCTTGAATGTGTCAGGCCCGGCCGGCTTCCATGGGAGCGGCTGCGACGGAGTGGCCGGACCGAAGAAACCGATATTCCAGTCTGCCGTTTCCTTGACCTGGCCGAAGTGAAAAAGGTAATAGGATCCCCGCTTAGCAAGCGCGGTGACGAGAGCGTCTCCGTTCCCGATCAGGTCCGGCGCGGGTTCCATTTCCTGGTAGGGCGCTTCGGACATGATCTGCTTCAGAAACCCGAGCCTGGCCGGCGCCTCTCCCACCAGTTCGCCGCCGACGGCCCACCAAAGCAGGTGGCCCGGGTTCACATACGTTTCCCCGTGGGAGCCGTAGGCGCCCGCCATCGTGACCGCCCAGTGCAGCTCGACCGCTTCCCGCGGGCCCAGGTTGCCCCAGGCCTGCCCGTTGTTCCCCTCATACCCGTACTCGTCCACCAGCACGGGCTTCCCGATCTTCCGGGCGTCGAGAGCCATGGAGCTGTAGTTCCGGGGGGACGGGGTCAGGCGCTGGACCGTGATGTCTTGCAGGATGACGTGGGTGATCCAGGGCTCCCGGTTGTCGTAGAAAGAGACACAGCAGTTGTGAATCCCGCGCAGGTGCCCGTAGGGATCGAGCCTGGCGACCAGTTCGCCCAGATGACGCCAGTCTTTTCCGGGCCGGAACAGGTCGAACTCATTGGCGAGTGTCCACCAGATGTTCCGGAACGCGGAAAACCGCGCCACGACATATCTGAGGTAGGCCTCGTCGTGTCGCTGGTCCATGGCGGCGAATCCCCATTTGTCGTACGGATGGAACAAGATGATGTCGGCTTCGATTCCGAGGGCCGCCAGGTCGCGGATGCGGGACTCATAGTGGGCGAAGAACTCCGGGTCGAAACGCTCCAGATCGAACTTTCCTGGTCCTGTTTGCACGTAGGGAAACCGCGGAGGCTCCACGCGGTTGAAGACCATCCACTTGGGAAAAACCAGAAAACGCACCTTATTGAACGCATGCCGCGAGAGGGTGCCAAGCGTGCGAACCTCAAGATCCCGGTCGCGATTCAACCAGTTGTATAGAGTTGTGCCGAGCAAGAAGTACGGTGTGCCGTCGGCGTAGGAGAAGTGGTACTGGTTGTGCACCCTGACCGGTCCATGGTTTCCCGGCCGGGGTGGGACGACGGTGAAAGATCCGGACTTGCCGCCCAGTTCCGGGTCCGAAGAGATTGTCGTGAACGTCCACGTTCCCGTCGCCTGCGGCATGAAACGGATCTTCCATGTGCGGTTGCCGTCGTAGAAGCCCTCGACGGTGATGTCCCGGCCTTGCGACTGGAAACGGCCCTGGACGCTCACATCGGCGAAGGGATTGTCGTAGGTCCGCTGGGATCGCAGAGTCAGCTCTTGCACGCCCCACTGCTCAACGCGGGGGGCGAAGGCGGGCGCATCGCCAGCGGCGGCTGCGAGCGCCGCGGGCAGCACTCCCGATATCAGAAGCCATCGCAATCGAAACACCGTTGATCTCCTGGGGTAGTCTTCTATTCAAGCAGCAGCGCCGCGCACGTGCGCAAGCCCTGGAGTGAAATCTCGATGCGGCCGCCGCTTTGCCGAGGTTTGATCTGGAGGGGCTCCGCGCCGGGCGCAAAAAGCCGGGCCGAGGTGAAATCCTGGTGCACCCACAGACTGATGCTGTCGGCCGGCTGATCGGCATAGTTGACGAGGTGGATGAGCATCCGCTTGCCGTCGCCGGCCGTGCTGACGTAAACCAGCACGGAGGGCGCGTCGAACACGTTCACGCCGAACTCCTCCGTGACCAGCAAGTCGAACAGATCGCGGGTGACTTTCTGCGCGTCGGGCGATTCCTCCCGGTAGACAGCCACGCCGCCCCTGCCGGCCTGCACAACCGTATAGGACTGGTCCGCCGGCGCCCCTCCCCAGGAGGGTCCGGCGAGCACCATGCCTCCCTTAGAGGCGTAGGCCAGGAGCGCCTTGCGCTCGGCGTCAGTGGGTGGAGACAGAGTCAGCGCCACAACGGCGTGGTAGCCGCCCAAGGGGGTTCTCGGAAGCCGTCCGCGTTCGATGACCGCGTAGGGAATGCGCTGGCGGGCGATCAGGTTGAGGTACTCTTCGGCGTTCTCTTCGTTCGGCCCTCCGCTGTAAGGGACGATGGCGATCTTCCCGAACGGGGCGTAACTCCGCCAATCCCGGTTGCTCTCGTAGAAGGCGACGGCCCGCAGGATGTCCCGCCAGACCGAGAGCGCAGACTCGTCCTTTCGCCATAGCCCCGCCCGCAACCCGTCGTCGAGAGCCAGAATCCACCGGCCTCCGGCGGCCGCCGAGTCGGCGACGCTGCGCAGGTAGGGTTGAGAAGACGCGCCGGAAGGAACGTGGCTCACCCATACCGGCCGCCAGTCCGGGCCGAGACGATACGACCCCACAAGCCACAGGTTCGAGTCGATCCACTGCCCGCCGGACGCTCCCGCGGTGACGGCGTTGTCTTCCATCTTGACCGCGCCCGGAGGAACGCCTTTCACGGCCAGGACGGGGGCGGCTTCGCGGCGGCCGTGGGCGGCGGAAGAAGCGACGTGGATGACGATCGCGTTGCTCTGAGTTGCGCTCAAGGCCTTTCGGACCTCATCGGCGAAAGCCGTCCCGCCGGGGAAGTCGCCCTCGAGAAACACTCCGTCCAGCCCAGCGTCCCGGACGGCTTTGGATGCCGCCGCCGGCTCCGCGCCCGGATGCACCACGCCTACGACCGCGAGGCCGCGCTCGCGGGCCAGCCGCGCGTATTCTCCGACCAGCTTATGCTGCTGCGCTTCGATCTGGGCCGGGCCGCCCGCGGTCAGCGTGACCAGCAGGCAGTTGACGGGAGAGCCGGCCACCAGGTCCAGCGTCGAGGGTTCGTACCAACGGGAGAGCGCCTCGCGGACAGCGGGATCTGCCAACGCCTTGTCCTGAGCCCGGCGAGCCACCTCCAGAGGGCCGCCCGTCCAGCGCGCGGGGACCCAGTCTTCCGGCTTGACGGCGCCCAGGCCGATTCCCGATACGCACAGCCCGAGCAGGAGAGCGTATGCGGAAACACTCATGTCCGCAACGCCACGAGCTCTATTCCCTCGCGCTTGCCCAGGTTACGCGAGTATTTCTTCTCGGTGGGGTTGTTCCAATGCTCGTGCACGCCGAGGCTGGCAACCTTGCCGGTCTTGTCGGGATCGTAGACGGTCTTGGAGGGCGGCGCTTCCGCCAGGGCAGCTTCGTGCAGGTAGTTCTCAGGCTTGCCGCGGCACTCTTTCGCCTTGGGCTCGTTGCGCACAAAGTCCAGCGCAACCGAATCGATGGCGACGGGGTCCTGTGATGCGAACAGGCTGGAGCACCATTGGTCGCCCATCGATTGAAACTTTATCACCCGCCCGCCCTGGCTTTCCGAAACGTAGAGGAACTCATGCAGGTACAGCACCGTCTTGCCGCCCAGATGCTTGTGGGCGATCAGGTCCACGAGGCAGTTATAGGAACCCATGGGCAGATCCCGCGCGGCCCAATCATGTACCGGCCGGGGAGTGAATCCCTGACCCTCGAAGTAGATGGAGCCGAACTGGTTTTTGGCGGAACCGGTGTAGCCCATCAGCGTGTGCGCCCGCGGCAGGGCGACGTTGATCATGTACTTCGCCTCGGTGACGCACTGCGGCAGATAGGCTGTTGGGACGCCGGAGCCGGAGAAGTTCAGGGGGCTGGTCTTGTCCGGTGCGGCGGGCACCCTTCCGCTGCCGGCCATGCGCTCGTTCACCACGAATCTCACCGCCTGGAAATTGGGGTCGGGGTTGCTCCGGATCTTGTTGAAAATCGGATCGCCGATATACCGAGAGGCGTCGTAGAGCGTGATGTCCTGGCCCTTTACTCCCGCCTCCGTGATCAACTGGTGCACCAGCGCGTAGAAGACCTGCGGGCTGTTCATTCCTGCTCCGAAGCGCCAGGCGCCGGGGCGGTCCTGGTTGGAATTCACCTTGAGGACAATCTTCTCTCCGGGCCGGTATCCGGCGTTGCTGAGCTTGTGAGTCTGGTTGTAGAACTTGAACAACGAGTCCCAGGCGCGCTTGTCGGACTTCTCGCCTGACAGCGTGCGAAGAGTCTCCGAGAGCATGGCGGCGATCAGGCGGCCGTCGGTGGCTTCGTCGTCCCACCAGTTGCCCGTCTCGCCGTCCCACCTCGTCGCTTTCGGTTGATGCGCCCAAACCACTCTGCCGGGGTTGATGCCTTTGCCCACGCCCATCGGCGAGTTGGCCGGTTCGGCGGTTGTCTCGAAACGCGGATCGTCGGTGGTGTTCCTCGGGTTGCCCGGGCCAACGGGGACGATGCCCTGCTGCAACGGGAGCGCCGGCAGAGTCCGGCCTGCCGCCAGGGCGGCGACGGCAGCGTTCAATACAGCCCGTCGCGTTGGGCGAACACACACGTTGCGCTTGTCCATAGCTCCATCCTCCACGGGCTACTCCTGGCGCAGCAACCACTTCACTGCGTTCTTCTGCATCTTCTCGTACTCCGGATTCCACATGACGGTGATGGCATGCCCCGGCGCCATGAAGCAGACCCGGCCTTTGCCATAATCGTAGGCCCAAACCGATTCACAGGTATTGCTGGTCCTACCACTCTGATCCTTGTATGTCAGGCCGTCCTCATTCACACTGACTGCGAGCACGTACTTGGGATCCTTTTCGTAGACCAGGAAGTGCTGCTCGTCGGTGACCACAAAGTCGTTGACGCCCCTGGTGATGGGGTGGTCGTGGTTGGTGATCTTGACCTTGAACGGTCGGATAGGGGGATGGCCCGTGTAGATGGCTCCTTCGACGTCCCGGTAGTCCTTGTTCATCAAGGAAAGCTGGCTGTTGTTATGAAAAGCCCACAGGGAGCCGCCCTCCTCGACCCATCGCTTCACGGCGCGGCCCTGCTCCTCGGTCATCCACCCCACACCGGCGCCGCCGATCTTCTTCTGAATCGGCGGCACGCTTACGATCTGTTCGGGCGCCGGCCGCCAATGCATGGCATAGGTGTAGCCGTTCGGAAACCGCAGGCCGTCCCGGAAGATGATCAGGATCCGGTAACGCTGGAGTCTCTCGTAGCTCAACTCCTTCTCCTCGTCGGTGAAGTCGACGGGCAGACCGGCGTCCTTCACCAGAGTGCTGCTGAGAGCCGAGCGGATGTAGTCGGAGTTGTGGGACTCGTCGCCGATCAGGGCAAAGGCCCTCGCCTCCGGCCTGGCGCTCACTTGTGCGTTCGCTGCCGCGGCCGAAGCCGTGGAAAGCAGCATCCCCCTCCTGGTGATTCCCGCTCTGCCGGCTTGAACACACCCTGCCATGGTTGCCCTCCCGTCGGTGGTTCGTCTCCCCATCCTATTACCCCCGCTTCCCGGTTTGACTCGACTCCTAGTTTACGTTAAAGTCGAGCCTCATGAAGGCACTCGGTTCCCTCTGCTTATTGATCGCGGCTATGCATCTTTGGGGACAGCAGCCGTCCTTTCGGCTCGAAACCATCTATGGCCGCCAGGCTTATGTGATCGAGAACGGAAAACTGCGTGTGAGCGCGCTCAGGGGCGGCGGCCACATCGCGGAGATCCGCTTCATCACGAACGACCCGAAGCTGGGCATCAATCCCCTCTACGTGCCCAAGTATCCGACCATCGAGCCCTACCAGTACGATGAGGCCAAGCACGGCGATTTCTACGGTAGAGGAGGCGGCCGGTACCTGGACGCCGGATACCTGGGCCATCTTCTGTGTTTCCCATCGTTCGGACCGGCCTCGTCTCAAGAGGAGATTCGCAATGGCTTGGGCTCCCACGGCGAAGCGGTCACCGTCGAATGGAAGCAGCCGAGACCCCCTCAGATCGATGCCGGGGGTGTGGCCCTCTACTATGCCGCGGAGCTACCTCATACCCAATACCGGGTCGAGCGCGCCATCCGGTTGCCCGCCGGGGCGGCTGTGGCGCACGTCGAGGAGTGGTATGAGAACCTGACCGCCTACGATCGCCCTTTCAACCGGAACCAGCACGTCACCCTCGGCACCCCCTTCGTCGCCGAGGGCAAGAACCTGTTCGACGTGTCGGCTTCGCAGTCATTGACCAAGCGCAGGGGGGCGGGTGACCCGCCGCCGCTGGATGACCCATCCGTGGAGCGGCGGGTATTCACCGCACCCCCCAAGACGAGCCTTTTCCGCACCTTCCTGGTCGATAAGTCGCGCCAGACAGGATACTTCACGCTTTACAGCACCGAATTCCCGATTCTCCTGGGTTATGTTTTCCCCACGCCCGAACATCCGTGGGTCATCGACTGGCAGGAGAACGGCAGCGGCCAGGCGACTCCACGGCTGGGCCAGATGGTCGCCCGTGGAATCGAGTTCGGCACCTCGCCGATCGATGAGGGGCTCCGCCGCAGCGTCGAGCGGGGCTCGCTGCTGGGGACGCCGGCTTACCGGTGGATCAACGGCCGCGAGCGGCAGAAGGTCACCTACACCATCTTCCTCGCCGAGATCCCCGCCGGGTTTGCGGGCGTTGCCGATGTCCGGGTGGAGCCGGGCCAGATCGTGGTCCTCGAACGCGGCTCCAACCGGCAGATCAGGGTACCGACTGAGGGCCGCCCATGATTCCCGTCCTGTTGCTGCTGCTGTTCTCCTCACTATCGGCCGCAGGCGCGGGAGACTACTTCCCACCGCCGGACAGTGCGGGCGGGTGGCGTACCCTTCCCACCCCGGCCCGGATCCTCAAGGTCGCGGGCATCGACGTCAACAGGCTCGACCAGGCTTTTGAGTACGCACAACGGACCACCCAGCACGGAGGACTGCTGGTGGTGCGCCGCGGCTGGCTGGTTTACGAGAAGTACTTCGGCAGGGGCAATCGGGAGGCGCACCCGAGCATGATGTCCGTTGCCAAGGCCTATCTGAGCATCGCCTGCGGCATCATGATCAGCGAGAACAAGGATCGGATTCCGGAGGGTCTCGACCAAAGGGTGTTCGATCCGAAATACCTTCCGGAAGCCTTTCCTTTGGACGATGAGCGCAAGGCCGGCATCAAGCTCGGGCACCTCCTCGCTTTCACGGCGGGATTGCGGGGGGGCCACAATCTCTCCAGAAACATCGGCTTCGTTCGCGGCTTGTACGTGAACCAGGACCCGATCCCGGCGCGCGAGCGCATGGCTGACCTCGACCTCTTCGCTTTGCGCACGCCCATGTGGTGCAATCCCGGCGAGGGGTACCAGTACAGCAACGAGTCTTCGCACATCGCCTCCATGGTGCTGCGGCACGTGACCGGCATGGAAATTGACGCCTATGTCGGGAAGAAACTGGCAGAACCGATGCAATGGGGGCGATTCGGCTGGGCGAGACGCGAAGGATCTCTTCATGTGGACGGTTCGGCGGGCATCGCTGTGCGCTCGACCGATAATCTGCGGTTCGGCTACCTGCTTCTGCGCCAAGGGCGCTGGGGAAACCGGCAGATTGTGCCCTCCGGGTACGTGGAGCGGTGCGGCCGGCCAACGCCCTACAACCCCCACGCGCCGTTCAGCCTTCAGTTCGACGTAAATGCCGATGGCCATGTGGCGGGGGCGCCGCGGGATGCTTTCTACAAGGCCGGCGCGGGCGGATTCGGGCTGTACGTGATCCCGTCGCTGGACATGGTGATCTACAAGATGGCCGGCGCCGACAGCCACTATGCGGCGCCAACAGGCCTCCCTGAGACTTACAAGTACGACGGTTCCCGCGACAACTGGCAGCCGCACCCTTTGGATCAGTTCTATGAGGGACCCCAGGACAGCGACACCGGAGTCAAGAGGCTGCTGGAGATGGTGGTGGCTGCGGTCGTGCGTTGAGGCGCTCGCCCGGCAAAAGTGGGACACCCTATACGAGTCCGGCGCGATCGAGCAGGTCCGAATCGGAGAGAACTTCCTGGGTCGGCCCGCTGGCGATGATCCGGCCCCCCGAAAGCACCAGGGCGCGGGTGGTGACCCTGCGGAGGAAGTCGAGATCGTGGCTGGCGACCAGCTTCGCGACAACCAGGTTCTGCAAGGTGGCGGACAACTGTCTCTGCGCCCGGCCGTCCAGCTCGGCCGTGGGCTCGTCGAACAACAGCAGGTCGGGCTTTCTCACCAGGGCCAGCGCAACAGCCGCGCGCTTGCGCTGCCCCAGGCTCAAGTGCGACGCCGGCCGGTCCCCGTACTTCTCAAGCCCGAATTCACGGAGCAACGCAGTTGCCGCTCGATGGGCCTCATCCCGCCCATTTCCTGCGTTCAACAACGGGAGCGCCAGATCCTGAATCAGAGTGGGCATGAAAAGCTGATCTTCGGGGTTCTGGAAGACCATGCCGATTCGGGCCAGCGCTTTCTTGCCTGGCGGCTCGCCAAAAATCAGAATCCGGCCGGAGGCGCGCAGCAGGCCCGCCACGCACCACAGCAGGGTGCTCTTACCCGAGCCGTTTGCTCCCACGATCGCCACCGACTCGCTGTCGCCGGTCTCGAACGACACGTCATCCAACGCCAGTTCCCGGTCGTACGCAAAGCGCAGGTGCTCCACCAGAAGGGCCGTCATCGGACGATCTCGTTCAACAATTGCGCGGCGTAGAAACGCTCCGCACGGACAAGCGCCCTACGGAAAACCGCGGTCAGGGCGCCTGTAACCGACGCAAACCCTCCGGGGCCCGAGACCCTGGGAGCGCTCAGCGCTCTGGCTTGCAGTGTCCTCCGGCTCTCAGAAATGAGAATCCCCGCAAAATGCCGTATGAACAACAGAAAGAGCCCCGGCAGATAGAGGCGCGAGCCGGGCGAGACTCCCCCGGCGATCCAAGTCCAGGGCGCAACGCTTGCGGCCAGGGTCGAAAGGAGGAAGACCGCCACTGTCCGCAGGGGCAGGCTCAGGTCGATCCTGCCGCCGAGCCACTGGAGGAGAACCAGGGTCGCCGCGAACAACAGTACGGGAATGCCGGCCCCGAGCGACCTCAGGCGCCGCCGCCCGAGCAGCACATGCGCGGCAGACGCCGCCAGCACGGCCACAACCAGCCACCGCAGCGGAAGCGCGATCGCGCTGACAGCCCCTGCCGCAAGCAACAGGGACAGTGCCAGCCGGAAGAAGTCACGCTTCGGGGAGACTGTCATGGGGCTTGATCAGGATGCTGCGGCTCCGTTCAAGTTGGCGCACCACCAGGGGCACAAGGGCGATCTGCAAGGCAACCCCCGGCAGACTTCGTACCAACATGGCGGCAGAGACAAACCCTGCCGGAAGGTCGAAAAGCCGTGCCAGAAACCAGGACGCAGTCAGACCGGAAAGCCGGCAGAGTACCACGGCGGAGAGCAAGGCAGGCCACAAACGGCGCGGCTGAGACCGGTAGAGGGCGGCGGCCACGCCGCCCAGCACCGCGCCCTCCAACGACATCTGCGCCGCCACCGGCGGATACATGGGCGGCATCCCCGTCGCCAGCGATGAAATCAGAGGAACAATCGCGCCTGTCAGCACGGCCCACGGCAAAGGCACCAGAAATCCGTTCACAAGCAGCGGTAGAAGCATGGGCAGGAAGTGACTGCCCAGCCCCACAGCATGAAACGCGACCGGCAGCGCCAATCCAAGCGCCGCCATGACGGCGCTGATGATCATCGATCGCAAACGATCGGGAGGAGGTTGTCCCATTTCAGCATTCTGCTGCGCGGTCCAGAATCTCACGGTAACACGGCTGCTGCTCACGTGCTACCCTTTAGCACGACTAACACGATCGTATACCATAGAGGAGACGGCGAGTATGGTCCGTCCGGTCATCCATGCACATCCCAGACGGCTATCTGAGTCCTGCCACCTGCGGGGCGCTCTACGCGACCTCGGCGCCATTCTGGTATGGCGCCCTTCGCCGCGTGGGCCGGCGGATCGGCTCCCGGCTGATTCCTCTGCTGGCCGTCTTCTCCGCGTTCTCCTTCGTTGTGATGATGTTCAACATCCCGTTGCCCGGCGGCACCACGGGGCATGCGGTGGGCGTGGCGATTGCCGCAATCGTGCTGGGGCCGTGGGCCGCGATGCTGGCCATCTCGGTCGCGCTGCTGATTCAGGCCGTGTTCTTCGGTGACGGGGGGATCACCGCGCTGGGTGCCAACTGCTTCAACATCGCAATCGCGGGGTCCCTGGCGGCCTACGCCTCGTATCGGGTACTGGCGGGCAAGTCCGCCGTCACTAGCCGGCGCCGCGTTTGGGCGGCAGGCATCGCAGGGTATCTGGCCATCAACGCGTCCGCCCTCCTGACGGCGATTGAGTTCGGCATCCAGCCGATCTTCTTCAGGGATGCCTCGGGCGCGCCCTTGTATGCGCCCTACCCAATCTCGATTGCGGTGCCGGCGATGATGATCGGACACCTGACCGTCGCCGGCATGGCCGAGTTTGCGGTCACCGCCGGGCTTGTTGGATGGTTACAGAAGAGCCACGTTTCCCTGTTGGGCGCGCCCGGTCCTGGAACCTCTGAAAGGGCATTCCCCCTGCGCCCGCTCCTGGCCGGGCTGGCGGTATTGATGCTGCTGACTCCGTTGGGCATCCTGGCGGTGGGAACGGCCTGGGGGGAATGGGCTCCGGGTGATTTCGCGGACGAGGCCGCCCGCCTGGAAATCGCCGCCGCAAGCCGCAACCATACACTCCCTGCCCAAGTTCCACAAGGGCTGGAAAGGCTGTCTTCCTTCTGGACCGCCCCGGTTCCCGACTACGCCCCCCCGTTCCTGCGCAGTTCGTCGTTCGGATACCTTCTTTCGGCGGCGTTCGGCATGGGGCTCATTCTCGTCACCGCGCTGGTCATTGACTGGGCTTTGCGGCGAAAGCGGGCGCCCTAAAGTGCGGGTTAACCGGTTTGTCGAAGCGTCGATACGGGGCTTTCTCGTCGTTCTGGAGCATGCCTTGGAGTCGGAGGAGTTGGCCCGCCGGCGCGGGTTGCTCCAGAGCCTGGACCCGCGCGTGAAGGTGCTCGGACTTCTTGTGCTGATCGTGGCTGCGGCGATCTCGCGCCGGATCGAGGTCATCGTTGCCGTCTTCGGTCTTGCTTTGTTGCTGGCGGTCTCCTCGCGGCTCCCGATGCGCACTCTGGCCATCAGGGTGTGGGCCGGCGTTTTTGCCTTCACCGGATTGATGGTCCTTCCGGCACTGTTCTTGACGCCCGGCCAGCGGATCTGGTCGATGCCCTGGTCAGGGTGGACGGTGACGGCGCAAGGTTTGCGAGCGGCCGCATACCTGGTCTCCCGCGTCGAGACTACGGCGACCCTCTCCATGCTGCTGGTACTCACGACTCCTTGGACGCACATCCTGAAGGCTCTGCGCGTGCTGCGCGTTCCGGTCGTCGTCATTGTCGTACTGGGGATGACCTACCGCTACATCTTTCTACTGATCACTACCGCGCGCGAGATGTTCGAATCGCGGCGCAGCCGGCTGGTAGGGGGACTCGAGTCTGGAGACCGGAGGCGGCTCGCCGTAGCCACGGCCGGAGTGCTTCTGAGCAAGACCCTCCAGTTGAGCGGCGACGTGTACCTGGCCATGCAGTCCCGCGGTTTCCGGGGGGAAGTGGACGTCCTGGATGAATTCGAGATGTCTGCCGCGGACTGGCTTGGACTGCTCGTTTTCACCGGCTTGGGGGCGGCCGCCCTGTGGGTGGGACACTGAGAGACATGCCGTCTGTGTTCGAAGTCCGGAGCGTCACCTACCGCTACGAACAGATCACCGCTCTGGACTCCATCTCCCTGGACATAGAAGAGGGCCAGCGGGTGGCCCTGGTTGGAGCGAATGGTTCAGGGAAGTCGACGCTGCTTCGCCTGTTGGACGGCTTGTACTTCCCCGAGACGGGCGCGATTCGCTTCCGCGACGAACTTCTCAGCGAGGCGCGCCTCGAGGAAGAACAGTTCTCGTTCGCCTTTCGCCGGCGCGTCGGCCTGGTCTTCCAGAACCCGGACGTGCAGTTGTTCAATCCGACTGTGTTCGATGAGATCGCCTTCGGGCCGTTACAGCTTCGCTGGCCCAAGGAAGCGATACGTGATCGCGTGGCTCGAACGCTCGATTCCATGGGAATTCTGTCTCTGAAGGACCGCCCGCCTCATCGGTTGTCCGGTGGCGAGAAGAAACGTGTTGCGCTCGCCTCCGTCCTGGTTCTCGATCCGGAGGTTCTCCTGCTGGACGAGCCAACCTCGGCTCTCGATCCGAGGAGCAAGAGCCACGTCATCGACCTGCTCGCCGGCTGGAAGGGTGCCGGCAAGACCGTGGTTACCGCCACTCACGACCTGGATACCGTCGAGGACATCGCCGATACCTGCTATGTCTTCCAAAGCGGCCGCGTCGTCGCTCACGGCCCGCCAGCAACGATATTGGGCGACACACCGCTCTTGGAGCGTACCGGCCTGCTGCATGCCCACAGGCATGTACACGCGTCGGGAGAAGTGCATTCGCACCCCCACCGGCACGGCGAGCACCAATCATGAGTTGACAGGTCGGGCCAGCTTCCCGGCTAGTGAGGATGCTCGTGCGGCGTCAAATTCTCCACAGGATGCGCGTGATCGTGGGCGTCCTGGGCGCCCTTGTGCTCGTGCCCGTGGCTGTGGGCATGCTCATGCTCGTGCGTGTGCCTTGTCGCCCCGTGCGCATGCTCGTGCGTGTGGGCATGCACGTGTTCGTGATCGTGTTTCGCTTCCATTGCGTCCCTCCAGGAGGACCCTCCGGCCGCTCCGTCAACCTCATCTTACCGCTTTCCCGGCAGGGTGCTACGTTTTTACCCCATTCGTATGTTATCTTGAATTCCCATGGCTGAACTGAGTCGCATAGGAGTGGCTATCCCCACCGATCTTCTTGAAGCTTTCGACGAACTGATCGCAAAGCGGGGCTATACCAACCGTTCGGAGGCTTTCCGCGACCTCATCCGCGCCGAGCTGGTACGGGACACCTCGGCCACCCGGCCCGCAGGCAAGGTGGTTGGCACGCTGACCCTGGTGTATGACCACCACGTCCGTCTGCTCGAAGAAAAGATGACCGACTTGCAGCACGACCATCACCGGATGATTCTGTCGACGATGCATCTTCATCTCGACCACGATCGCTGCATGGAAGTCATCGCTCTGAAGGGACCCGCCGTGGAGATCCAGAGGTTCGGAAGCCTGATGGGCAGCATCAAGGGAGTGAAGCACGCGCAGCTTGCGATCACGGCCGGCGCGGACGCTCACGCGGGGCCGGGCTAGGCCCTGCGCCGGGCGGTACAGACACCGAATGCGATTTCCAGGAAGACCGTTCAGGCACGGGCGGGTGGCTTAGGGGGGCTGTTCGCTGGCGTGCGCGCGGAGCATGTCCTCAGCCGCTTGGAGAGGAGATCGGGTCAACTGAATGGACTTCGCTTCGGGACCGAACGCGGTGGCGCGATTCGCTGTTGCCGCCGGTTGCGGATTTCACGCGCCCAATCGCCGGCGCACGTGCTCCACGACGGCGCAGTGCTCGGACTGTGGGCTGAAGAGAATGATCTCCGCATCCTGACTCACTGCTACCGTGTGCCCCGGGGGCCAATAGAAAAGGTCACCGCCCCCGACTGACTCGCGGGAACCGTCACGATAGGTAACCGTCAATCGGCCTTGGATCATGTAGCCCCAGTGCGGAGACTGGCAAAGGTCGCCCTCAAGGCCCTTAAGCAGTGGCGCCAGGTCGGTCCCGGCCCCCATCGAGAAGTACTCCCCAGCGAGTTGTCCGTAACCCGACGCATCCCCAAATTCGGTCGCTTGACGGGCAACCGCGCCGGGAACATCTATCTTTTTCGGGATGTCAGTCTTTGCTATCCGCATGGTCTATTAGATTCGGGGATCCCCCATCCGCTCCTGTTTACCGCTGCAAATACATGGGCCTGCGGCGGAGGTTCACATGGCTGCACGCAGACTGCATGTGGCCGTCGACGTTCAGTTCAGGCGTGTCTGGAGGTGGCGAGATCACACGACTGCGCATTCCTGCCGGCAGACTGGATCTGCCTGCGCCATAAGAGGTAGTCACTCGCGGGCGCCAGGGGCAGTCGAGTCAACCAACTTTACCTCCACGCCGCCGCCACGTATGTGAAGGTCGCGCTGCGGATAGGGAATGTGGATGCCGTGTTCGTCAAACTTATCGTAGATAGCGAAGTTAAGGGTGCTGATGAGCTTCCCTTTCCGCTGCATGAGCGTGGTGCTCCACGCTCGAAGCTCCATGTGCAGCGCGCTCTCGCCGAACTCGAGAAAGCGAACCACCGGAGCCGGGTCGCGCAACACATCCGGGCACTCCGCGGCAACTTCCAGAAGGCACCTCTCCACCAACCGGACGTCGCTTCCATACGCCACGCTCACCGGGATACGGAACCTGACCTTCGTGTCGTTGTAACTCCAGTTGACAACGTTTTCCGTGATGAACCTCGAGTTCGGGATGATGATGGCGATATTGTCGTTGGTGAGCACGGTAGTGCTTCGTGGCCGGATCTGGACGACGTCGCCCTCCACCGAGCCGACTTCGATCCGGTCGCCCAACTTGACAGGGCGCTCAAACAGGATAATCAGGCCGCTGATAAAGTTGCTGGCGATGTTCTGAAGCCCGAACCCCACGCCTATGCCGAAGGTGCCGGCGAGGACATTCAGCGTGGTGACGTCGATCCCGGCGGTCTGCATGATGATGAGCAGCCCAATGACGAGGACGGCATATTGAAAGATGGATGTCACCGCCTGGCGCGCACTGGCGTCCAGCTTGCTCCTCTGCAAAGGGCGCGCAACCAACAGGCGAGTGATGCGCCCGGTAAAGTAGAACAGAAGCAGCAACAAAACCAGCACGTACAACAACGACCACAGCGTCACTTGAGCACTCCCCAGCTTGAACACGGGGATTGCCAGAGAGGCTTGGACCTTTTCCCAAAATCCCGCGATCATTGTTCCCACCTCCCTCCGGCGGGCCAGGTCAAAACAAACATCGCTCGTGGCTCAGCACAACATCCGGAATCCAGCCCGCAGTTCAGGCGCTACCCTGCAATTATAAGGTTCCGCCGGCGAAGCGCCCTTCGGACCTCAACCGTGGCATGGGCAGCGACGCGGAAGCCGAGTTCCGGATCGGCCTCAACAGCCCCGGTCGCTTCCAGGGCTTCCAGCCACGCCCGGCTCGTTTCCTCCGCCAAATGAAAGAGGATCGCATGTTCCTCGATCGAGAGACCGCCGTGCTGCAACAACGCCTGAAGCGTGAACAGATAATCGCTGGCCAGACCGGAAACCTCCGCCACAGCCTCTACCGAAGCGGGAGGATGGATATACACGAAGCCTCCTTCCATCCGCTCGATCGACGCCAGCCACGCCTGGAAGGCGACGCGAAAAACGCCTTCCGAGCGCTGGTGTACCGCATCGAATAACTGCTGCTGCGGGCCGGGAGGCGGTGTGAGAACGCGGAGCAGCCGGCTGCCCGGCTGCGCGCCTCTTTCAGGGGTTGTGATGTGGAGGCGCTGCCCGGAGAGGCGGTGCCGCAGCAGGATGGCATCTTCGACGTCCTTCCGGCCGACTGCCGCCGCGTCGACCCGGAATGGAAAATACCGGCCGAGATCAAGCGCGGATTCCAGGAGGGCGTAGCACGCATCGTTGGCTGTGGTGAGCCATAAAATGTCGCGGGACGTCAGAGCGATCAGACTCAAAAGATCTCGCAGGCCGTCGTATCCTCCCGGCTCGCGCAGAAACGCGCGCTCCAACCCCTCCAGAATCACGACCTTTCGCTGCCTCGTCAGCGCCTCCGGCGTGACCTTGCGTCCCTCGGTTCTCTGGAATAGCGCTCCCAGAAAGCGCTGCATCTCTGCCGGACGGCATGTACGTGTACGGAATTCGGCGCGAAGGACCTCCGTTTCGGAGAAGATCCTGCTTACCGCGCAGTTCAGCAGGCTTGTCTTTCCACTTCCCGGCTCGCCCACCACGATCACCGACGCCGGACGGCCCTGCTCCCAAAGCCGCTTTGCTCGGGCAAGCGCGGCCATTTCGATCTCCCGTCCGGTCAGAAAACGCGGGTCCTCGACGGGCCCCAGATCAAACAGCCGCCGGTAGAGACCTGGAGGCGCCTGTGCCAGCCGGGGAGCCGGCAACACGTCCTCAGGCGTGCGCACAGCTACTCGCTGGCGCCGGGGCCAGGGACTCTCCTGCGGCCTCCGAACGACCCACGCATGATAGGCGGGCACCATCGAATCGCGGACGCGCACCCAGGGCTTTCGGATCGCGTCGCGTATCAACTGTCCGCAGAGGCGGGCCGTATCGCGGAGGCCATGACGGCTGAGATGTCCCCAAAGACCTTCGCGCCGCCACTCCAGGTTGACCTGGCACTCGCAGAATGCCGTCGCGATGGCATGGCACAAGCCGTTCTCCACTGTAGGACGGACGTCAGGCGTTATTTGCCGGCGCTGAACCAACAGCGACAAGGCGTTGCTGATGGCTTCCTGCGCCAACTGTGGATTTGCGATACCCTCCTTCGCCGCGGTTTCCTGGCCGAATTCGATTACCTTTCGGGCACGCTCGATCTCGTCAACGATCTCGCGATGGACATTCTCGGCCGGCCGGAATGCGTCGTAGGCGGCGCGGCGCGCGGGATCGCCGAGGGCCTTCAGAAGCATGGCTCGCACCGGAACCTGCCTCCCAGACCCAGGCCGGTCCCTTGAAGGACTCGCCGGATCGAGAATCTCCACTGATTCCGGGACGAACGTCTGAACGTGTGCACGGACCGCACCCAACCACAATTCCACCCGTTCCCGGGCAGGAACCAGGTCCGCCTGCCTTTCCGGCAGGGGCCGCGGCTGGCCGCCGTGGGGCCACGCCTCCAGCCACCGGATGACTGACTCCAATTCATCGGACAGCCGGCGATGCTCTTCCTCAAGCGATTCTAGGGAGTGCAGGGCTTGCTCGGTCGCCACGCACGCCGCCTTCGCCAGGGCGGAATCGAGTTGCAGTTCGTCGGCGACGCCGCGTGCGAGCAAAGCCCATGACTCGAGATGCTGCTGCAGTTGCGCCGCCTCGGAGCCGTCCTCGGCAGGCGGCCTGCCCGCCGCTTCGAGGATCAGTGCCGCAAGGCGGCCCGGGGCTCTTTCATTTTCCAGGCGGATCTTGCGAAACACCTCCTCCGCACGTTCGGAGAAACGGGTCGATCTCCGAAGCCAGCGGACTCCAGCCCGGCGCACGGGCCGGGTGTCCGCACGCAAACCCGAAAGCCGCCGCAGCGCTTCGCGCGACAGCGCCCGCCACGCCGCGCTGAGGTCCAGGGCGTCCTGCGCCAGCAGCGCGAAAAAGGCGCCGTCGCCGCCGCGGCGCTCCATCCAATGCCGGTGAAGGCTTCGCCTGACCAGATCCTGAAGCGGAAGCTCGTGTAACTTCCAGTTCCATTGGAACCATACCTTTCGGATCCAGGCCATGCCTGCGGGCGGCCCCAACACCGCAGCCACCTCCCGGCCGTTCGTCTGAACGCTCTCCGGAAGCGCCCGGGCCAGCTCGTCCAGTTCCCGGCGATAGGCGCCGATCGCATCTAGTGCGCGCTCCTGAACACGTTCGGTCCGGAACGCCGATAGCGGCTGGTCGAGCAGCAGGCCGGCGTCCCGTTGGAACAACTCGTGAAGGGAGCGCAGTGTTCCAAAAGGCCGGTTCCACAGCAGCGCCTCATCCCAGCCGGGCTTCTGCCCGGCGAGCAGACCTTGAAGTATTCTCCACGCAACTTCCCATTCGGCCAGCAAGCGCCGGTCGAAGGATTCCAGAACTGCTCTGAACTCGTTCCAGATCTCGGACAAAGATTGCATGGTTGGGCCTCAGAACGGCCAGATGCGCGGGATCAGGATCGTGGCCATGATCCAAAACAGAATGTTCAGCGGGGTCCCCACCCGCAGGAAGTCGGCGAACCTGTACTGGCCGGGACCGTAAATCATGGTGTTCGTCTGGTATCCGACCGGAGTCATGAAGCTGGCCGATGCGGCGTAACACACGGCCATCAAGAAGGGGCGGGCGTCGACCCCGAGGCTCTGCGCGGTTGTGATGGCGATCGGAGCAAGCAGCGCAGCCGTCGCGTTATTGGACATCGCCTCGGTCAGCAGCGAAGTGAGCAGGTACAGCGCCGACACGATGGCGACAGGGCCCCAGGCGCCCACGGTCGAAATCAGAAGATTGGAGAGCAGCAGCGCCGCCCCGGTCTTCTCCAGGGCCATTCCCAGCGCCAGCACCCCGCCGAGCAGGAAGATCACCTTCCATTCAATCGAGCGATAGGCCTCCTCCAGCGTCAGGCACCCGGTGAGGACCACGAGCACACAGCCTCAGATGGCGGTCACCACGATCGGAAGCAGGTCGAAAGCCGCTACGGTCACAACGGCGGTGACAATGGCGAGGGCGGGAAGCAGTTTCCTCTTTCGAAAGGTGGGCACGTCCAACTGGGAAACCAGGACAAAGGCTTCCCGGAGCTCCGGCCGGCTCAGATGCTCACGGCGGAGCTTGAGCAGCAGCGCGTCGCCGGGCTGCAGAAGGACCGAATCCAGGCTCTCGTACAGCACCTTGTCCCGGTGCCGGATGGCGAGCGGCGTGGCCTGGAACAGCCTGCGAAACCCGGCCTGCTCGAGGGACTTTCCGTTAAGTTGAGAAGCTGGCGCGACCACGGCCTCCACCAGGACCGACTGCTCGGATTCGAGATCGCGGTCCTGCAGGCTCGTTTCCGATTTCAGCGCAATCCCGACCCGGTCGCGCAGTACCCGGATCTGCGAGACGTTGCATCGCACGCGGAGAACGTCGTAAGCCTGGAGCACCACGTCGGAAACCGGGCCTTCCACCCTCCGCCCATCGCGAAACACCTCAAGGATGTCGATCTCGACCTCCTTCTTCAGGGGCGAATTCGCCACCCTCGTTCCCACCGACTTCGCTTCCGGCAGGAGGACGATCTCCGTAAGGTAGTTGCCCATCTGGAAGTTCTGGGTCAGATCGCCGGCAGTCCGTCGCTCAGGGATCAACCGGACGCCGACGATCAGCATGTAGAGCAAACCGGCGCCGAAAAAGATCAACCCCAGGCGGGTGAACTCGAACATCTCGAACGGCCGCAACCCGGAGCGCTGGGCGATGGAGCTGACCAGAATGTTGGTGGAGGTGCCGATGAGCGTGCAGACCCCGCCCAACATGCTCGCGAACGAGAGCGGCATCAGGAGTCTGGACGGGCTTACCTTGGCCTGGCGGGCGGCCTCGAGAACCAGCGGGAGGAAGATCGCCACCACCGGCGTGTTGTTCACAAACGCCGACGGAAGCGCGCTCACCAGCATGATCACGACCAGCGAAGCCCAAAAGCTCCACTTGGTGAGCCGGACCAGTGAGGCGCCAAGGAGGTTGAGCGCCCCCGTCTTGAAGACCGCGGTGCTCAGTACAAACATTGCCGCCACCGTTACGGTGGCCGGGTTGCTGAAGCCGGCAATCCCTTCCTGAGGCGTCAGGACGCCGCTGACCAGAAGGACGGTCATCACCAGCACCCCCACCAGGTCCACGGGCAGCTTTTCGGAGGCGAACAAGATCACCGCCCCGATCACCAAAGCAATGACGAAAAGGCTTTCCGGCGTCACCGCGAACCTCACCTGCCGCGCAAGCTGCGAATCATTATCGCACGGAGGCAAACTCCTGCCGTCTGATTCCTTTACTTGCTGCACTCTTGCCGGCGGCGCGACGTGTGCATGCGACGCACTACTTGAGCGTCTCCAGAACAAGCACCTTGGTGCTGCCTGGAACACCAATCGGGTGTGCCGCCACGACAACTACGCGATCGCCGACCTCCGCCATTCCAGACTCTCGGCACTTGGTGAGGCAGAGCCCGACTGCTTCGCTCAGGTCGCCGGGCATGGGGACTTCGGCCGGGACGACTCCCCGGTACAGACAACAGCGGCGAACCGTCGCCGGGTCGTGCGACAACGCGAGGATCGGTGAAAGAAGCCGGTTCTTGGACAGCATGCGGGCGCCAAATCCGGAGGCCGTGTAAACGACGACAGCCTTGACATCCTGCATCTCCTCGAGACGGCGGACCGAGGCGGCCAGGGCGGCTGCGGGCGCCGCCGCGATCCACGGAACCGACGGACGAGAGCGGCCAAACGTGTGTAGATACCCTTCGGACGCCTCAACAATCCGCACCATTGCCGCAACCGCCTCAACCGGATAACGTCCCACGGAGGATTCCCCGGACAGCATCACGGCATCGGCATGATCGAAGACGGCATTAGCGACGTCGGACACCTCCGCCCGCGTCGGGCGGGGGCTCTGGATCATGCTCTCCAACATCTCGGTGGCGACGATACAGCACTTGCCGGCAAGTTCGCATTTGTGGGAGATCGATTTCTGCGCGACGGGAACCCTGGCATAATCCAGTTCCACTCCCAGGTCGCCCCGCGCCACCATGACACCGTCGGAAGCCTCGATGATGGCGTCGATATCGTCAAGCGCCTCGAGTTTCTCGATCTTGCTGATAATGTGCGCCGCACTCCGCTGCTGGTCGAGCAGCGAACGCAATTCGGCGACGTCGCCCGCCGAACGCACGAAGGACAGCGCCACATAATCAAAATCCCGCTGAGCGATCCAGCCGATGTCGCCGCGGTCCTTTTCCGTCAAAGAGGAAATCGGCAGACGCGTCTGGGGGAAGCTCATGCCCTTTCCGCTCGCCAGGGTACCGCCGATCAGAATCCGGCAGACGAACTCCTTCGGCGGATCGGCGCGAACGACCTGAAGAGCCAGGCGGCCGTCATCCATCTGTATCTGCTGCCCGGGCCGGACGGCGTCGACCAGTTCGGGAAGCGTAGTGGAGAGGCGCCTGGCGTCGCCCACGACCACCTCCCGCTGAATGGCGATCTCCCGGCCTGCTTCCAGGCACACGGAGCCGCCTTCGATCATGCCGATCCGCACCTTCGGCCCGCACAGGTCGGCGCACACCGCAACGGGGCGGCCGGCGAGCCGCTCCGCCTCCCGAATCCGGCTGAGGTAGAGGTCCCGCTGGACATCGTCTCCGTGCGAGAAGTTGATGCGGAACAGGTCAACCCCGGCAGCCAGCAGGTCCGGGATTCGTGAGGCGCTGGCTGGTCCCAGCGTCGCGATGATCTTAGTCGCCTTCTTCACGCTCGCGGTTCCTGTTTAATCATCGCTTTCCCCGGTGGAGGGTTGCGCCGGCTGCCGTTCGCTCGCGATGCTCTCGTGGTAGCCTTTCAGCAGGCCGATCGCGGTCGCCACGAGCACGGGCCCGAGCACGACCCCCAGGAAGCCCATGGCGCTGACTCCTCCGATCACGCTCACCAGCACCAGCAATCCGTTCAGCTTGGACCTGCCGGCGATCAGAACGGGGCGCAGAACGTTGTCCACTCCGCTGACAATCACGAAACCAAGTACGATCAGGACAATGCCGCGGGTTGTCTGGCCCGTCATCAGGAGCTTCACCGCCGCCGGACCCCACACCAGCCACGGCCCAACGACCGGCAGGAAGGCCATCAGTCCCATGAATGCGCCCCAGAACAGGGGGGACGAAATGCCAACGGCCCAGAACACGATTCCACCGAGCGCGCCCTGCACGGCGGCGGTGACGAAACTGCTGGAAATGGTCACCTCTACCAGCTCGGCGGCCTGCTGGATCATCAGGTCGTGACGCCGCGAACCCCAGGGGAGGATGTCGCGCAGCAGTTCTACAATGCGTTCGCCGTCGCGGAGAAGGTAGAACATCGCAAAAAGCATCACCGCGATGTCGAAAACCGACCGGACCAGATTGCCCGCAAGGCGTGCCGACTGCTGCGCCACCAGGGCCCCGGTTCTTCGCACGAGTTCGTCCACCACTTCCTGAATGTCGCCGAGCGGAACGGGTGAATGCGCCCAATAGCGCTCCAGGAACGCGCGCCCCTGCGCCAGGTAATCACCGTTGCTGAGCGATCTGACCAAGGCAATACTCTGGCCGATCAGGGCCGGAGTGAGCGCGACGACCGGGACCACCAGCAGCAGCGTGATCAGCACCACGGCGGTGAGCGCGGCCAGGTTAGGCCGCCGAATGTACCGGCGGATGCTGCGCAACAGAGGATGAAAGAACACCGAGAGCACGGCGGCCCACCCAAGCGGCACCAGAAAAGGCCTGAAAATCTGTATGACACCGAACGTCAGGGCCGCCAGCGCCAGCCACCCGGTAACGTTTCGAACCAGCCGCGTGTCGAATTCAGCCACCGGGACTCGCTCCTCGGCCCTTGACTCCGCCCAGGCGAATGGCCGTCCTGTGACGACGGCAGTGGCTGCTGCTCTCGCACGCCATGGTCCAAATGTAGCACCGCGCTGCGGCCGGCGGCGCTCGCCGGTTGACAGAGTGCAGGGAAAGCTGTATCACGGAGCTATTGCAGGCACGGGACACTGGAAGAGATGGCCTCCGCTCAGGGCGCTGTTGGCCATAGAGAACTACGAAGCGGGCCTCGAAGACCTCGTCCGGCAGTTGCCTTCGCAGGTGGAGGTGCCCCTGGATGAGTTCGCGGCGGTGCTTGGGCCCAAGGGCATGACGGTGCTGAGCGAGAGAAGGAGACGCCTTGAGAAGCTGCAAGCACTCGAGATTCTGGAGCCGGATCCGGGCTGCCCCGGCTTCCGTGTCCGGCCTCAGGCGGGCCGGTTCGTCAGAGACACGCTGCACCGCAGCAACCTATGGTAGGAGGACCTAGAATGCCACCAGCGATGCTGTTGCAGGCCTTTCCGGGGGGCGACATCTTCCAGCACTTCACCGTGGGGAGGATCGCGCGAGTCGGGCTGATCCTGGTCGTCGTCTGGCTCCTGATCCGCTACTCCTCGAAACTTCTGAACCTGCTGGCGGCGCGTGGGCCGAGGGCCAGGTTCATGGTGAAATGGCTCGAGCCAATCCTTCGCATCACGCTCTGGTTCGCTGCGATTTTCATTTCCTTTGATGTGCTGGCCCCCAGCCGGGAGACGTTCCTGGCGGCTATCGGGTCGGTTGCCATCGCCATCGGCCTGGGCGCCCAGGACCTCATCCGGAACCTCATCGGCGGCCTGGTCATCCTGGGGGACCGGCCGTATCAGCTCGGAGACCGTGTCCGGATCGGGGATGCGTATGGCGAGATCGACCACATCGGGCTTCGCAGCACCAAGCTCACGACGCCGGACGATACCAGGGTCACGATTCCCAATGCCAGCGTCTTGAGCAGTCATGTGTTCAACGCCAACTCGGGAGTCCCCGACTGCCAGGTCGTCACCGACCTCTACCTTCCCATCGATGCGGACCCGGATGTGGCCTCGCGCATCGGGTACGAAGCGGCGTACGCCAGCCCATACCTCTACCTTCGAAAGCCGGTCTCGGTCGCCGTCTCCGACAGCTTCGACCGCATGCCCTGCCTGCGGCTGCGCATCCGGGCGTACGTTTGCGACCACCGCTTCGAGCCGCGGATGCAGAGCGACATCACCACCCGGGCCAAGCGCGAATTCCTGCGGCTCGGCCTGCTCGATGCCTGGCGCGGCAGTGGAGCGCACCCCGTCCGGGCGGATGGCTCATAGCCCGGATGCCGGTTCCGGCAACCGGTGTTCCCTGTGGCGCGTCAAATAAGTGGACGTCGGAATGGACGTCATGAGAGCTGTGTCTACTGAGTTCGAGGGAAAGGAGATCGACCATGAAAACTGTTTCGAAAGTCGCCTGGCTGGTCGCTCTTTCGCTTTTCCTTGCACCCACCACGGCCTTCTCCAGCAAGGACAAGCGGAAGGACCCGTCCCAGATCGGAAATCGGGACGTGGCCAAGGGCGTCAACCTGTATTCCCTGGAGAAGGAAATCGAACTGGGCCGGCAGCTCGCCCAGCAGATCGAGAAAGAGTCCAGGATCGTCGATGATCCGGTTGTTTCCGAGTACGTTAACCGCATCGCACAGAACATCGCGCGCAACTCGGACGTCAAGGTGCCGGTCACGGCAAGAGTGATCGATGACGACCAGGTAAACGCTTTCGCTCTGCCGGGCGGCTATCTGTTCGTCAACACAGGCCTGGTGCGCCGGGCCGGCAGCGAGGCCGAGCTGGCCGGAGTCATCGCGCACGAACTGGCCCATGTGGCGGCCCGGCACGGCACGCGGCAGGCCTCGCGCGGGCAGGTGGCCAGTTGGCTCACATTGCCCCTGATCTTTATGGGCGGCTGGGCAGGCTACGGGGTGCAACAGGCCGCGAACCTGGGAATTCCCCTGACCTTCCTGAGGTTCTCGCGTGATTTCGAGCGTGAGGCGGACATGTTGGGCATCCAGTATTTGTACGCGGCTGGATACGACCCCACCGCCTACATCGACTTCTTCGAGAGGATCCAGGCCCTGGAGAAGACCCAGCCCGGCGCTCTTTCAAAGATATTCCTGTCGCATCCTCCGACCGACGAGAGGATCGCCGAGGCTCAGGCCACGATTCAGGCCGTGCTTGCTCCCCAGCCCCAGTACGTCGTGAACACCTCCGAGTTCGTGGACGTGCATGGCCGCCTGGAGCGGCTGCTCGCCAGCCGGAAGGCCCAGCCCCGGGATGACGGACGGCCCACGCTCCGGCGCGGGACGGCGCCGGTGGACGCCCGGAGTGGCGATGCGCCCGACCAGGACGGCGATCGCCCGACGCTGAAGCGAACCGGCTAACGAAATGGCACGCTAGAAGAAGAAGCGTGCATCGCCGGATTCGGACCGCGCCATTCGCTTCAAGTTTCTTTGAGAACGGAGACCTTCGTGAGGAAGACGTTTTCCTGCCTGCTGCTTGTTTCGACCGGCCTGTACGGCCAGCAAAGCAACGTGATCAAAGTGTGGCCCGGCAAAGCGCCCGGTTCGGAGAATTGGACTTTCAGCGAGAGAATAACGGAGGGACCGGACGGCGGGAAAACCTATTCGAACGTCTCCGATCCGACCCTGACGATCTATCTCCCCGAACCCGGCAGGGCGAAAGGCGCGGCAGTGATCCTTTGCCCGGGCGGAGGCATGCGCGCCTTGAGCTTCCCCGAGCCGGAACGTACGGCCGCTTGGCTCAACGACAAAGGCATCGCCGCTTTCATCCTGAAATACAGAGTGGTGCCGGATGTGCCGCAGACCTCCGGCGCCGGTCCGTCCTCCCCGCGGCGACCGAGCCCGCCTCAGCGGGGGCCGGAACTGTCTTTCAAAGAGATTCAGAGCAGGCGCGGCAACGCCAATCCTGCGCCTGGTGATGCGGAACAAGCCAGGGTGATCGCGATGGCGATCGCCGACGCTCAACAAGCCATCCGGCTTTTGCGCAGCAAGGCGGCCGAGTACCGCATCGATCCCAAGCGGATCGGCATCCTGGGCTTCTCCGCCGGCGGCGGCGTGGCCATTGGAACAGCGCTGGCCGAAGCCTCCGACGCATATCCGGACTTCGTCGCCACCGTCTATGGACCCTCGCTCGTGGACGTCAATGTGCCGGCCCACGGCGCTCCACTGTTCATCGCCGTGATGGACGGGCACTTCAACGTAACCAACGGGTGCGCGGCCCTTTTTACAATGTGGAAAGAGGCGGGACGACCGGTGGAAATGCACGTCTACGACCACGGCTACGGACCCGCCTCCGGAATGCCCGTGGTCAGTTGGATTGAACGTCTTCACGACTGGCTCCGAGCCAGAAGGCTCGTGACGGATTAAGCTATTTGAGGGCATCGACATGGAACCACTTCGCGCAGCGCTCCGCTTGATCTCGCTGGCGGCCATCCTGACGCCCCTTCTGGCCGCCGGCGGCAAGACCATCTCGGAAGCCGACTGCACGGCGGCCAAACTTGGCTCTGAGGTCCCGGCCAGCGCCATTGGCGAGCCCGTCTCCGCAGTGACCCTCAGCGCGCCGCGGTGGCATCCGGAGGCTGGTGGCGTTCCGGCATATTGCAGCGTTGAAGGCTCCATGGCGCCGGTGGACAAGAATGCGCCGCCGATACGGTTTGGAGTCGCGCTTCCGGCGTCGTGGTCCTTCCGGGCCGCACAGCTGGGAGGCGGCGGGATGAACGGGATGATCCCCCGTTTGACCGGCGGCCTGACCCCAGGAGGCGAATCGCTCCTTGGGCAAGGGTTCGCCACCTATGGCAGCGACTCCGGGCACCAGATCGGGGCTCCGGGGGGAGGCCGCGGCCGGGGACTTTCCCCCGAGGACCGTGTTGCCGATTCGTGGGCCACGAACGAGGAGGCCATTGCCAATCTCGGATATATGCAGTTGAAGAAGACCCACGATGCCGCCATGGTGTTGATCGAGAGGATTTACGGCGGACGGCCTCGCTTCAATTACTTCTTCGGGGGGTCGCAAGGCGGCAGGGAAGCCTTGACCGTTGTGCAGCGCTACCCCGCAGTCTACGACGGCGTATTGGCCAGCGTCCCCATCGTCAGTTTCTCATCGCTGATGCTCGCACCGGCGTGGATACGCATTCAAGAAAAGCCCCTTGCGAATTGGGTCATCCCGGCCAAGGTGAACGCCATTCGCGGCGAGTTCATGCGTCAGTGCGACAAGCTGGACGGCCTAGTGGACGGCGTGATCAACAACTACATGGCCTGCCGCGCAATATTCGACGTGAAGCAAGGCGAACCGAATCGCAACCCGTGGGCTGCCAGGCGCTGTCCTGACAACAAGGACCCGAATCCCCAGGACACCAGCCCTGCGGCTTGTCTCACCGACGGACAGATCTCCACGCTGAAGATGGTCTACTCGCCGTACGTATTCGCCACGCCGCTGGCGAACGGCGTCAAGAGTTTCGGAATGTGGGTGCCGAACACGGACCCATCCGGGAGCGGGCTCATCGCCGATGTCCGCTACCGCGGCCAGGAAGGCACCGCGGAGAACGCGCCGGTGCACAGCCACCTGGGGGTGCTGGGCGTGACCGGTTTTCTCATGCGCGACTTGAATGCCAATCCGCTCGATTATGTGGAGGGCGGACCGCTCGACAAGCGGCGCGTGGCCCTCTCGGCGATTCTTGATTCCACCAACCCTGATCTGAGCACCTTCCAGAAACACGGCGGCAAGCTGATCGTGGTCATCGGCACCAACGACACGCTGGCCTCGCCGGGAGCGCAACTGGACTACTACCAATCGGTTCTCGACAGGATGGGCCGGGCGGCCGTGGACAGCTTCGCCCGATTTTGGGTGTTGCCGCAGACCGGCCATGGGCTCAGCGGCAATAACTACAAGATCGATGGCGATGGGAAGGAGATCCCGGTCCAGCAGATTCCCGGCAGTTTTGACCGGCTTGGCCTTATCATGGACTGGGTCGAAAACGGCAAAGCGCCCGGCAAGTCGGTGACGGTGACGGCGGGAGAACGCAGTCTTCCCATGTGCTCTTACCCGGCTTACCCGAAATACACCGGCGGCCCCGCCGGTGCGGCCGGTTCCTACACGTGCATGGAGAAGTAGAGCAATGGTGCGAGGAAGAATCTCCGTGAGAATGATTTCGCCGAGCTGCGCGGCATGGGCCATTCACGGGCTGGCTGCCGCCCTTAGTGCAAAATCCCGGCGCCCCATCCGCTGCATGCCATCAAGCGACTGCGGCAGGCCGGCCACCGCCAACTCGACATGACAGTGCGGTACACGATGCAGGATCGGGCGCGCGAGGCGGCGTTGGTGGAGAAGATGCGGGAGAGGTTACGAGGTTGAAAGGCTCTTGATCAAAAATGGGGGCACCCTGAGGTGAGAAGCTGATAAAACATCTTTGACG
>JBHGAV010000023.1:0-56478 GCA_041946685.1 Bryobacteraceae bacterium | reverse complement strand
TACTGCGACGTCATCGTTGGGTTATTTCCGCGATCATCTGATCGCGGCCCCATTGAAGCACCTTGGACTCGGCCAGTCGGTAGCCGTCCTCGACTTATTTCCGCGATCATCTGATCGCGGCCCCATTGAAGCTTACGCACAGGTGCGGACTTTGCCGGCTTGGACTTATTTCCGCGATCATCTGATCGCGGCCCCATTGAAGCCCCGTAGCTGTCAGTTGTCAGCTGTCAGCCGACGGCAGGCAGGGCAACCCGCCCCATTAAGCCTGCTCGCTCGAACCGGCTGCCAGGCGGCGCTTGAGGGATTCGGGGATCTCGGCCTCCACCTCGCAGAACTCGCCCGCGTAGCGCAGGCTGATCACGCGCCCCCCCTCGTGGAGCAGGTGGAGCGTGGCGCCGTCCCCGGCCGGAATGCGCAGGGTGACCCGGGTCAGAGGATCCACCGGCAGCGCCTCGTCGATGGCCGCCAGAAGCCCGTCCACGTTTTCGCCGGTCAGCGCCGAAACCGCAACTTCGCGGAGATAGGCGCCCGAGATCCTCGGCGCGGAGCCCTGGACGAGATCCATCTTGTTCAACACCAGTAACTGGGGGGTCTCGCGGCAGCGCAACTCGGCCAGCACTCTGTGCACTTCGGAAGCCTCATCGGCGGCGCGGGCCGAGGATGCGTCCACCACGTGGATCAGCAGCGACGCATCCACGACCTCCTCCAGCGTGGCCCGAAAAGCCTCGATGAGCGGCGTGGGCAGATTCCGGATGAAGCCCACGGTGTCGCTCACCAGAACTCGCCGGTTGCTGGGGAGCGCCAGCGACCGGATCGTCGGGTCGAGCGTGGCGAACAGGCGCGCGTCGGCCACCACGCCGGCGCCTGTCAGACGGTTGAACAGGGTAGACTTACCGGCGTTGGTGTAGCCCACGATCACGGCCGTGGCCAGCGGCACGGCGCTGCGCTGCCCACGCTGCACGGCGCGATGATGCCGTACGCGCTCCAGATCCTCCTTGATCTTGCGTGTGCGACGGAAGATGCGGCGGCGGTCGGTCTCCAGTTGGGTCTCGCCGGGGCCCCGGGTACCGATGCCGCCGCCGAGGCGCGACATTTCGCGGCCGCGGCCGGTGAGGCGGGGCAGCAGGTAGTTGAGTTGGGCCAGCTCGACCTGAAGCTGCCCTTCCCGCGTGCGCGCGCGCCGGGCGAAGATGTCCAGGATGAGCTGGGTGCGATCGATCACCTTGACCTGGAGCGCACGTTCCAGGTTGCGCTGCTGCGTCGGGCTGAGGTCGTGATCGAAGAGGACCAGGTCCGCTTGGAGAGAGGCGGCGGTTTCTTTGAGCTCCCGGACTTTGCCTGAGCCGATGAGGGTGGCGGGATCCGGCGCGGGGCGCGTCTGGATTACGCGTTCGAGGATCTCGGCCCCGGCGCTGCGGGCCAGGGAGGCAAGCTCGGCCAGCGATTCTTCCGAAGCCGTCGCAAGCGAGTCTGCACCGCAATCCGCCCGCCGGGCCCGGCGGCCCCTAAACTCCAGCCCGACCAGTACGGCTCGTTCCTGCAACGCCTCCGCCGGCAGAGCCCTCTACTCCTCCTGCGGCTGGGCGTCGGCGACGTGGCCCACCGGGGGAGCGCCTGGCTGGCCGCCGTGCGCGTGCGACGCGGCGGCGAACGAATGGGCCACCTTGGCGACGACTACGGTGGAGATGGCGTGCTTGAAAATGAGCTGTTCCTGATTGTTGCTTTCCAGCACGACGGAGTACTTATCGAAGCTGCGAATGCGGCCGGAAAGCTTCACCCCACTCATCAAGTAGATCGTCAGGAAAGTCTTGTCCTTGCGCGCATTGTTTAGAAATGCTTCCTGGATATTTTGCGCTTGTTTTTCCATCCCGCTATCCTTCTCGCCCAGTCCTAGAAACAAACGCCTGCCCTCTCCACCAAGGATTCTAGCACCAAAAGGGCGGCGAGCATCCCCAAAGTGCCGGGTTGCACCTGCTATCCTGCTGGCATGGCCAGCTCGTACAGCTTGGGGAAACGGGTCGCCCTCATCAGCATGGTCATCTGCGGCTTCCTGGCCGCGGCGAAGATCATCGTGGGGCTGATCGGAGGCTCGACCGCCGTGGTGGCGGACGGCGTGGAGTCGGCGAGCGACATCCTGGCCTCCAGCGTGGTTCTTTTCGGCCTGGTTCTGGCCGGCAAGCCCGCGGACGAGAACCATCCATACGGGCACGGAAGACTGGAGACGATGACGGGCGGAGCGGTGGGGATGCTGCTGGCGGGGACCGGCGTGGTGATCTGCGTGCGGTCGTTGGCCCAGTTGGGCCAAGGCGGCCCGCCGCCGGCGCTGTACACAATCTGGCCGCTGCTGGCGTCCATCGCCGTGAAGGGTTCTCTTTCCCCGATCAAGTTCCGGTTCGGCCGCAGGATGAGGAGCTCCGCACTGGTGGCGGACGCGTGGAACGACCTGGTGGACGTTTTCTCCGGACTGGCGGCTCTGGCGGGCCTGGGCCTAACGCTCTACAATCCCGATCTGTATGGCGACGCAGACCACTACGGCGGCTTCGCCGTGGGCCTGATCGTGGTGTTTCTGGGATTGCGCGTGATTCGGGACACGACGCTGCAATTGATGGACACCATGCCGGCGCCGGACTTGATGGAGGACATACGGCGGGTGGCCCAGGCGGTCCCCGGGGTGATGGGAATCGAGAAGTGCTTCGCCCGCAACACCGGACTCAAGCACCACGTGGACCTGCACCTGGAGGTGGATCCGGCCATGACGGTGCGCGAGTCCCACGACATCGCCATGCAAGTACGGGACCACGTCGTAAGGGAACTCGACTGGGTCGCCGACGTGCTGGTTCACGTGGAGCCCTTCCCGCCGCTGCTCGCAGCGGAGAAGCCCAATGGAAAACAAGGAATTCGCCCGGCTTCTCTCTGAGACCGCCGACCTGATGGAGATCGCAGGCGAGGACCCGTTCCGCATCCGCAGCTACCGCAACGGCGCCGCCGCGATCGAAGGCCACGGCGAGCGCATCGAGGACATACTCAAGGACGCGACACGCAGCGTCACCGAAATAGCGGGGATCGGCAAGGGACTGGCGCACGTGCTGGCCGAGATCCTGGTGCGCGGCAGTTTCGAGCGCCGCGACGAGCTCCTGGAGAAGTACCCGCCCACGGCGCTGGAGTTTCTGAAGATACAGGGCCTGGGGCCGAAGAGCATACGCCTCATCTGGGAGCACTACCGGGTCAGCACCATCGACGACCTGGAGCGCCTATGCCTGGACCAGAAGCTGCGCGCGCTCCCTCGCATGGGGGCCAAGCTGGAGGAGAAGGTCCTGCGCTCGATCGCCCACTACCGCAAGAGCGCGGGCCGCTTCCTGCTGAGCTTCGCCGACGAGGTCGCAAGCGAACTGGCCGCGTACCTGGCCGGAGGACCGGGCATCGAGCGCGTCACGCCCGCGGGCAGCCTGCGCCGGGGCAAGGACACGGTCGGCGACGTGGATCTGCTGGTCACGGGACCCCAGGCGGCTGGAGCCCTGGAGCGCTTCGTGAAGCACCCGAAAGTGACCGAGGTGCTGGGCAAGGGAGCCAACAAGGCCAGCGCCAAGGTGGGCGTGGAGGGTCTCCAGGTGGACGTCAGGGCGCTCGAGCCCGCCAGTTACGGCGCCGCGCTTCAATACTTCACCGGGAGCAAAGAGCACAACATCGCTCTGCGCACCCGGTGCGTGAAGCTGGGACTGAAGCTGAGCGAGTACGGCCTGTTCCGCGCCAAGGACGACAGGCGGCTGGCCGGCGAGACCGAAGAGGGCATCTACCGGGCCCTTGGCCTGGAGTGGATTCCGCCGGAGCTACGGGAGAACTGGGGCGAAATCGAGGCCGCCGCCGAAGGGCGCCTGCCGCGTTTGGTGGAACTGGCCGACATCCGCGGCGACCTCCACATGCACACCACAGCCAGCGACGGGCACGCCACGCTGGAGGAAATGGCGGAGGCCGCCAAGGCGCTGGGTTACCGGTACATCGCCGTCACGGATCATTCCAAGGCGCTGGCCATGGCCAACGGCCTGGACGAGAAACGGGTCATCGACTTCGCCGGGCGCGTGCGCAGGTTGGACCAGGACTCGCTGGGCATCCGCGTACTTTCGGGCATCGAGTGCGACATTCGCAAGGACGGCTCGATGGACCTGGCCGACGAGGCGCTGGCCGCGCTGGACATTGTGATAGGGAGCGTGCACAGCTACATGAACCTGGAGCCGGCGGCGATGACGGACCGCCTGCTGCGGGCCCTGGAGTGCCGCTATCTGCGCGTGCTCGGCCACCCCACCGGGCGCCTGCTCCTGCAACGCGAGGCCTTTCCCTTCGATTTCGAACGTGTGGCCGCGGAAGCCGCCCGCCGCGGGGTGGCCCTGGAGATCAACGCCAGCCCGGAGCGGCTCGACCTGGACCCCACGATGTTGCGCACGGCCAGGCAGCGCGGAGCGAAGTTCGTCATCTCGACCGACGCGCACCATCCCAAGCACCTCGCCAACATGCGCTACGGCGTGGTGACGGCGCGTCGTGGGTGGCTGGAGGCGGCGGACATTCTGAATACCGCGATATCATGGGACAAGTAGTCTCACTGGAAGCAGCAGGAGTCTCATGAAATCCATCGGATTCGCGCTTCTTACTCTGTGTGCTGGCGGCATCATGGTTCAGGCAACCGATTTCCAGATACCCTTCGAAAAATACGCGCTGAAGAACGGGATGCGGGTGATCCTCGCTCCCGACAAGTCCGTTCCCGTGGTCAGCGTCTGCGTGGTCTACGGCGTGGGCGCACGGAGCGAGGAAAAGGGCCGCACGGGCTTCGCGCACCTGTTCGAGCACATGATGTTCCAGGGCTCGGCCAACGCGCCCAAGGGCCAGCACTTCAAGCTGGTGGAGTCCAACGGCGGGACGCTGAACGGCTCGACGCATCCGGACTTCACTGACTACTTCGAGGTCCTTCCCTCCAACCAGCTCGCCGTGGGCCTGTGGCTGGAGTCCGACCGGATGCGGTCGCTGGCCATCAACCAGGAGAATCTCGACAACCAGAAGGAGGCGGTCAAGCAGGAGCGGCGGCTGAATTTCGACAACCAGCCGTACAACACGGCGATCGTGGACCGCTGGCCCGAGATCGGCTTCCAGAACTGGCAGAACTCGCACTCGCTCATCGGCTCATTCGAGGACCTGAATGCGGCGTCGGTGGAAGACGTGGCGAAGTTCTTCAAGACTTTCTACGCGCCGAACAACGCCGTGCTGGTGCTGGCCGGGGACCTGGACGTGGTCGAGGCGAAGAAGCTGGTGGAGGCGTACTTCGGCGACATCGAGCCGCAGCCACAGCCCAAGCACCCGGACCTGGCCGAGCCTGCCGAGGTCAAGCCGCGTTCGGAAATCTACCGCGATCCGCTGGCGCAAGTTCCCGCGGTGTTGATCGGGTATCCCGGTCCCCCGCGGCGGTCTCCGGATTACTACGCTCTGGCGATGCTGGACGTACTGCTGACCGGGGGCGAGAGCTCGCGATTCCAGCAGAACCTGGTCAAGGGCCGCCAGTCGGTGATCCAGTACCAGGCGGACCTGGGCTGGCCTTTCGCCAGCGCCAGCGACTACAAGGAGCCGGGGCACTACGCCATGATGCTGCTCTACAATCCGGCGTTCCAGGGTCCGGAGATCGTCCAGCAGGCGCAGGAGGAGATCGGCAAGATCCAGAAGGACGGCGTGGACCCGAAGGAGTTGAACCGGGCCAAGACGTACTTTCGGGCGGGCATGATGAGCCGCCTGCAAAGCTCGGTGCAGCGGGCGCGGCTGCTCGGCCAGTATGAATTGCTGGATGGGAAGCCGGAGTACATCAACACCGAGCTGGCTTCGTTCCTGGCCGTGACACCGGCCGAGGTGCAGGCGGTGGCAAGGAAGTACTGCACGCCCGAGAGGCGCTTCGTCCTGGATATTGTTCCCGCGCCCGCCCAGGAGAAGCCCGAGAAATGAAGACTTCCAGATTGACGTGGGTCGCACTGTTAGCCGCCATGACTATATCCGCGCAGAAGACTGACCGAACCAAGCCGCCGGAAACGGCCGCCTTGCCGCCCTTCAAACTGCCGTCCATCTTTGAGACGGCTTTGCCGAACGGACTCCGAGTCGTGCTGGTGGAGGACAGGCGGTTTCCGCTAGTCACGCTGCGGCTGGCTTTCGAGGCCGGGACGAAATTCGACCCGAAGGACTTGCCGGGACTGTCCGAAGCCGTGAGTTCTCTTCTGACCGAGGGGACCAAGACGCGTACCTCGCGGCAGATCGCCGAGGAACTTGCCGAGATCGGCGGCGCGCTGAGGGCCGCCTCCGGCCCCGACGGCGTGACCCTGCAAGGCAGCGCGCTGGCCGAGAACCTGGCGAAACTTCTGGACCTTGCCGCCGACGTCTCCCTGAACGCGTCGTTTCCGGAGGAAGAAGTCAAGCTCTACAAGGCCCGGCGCACCCAGGAACTTCTGGCGGAGCGCTCCGATGCCGCCTTCTGGGCGGACGACAAGATCACTTCGGTGGTTTTCGGAGCGCATCCATACTCGAGGAGCAATCCTACGCCCGAGTCCATTGAGAAGTTGGAAAGGGCGGGGCTGGCCGGTTTCCGCGACGTGCACATCACACCGAACAACGGAGTGCTGATTCTGCTCGGCGCCATCCCGGGGAGGGAGGAAACGCTGGGCCTGATCAAAGCGCGGTTCGGCGCCTGGGAAAAGAAGCCCCTGGCGCCCCGCCCGGCTCCCGAGTTCCCCGCCCCGGCGCGCACGATCAAGCTGGTGGACCGCCCCGGCTCGGTCCAGGCCGACATCCGCGTCGGGCGGCTGGGGGTGGACCGTGCCAGCCCCGACTACTTCCCGATGGTGGTGGCCAACACGATTCTGGGCGGGGGGGCGAGCTCCCGCATGTTCACGAACATCCGCGAAAAGCAGGGTTTCGCCTACGACGCGCACAGCAGCCTTCAAGCGCGAAAGAACGCCGGCCTTTTCACGACCGTGACGCAGGTGCGCGGCGAGGTGCTCGAGCCCGCGCTGAACAGCATCATTGCGGAGCTTGAGGCGCTGGTGAAGCAGCCGGTGTCCGAATCCGAGCTGAGAGACGTCAAGAATTACCTGAGCGGTAA
Organism: Bryobacteraceae bacterium; assembly: GCA_041946685.1. Lineage (GTDB taxonomy): Bacteria > Acidobacteriota > Terriglobia > Bryobacterales > Bryobacteraceae > JBHGAV01. The sequence goes on along the minus strand of JBHGAV010000023.1, from coordinate 49,355 downwards.
CTTCGTAATGGGACTGGAAACGCAGGCTGGCCTGGCAACACAGCTCTCCAACATGAAGTTGCTCGGGCTTCCCGATAACTACCTGGAGACGTTCACTGCCCGCATCCGGGCGGTCGAGGCACCCCGGATACAGGCCGTAGCCGCTCGATACATGGCGCCCGACGCCGCCAGCATCGTGGTGGTGGGGGACGCGTCCCAGTTGGCGAAGACGCTGGAAAAGTTCGGCAAAGTCGCCGTGGAGAAGGCCGAATGATGAAGCTGGTCTCCTCTCGCGAGCGCTATCGCTGCAACCTGTTCCGCGTCACGGAAGACCACGCCATCGATCCGGACGGCTTCGAGATCCGGCGTTCCATCGTGCAGCACAACGGCTCGGCGGTCATGATGGCGGTGGACGGGCGGGGACGCATCCTGCTGGTCCGGCAGTACCGCCTGCCGGCGCGGGCGATGATGTGGGAGCTTCCGGCGGGGCGGCTCGACCCCGGCGAGAAGCCGCTCCAGGCCGCCAGGCGCGAGCTGGCCGAAGAGACGGGTTATCGTGCGCGCAAATGGAAGAAGCTGCTGACGCTCTATCCCAGCCCCGGCTATGTCGCCGAGAAGATGACGGTCTTCGTGGCGACGGAGTTGATCAAGGGCGAAGCGCAGCCCATGGAGGACGAGCGCATCCGCTGCCGCTGGTTCACCGTGCGCGAACTGGAGCGCATGATCCGCACCGGCCGCCTGATCGACGCCAAGACGATCGCGGCAGTGCTGGCGTGGCAGGCCTGCAAATAGATCGGGCTTCTGGAACTTCCCGGGCGCCTGACGGCGTCTAAGGCAATGAGGTTCCGTGCCGGCTCTTCTTGTAGTCCTCCTGGCGTTCAGCGCAGCGGCCGTGGCGCAGACCGGCGAGCCGCCGCCGTGGGCTGAACTGCAATCGGTGAACCCTCCCGAGCTCGACTTCTCCCTCCGGCTCGCCGATCCGCACATATACCGGCGCGGCGAGGTCATCCGCGCGGTGACGAGCCGCAGCGGTCCTGTCATCGAACGGGGCGATGTGCCGTCCAAGGAGTTCTGGACATACGGTGGCTTGTTGCTGGACCCGCCAGCAAGTTGTGGATCGGTGGAGTCACCGTGTTGGGGACGACCGACCGGCGGGTTCGACCGGTCCGACCCGCTACTGAGCTTCGGCTATCGAAGGGAACCGCTGGAGTTCGTTCTCAACGCCTCTCTGCCCTCCCTTGGACCGGGACGTTATCGTGTAGCCTTGTTGGCCAGGAAGCAGGTTCGCAGCGGCAGTGCTCCACAACACGCTCCCGCCCCGCCGCAATATGCGGTGTCGAACACCGTCGAGTTCGAGGTAAGCACCGCCCCGCCAGAGTGGGTTCGGGCTACTGCCGCAGAGAGTCTGTCTGTGCTCAAGGACCGGGAGAGCAGCGGCCGCAAGGCGGATGAGGCAAAGCGCCTCGCGGCTCAGCGTCTGCGCTTCCTGGATGACCCGGTGGCATGGGAAGCCTCGCTGGAGGCGTTGCCGGCGGAGCAGGATGCGCTCCTCGGCGGACTTGAGGAGGCCAGCCGGCCGGAACTGGTCTGCGAGCTGATGCGAAGCCGCATCTCCCTGCCGGCGCAATCGGTGCCGTACCAGTATCTTTCGGTGGCGGCTCGAGTCTGCGGGCAGAAGCCCCCCGGGAGGGCGCTTCCCGTTGCCGTCTTCAATCGCGAGATGCGGCCTCTGGCGGCATCCCTGGCGACCAGCCTTCCCGCGAAGCGGGCTGACGTCAAAGCGGAGGCATTCGCCACCCTATTCCAATACATCCGGCAGGTTCGCTTCGGCGGCGAGCAGGAAGCAGCTCCACCTTGGACAGCAGCCGTGCGCCGCGAGTTCATCCGCTCCTTCCCCGGTCTTGAGTTGTCAAGACAGCGTTACCTGATCGAGCTTGCCTCTGAGTCGATCGAATCGCCTGAGCTGGTGCCCTTCTTGGAGTCGATTCTGGACGGCTGGAAACCAGGGGACTACTACGAAGCGCCGAGGGAGGCGCTGCTCGCAATCCACCGGATTGACCCGGCCCGGGCGCGGGCGCGCGTCCTGGCGGAGGTGACCAGATCCCAGACTTGGCTCGATGTCTCTCACCTGGACCTGTTGCCGGCGAAAGCCGTCGCCCCCATGGACAATGAATTGACCGAGGCTCTCGCGCACGCCCAGCGCCCAGGTGGATGGAATCCGCAACTGCGGATGGCTGCTATAGCAAAATATGCTACATCGCGCGTGCTCGCGAGGATGAAGGCGATCTACGAATCCCAGCAGGACCCGTGTCAGCCGGAGCTGGTGGCCTACTTCGTGCGGGTCGATCCCGCTTACGCCGGGCGCGTCTTCCACAGCCACGCGTGGGACATGCTGGCAGCGGCCCCGCCTTGCGCTGTCCGGTACTTCGAGGTCACATCCCGACTTGCCATGGCGCCGGCGCTGGAGGAGTACCTCGCGGCCTACCTGATGCACCACCAGGTGCCGGTTAAGCAGGCCGCAGCCCGCTCCCTGGGCCGCTATGGCTCGCCGGCGGCACTGAAGCCGCTCTGGGACGCCTTCCGCTACTTTCACCAGTACTGGAGCGGCAAAGGCGAGGAGCTCGCCAGGAACGGAGAAAGCGTTCAGTTGGAAGTGGAACTGCGCAACGCTATTGCGCGAGGCAACAACTGGCTGGCGTCGGAGGCCGACTTGCGGCTCATCGAGTCTCTCTGCATTTCGGGCCGGTGTCGGGACGAAACCCGGGAGGACCTCAACTGGTGGCGCGAACCCCTCCGCATCGAACTCAGAGATGAGCCGGGCGGCGTCACAGGCGCCGTGGCCCACTATTCCCGGCTTCCCACAACGGAGGCAGTGGCAGCCAAGCTGGCCCAGTTCCCGCGCGGCAGCCGGTTCACGATGACTGCCCGCGGACCGCGGTCGAGACAAGCCGCCGGGGAGATCCGGAAGACGGCGGCGCGCCGGGGACTGGCCGTCGCCGACGCCCGGTGAGAGTGCCGGCATTCGCCGCCTGAGCTCGCCGGGCCGCGGCACAAACGCACCCCGCTCGGCGATCATCCGGCCCTCGCGCGGAAGACGCATTGACATACGATATCGTATTCAGATACATTTTCGTATGTGAATAGAGCGAAACGGCTCACGCGACGGGAGAGCCAGCAAGCCACCCGGCAACGGCTGGTCGGGGCGGCAGAGCGGGCCTTCATCCGCCGCGGGTTCGACGCCTCCTCGGTGGAGCAAATTGCCGAAGAGGCGGGATTTTCAAGGGGCGCGTTTTACTCCAATTTCCGCAGCAAGGACGAGCTCTTCATGGAGGTCCTGCGAACGAAGCGGAAGAGAATTGACCGGGCGCTGGAGGAGATCGTGGCGCGGGAAAAAGACCCGGGCAGACGGTTGCGCGCGGTCCTGGACTGGTACGTGAAGCAGGATCTGGACCGCGGGTGGATCATCCTGGAGACGGAGTCTACACTGCGGGCGATGCGGAACCGGGCGGCACGGGAGAGGATCGCGGCACTCAACCGGCAGCGCGCGGCGGAGTATGCAGCGCTGGCGGAGCGGCATTTCGCGGAGAGCGCCGTGGACCCGCCGGCACGCCCGGAGGCTGTGGCGACGGCGTTGTTCGCCGCGGCGAGGGGCTTGGCGGAACTGGCGCTGGTGGAGACAGGACGGGAGCGGGAGGGGCTGTACGCGGAGTGCCGGGATCTCCTTTTCCAGCAACTCGTCCCGGCAGCGGGTAAGGACAAGAGGCGAAGACAGTGACGAAACAGCAGCGTTTGGCGGCAGTGTGCGTGATGGCGGGAGCGCTGACGGGTTGTTCTTCCCGGCAGCCGGCGGCGGGCGGCGCGGGACCGGTTCCAGTGAAGGTAGCGCAGCCAAGGAGGTTTGAAGCCCCGGTGGTGGTGGCGGTGAGCGGGTCGGTGGTATCGCCGGAGAACCCGTCGAACGTCGCGTTCCTGGTTTCAGGAAAGGTAATCAGAGTCGGGCCGAGGGAGGGCGACGCGGTAAAGGCCGGGCAAGTGCTGGCGGAGATCGATCCGACGGACTACCAGATCGCCGTGGAGGCGGCGGCGGCGCAGACGGCGTCCGCGCGGGCGGTGCTGGCGAAGGCGGAATCGCCGGCCAGACCGGAGGTACTGGAACAGGCGCGGGTAGCCTTCGAACGGGCGCAGGACGAGCATCGGCGGATGAAGCAACTGTACGACGCAAAGAGCCTGCCGCCGAACGATTACGAAAGAGCCCGGGCCGCATACGAGGTTGCGCGGCAGCAATACGAGCAGGCGCGCGCCGGCGGGCAGAAAGAGGACCGGGAGCAGGCACGGGCGACGTACGAGCAGGCCGCGGCGGGCGAGAGAGCGGCGCGGAAGCGGCTGGCGGACACAGTGTTGACCGCGCCGGCTGACGGGTACGTGGCGGGACGCTCGGTGGAGGCCGGAGACATGGCGGCCGCGGGGAGGCCGGCGTTTCAGATCGTGAAACTCGACCCGGTGGAGGTGTTGGTGGGGGTGCCGGAGACGGATATCCACCTGGTGAGGCCCGGGCAGAAAGCGACGGTGCGGATTCCAGCGCTGCCCGGCCAGACCTTCACGGGGTCGGTGCGAGTGATCAACGTGGCGGCCGACCCGAGCACCCGCAGCTACATGGTGCGGATCGCGGTGCCGAACCCAAAGCGCGTGCTGCGGTTGGGGATGATCGCGGAGGCGGAGATTCAGGGCGACCAGCCGCGGACCGTGATGACGCTGCCGGGCGACGCCATCGTGCGGGACGCGCAGGGGGCGACCACCGTGTTCGTCTACTTCCCGAACCAGGGGCGGGTGTATGCGCGGCGTGTGGAGACGGGCACGGTGTTTGGAACCGAGGTGCAGATCAAGAGCGGCCTCGACGGAACGGAGTCCGTCGTCGTGGCGGGGCAGCACAAACTACGGGAAGGCGCGCCGGCAGCGGTGGCCGGCGAAGGGACGAGGTGACGGCGATGAACCCGGTGAGAGGCTCTCTGCGGTATCCGGTCGTTACCGTGGTCCTGGCGGCGACGGCCGCCGCGGCAGGGATCCACGCGCTGTTCACCATGCCGCGGACGGAGGACCCGAGCATCACGATCCGGCAGGGCATGGTGCTGGCGTGGTACCCGGGAGCAACGTCGGAGCAGGTGGAACAGCAGGTCACGCGGAAGTTGGAGGAACACATCTTCAAATTCCAGGAGGTGCGAAAGGAGAAGACGTATTCCACCAGCCGTCCCGGGCTGGCGGTGGTGACGGTGGAACTGGAGCAGCACGTCACCGATGCGCCGGCGTTCTGGGCCAGACTGCGGCACGACATGAACGAAACGGCTGCGACGGACCTGCCCAAGGGTGTGGTGGGGCCGCTGGTGAACTCGGATTTCGGCGACACCGTGGCCATGCTGGTGGCGATACACGGAAAACGTTACGGGTATCGCGAGCTGCACGACTACACGGACCGGATCAAGGACGAACTGCGGACCGTGCGGGACGTGGGCAAGCTCGCGACGTACGGGGAGCAGAGCGAGGAAATCCGCATCACCAGCAGCCTGGAGCGCATGTCGCAGTACCTCGCGGATCCGATGAGGGTGATCCAGGCGCTCCAGCAGCGCAATGTCATCCAGAGTTCGGGGGCGGTTGAAACCGAGGGGGCGAAGGTGCCGCTTCGCACCACCGGGCTGTTCACCACCGAGGAGCAAATCGGCAATGTGCTCGTGGACGTGTCGCGAACAGGCCAGCCGCTGTATATCCGCGATTTCGCGCGCGTGGAGCGGGTGTACCAGGACCCCTCCTTCGTGGTCCGGTATGACGGCGAGCCGGCCGTACTGCTTTCGATAGAGATGCAGAAGGGGCGGAACATCGTGCGGCTCGGAGACGAGATCGCCGCGGTGTTCGCGAGGCTGCGCACGATCCTGCCTCCGGACATCCGCCTCGACCTGGTAGCGAACCAGCCGGCGGTGGTGGCGGAGCGGATGGAGAAACTGGGACACGAGTTCCTGCTGGCGATCGGGGCGGTGATCCTGGTGACGCTGATCCTGCTGCCGCTGCGGGTCGCGGTGATTGCGGCGGTGGCGATCCCCGCGACGATCTGTGCGTCCTTGAGCGTGCTGAGCGGAATCGGGGTGCAACTGCACCAGGTGTCCATCGCGGCGCTGATCGTAGTGCTGGGGATCGTCGTGGACGACGCGATCGTGATCGCCGACAACTACGTGGACTGTCTGGACCGCGGGATGGCGCGGGCGGAAGCGGCGTGGCGCTGCGTGGGCGAGGTGGTGGTGCCGGTTTTGACGGCGACGCTGACGATCATCGCGTCGTTTCTGCCGCTGCTGATCCTGAAGGGGTCGGTGGGCGAGTTCATCCAGGCACTGCCCATTACGGTGGCGGTGGCGTTGGGCGTGTCCTTCGTTGTAGCGGTGCTGCTGACGCCGCTACTGTGCCGCTTCTTCATCCACAAGGGTCTGCGTAACCACACGGCCGACGCGGACGGGCCGCGGAAGACCGGCATGCTGGACTGGCTACAGGCGGGGTACGGCGCGGCGATCGCGTTCTTCATGCGGCGGAAGGCGCTGGCGGTGGCGCTGGGCGTGGCAGCAGTGGGGGCCGGGGCCGGGCTGATCGCGGCGCTGCCGTGGCAGTTCTTCCCGTCGGCTGAGCGCAACCAGTTCGTCATCGACGTCTGGATGCCGCAGGGGACGCGGATCGCGGCGACGGACGAGGCGATGCGAAGGATTGAGGCCAGTCTGCGGGCACGCGGCGAGGTGGCACATTTCGCGGCGTTCGTGGGACAGAGCGCGCCGCGCTTCTACTACAACGTCAACCCGCAGTTGCCGGACGCGGCCTATGGGCAATTCATCGTCAACACGGTGACGGAAAAGGGGACTCCGGCGCTGGTCGCGGAACTTCGCTCGACGCTGGCGCGGGCGGCGCCGGAGGCGCTGGTGATCGTGAAGGAGTTGCAGCAGGGGATGGTGATGGAAGCGCCGGTCGAGGTGCGGGTGTCCGGGTACGACATCGCTACTTTGCAGCAGATCGGACGGCAGGTGGAAGGGATCGTGCGCGACGTCCCCTACGCGCAGATGGTACACAACGACTACTTCAACGACTCCTACTTCGTGGACGTGGACGTGGACCCGGAGGTGTCGAACCGGCTGGGATTGAGCAACGCTATCGTGGCGCGGACCCTGGCAGGAGCGTTCAGCGGAGCGCCGGTCAGCACGTTCTGGGAGGGCAACCGGGCGGTGAACATCGTGCTTCGGCTGGACCCGGCTTACCGGGATTCGTTCGAACGCGTAAGGAACGCGTACCTGGTGTCGCCGCTCACGCAGGCGCGAGTGCCGCTGCGGTCGGTGGCGAATCTGGAACCGCATTGGCAGACCAGCCGGATCGTGAGGCGGAACGGGGTCCGCACGCTGACGGTGCGGGCGTTCCCGCAGAAGGGGCACTACGCGTCCGACATCTTGCAGGCCGTCCGGCAGAAGATCGAGGCGCTGCCGCTGCCGGAGGGCTACAGGGTGACTTACGGCGGCGAGCGCACGAACACGGAGGAGACGATGCCCGCGATGGAAGCGGCGCTGGCGATCAGCCTGGGGGCGATCTTCCTGGTGCTGCTGCTGCAATTCCGGACCCTCTCGGACCCGCTGATCGTGATGTCGTCCATCCCGCTGACGCTGTTCGGGGCGGCGCTGGGGCTGGTGCTGACCCGCTATCCGTTCGGCTTCACCGCGTTCGCCGGGCTGATCAGCCTGTGCGGAATCGTGGTGCGGAATTCGATCATCCTGGTGGACTACATCCGGGAGAAGCTGCGGGAAGGCCGGCCGCTGGAAGAGGCGGCGACGGAGGCCGGCGAGCGGCGGTTGCGTCCGATTTTCCTGACGACGATGGCGGCGGCCGTGGGCGTGACGCCGATGATCGTATCGGGGTCGAGCCTTTGGGGGCCGCTGGCAAGCGTCATCGCGGTGGGGTTGATCTCGTCGATGTTTTTTACGCTGATCGTGGTCCCGGTGCTGTACGTGATCGTGAAGTCGCGCACCGGAAGCATGGCGGGACCGGCCGTTGCGGCGGTGATCGCCATGCTGGCGCTGGCCGCCGGCCCGGCGCAGGCGGCGGCGCGAAAGATCGACCTCGAAGAGGCGGTAAAGCTGGCCTTGCGGCAGAACACGGCTCTGAAGATCGCCAGAGCGCGGGTGCGGGAGAAGGAGCAGAAGGTCGCTGCGGCGCGCGCCGACTACTTTCCGCATATCTCGAACGAGACGATCACCGGCGCGCTGTCGGACCGGCAACTGGCGAACATCCCGGCGGGGTCGCTGGGGATGGTGCCGCAGTTGGGGCCGTTTCCGACGCAGGCGGTGACACTCGACCAGGGATCGCAATTTCTGCTGCTGGGGAGCACGACGATGAAACAGCCGCTGACCCAGCTCTTCAAGATCCGGCAGGGGGTGCGGGCGGCGGCGGCCGACGAGCGCGTGTCCCAGGCCGAGATGAAGAAGGCGGAAGAAGAAGTAGTCCTGGGTGTGCACCGTTTGTACTTCGGGCTGCTGGCGGCGCGGAAGCTGGTCGCGGCACAGGAAGCACAGGTTGCGGCGGGGCAGGAGTCGCTGCGGGAGGCGGAGGAAGCGGTGCGCAGCGGGAACGCGCTGGAGGTGGCGGTGCTGGGGGCGCGAGCATCGCTGCTGAGAAGCCGGCAGGGGCTGCTGGCGGCGCAGAACCAGGTTTCGGACCTGATGGTTGAGATGGCGAACGCGCTCGGGCTGCCGCTGGATACGGAACTGGAGCCGGCGGACGTCGCCGAAACAGCGGAGGCGCCCCTGACACGCGAGGAGTATTTGAAATCGGCGTTGGAGCAGAATCCGGAGCTGCTTGCGGCGAAGGAGACCGAATCCAGGGCAGAGGCGGGGGCAAGCGCGGCGCGGCTCGAGTACATCCCGAACGTGGGCGCGTATGCGGCGCACGCGTACCAGAGCGGGGCGCCGTTCCTCAGCCACAGCGTCGGCATTTTCGGCGTACAGATGTCATGGGACCTGTTCGACTGGGAGAAGCGGAAGGCCGTGGTGAAGGAGCGGCAGGCGCAGCTCACGCAGGCGCGGGAGAACGTGCGGCGGATCAGCGACCAGGTGAACGTCGACGTGGAGAAAGCGTGGCGAAAGCTGGAGCGGACGAGGATGATGGCGGACGCCGGGCGGGAGGCCCTGGCTTTGCGGCGGGAGGCGGAGCGGATCAGCGCCGAGCAGGTGAGAGCCGGGATGACGTCCCAGGCGAAGCACGCCGAGGCGGTGGCGGCGACGCGGAGCGCAGAGGCGGACGAGTTGCAGGCACGGATGGCGTACCGGCTGGCTCTTGCGGAGATTGCGAGCATCGCGGGGGCGGGAGCGCCGTAGCCGGGCAACGGGTCAAGAGCGCCGGCGGGTATACTGCCTTGAGGAGGTTCCCATGAAGCGCACGGGAGATTTGACTAGGCGGGCGTTCCTGCCGGCGGGAGCGGCAGCCGGGGCGGCGGCGTCGGGTGGGGGCATCGCGGCGCAGGTCGCGCGCGGTTACCCCGTCCTCGACACGGTGGACGTGCTTGTGGTGGGAGGAGGTCCGGCCGGGATCGGGGCCGCGATCGGAGCGGCGCGCGCGGGCGCAAGCACGCTGCTGGTCGAGAATCACTCATTCTTTGGTGGCGTCGCTTCCTGGGGGCTCGGAATGCAGATCAACCAGGTGCGCCCCGGGGGCAAGCCGCGTTCAGTGGTCCACGAATCGGTGATCCACAAGGTGATGGCTTACGGCGACCAGGCCGTGCGGATGGGTGTTCACGAAATCTGGTGCAACGTGGAGTATCTGAAAGTGGCAATTCTGGATGCCCTGGACGAGGCCGGAGCGAAGTACCTGGTGCACACGCGCGCCGTGGATACGGTCGTCGAGGGCAACCGCATCACCGGAGTGGTGGTCGCTACCAAGCGCGGGCTGATGACCCTCCGCGCCAAGGCCATCGTGGACTCCAGCGGCGACGCGGACGTGGCGTACTACGCCGGCGCCGAGACCATGACGGAGCCCGCCTCGCTCATGCCGATGACCCTGGCCGTGGCGCTGACCAACATTGACCGTGAGCGGACAGAACCCGCCCAAGTGGTCAAGGCCCTTCGCGCTGGCAAAGGGAAGTATCCTTTGATCACCTCCGGCTTCTTCGAGATCGAGCAGATCGCCAACAGCAGCGGCTGGTGGATCAACCACGCCGGCACTGCGGACATGGGCCGCATCGACGCGACCGATCCCGTCGCGCGATCGAAAGCGGAATGCACCAGCCGCCGCCAAGCTCTTCAGATGATCCAGGCGATCCGCGAATCGGAGGACCCCGCCGTGCGGCAGATCGAGTGGATGACGGCGGGTCCCCAGGTCAGCGTGCGCGAGACGCGCCGCGTCAAGGGCGCGTATATCCTGACCGAAGAGGATGCCGTGAAGGGGCGCGTCTTCGAGGACGCCATTGCCTGGCGCAGCGGCTTCCTGGACCCGGGCGGCGAGGCGGGCACCGAACTCACCAAGATGAGAATCCACGATGTCCCGTATCGATCGATCCTGCCCGAGAAGCTTGACGGCCTGCTGGTGGCGGGGCGCTGCATCTCGGCGACTCACACCGGCGCCGCCGCTGGCAAGAGCATGGGCAACTGCATGGCCACGGGCCACGCCGCCGGGCTGGCAGCCGCTCTGGCGGCCCAGAAAGGAATCGTCCCGCGCGAACTGAAGGTGCCGGAGCTTCAGGCCAGGCTGCGCGCCGACGGCGTGAACTTCAACGTCGGGGACCGGGATCAGCCGGGGCTCCGCTGAGTCCCGTCCGCTTCAGGTACCCGACCATCTGCTCCAGGGCCCGCGCGCGGTGGCTCACGGAGAGTTTCTGGGCGGCGCTGGCTTCGCCGAAAGTGCAGCCGAAGGGCTCGTAGAAGAACAGCGGGTCGTAGCCGAACCCGTTCGCGCCCCGCGGAGCGTCCACGATCCGCCCCTCCACCACCCCACGAAACGTGCGGATCAGTTCTCCGCCCCGTGCAAGGGCCACCACGCAAACGAATTGCGCGGCCCGATCCACAACCCCGCCGAGCTTTTCGAGCAAGAGGCGGTTGTTGGCCTCGTCCCCCGCATCGGGCCCCGCAAAGCGCGCCGAGAAGACGCCCGGTGCGCCTCCGAGCGCGGCGACCTCGAGTCCCGAATCGTCCACGAACACCGGCGCGGCAGCGAACCCGCTGTAGTAGACGGCCTTCTGGACGGCGTTCGCCTCGAAGGTTTCTCCGGTTTCCTCACACGCGGGGATTCGGGACAGCTCCGGCAACGGTTCCACCTCGATCCGCCCTTCTCCGAAGCGGCCAATAGCCTGCCGGAATTCGCGCAGCTTGCCGGGGTTGGTGGTGGCGCAGTAGATCTTCACGGGATCTTGACGAAACCCCTCTGGATCTCAATGAGGTTTGCGATCCCCATCCGCGCCAGGTCCAGCAGCCGCTGCAACTGCCCGTCGTCGAACGGCGTCTGCTCCGCGGTCGCCTGCACCTCGACGAAGCGCCCCGCGCCGGTCATGACCACGTTCATGTCCACTTCGGCCCGCGAGTCCTCTTCGTAGCTCAAGTCGACGCACGGCTCGCCGCCGACAATCCCCACGCTCGACGCCGCCACGTAATCCAGGATCGGCAGCGACTTCAGAGCGCCGCATTCGACCATCCGGGTGAGCGCAATCCCAAGGGCGACGAAGGCGCCGGTGATGGAGGCCGTTCGCGTGCCGCCGTCCGCCTGTAAGACGTCGCAGTCGAGCACAACGGTCCTCTCGCCGAGCGCGGTCATATTCACCACCGCCCGCATCGAGCGGCCGATCAGACGCTGGATCTCCTGAGTGCGTCCGCTCGGGCGGCCCTTGACGACCTCCCGGGGCGTGCGCGTGACCGTAGCGCGCGGCAGCATGGAGTATTCGGCCGTGACCCAGCCCCTGCCGGTGTTGCGCAGGAACTGGGGAACCGTCTGTTCCACGGTCGCCGCGCACAACACGCGCGTGTTGCCGACCTCGATGAGGGCCGAGCCCTCGGCGGTCTGCAAGTAGTCGGTCGTGATGCGCACGGGGCGCGTCTGGTTGGCGGTGCGGTTGTCCGGCCTCATGGATTAGCCAGATCTCAGGATGCCATAGAACAAGAGAGACATCAGCGCGATGCCCAGCACGACGAGGATGATGCAGGAAATCGCGCCGCCGGGCCGCGCGGCGCCACCCTTCTTCTTCTTTCCGGCCGGCTTGAATTTCGCCATTGTTAGAATGAGAACAAATGACGCGCCCGGGCGCAAGCGCCGTCAGCCTGGCGGAGGGTTCCTATCAGCTCTCCTTGCTCGGCCTGATGGCGACCGGATACCTGGCGCTGGTGGGATCGGGGTCGCTCGGCGTAATCCAGGCGGTGCTGGCGGGACTCGGCGCGGCGGGGGCTTTCCTGATTCTGCGGCTCCTGGCCACCCGATATGACAGGGCCTATACCGCGATCCAGCTTCTCGCCTGCCTGGAACTCGTGGCGGCGGCGCTGCTGTCGGTCAGCCTTAGTTTCTTCTTGTACCTGGCGGCGTTTCTTCTGTTTCTGGTGACCAGCCTGGCGGCCGGGGAGATCCGCCGCTCGACGCGGGGGCGAATGCTCATCGCCCGAGGTGGCCTGAAAGGTTTCTGCGTGCGGTTGGGAGCCCTGACGGTGACGATTGCCTTCGGCATCCTGACGCTTACCACGGCACTGTTCTTCGTCCTGCCGCGCACGGCCGACGCGGCCCTGAGTCGGCTGGCGGCCGAGCGCTACCGGCTTCCCGGCTTCTCTGGAGAGGTTCGCCTGGGGCAGATCGGGCGGATTCTGAATCGTACCACTCCGGTCTTGCGCATACGTGTGGTGGGCGAGGAACCGCAGACGCCGCTGAAGTGGCGTGGGATGGTGCTGACCGTCTTCGACGGGCGGCGGTGGAGCGCACCTGGCGGCGCCCGGCGGGCCGTGCGGCTGGAGAACGGCCGCAGCATACTGGCGACGGACGACCAGCGCCGCAAACCGGGCGAGCGGGTGACCTATGAGGCGCTCCTGGAAGCCATCTCCTCCGACGTGTTGTTCTTCGCCGGCGTGCCGGAGGTGCTATGGATCGGTTCGCCGGCCGTGTACGCGGCCGGCGACGGCGTCTACAGGCTTACTGATCCGCCTCGGCAGAGGCTGCGCTACGGAGCGGTGGGCTACCTTGACGCCGCGGGCGCCGAACCGTCCGGACTTCCGCCACCGGCGCGCGAGGCCCACCTGCAACTGCCTATCCTCGACAGGCGGATCGGGGAGCTTGCTCGCCGGATCACGGCGGGAGTGGAAACGGACGCGGCTCGCGCCGCCGCCATCGAGATGTTCCTGCGCAGCAGCTTCGACTATACGACGCAACTGCCGCCGGAGGAGCCTTCCGATCCGCTGGCGACATTCCTTTTCGAGCGGCGGCGAGGCCACTGCGAGTATTTCGCCACTTCCATGGCCGTCATGCTTCGCACGCTGAAGATCCCCAGCCGGCTGGTGACCGGTTTTCACGACGGAGTCTTGAATCCCATCACCGGATGGCACGTGGTTCGCGCCTCCGACGCGCACAGTTGGGTGGAGGCCTGGATCGACAGCCGCGGGTGGACGACGTTCGACCCCACGCCTCCCGCCTCAAGGCCGGCTGGAGCCACGCTGTGGTCGAGGATCTCCTTCTACACCGATGCGGCCGAGATGTTCTGGCAGGAATGGGTGGTGGGCTACGACTTCAGCCGCCAGCTCGCGCTCGCAACGAAGATCGAGAGCTCCGGCCGGGTTTTCGGGAGCCACTGGCTGGGGGGCTTCCGATCCGGGTGGCTCAAGCTCCGGACGGAGGCGGCGCGTGCGGCGCGCGCGTACGGCGGCGCCGCGCTGGCGCTGGTCGCAGTGTCGGCCCTGGCCTGGCTGCTGGCGCCGCGGGGCTTGAAATGGTGGCGGGCGCGCCAGCGCGTGGACAGTGCGAGGCGTGGCGGCGCCGTCGCCTCCGACGCCACACTGCTCTACTCCCGGATGACGGATCTGCTCGAACGCCGCGGCCACACGAGGCCCGCCTGGATCACGCCCGGTGAATTCGCCAGAGGATTGCCGTCCTCGGAGGCATCCGGCCTGGTGGCGAGTTTTACTTCCGCCTACAACGACCTGCGGTTCGGCGGCCGCACGGAGGCCGCCGGGCGCATGATCGAGCTGCTGGAGAGGATCGAGCGGCTGGTGTGAGGCGGCCGCCGCAAGCGACGTGTCTCTCCCTCCTTCACTCTCTGCGGATCAGTATCTCGAAGGAAGGCTCACTGTCGAAGCTGACCGTGAGCCGCCTCTCGCCCGCCGGCACCTCCACCGTGGGCCTTGAGCCGCTTGCGACATCCGTGTCCAGCAGCACCTGGTTCGAGCCGGTGGTTACCCTCAAGCGGTGCTCGACGGCCGGCTCGAAGACTACGCGTATGCGGGCGTCGCTTGGGAAGACGGTCTGCGGCGGCCGCTCGGTGTAGTTGCCCTCGGCATCAGCCTGGAAGAGCCGGTAGGGCAACGCCGCCGGAGCGGCGTTTGCCAGGCTCTTCATCGCAACCGCCCCCACCGAGAACTGCCGCGGCGCCTCTTCCCGCTCGGCCGCAGCCGACACGGCCTTTTCGGGCATCTCGGCCACGGCGTCCTTGGCCTCTGCCGCTCCCTCTCGGTCGTGGCCCGGCGCCTCAAGGCGAGAGTGCACGGGCTGAGGCGCCTCTCGCACCGCCGGCGCCGGCTCCTCCCGTTTCGCGATCAGGACGGGTTCCGCCTTCGGGGCCTCCACGCGCTGCCTGACGAATACCGTCACCAGCAACGCCGCCGTGGCCAGGCTGCCGGCAAGGGCCCAGGGCAGCGGGCGCTTCCACCACGGGGCGGACGCGGCGGGCTCAGGGCGCACCGCGTTCAGAAGCTGGCGCCGGGCATCGGGGTCCTCCAGCAGATCCCTGAGCGACTGCTCCCGCGCCAGTGCGTCGAAGAGGTCCTGGTCGGTGAGCGCGGCTTCAAAGAGCGCGCGGCGCTCCTGATCGGTGAGCGTGCCGGTGGCATAACCGCCGATCAGCTTCCGGATCTCTTCGGGCTTCATGGCGTCCTCTCCCAGCTTCCTCCGAGCTTCTCCAGCAATTGTTTGCGGCAGCGGGAGTCCCAGGTGTATATCGTGTTGATCGAGCGCGCGCCCAGAACTTCCTGGATCTGCGGGAAGCTCTTACCCTGCAATTTTAGCCGGAACAACTCCCGGCAGCGTCCCTGCAACTGCCCCAGGGCCTGGGTCAGCCGCTCCAGCATCTCCTTCCTCTCCGCGCACTCGGAGGGGTCCGGCCTCGGGTCGGCCAGGACGGTATCCTCGATGCTGCCCTGCCTGTCCTCACCCCGCCGGTGCGCCTTCCGGTAGAACCCCGCGATCTTGAAGCGCGCGATCTTGAGCGAAAGCGGCACCAGTTCGACCAAGTCGCTCACCCGGCCGTACTTGATGTGGAGGAGCAGCATCACCTCTTGCGCAACGTCCTCGGCGACATCCCTCGATAGATGAGATGCCGCGTAGCCCACAATTCTTTCACGCAGCTTCGACAACACCTCGTCTCTTTGCATCGATGGTGGGTCCCGGGGCTATTTCTTCTTGGCCGTGGGGGCGGCGGGCGCGGTGAAGTAGGGGTCGGGCTCGGGAACGGCGGCGCCGTCCTTCCTCGGCGACGAGGCCCCGTAGTTGACGCCAGCCGCGGCGTCGCGCATGACGGCGTGCCCCCCGCCGACCGTCGTGTCGTACGCGCCCAGCACGTCCAGCCGGTGGCCCCGCTCCCGCAAGGCTTGCCGGGTCCTTTCCGGCACGCGTGCCTCGACAGAAACGTCGCACCCTCCGAAGTTCATCTTAGTGAACCGGGGAGCCTCCAGAGCGGCCTGTATGTTCATGCCGTGGTCGACGAGATTCGAGACGAAC
Organism: Bryobacteraceae bacterium; assembly: GCA_041946685.1. Classification (GTDB taxonomy): domain Bacteria; phylum Acidobacteriota; class Terriglobia; order Bryobacterales; family Bryobacteraceae; genus JBHGAV01. The sequence continues at coordinate 33,422 of JBHGAV010000023.1, read as the reverse complement.
TGCGCGTGGGCCTGGGCCTGGTTCAAGCCGCCCATGATCCCGAAACCGACGTGCAGGCTTCCCTTCTCCATGAAGCCCGGCATGACGGTGTGAAACGGGCGCTTCCGGGGCGCAAGGGCGTTGGGGTGATCCGGGTCCAGCGTGAACGAAGCGCCCCGATTATGCAAATGGAAGCCGAAACCGGCGACCGAGATGCCCGACCCAAATCCGTTGTAGAGACTCTGAATCAGTGAGACGATGTTGCCCTCGCGGTCGACCACGGTGAGGTAGATGGTGTCTCCCTGAGCCGGGAGCGGGTTGCCCGCGGATGGCGTGCAATTGGCCTTGGCCCCGTCTATGAGCCCCGCCCTTTCGGCCGCGTACTTCTTGGACAGCATCCCATCCACGGGCACTTTGACGAACCTGGGATCGGCAACGTAACGAGCCAGGTCCTGGTAGGCCATCTTCTGGGACTCGATCTTCAGGTGGAGGGCATCCGCGCTCGCCGAACCCAGCTTGGCTAGGTCGAAGGTCTCCATGATGTTGAGCATTTCCAGAGTGGCGATGCCCTGCCCGTTAGGCGGCAATTCATACACCTTCCATCCCCGGTAGTCCGTGGCGATGGGAGTGACCCATTCGGACTGGTACTCGGCAAAATCGGCCTCGGTGAGCGTCCCCCCGCTCCACTCCGAGTCTCTAAGAATGGCCTGCGATATGGGACCCCTGTATAGGGCGCCGGCTCCGGACTCGGAGATGAGCGCCAGTGCCTTCGCCAGGGCTGGATTGCGGAAGATCTGGCCCTCCTTGGGCGCCGCGCCGTCCGGGAGAAAGACGCTCCTTCCCTGGGTATCGCGGCTGAGCTTGGAGATGGCGCCCGCCCAGGCTCGCGCCGTCAGCTCCGTGACCGGGAAGCCGTTGTTGGCATAGTAGATGGCTGGACGGAACAACTCGGCCCAGGGAAGGCGTCCGAATCTCTTGTGGAGCTTCTCCCACCCGTCCACGGCGCCGGGCACCGTGACGGAGTGGGTGCCCTCCTGTGGCATGGCGGTGATCTTCTTTTCCTTCAGGAACTCGATGGAGAGCCCCTTGGGCGACCAACCGCTGGCATTGAGTCCCGCAAGAGTGCCCGTCCTGGCATCCCAATAGATTGCGAACAGGTCGCCGCCGATGCCGCAGGACATCGGCTCCACCACTCCCATCACCGCGTTGGCCGCGATGGCCGCATCCACGGCGGAGCCGCCGCGAGCCAGAACCTGCGCGCCGACCTGCGATGCCAGCGGCTGATTCGTGGCGACGATTCCCTGCCGGGATATGACCATGGAGCGGCCGTAATCCCTCCCGGCCGAGAGCATTTCGTTAGGCATAAGGAAGAAGGCGGCCCACGCCGCCGCAAGCGCTGCGGGGGTTCGCATGGCAAGACTATTCTATCCGGCCCGGAGCGCACCTCCGGCCGCAGAGGCCTTACGACTTCTCGAGCTCGCTGAACTCGACGCGGCGCTCCTCGTCCATGGCGAGGTTCGAGAGGATCACCGCCGCCGAGTTGGCCAGCCCGACTTCAAGGTCCGCCTTCGGCGTGTCCCCCGTGCGGCACGAGTTGAAGAAACTCTCCATCTGCACGTCCACCGGGTCGCGCTCCTCCTCGGGCAGCATCACGCCCTTCGAGTAGAGCCAGCGCCGCGCGTACTTCAGCTCCTTGCCCAGGAAGGACTCGTCGCCCTTGAACTGATCCTTTTCCAGCAGCAGCGGAAAGCCTCGCCTGCCGTTGCCCAGGCTTCCCAGCGTGGCGCCCCCGATCAGCGGCGGCTCCTCATAGCCTTTGCCCCGGTTCACCAGGGCCGGGCGAGGCTCGTAATACCACAGGGCGATCGGCGGCTCGTCGCCCTGGCCGTAGGTGATCTCGATGGTGCCGCCGGTCCCCATGATGCGCTCGCCGAACTCGGCGCGCGTTCCGCCGAACATCGGCAACTGCTGGTTGGTGCTGATGGCCGTGTAGATGAACTTCTGGCCGCGACGATACCTGTAAATGAGCTGAATGTTGTCGAAGATGTCGCGCCCATCCCGGATGAATTCCCTGCCTCCTATCCCGATGACATACTCCGGCTGGAGATTGAACATCCAGTTGGCCACATCGATCTGGTGCGAGCCGAGCTCCGCCATCAGCCCACCGCTGTACTCCCGGAAGATCATCCAGTTCCGGTCCTTGTCACTGGCCGGATCGGGCGGGATGCGCCACCCCGGATTGCGGTGCCACTGGGCCATGATGTGGGTGACGTTTCCGATCAGGCCCTTGGAGACCATCAACTTGGCGATCTGGTAGAACCGGCTGTAGCGGCGCTGGAGGCCGACCTGGATCACCTGGTTCGGCCTGGACTCGGCCAGCGCCCGCAGCGCCTGGATCTCTTCGCGCTTGAAGACCAAGGGCGGCTCGCAGAAAACGTGCTTGCCGGCCTCCAGGGCGTCGCGCGTGATCGGGAAATGCGTGGAAAGCGGCGTGGCGACCACGACCGCTTCTACATCCTTGCGGTCCAGCAGCTTCCGGTAGTCGGTGAAAGCCTGGGGCTTGGAGCCGGCCGCCGCCACCCCGCGCTTCAGATTGGGTTCGTAGACGTCCGCCACGGCGACGCACCGGCAATTGGCCAGCCCCGCCATCCGGCCAAGCAGATAGCAGCCCTGACCGCCTGTTCCGATGACGCCGTAGGACACGCGGCTCGCGGCCGCACTGGCCGTGGACGCAGCCATGGCCGCCCCCGCGCCCATCACGAAGTCCCGGCGCGTGGGGTCGCGATCGCCAGGCATCTAGACGTACTCCCAATCCTTGAGCCACTCGTAACCCGGGCGAAGGCGCGTCCACATCTCGCGTCCCGCCTGGTCCAGCTCGGCCTTCTCCTTCAGGTCCAACTGGCGGCGCTCCTTGATGGCCAGAACGGCGTTGTCCACCTGGTGGGTGTTTATCAAGCCCGGGATCGGCGCCGTGATGGCGGGATTGGCCAGGATATAGCGGAGCGCGAGGCGCGCGCGGCGGTCATCGTCGGCGGCCTTGGGATGGTTCAGCGATCCGTCTCCCACAAACAGGGAGTTGTCGGCGAAGGGCTTGATTCCGAACGTGCCCACGTTGTATTCCCGGATGGTATCGAAAAGGCTGTCGGTGGGCAGCTCCTTGCTGGCGGCGGTATAGGGGAAGATGGCGACCTGGATCACGTCGGGATACTGCTCGATCAGCGACTTCAGCCAGACCCGATTGTGCGTCGAGACGCCGGTGAACCGCGTCTTGCCGGCCTTCTTCGCCCTGGTCAGGCCTTCGATGGTGGCGTCCTCCACCCGCTGGAGTTCGCCCAGGTCCGGGACCCCCTCCATGGGCAGCGTTATCCGCCACAGGTCGATGTAATCGAGGCCGGCCTGCTTGAGGTTCTCGTCCAACCCGGTGAGCAGCTTCTTGGCGTCGCGCCATTCGGGGAAGCGCGGCTCCTTGGGCCACCAGCCATAGCCAAAGTACATCTTGTCGCGCCGGCCCTTCAGCAACTGGCCGTGAGCCACCACTTCGGGAGCCGCCATGCAATCGATGTAGTTGATCCCCACCTCGATGCAGTGGCTCAGGACCCGGTCGCGCGCCTCCATGAATCCGGGAAGCTTGAGGTAGCTCCAGTCGTTGTCCGAGTACCGCTTGGGGGCGACATCGTTGCCGATGACCGTGCCGATGCGCTTCCAGTGCCCACCCAGACTGATGGCCGAGATCATCAGACCGGTCTTGCCGAGCGGCCGGTATTCCATGTTCTCGTTGAAGTTCAGAATGCTTCGCCGGGACGGCGCCTTGGCCGGGGCGGCACTCTTTGCCTTAGGGGCCGGCTTGGTCTGCGCCTCCGCCAGCCCGGCGACGACGGCGCCGGCCGCTGTTGCGCTCATGAACTCGCGTCGATTGATGCGGTTACGCGTCACGATGCACTCCTTCCTTTCCTCACCACGAAGGTATAGTATGCGGAGCCGTCCAGGTGTCGTCAACCGTTTTGTTGTAAATGCTTGCGTGCTGAGTGCTAATCCGCATGGCTATGCCGGACGATAGTCTGACAGTGGAAACCGATACCTCTGCCCGTCCGCCTTCACCGGCACGAAAGCTGCCACCGCTCATCCTGCACCCATTCTCGGACTCACAAGCGCCGGAACGGTTGACCATGAGCGCGCGCGCGAGTCTGATCCTGAGCGGCCTGTTGCCACCGGAGGAACTGAGCGCGGAGGAGCTGAACCGGCGGGTTCTAGAAGGCCGCTACAGTGAAGTCAAAATGCTCTTCTATGTCGGCAAGGACCTCGTCAGGTGGCTGGAACAGTGCATGGAGGTCGTCGAGCGCGACGCCGAGCTCTCCACGCGGGGCATCGAGCCTGAGAGTTTCGCCGCGTTGCTGGCGGAGGATCCGCCCGCCGCCGTTCGGGAGAAGTTGCAGGGGTGGGGCGTGGTTGACTATAAGGCCATCTTCCGGCGGGCCCTGGGCCTGCACACCATCTTCGCCGCAATCCCCGAGCGGGAAGTTCTCTCCGGGGACTTCCTGCGCACGCACCATCGATACGCCGACTGCCTCTATCAATGCCGCCTGGACAGTGTGAGCTACGCCAGAGTGAACTCGGCGGAGTTCCGCTTCGAGATCTACGCTTCCGGCGAATACACGCGCATGTTGGAGCGGGAGTGGGGCGCCGAGTAATCGGGGCCGTTCAGGACCGGTTGATATAATCGGGGAGTGAACTTCCCTCGTATCTGCCTGGTAAGGCAGAATCTGGTTGACCGCAGCCTCAAAGACATCCCCGGAGCGGTTGCGGAAGAGCTTCAGCGAGCCGGCCTGGCCTCCAGGGTCAAGCCCGGCGCTCGGATCGCGATCGGCGCCGGCAGCAGGGGTATCGCCAACCTCGCCGTTATCGTCAAGGCGGTGGTGGATTACTGGCTGGCCCAACGGTGCAGACCGTTCATTTTCCCCGCGATGGGCAGCCACGGCGCAGCCACGGCGGAGGGGCAGGCCGCCGTCCTGGCCTCCTACGGCGTGACCGAGGCCGCCATGGGTTGCCCGATCGTCAGTTCCCTGGAGGTGGTCGCCACGGGCCATACCCCCGAAGGTATCGAGACCTGCATGGACCGGCAGGCCTACGAGAGCGACGGTGTCATGCTGGTCGGGCGAGTCAAGTGGCATACCGACTTCAATGGCGGGATCGAGAGCGGCCTCGTAAAGATGGCAGCTATCGGCATGGGCAAGCTGGCCGGGGCGCAGCGCTACCACTCCGCGTCCGTCAGGCTAGGGCTGGAGCGAGTCTGTCGCAGCGTTTTCCGGCAGGTCAGCCAGACCGGGAAGCTGCTGGGGGGGCTGGCAATTCTGGAAGACGCCCGCCACTCCACCGCGCGCGTGGCAGCGTTGCGGATCGAGGAGTTGGAGGAGCGGGAGGCCGAGTTGCTGGCTCAGGTTAAGTCCTGGATGGCCAAGATCCCCGTCAGCCCGCTCGACATACTGATTGTCGACGAGATGGGCAAGAGCATCAGCGGAACGGGAATGGACACTAAGGTCATCAACCGGACCATCGAGGGGCATTTCGACGTCGATCCCAACCTTCCCTCTATCCGGCGGATCTTCGTGCGGGACTTCACTACGCACAGCGACGGGAACGGCACGGGGATCGGGATGGCGGATGTCATCTCGGACCGACTGCTGGCGAAGGTCAACTGGCCCGCGACCTACACCAACGTGCTGACGGCAGGCAACCCGGCAGGCAGCCGGACGCCGATCCACTTCCCTACGGACCGCCAGTGTCTGGAGGCGATCTCCCAAACCGTTGGAAAGATGGATCCGGCCGAGGTGAGGATCGGGTGGATTATCAACACGATGCAGCTTGGCACCTTTGCCTTCAGTGAGAACGTGCTTGCCGAGGTCAAAAGGAATCCGGCGCTGGAGGTTGTCTCGCAGCCGATGGATCTCCCGTACGATGCCGGGGGGAACTTGCTGAACCTTAAGGATTTACTGGAAGGCTAGGAACACCCCGGCGGCCGTACGCTCAGCGCCGGCCGCCGGTGATAGTAGCATCGGCTACTGATTGGCGGCGGTGAGGACGCTGCCGATCTTGCCGAATATTTCCCCGATGGTGCTGGACACGCTGGGCATGACCGCCCCTGCGGCTACGGCCACGAAGCCGGCCATCAGGGCGTACTCGATCAGATCCTGGCCTTGCTCGTCGCACCAGAATTCTTGAACAAGCTTCATTGTTCGTTCTCCTCTCCCTGGGACTGCACTTCGACGCTGACAGGTCAAAAGTAACATCCGTGGAGAGACGTGGAAATCGAACAAAAGCCTAAATTTGGGTCCGAAAAACGATCTAAGGGTCTGCTTTTACGCTTACGGTGACCCTGTTCGCGACTTGTCCGTCAACGGTGAGCATTACCTCCACCTCACCTCGCGGCACGGCTGATTTCGGAGGGAGCCTGAGATTGACCTGGTCGAGTCCTTCGAAACTTTCTTGGGCCCCGGCATATTCCACAACCGCCGGGACTCCGCCCACCGTGGCCTCGACGGCGGCGAGCTGCGTGCGCCCGCGAATTCCGGTGCCGAACAGCACCAGGTAGACCGTCTCGCCGGGCGCTCCCAAGTCAATCGGCGTGCTGGTTCGGCTCCCCGCCGGAGCGTTCTCGGTGAACACGTAGTGCCAGCTCTGGGCTCCGTCCGCCTTGACGTGTACGGCCAGCGCGGCCGCGACTCCCCTGCCATCCGAGTTTGCCGAGAAGATCGCCGGCGCAATGGCCGAGACTTGCGCGCCTGACGCTACAATCTGCACCGGGCCGCGATACAACGCAACGGTGGCCGGCCCTGCCGCGACTCCCTCGGGGACCAGAAAGTTCGCCTGGCCCGGCGAGACGAAGAACAGAGGGACGTTGTGGACCCTGCGCAGCGAATCCGCGATCCGCAGGGAAACGCCGGCGAGCGACGTGGGGAGAGGCGTCGACTTGGCCGCTTCCGTGACGGGGGAAAGCCCCGGCCCGAATGCGCTGGCGATGGAGCCGGGCGCCAAGGCCGGCCCCAGGAAACTGGCTGCGGAAACGTAAGTGAATTCCGGCTTCGCGATTTTGCAGACACCGGAGTCGTCGGCAAACGCACCCCAGTTGACCACCGTCGCCATCTCTGCAAAGACGAGTGCCGGACTCTTAGGACTGTCGTAGGCCGAGGGCGTCACCCACGCGCTCTCCTTCGGGGCGCAGCCCCAGGCGTCGCAGGCAAGATCGACCGTGGTTTCCGGAAAGTAGAGCGTCTGGACCAGATCGTCGGGCGTCGCCGGGTCCAGCTCGTAGAGCGACATGAAATTCGTGCCGCTGGCATAGGTACGAACATTGGAGCAGCCGCCCTGCCAGGAGCCGTCCGCGTCCGCCGACGGGCAGCGCACCGGGACTTCGACCGTTCTTGTGCCGTGAACGTTGACGCCGGTGGATGTCACCTGCTCCGTGCAGCCTTCCGCATTATAGAGCGTGCAATTCGGCGGGCTGTACAGCGCGTGGTCGGTGCAACTGTTCCACTCGTAGAATCCAGCGGTACAGCGGACCTGGCAGGCGCCGGAGTTGTTGCAGGTCCAGGCATCCCGGCACCAACCCTGAAACTGGTGACTGTCGCCCTTCTGGCCGTAGTTGGAGGTCACGCCCCAGTTCCCGAAGGGAGCCGTGTGAACGATCTCATCGGGGCACTCCGCATGCACCGGGCCCATAACCCGTCTCGATTGGTTCAATCCCGCCACCGACAGCCGGCACACTTGGCCATGGAGAAGCATGGTAAGGCCGAGGCCCGCGGCCGCCCGCGTCAGGGTATGCAGCCGGATCATGGTGCGGTCCAGGAGCCCACCTGTTGCCAACCCCCTGTCGAGAGTCCCGCGGCGTCCTGCGCATACATATAGACGCTCTTGAGGCCGCCAGCGGCGGGGAAGCCGGCATCCAGGTTTAGCGTCAAGGTCTCCCCCACGCCCAGATCCGACGAGCCGCCCGCATCAATCCTGCACCGGCTGTTCTGAAGAAGGACGGGGGCCCCGAGCTTCGCGGGGCCGAACCAGGCGTTTCCAGCATCGTTCATCAGCCAGATCGAACTGCGCCCCCGATCATAGTACAGGTAGCAGGACTGGCTCGCCGAAAGTTCGCCGTTGATCACCACCAGCCCAAGGGTAATGTCGGCGTATCCGTCCGGGTCCCAGATACGAAGCTGGAAAAGCGCCTGGGCCCCCAGGCCGCCGGACGGGGAGGCCGGCAGCGCCGCGGGCGGCTGCGGACCGGCGGGAATCACTCCGTAGTACCGGCCCATCCAATACGGCAGGATGTAGTCAATCCCGGCTCCCTCGATGGTCCCTTCTCCTCCTCCATACAGAAGGAACGGGCTGCGCTGCCACAGGAAATCCGTGGTGACACGGTCCACCACCGGGATCGGCGAGCAGGCCCGGTCATCGCCGCACGCGGGGATGCGGCCCCTCCAGTCCACGTACGGATCGCGGCGCGGGCGCAGCAGCCAATCCCGCAAATAAGCCCGCGTTTCCTGGTCGCGCGCGGCACGCGGTCCGCGCAGCGCCCGGTCGATCACGTTGAAGTGCGCGTTCCCGTGATCGTCGAGGGTGCGCCGCATGAGGTCGTAAGCCTGGTCGTAGAAGGTCTTGAACGAGCTCGTCTCCAGCCGGATCAGGTTGTAGAGATTGATCGTGTCCAGATTGAACTTGAAGTAGGAGTTGTGCGGGTCGAGCACTTCCACGGCAATTGGGTTACCCACCGAGCCCGCCTCGAAGAACCGCGACAGCCCGTACGTGCCGCTGAAACGATCCGGGTTGAGACGGCGTCCGATTTGCAGCAGCGCTAGCCTCTGGTCCGGCCGCCCCAGAAAGGTCGTGCTGATGCTGCCGTCCGGCATGCGCACGCTCCAACTGTTGCGAACCAGAAAATCCAGAAGTCGTGTGGCGAGCGCGGCAGCGTCCGATCGCACACTCGCGTCGTCCACCATGTCGAACGCAACGGCAAGACCGAAGAAGACGCCGCAGTACTGATCGCGGCTGGTGTTGCCGATCCAGTAGTGCCGGACTCCGTTCAGGCCTGCGAGGTGGATGCCGTGCTGCGCTTCGGATTGAGTGATGCCCGCCGCGTACGGTGAACTTACGGGGACCAGGCAGCGCGCCAGCAGGCCGGTACCCGTGACGTCGGCCAGCGACCGCAGGCCCGCAAGGGCTGCCCTCACGTTGTCGAGCGCTTCCGCCGAGCGCGTCACGCTGTAGCGGAAGGCTTCGGCTGCCAGATAGTGCCCGGTCCAGATCGCGGAGTCGCCGCAGCGGGAGTATTCAGTGATCCAGTCGCTCCCGGCGGAGGCGTACACGGGATCGAGGATCGTACCGAAGGGCAGGTGGCGCTCGCGTATGTTGCCGGAAATCGCGAGGGCATCCCGCTCGGATGCCGCCAGCATTGCCGCCGCGAGAAGGAGGAGGAGTACAGCTTTCACGTCCCTTGCTCCCACTGGACATCCAGCCAGCACTTGAGACCCCAACTGCCCTCGTTATACCACAGGTGGCGCAGGCCATCGCTTTGTGTGGCCTGCGGCGAGTCTACTCCTCGGAGTAGAAATACGGGCGGGTTCAGCCGGCTGGATAACTGGCTTGCCGCCAGGACTGAGGCTGCCCCACTGGAGTCCCAAAGGAACCGCTGCCTGTGGTCGCGGCTCGGCAGGGGAGCAGGCCTTTCTCCGCCCGACTTGCAGGGCGCTCGGCAATGTACACCCCGCCGTCGTCACCGCTCAGATCTCGCGGGAGAGGGAAGAACCGGCCGCAGTTTGATTCAGATTTCCAGATCCCTTAATCTGTAATGAAATACGCAGTCACGAGGAGCGCACTTACGTGGGCAAGAGAGCATTGTTCTGGCTGGCGTTGGCTGGAGGCGCTGTGCGGGCGTGGTCCGAGCCGGCTACGATTGTGAATCCGAGTTTCGAGCAGGATGTGATTGCCACCGGCGCGCCGTCTTCTTACGACGGCGGAGTCTGGTACCGGCCCGGCGTTGGACCTTCCGGCTGGGTCTGCCAGTCCGCTACCGTGGCCAGACCCGGCCGCGCCAACCTGTTCCCGGGGGGAGTTCCGGACGGAGTCAACATCGTGGCCGTAGGGTGGAACGGCCCCGGCGGGACCGGGGAACTCACCCAGACGCTGAGCACACGGGTGCAGCCCAACACAACTTACACCTTGACCGTGAGCGTGGGACGGCGGAGCGACACACCGTTCGCGTCGTATGCCGTGAGCCTACTGGCAGGGGGCGTCACTCTCGCGTCAGGCACCCAGCAATCGCCGGCTTCCGGAGCTTTCGTTACGGAGAGGGTCACTTACCAGTCGGGGCCGAACCCGGCGCAGTCGGGACAGGCGCTGACAATCCGGCTCGCCAATACCAGCGGCAACGGGCAGGTGGCCTTCGACAAGGTCGCGTTGGACGTCACTTCCGCCGCACCGCTGCCCGTGCTGTCGGCAAACGGGGTCGTCAATGCCGCCGACTATACCACGGAGATGGCGCTGGGAGAGTTGATCGCTCTCTACGGGTCCAATCTGGCGCCGCGCACGGAGGTTGCCAGCCAGGTGCCGCTGCCCACGACCCTGGCGGGGACTTCAGTGGAGATGATCGACGCCGGCCAGACCGTGACCCTTCCCCTGGTGTTCGTATCGGCAGGCCAGATCAACGCCCAGCTACCCTACCGCATCCAGTCGGCCTCGGTACAGATCCGGGTGAAGACCGCGAACGGCACGAGCAACGCGGTCCCGATCAACGTTGTTGCCTGCGCGCCGCGGCTGCTCACCAAGACGCAGGACGGCCGCGGTGAGCCCCTGTTGCTGCACACCGATTACACGCTGGTGTCGGCGGCAGCACCGGCACGGCCCGGCGAGATTCTGATCCTGTTTCTGATCGGCTTGGGCGCGGCGACGCCTTCGATTGAGGCCGGAGAGCCGGCGGGCGACGGCACCGAAGCCCGGCCTCTCAACCTGGTGGCGGCCGACGTGGCGGTGAGGGTGAGCGGGCAGCCCGCCGAGGTACTGTTCTCGGGGCTGGCGCCGGGATGGATCGGGCTCTATCAGATCAACTTCCGCGTGCCCGAAGGGGTGCTGACGGGCACCCATCCGATCACGGTCAGCGGTTCGACCAACGCCTCACAAGCCGGAGTGCGGTTCGAAGCGACCTCCGCCTGGCAGTTCGCGGGAAGCACCGCAATCGGCGCGGCGGGCGGGTCAGCGGGGACTGGCGGAATGGCGTTGACGGTTTCGCCCGGGGTCTTCTCCGAACAGCGCCAGGTTGGGGTGTTCACTCTCACGGAGGCGCTGCCCGCGCCCATGGAGAAGTATCGCGCCAGCGGCGTGTACGCCGTGAGCGGGATGCCCGCCACTCTGGCGGCTCCAGTGACGGTGGCTCTGGACCTGGCCAGCTCACGGCGACCGGGGCCGGCCTGGATTGTCCTTCGCACCGCCACGGGAGAGGGCGACGGCGTCCTGTATCTGGAAGCCCAGGTACAAGGCGATCGCGCCACGGTCACGCTGCCGGCCACCGAGGCCATGCCGGCCGCCAGCGGAGAGCCGCGCCAGGCGCGTTCACCCGCCGCCGAGGTGCAATCGAGCTGGACTCTGTGGGCCATAACCGGCTACTACGCCTACAAGACATCCAGCGGCAGGTTCCGCATCGTCTACCCGGCTGAGGATCTGGTCGAAGGCGGCGCCGAGGAGATCGCCGATGCGCTGGAGGACGCCTACCAGAAGCTGGAGAAGCTGGGCCTTGACTGGTCGAGGCGCAGCGGCATCGGAAGCTGGCCCATGGAAATCTCGATCGAGTACTTCGGGGGAGAGCGCGCCAGCCGGTGGGGGGAGGAAGGTTCCTCGATGCTCGGCGTCAATCGCCAGGGGATAAACCTCAACGCCACATTTCTCCGCGACCGCGCCAACTTCGAGTACATGCGGGTGACCGCGGCTCACGAACTGTTCCACCTGATGCAGAGCTTGTACGATCCGGCCCGCGCGCCCAGCGCCTGGCTATGGTTCGAGGAGGCCAGCGCCACCTGGTTCGAAAGGCGCGCGGCGCGCAGCGCCGACTACCTGCCTCCCACGGTCGCGCCAAACCCGCTCAATCCTCTCGCTTCGAGCAACAACTACGAGTTTCTTCACTTGCACGGGCTGGAGTTCCCGCCGGGCGACCCGCGGGAGGTGCAGGAGCACGGCTACGGAGCTTCCCTGTTTCTGGAGTACCTCAGCCAGCGTTACGGTGACGCGATCATCGGCACCCTCACCAAGATGATGGCCACGCGCGCGCCCGGATTGCTGGGCCGTTCGCTCTACTCCCCGGTGCGGGCTATCGACCTGGAAACCTCGAACGTCGCCGTGCCGTGGCAGCAGTTCTGCGAAGAGTTCATGGCCGGCCGCATCTACGGAGGAAGGCCGGTCTTCCCGCGAGCGGCGGAGCACATCGTGTCCATGGGCGCGGGCAGCCGGTCATACCGTTTTCAGAGCGCCGCGGACACCGGCACCACGTTCACCCTGGACTATCCGGACCTTTCGGCCAAAGTGTTCTTCATCGACATCCGGAAGCCGGGCTGGCCGAGCAACACCAGGCTCACGGTCTCCCTTGAACCCGCCGGCGCGGCGGCGGCGATCCTGTACAAGCGCACCGGAGAGACCGGCTGGGAACGCGTGGCCACGGTGGACAACCAGTACGCGTTTCCAAACGCCGAACAACTGGAGGCCGCGGGATCCCGGCTGGTCATCATGGTGGTGAACCCGCGCGCCGTCCAGCCGTACAGCGGAACCACACCGATCAGCCTCTCCGTGCGCCTGGAGAGCGGGCAGATGTCCGCGCTTCAGAGGACCGGGCGGGTGGAGGCCTCGCTGTTCGCCGCGCACTTCATCCGCAGGGCGAATGGGACCGTAGAACCGATGGGCCTGCCCGAGAAGCTGCTCGTCCCGGAAACCCCCGTGTCCAACTACCCCAACTGCGTGGCTCTGCGCACTCAGTGGAGCGGGCGGTCTTTCGAGTTCTCCAGCAGGTGCACCTACGCCGACGGCCAGAGCGGCGAGACCCTCCTCATGAACGGAACCTTCAACAGCACGGGCACCCGCTTGGAAACCGGGCGGTTCGAGACGACCACCTTCAACCTCTCCGGCGGGACGACCATCGGCTTCTCGGTGCGCGATCTGCCGGTGGCGGCCGGCCAGGAGGCAGCGGGCTGCCGGGATTTCTCGGCCGAACTGAGGGGGCCAACCGTCAAGGACTACGTCTCCGACCTCAAGCTGGCATACCGGAGCCTGAGGTATCCCAACGAGAACTTCGACTACTCCCACACCGACTGGAACCACACCACTAAGTCTCCAGTCCTGCTGGTCGCATTCAAGTGCGTGAGGTGAAGCGGCGGGCGCCTGGACGCCGAGGAGCGGAATCGCGGAGGAGGAGAGAAGCCCGGCTGAAAGCCGGGCGCAGCCTGAAAGGCTGCCCCACAGGTGCAGTCGAAGGGACCTGCCTCGCGCGATGGTACACTGATCGGTCGTGCGCCACGCAATTCTCCCCGTTTGTCTGTTGCCGCTCATCCCGTTATTCGCCCAGGCCCAGGCCAGCGTGGTCACGGGAGAGTTTCGGATCCATCCACCTACTCTGACCGCGCTGGGCTTCGAGTGGAGGATCTCGGGAGACGACAACCGGAACGCGCGCGTCGAGGCGACCTATCGAAAGACAGGAGAACGGGAATGGCGCAAGGCGCTGCCGCTCCTGCGCCTGCAACGTGAGTCCGTCACGAACGGAGGACCCGGAGCCCGCAGGAACTGGTGGTACAGCTATGAAGCCCCAAACATGTTCGCCGGGAGCATCCTGAACCTGGATCCGGGCACAGAGTACGAGTGCCGTTTCGTGCTCTCCGATCCCGATGGCGTGAAAGGCGGCACGGAGAAGACGATCACCGCCCGGACACGCCAAGAACCACAGCCCGTCCCGGGCGGCCGCATCTACCACGTGTATCCGTTCGGATACCAGGGCGCACGGCAGGAACCGTCCTTCACGGGCCTGCTAGCCGCGTACTACATGGGCGCCGACAATTCGGATCACTACAACGTGATGCCGCCCCGCGTCGAGCCCGGCGACATCATCCTCGTGCACGCAGGCCTTTACAAAGACCGCCGGTTCGTATACGGTGGCTTCGACCGCAGCATCCCGACTTTGGGAACGCCGTTCGACGGCACCTACTATCTGACCCAGAGCGGCACTGCGGAGAAGCCGATCGTCATCATGGCAGCCGGTGATGGCGAGGTGATCTTTGACGGAGACGGCTGCCACAACCTGTTCAATCTGCTGGCGGCGAATTACAACTACTTTGAAGGCATCACGATTCGCAACACCAACGTGGCGTTTCTGGTGGGGTTAAAGAACATCGCCGGAGCGAGCGGCTTCACCCTGAAGCACTCCAGGCTGGAAGATGTCGGCCGCGGCGTGCAGGCCGAATGGTCGGGCTCCAAGGAGTTCTACATCGCCGACAACGTGTTCATCGGCCGGCACGATCCCAACAGGCTGCAGGGTTGGACACCCGCGAACGTCTGGTCCAAGTTCCCCGGCTATCCGGTGACCACCGAATCGGAATACGCCGTCAAGGTGTATGGCCAAGGACATGTGGTCGCCTACAACTACGCGGCGAACTGGCACGACGGCATCGATATCGCCACCTACGGCAATCCGGACGGTACTCCCAACGAGATCGCGGACCGCGTTCCCGTCTCCATCGATTTTTACAACAACGACTTCTACAATGTATCGGACAACTGCATCGAAGCCGATGGGGGCGCGCACAATATCCGCGTGTTCCGGAACCGCTGCTTCAACGCGGCCAGCGGCGGGTATAGCGCGCAGCCGTCCTTTGGCGGCCCGACGTACTTCTACCAGAACATCGCCTATGGGGTTTTCGGCGGCCCCCTGAAGTTTCTGGACACTCCCGCGGGCGTGTTGACGTATCAGAACACGTTTGTCGGCCAGGGAACGATGGTCGGCCCGGCGTCGAACCTTCACTTTCTGAACAACCTGTTCCTGGGCGACGAGCGGCCCGCGCCGGTCTTCAGCGTACGCACATTCACCAACTACTCCGCGTCCGACTACAACGGCTTCCGGCCGAACACCAACAGCGAGACGGCTTTCTCGTGGAATTCCCCGGCATTCGATACTGCCGCCGACTACAAGGGGCAGCAGGTCATGCGGCGCTTCAAGTCCCTCCAGGAATACGGCGAGACGACCGGGCAAGACCGCCACAGCAAGCTGGTGGATTACGACATCTTCGTCAAGGTGACCATGCCGGACGCGGCCGACCCGGAGCGCCTGTATCGTCCCGCGGATTTCGATTTCCGCCTCAAGCCAGGCGCCGCTGCCGTTGATGCGGGGGTAGTGCTTCCCTCAATCAACGATGATTTCAGCGGCCGCGCCCCGGACCTGGGCGCTCTCGAACTGGATCGCCCGGCGCCTCACTACGGTCCGCGCTGAGCCGCACAGGGGCGCCGGGCGGAAGACTACCGCTCAGTTGACCACCAGCTTGAGGTTGGTGCCGCCCAGGCGGATTTCCCGGATCGAGGGCTTGCCGCCGTCGGTGTCGATCCGCATCGTGGTGGAGCGATTCTCGGCCGGCATGTTCTCCACCGTCACCGGGGCCTCCACCTTCAGCTTGCCGCTCTTCATAGAAATCTTGTCGCCCAGGATTTCGAGCTTGTACTCGCCGGCCTTCAGTTCGGCCCCCGCCAGCACTGCCGGCTGAAAGACGTTGACCGTGTATGACTTGGCGCTGGCCATCGAGAGCGCCACCGTCAGAAACGCAACTGCAATCTTCATCATGTTGTGTCCTCCAAACACTTCTGTATACGCACGCGGCCCGGATCCGGATCGCAAATTCGGCCGGGCGGCGCGCTTTGGCGCTGAATGGCGTAAACTCTGCGAGAATAAAGGCATGAATCCCGGAATCGAAGACATTCGCAAGCGCGGCAGCCGCATTTTGAAAGACGGAGCCAAGATGCTCCCCGCGGCCAGCCTGATGAAGGCGGAGGGATTGATCCGTTCGTTCGACGATCTCTCCAAACCGATCGTCACAATCGTGAACTCCTACACGACTCAGATCCCCGGACACGCGCACCTGGACAAGCTCGGGGCGGTGTTGAAGGAGGAACTGGAGTCGTTGGGCTTCAGCGTGTGGTACACCAACGTAGGAGCGGCCATCTGCGACGGAATCGCCATGGGGCACTTCGGGATGAAGTACTCCCTGCCCTCCCGCGAACTGATCACGGACCAGATCGAGACCATCATCGGGGCGCACCCCTGCGACGGATGGATCGGCATCGCCAACTGCGACAAGATCGTCCCGGCGATGCTGAACGCCATGGTGCGTATCAACATCCCGGCAGTTTACGTAAGCGGAGGGCCGATGTTGGCCGGCCCGGGAAGCACGGATCTGATCTCGGTCTTCGAAGCCGTGGGCAAGCACAGCGTGGGCAAGCTCTCCGACCAGGGACTGCGTGAGCTGGCGGAAAAGGCCTGCCCGGGGTGCGGGAGTTGCGCGGGGATGTTCACCGCAAACTCGATGAACTGCCTGGCGGAAGCGATCGGGCTGGCGCTGCCGGGCAACGGCACCATCACGGCGGAAACCTGGGTGGACGGGGACAGGCGCCGGACGCAGTTGAATCCGGAGAGGCTGGAACTGGTGCGGAAGGCGGGCCGGGCACTGAAACGCTGCATGGAAGAGAACGTGCGGCCGCTGGACATCGTGACCAAGAAGGCCATGGACAACGCCTTCGTCCTGGACATGGCCATGGGGGGGTCAACCAACACGGTGTTGCACGGGCTGAGCCTGGCGCACACCGCCGGGATCGAGTACAACCTGGACCGGCTGAACGAGCTTTCGCAGGCGACACCCAACATCTGCAAGATCGCCCCCAGCCGCCCGGATGTCCACGTGGAGGATGTGCACCAGGCGGGCGGAATCGGCACGATTCTCAAGGAAGTGGCCCGGCACCCGGGCACGGCCCTGGACCTGGATGCGAAGACAGTCGCCGGAAAGCTTTCGGAATACGTGCAGAATTCCAGGGACCCTGACGGGGAGGTAATCCGGCGGCTGGACCGGGCGTTCACCAAGTCGGGGGGACTGGCGATCCTTTTCGGCAACCTGGCGCCGCGCGGAGCGGTGGTGAAGGTCGCCGGCGTCGATCCATCCATGATGGAATACGAGGGTCCGGCGCGGATCTACGAGTCACAGGAAGCGGCGCTGGAGGGCATTCTGGCCGGCCAGGTGAAGGACGGCGACGTGGTGGTGATCCGTTACGAAGGGCCGCGCGGCGGGCCGGGCATGCAGGAGATGCTGTCTCCGACCTCGGCCCTGTCGGGCTCAGGCGTGCGGGCCGCGCTCATCACCGACGGCCGGTTCAGCGGGGGCACGCGCGGGCTGTGTGTCGGCCACGTAGCGCCGGAGGCGGCCGCGGGCGGCCCCATTGCGGCGGTGCGCGAGGGAGACCGGATCTACATCAGCGCAACCGAACGCCGGCTGGAGCTGAAGGTCAGCGACCAGGAGATCCGGCGGAGACTCCAGGCACTGCCTCCCTTCGAGCCGAAGGTGAAGCACGGCTGGCTCGCACGCTACCTGAAGCACGTGACCAGTGCAGACACGGGGGCCGTGTTCGAAATCTAGGAGCAGACAGCATTCAGCGGACAGCGATCAGCGATCAGCCGAAAGCTGAATGCTGAGCGCTGAATGCTGAAGGCCGAGCCATGTTCAATCTGAAGGAGCACCCGCACCGGCGGTTCAATCCGCTCACGCGGGAATGGCTGTTGGTGTCGCCGCATCGCACCCAGCGGCCGTGGCAGGGGCAGGTGGAGCGAACCGCGGCGGCGGCGCAACCGGCATACGATCCCACCTGCTACCTGTGCCCGGGGAATGAGCGGGCCGGAGGCGCGCGCAACCCGCAGTACCAATCCACCTTCGTCTTCGAGAACGATTTCGCCACCATGCGGGAGGATACTCCAGCGGGTGAGTACCGCGAAGGCGATCTGCTGGTTGCGGAAGCCGAGCCGGGCCGCTGCCGCGTGGTGTGCTTCTCTCCCCGTCACGATCTCACGCTCGCCCGGATGGATCGGACGGCGATCCGCAAGGTGGTGGACACCTGGGTGGGCGAGTGGGAGGAACTGGGAAGAAACCCCCAGATCCGCTACGTGGAGGTGTTCGAGAATCGCGGCGAAATGATGGGTTGCAGCAATCCGCACCCGCACGGGCAAATCTGGGCGAATCACACACTGCCGACCGAAGTTGCCAAGGAGCAGGCATCGCAGTTCGCGTATCGCGAATCCAAAGGCTCCTGCCTGTTGTGCGACTACCTGACGCTGGAACAGACCAAGCAGGAACGGATCGTTTGCCAGAACGGTTCGTTCACGGCGCTGGTTCCGTTCTGGGCGGTTTGGCCGTTCGAGACGATGGTCCTGGCCAGACAGCATCTCACGGGGATGGACCAGCTAGACGAGACCGCTCGCGAGGACCTGGCGGACATTCTGGGGCGCATCACGAAGAGGTACGACAACCTGTTCGCGACATCGTTCCCCTACTCGTTCGGGTTTCACCAGCGGCCCACGGACGGCGGGCCGCACGCGGAGTGGCATCTGCACGCGCACTTTCTGCCGCCATTGCTGCGGTCGGCCACCATCCGCAAGTTCATGGTCGGCTATGAACTGCTGGCGATGCCGCAGCGCGACATCACACCGGAGACGGCGGCGGCGCGGCTGCGTGGCGATAGCTCTATCGATTAGCCTGGGAAGTGGTTGGACGAAAGGAGCGGTCTCCGGATGAATGAAAGCGCGGGCGGCTTCGGCCGCAGGGGATTCGTTGCGGGCGGTATCGGCGTGCTGGCGTGCGCAAACTCCGCATTGGGTCAGCAAGGCGCATACACTGACGGCAACTTTCGCAGCGGCCCGATCACGGGTCCGTTTCGGCCTTACTGGGAATCTCTGAGGGCCTACCGCTGCCCCGAGTGGTTTCGGGATGCGAAATTCGGAATCTGGGCCCATTGGAGCCCCCAGTGCGTCCCCGAGCAGGGTGACTGGTACGCCCGGGGGATGTACATACAGGGCAGCGCCCAGTACAACTATCACGTCAAGACATACGGTCATCCGTCACAATTCGGGTACAAGGACATCTGCCATATCTGGCGGGCGGACAAATGGAATCCCGAGGAGCTGATCCGGCGCTATCAGAAAGCCGGGGCCAAGTACTTCGTTGCGCTTGGCAATCACCATGGAAACTTCGATTGTTGGGATTCCAAGTACCAGCCCTGGAACTCGGTGAATGTCGGGCCAAGACAGGACATCGTGGGCACCTGGGGGAAGGTCGCGCGCGCGCACGGGCTCAAGTACGGCATTACCTTTCATGGCACTCCGGGACGCGTGTGGAAACAGTTCATGCCGGTCCGATACGGCAGCGATGAGACCGGTCCTCTGAAAGGGGTGCCCTACGACGGCGTTCTGACCAAGGCCGATGGCAAGGACAAGTGGTGGGAGGGCATGGACCCGCAGGAGCTCAATGGCCGTCCCCACGACAAGGACGACCCCTGCCCGGAATTCGTCGAGAACTTCATGTTGCGCGTTCAGGACCTGATCGACAAGTACAATCCGGATCTTCTGTACTTTGACGACGCCTGCGATTGGACCTTCGACAGGGGCGCGCCCTCCGGCCGTGTGCTGAACACCTGGCTTGGGATCCCGGAGCTTACGCCCCACATCATGGCGTACTACTACAACACCAACCTTCGCCGGAACGCGGGCAAGCTGGAGGCGGTGTTCAATATCAAGAACGTTCCTGCCGCTGTCTTGAGCACCCTGGTGCACGACTTCGAAATGCGGCAGGCGGACGTACTGGAAGCCAATCCATGGCAGACGGACGCCTGTATCGGCGCCTGGCATTACAGCCGGTCAGTTTTCGAAGAGCACCGGTACCGGACGCCGCAGGCCATGCTTCACCTTCTGATTGACGTCGTCAGCAAGAATGGGAATCTGCTGCTGAACATACCGCTGCCTGGCCATGGCAGGCCCGACGACGATGAATTCGAGTTCCTCGACAAGTTCGGCGCCTGGATGGCGCTCAACGGGGAGGCGATTTATTCCACCCGGCCCTGGAAGATTCATGGGGAGGGGCCGACCCAGGGTGCCGGCGGCTCGCTGTACGGCGGCAAGGCCCGCCAGTTTGTGGCGGGCGACATCAGGTTCACGACCAAGGGGGATGCGCTGTACGCCATAGCGCTGGCCTGGCCCGCAGATCGAAGGCTGGTGATCAAGTCTCTCGCCTCGGGTTCACCACACTACCGCGGCGAAATCGCCAGGATCGGCTTGATGGGATCGGAGTCCAATCTTGCCTGGTCGCGAGACGCGGACGGAGTCGCGATCAGCCTGCCGGAAAAGCCGCCCTGCGATTACGCGTACGTATTCAAGATCAACCCTCTGGGAGCTTGACCGGAAACGGTTTGACGCTCCACGCGCCTCATTTGTGCTGGAGTTCCCAGTCGTAGTTGATGGACGGGTCGTTGTACGGGATGCGTCCTTCGTCTTCGGGGTTGTAGAAGCGGTCGGAGGCGTAGACCAGGAGGGAAGGCTCAGCGCCGATCACCTTATAGCCGTGCCCGACGCCGGGCGGGATGAGCACCTGCCAGGGGCGGAGGGCACCGGCATAGATCGTGTTCTTCAGGCCGAAGGTGCGAGAGCCCCTGCGCAGGTCAACCAGGGCGATCTGGAGGAGCCCCGCGGCCGGCGTGAAGCAGTCGGTCTGGCGCAGGTGGTAGTGGAACGCCTTGATGATGCCGGGGAAATTGCAGGCCGCCGATACCTGGGTGGTGCGGGCATCGAAGCCTGCCACCAGTCCCTGGCCGAGCCGGACGACCTCAAGGAAATAGCCGCGGTCGTCGGGATGGAGATCGAGCGGCCGGACCTGCACGCCGTAGATCAGCTCGGCGGAATCCGGCTTGCGGATCAGGCTGCCCAGCCCTCGTTCACAGTCGGGGAGCGCGAGTTCGAGCCCCGCGCCGGATGCGATGATCTGCATGTGCATGTGGTTCCTCAAGTGGCGTAGACGCGCTGGTAGTACTCCTGGTATTCACCGCTGCGGGCGTGGGCAACCCATTCCGCGTGGGAGCGATACCACTCGACGGTGGAACGCAGGCCGTCCTCGAGCGGAATTTCGGGCGCCCAGCCCAATTCGTTTCGGATCAGGGAGCAGTCCACGGCATATCTGCGGTCGTGACCGAGCCGGTCGGTCACGCTGGTGAGCAATGATTCGGGCTTCCCCAGGATGCCCAGCAACAGCTTCAGAAGGTCGAGATTGGCGATCTGGCAGCCGCCGCCGATGTGATAGGTCGCGCCGGGACGGCCGCGTTCCAGTACCATCCGCAAGGCGCGGCAGTTGTCGGCGACGTGAATCCAGTCTCGAACCTGGAGGCCGTCGCCGTAGACGGGGATCGGCCGGCCCTCGAGCGCGTTGCTGAGGGCCAGAGGGATCAGCTTCTCGGGAAACTGGAACGGCCCGTAGTTGTTGCTGGTGCGGGTGATGACGGCGTCCAGGCCGAAGGTATGGGCGGCGGCGCGCACAAGGTGCTCAGCGGCCGCCTTACTGGCGGCGTAGGGGCTGCTCGGAGACAGGGGCGAGTCCTCCCGAAAGAGCCGGCCGGCGGGGATGCTGCCGCCGACCTCGTCGGTGGAGATCTGGACGAATCGCTTGACGCCCTTCTCGCGAGCCACGTCCAGCAGGACCTGGGCGCCAAGCACGTTGGTCCGCACGAACTCGGCCGCACTCAGAATGCTGCGATCCACATGCGACTCGGCGGCGAAATTCACGACGGCGTCACATCCGTCGGGCAGGGCCGCCCGAACGGCGTCGGCGTCGCAGATGTCGCCCCGAACCATGCGGTAGGACGGATGGCCCGCGATCTCCGAGAGGTTCTCCAGATTGCCGGCGTAGGTCAGCTTGTCGAAGTTGACCAGGGTCTCGGCGGGATGCTCCCGAATGTAGCCGCGAACGAACTCCGAACCGATGAAGCCGGCTCCGCCTGTGACAAATATCGCCATTCGCTCCTCGTTACGACTGTATCAGAAAGCCCCGCAGGGCCGATGGTACAATGCGGACAAGGACCCCACTTTCAGACTGGTCCACCTATCAGAGAACCACGAGGAGAAGGGACGATGCGCGGAAACGAAGAAGTGATTGCCTTGCTGAACCAAGCGCTGAAGGAAGAGCTGACCGCGATCAACCAGTACTTCATTCACGCCGAGATGTGCGAGAACTGGGGCTTCGCGAAGCTGGGCGACTATATCAAGAAACAGTCGATCGACGAGATGAAGCACGCCGAGGCGTTGATCGAGCGGATCCTCTTTCTCGACGGCACGCCAAAGATGGCCGAGTTGCTGCCATTGAATGTCGGGCAGAACGTGAAGGCGCAACTGGAGAACGACCTGGCGCTTGAAATTGCGGCCGTGGCCATGTACAACGGTGCCGCCCGGAAGGCCGCCGAGGCGGGCGATCACGGCTCACATGAGCTGTTGATCAAGCTCCTGAAGGATGAGGAACAGCACGTAGACTGGCTCGAGACTCAGCTTTCGCAGATCAAGGAGCTCGGACTGGACAACTACCTCGCCCAGAAGCTCTGACGACCAAGACCACATCCACCAGACTGGCGCTCGAACGGCTGGCCGTCGTGGGCAGCGTGCTCATGATCGGCGCACACCCGGACGACGAGAATACGGCCGTGCTCGCATCGCTGACGCACGGCCGCAAGGTGCGCGCCGGGTACCTGGCCCTCACCCGGGGCGAGGGCGGGCAAAACCTGATCGGAGCGGAGCAGGGCGAACTGCTGGGCGTGATCCGCACGCAGGAGCTGATGGCGGCCCGCCGCATCGACAACGCCGAGCAGTACTTCACCAGAGCGATCGATTTCGGCTATTCCAAGTCCGCTGAGGATTCGCTCGACCGGTGGGGACACCAGGAAGTACTGAGCGACGTGGTGTGGGTGGTACGGCGTTTCCGACCGGACGTAATCGTGCAGGTATTTGCCGGCACTGCCAGCGACGGGCATGGACACCACCAGGCCTCGGGGATCCTGGCGCGGGAAGCGTTCACCGCCGCCGGCGACAAGACGCGGTTTCGCGAACAGCTTCGGTGGGTGGAGCCCTGGCAGGCGGCACGGCTGTTGCAGGGCGGCTTCTTCCGCCCCGCGGGTGGCCCGACGATCGAGATCAACGTCGATGAGCCCGACCCGCTCGTTGGCTACACCTACTCCGAGATCGCGAAGATGAGCCGGAGCATGCACAGGAGCCAGGGCATGGGCGCCCCGGACCGGAAACGGGTGGGCACGGGATCGTTGAAGCTGCTGGCCGGTAAGCCCGCAAGCAAGGACATCTTCGAGGGGATCGACCTGAGCTGGAGGCGGCTGGCGGGAGGCGCGGCGGTGGCGGACATTCTGGAAGAGGCCGCCCGTAAGTTTTCGCCCGGCGAACCCGAGAACACGATCGCGCTTCTGGCCGAAGCGCGGCCGCTCATCGCCGCCATTCGCGATCCGTGGGCGGAACTGAAGCTGCGCGAACTGGACGAGGCGGTCGCGCTGTGTGCCGGGCTGCGGATCGAGGCGACGTCGGCGGAACCGCTGGCGTTCGCCGGCTGCGAGCTGCGAGTGGTTGCCGAGGCCGCCAACCGCTCGCGGCGTTCGCTCCTCGTCAAGAGTGTTGCGGTGGAGGTCGAGGGCGGCACACGAGCCGAGGACCGCGCCGTTTCCGCGGTCGGCCCGGGCGAGGTCGCGCGGCGCACGCTGACGTTGACGATTCCGCAGCGGCAACCCTATTCACAGCCGTACTGGCTGCGGAGGCCGCGAAGCGGGGATCTGCATACGGTCGAGAGCCAGGAGATGGTCGGGCAGGCCGAGGATGCCCCCTGGATACGCGCCCGCTTCCGAATTGAAGCCGGGGCTGCGGAGATCGAGATCGTCCGGCCGGTCATGGCGCAGCACGTTTCGCCGGAATGTTCGGGCCTGGCGGCCGTGGCGCCTCCTCTCTCCGTCAGGATCCCCGAAGCGGTGCTGCTCTTTCCCCACGGCGGCGCGAGGGATGTGAAGGTGCTGCTCGCGAGCCACGCGGGCGCGGCGGCCGGAGAACTGCGAATCGAAGCACCGGCAGGATGGAGCGTTGCTCCCGCATTCACATCCTTTCAGACCGGGGACACAGACGCAGAGCAGACGATCACGTTCACGGTCACCCCGCCCAAGGAGGAAGCGACGGGAGTGCTCAGGGCCGTCGCCAGCAGGGGGAAGCTGGACGTCGCCACGGAAACGAAGATCATTCGGGCTCCGGGCCTGCCCCCGCAGATGGTTCTCGTCCCCGCGGCGACGAAGGTAATCCGCGCCGACGTCCTCTGCTTCGCCCAAACCATCGGTTACATCCGGGGGACAGGAGACGAAGTCCCACGGGCTCTCGCGCAGATGGGATGCCGCGTCACCGAACTCGGACCCGAGGACCTGGCGCAGCGCGACCTTTGCCGCTTCGACGCCGTCGTCACAGGAGTGCGGGCCTACAACGTGCGCGGGGACCTGCGAGCCAACCAGCACCGGCTGCTGGAGTACGTGGAGGCGGGGGGAACGCTGGTGGTGCAATACAACGTCGCGGACGGGCGATCACCGGAAGCCGTGGCCAATGTCGGCCCGTATCCTCTCAAGCTGGCGCGGAGCCGCGCGACGCACGCGGACGCGCCGGTGAAGGCGCTCAACCCGGCTCATCCGATGATGACATCGCCGAACAGGATCACGGACAAGGATTTCCAGGGGTGGACACAGGAGCGCGGGCTGTACTTCGCCTCGGAGTGGGACGAGCGCTACGAGCCGCTGTTCGAGTGCCACGACCCGGGAGAGCGGCCGCTCAAGGGAGCGACACTGTACGCGCGCTACGGCAGGGGAGTCTACCTCTTCACGGCGTTTTCCTGGTTCCGGCAACTGCCCGCCGGCGTGGGGGGTGCCTACCGCATCTTTGCGAACCTGGTGAGCGCAGGCAAGAGCTCGCCCTGGCCGTAAGGCCCGCTATACGATCACGCTCGACAGCGCCACCGGGGTGCGGCGTCCCTCCACAACCACGATTCCCCCCTCTGTGACGTGGTACTTGCGCCGATCCTCCACGGGGTCGTAACCGATGACCGCGTCGGGAGGGATGCTCACATTCTTGTCCAGGATGGTGCGGCGGATCTTGCAGCGGCGCCCGATATCGCAGTTGTCGAAGATGATGGAATCCTCCACGACAGCGGCGGTGTGCACGCGAACGTTCCTCCCCAGGACGGAGCGGCGGACCATTCCGCCGGAAAGAATGCAGCCGCCGGAAACAATCGAGTCGATGGCCTCCCCACGGCGGCCTTCCTCGTCGAAGGTGAACTTGGCGGGCGGATCCGGGTAGCTGGCGGTGCGGAGCGGCCACTGCTTGTTGTAAAGGTTGAGCGCCGGAGTGACGGCGCGCAGATCCGCGCTGGCGTCAAAGTAGGCCTCGATGGTTCCCACGTCGCGCCAGTAGGGTTCCACCTCGGGGGGGTCGCCGGGGATGCGGTTGGTCTGAAAATCGTAGGCATACATGGGCGAGCGCCCCACCATGGACGGAAGGATGTTCTTGCCGAAGTCATGCCCGCTGGCCGGGTCGTCGGCGTCGGCGTGAAGCTCGCGGAGGAGCGCGGGCGTGGAGAAGATGTAGTTGCCCATCGAGGCGAAGACGTGGCCGGGCGACCCGGGGATGGTGGGGGCATCGGGGTCCTTCTCATGGAAGCCGACGATCCTCCCCTCGTTATCGGTCTCGATCACGCCGAATTCGGCGGCCCACTCCCTCTCGACCGGGATGGCGGCGACCGTGACATCGGCTTCGTTCCGCTGGTGGTACTCCAGCATGGCGTGGATGTTCATCCTGTAAATATGGTCGGCTCCGAAGATCGCAACCACATCGGGACGGGACTGCTCGATCAGGTTCAGGTTGTGGTAAATGGCATCGGCGGTTCCCCTGTACCAGGTTTCACCGGCGGTGCGCATCTGGGCGGGAACGGGGATGATGAACTGGTCCTTGAGAATCCCGCTGAATTGCCAGCCATCCCGCAGATGCTGAAGCAGAGACTGGCTCTTGAACTGGATGAGGACGTAGATGGAGCAGATGCCGGAGTTGATCAGATTGCTAAGGACAAAATCGATGATCCGGTACTTGCCTCCGAAGGGCACGGCCGGTTTGGCCCTTTCGTTGGTAAGCGGATAAAGCCGCGTTCCCTTCCCCCCCGCCAGCACGAAAGCAAGAACACGAAGCTGCATACGTGACCCCCCTCCCGGCACCCATGACTCGCGAGCGTCAAGCCCTTCATTCTGCCAACACGGGCCATAGGAAGCAATAGGGCTGGCCCCCGACTTGCATGGTGAGGAAGCGGACTTTGTAGCCGCAGCGGCAGGAAAGGCTTTAAAGGAAGCCGGGAGTGTAATTTGTTCTGCCGCCTGTAAATTGTACATGGCTCAAGGGAGGCAGCATGTTGCGCGTTGGGATTTACACAGACGAGCCGATGGCGATAGCCGGATTGACGTCGCTGCTATCGACGGATCGGGACTTGCTGCTGGTCGGAATCTGGGACAAACCAGGAGACCTGCCGCGCCAGGCATCGCTGGCAAGACCGGACATTCTGCTGCTGGACATGGCATGCGGATTGCCGGCAGAGCGAGTGGAAGAGATCCGGCGGCGAGTGCCCGAATGCAGACCGGTTTGCTGGACCAGGACCATGCCGTTCGAGAACGCCATACGCCTGGTGGAGATCGGCGTTCAGGGGATTATCCCGAAGACCACGGCGGGGAGCGCCCTGCGCAGCGTTATGCTGCGGGTGGCGCGAGGGGAACAATGCATCGACGAGACCCTCTTCGCGCCAGCACCGCTGCCTGCGCTGAGGCTCACGGCCCGCGAACAGCAGATCCTGTCCCTGATCTCCTTAGGGATGAAGAACCGGGAAATGGCCTCGGCGCTCTCGATCAGCGAGGGAACGCTCAAGGTATACGTTTCACGGCTGCTTCAGAAGACCGGCCTGAGGGACCGTCACCAGCTCGCGTTGTTCCGGCTGAAGACCCAGCCTGGGACTATGTTCATACCGCCATCAAATGGCATGCATCAAGAATACCTCACGGCCCGGTGAGGCCATCCTATCCTAACGGGGCTCGGACGGAGATACTCCACCCGCCTGGGCGGAGAGCTCGCGCTTGGGGCCGAGGCCAAGCCGAATGAGCGAAAGCGCGTCGATTTTGCCCGTAGCCTCCAGTTTCTGCTCCTCCTGAAAACGCTTCAGTGCAGCGACCGACTCGGCGCTCCAATCGCCCGAGGCCGGTCCCTGCAAGTATCCCCGGGCGATGAGAGCGTTCTGGATCTCCGAGTAGCGCTCCGGCGAAGGTTTCTGTTGAGTTTGTCTCCGGGCGACCACGCGTTTCTTGGATTTCGGAGTGGCTTTCTTTGCGGTGGCGGTCTTCTTGGCAGCGGCGGCCTTCTTGACAGGCGCACTCTTCTTGACGGGAGCCGGCTGTTTGGGCGCCGTCTTCGAAGTCTGAGCGACGACGCCCCAGGCGAACAGAAGCAGACCGCCGGCAGCCAGTAAGCGCAACACCATCCCCTAAAACTTGTTGGGCAGCGTGCCCGCAAGATACAGCGCAGTCCAGCTCGAGCGGGCGCCCCTTCTGGCCGTGCCGGCCTCACGCAGGACACGGAATGCCACCACATCACCGGGCTTCAAGTTCGACTGGATGCGGCGGATGTCGTCGACGGAAGTCACGGGCTGCCGGTTGATCTCGGTGATCACGTCGTCAGGCCGGAGGCCGATGTCCTCGGCAAAGGAGGTGGCATCGACGTCAGTGATCAGCACTCCGTTCTTCCCCTCAAGGCCGGTGTCGGCCTTCTCGGCCGACGAGAGGTTGCGGACCGAGATGCCGAAGCGCATTCCGGCCGATTCCGCTTCGCCCGACTGCGGGCTCCGCCGTCCGGTGACGCGAGGATTGTCGGCCCAGATTTCGGCCCGGTCGCCAATGGTCACCTTGAGGTCCATCTTCTTGCCGTCACGAACGATGCCAAGGGTCGCTTGAGTGCCAACGGGCGTCTCCGCGATGGTGTTGATGAACTCGTCGTTGCTCTTTATAGGCTTCCCATTCACGGAAACCACCACATCCGCCTCTTTGAGGCCTCCCTTTTCGGCGGGCCCGCCAGGGGAGACAGCACTGATGAACGCCCCGCTGGTGACTCCATAGGCCTTCAACAGACTGGGATCCGACGTTCTGGGGAGCGATGCGCCGATCGAGCCGCGAGTCACTCTTCCGGTCTTAATGATCTGGTTATAGACCTTGACGGCGGTGTTCATGGGAAGCGCGAAGCCCACGCCCTGATAGCCGCTGGTGGAGGTGGCGATGGCGGTGTTGATGCCGATCACTTCGCCGTTGATGTTCAGAAGCGGGCCGCCGCTGTTGCCGGGATTGATGGCCGCGTCGGTCTGGAGGAAGTGCTGGAACTGCTGGGCGTCGGGGAGGTCCCTCTCCTTGGCGCTTATGATTCCCGCGGTCACGGTCGCTTCCAGGCCGAAGGGAGAACCGATGGCCACCGCCCAGTCCCCCACCTGAACCGCGTCCGAATTGCCGATCTTGGCGGCCGTAAGCGACCTGGGGGCGTCGATTCTCACAACGGCCAGGTCCGTTTCGGGGTCGGTGCCGATAAGCTTGGCTTCGTACTCGACGGGATCGCCGGTCAACTTGACCTTGATTCTGGTCGCCCCATCCACCACGTGGTTGTTGGTCAGGATGTACCCCTTGGGATCCACGATCACGCCGGAACCGGTACCCGACCGGCGCTGCTGCCCAGGCATCTCGCCAAAGGGGCCGAAGAAGCGCCGGAACATGTCGAACCCCTGGTCGTCTTCCGACTCCGGAGCCTGCTGCCTGCGGTTCTTGGAGGCGCGCTCCTGCTGCGGGACGTAGTCCGTAGCAATGTTCACCACCGACGGTTCGAGCTTCTTGGCCAGTTGAGAGAATGCGGTGGACAACTGGACAGGATTGGGAATCGTCAACGGGGTGGCATCGGAGGCCGCCTGATCCCTCTGGGCGCTGGCGCCGCTTCGTAACAGGGTTCCAATCAAGATCCCGATCGACAGCGTGAAAAGCAGCAGCGAGAACGAGAGGAATTTCTGTTTTCGCATGGTATCCAGCATACTCATGGATTCTCCTCAAAACCTCTTCTTTGATCTCAATTATAGGACAGGGGCCCGGGAAGGCTCTATGGTAATGGATGCCCCCGGGCCCGCGCCGGTTTCAGTTCCGCCAGCAGCACGCCCCCGAGAATGAGGCCGCCGCCGATCATTCCCCGCGCGCCAAGACGTTCTCCCGCAACGACGAACGACGTTACCCACGCGAAGACGGGCTCCAGGGCGAGGATGAGGGCGGTCCTGGTCGGGCTGGTGTGGCGCTGCGCCCACGCCTGAACCGTGAACGCCAGGGCGGTGGCGAGCAGGCCGGTGACCAGGAGTGCCATGAGCAGCGTGGGAGTCCATTGAACCCGCGGGGTTTCAACCCACCAGAACGTGCCAAGGGACACGACCGCAACCGTGGCCACCTGCGACAAGCTGAGCAGTCCAAGGTCGCTCAAGGCAGAGAAGCGGCCCAGCACCACGACGTGGAAGGCAAAGCCGAGAGCACAGAAGAGGGTCAGCACGTCCCCAGGATTCGGCTTCAGATTATCGAACGAGAGCGTCATCAATCCCAGACCGGCAGTCGCCAGCACAACTCCCGCCGCTTCCACGGCGCCCGGTACACTCCTGTAGACGAGCGAGACGAGCAAAGGTACCATCACCACGGACAGCGCCGTTATGAAAGCGGACTTGGAGGCGGTAGTGTAGCGCAGGCCAGCCGTCTGGAACAGGTAGCCAAAGAAGAGGCACAGACCCGCCAGACATCCCGCCGAAAGAGACCGTCTAACGGCGGTGAAGCCCGTATAGCGGCCAGCAAAGGCCAGGGCGAGCGCCAGCGTGGCCAAACTGAACCGCAGAGCAAGGAAGAGGACGACGGAGGCATCCTGAAGGGCTTCCTTCACCAGAACGAACGTCGCTCCCCAAACGGCGACGATCGCGGTGAGGGCCAGATCCGCGCGCCAGGAGCTGCGAGCAGCGGAGGACCTCATCCCGGACCGCGGAGAGCGGCGTCCCGCATGAGCAGGCCCAGAGTCAGCATGATGCGCTTCAGCCCCAAATCCCGACCTCGGGGGTGGAACCACTCCGAGGGCGTGTGGGCTCCCCCGCCCTGCCCCCCCGCGCCGATCGAGACGGCTGGCAGACCTATAGAGAGAGGGATGTTCGCGTCCGTGGAAGCACAGTCGAGCGAGGCGCGGATCCCCAGGAAGGCATCCACGGACCTCAGGTACTTCAGCAGGGGCGCGTCCCCGGGGAGACTCCCGCCGGGGCGGGACCCGATCAGCCGGGCGGCGGCGGCCAGCTTGCCCACCGTGGATGCCGAGTTCTCCATCTCGGCGGCCCTCTCCACGCACGCCGCCAGCAGGGTGGAGAGTCTCAGAACACCGTCGGCGGTCTCCGAACGCAGATCCACCTTAGCTTTGGCGAGAGCAGGGATGGCATTAATGCTGGAGCCGCCCTCGATCACGCCGAAGTTGAAGGAGCTGCGACCGTCAGAGACGGCTTCTCCGGCCGCCTGCTCATCGAGAAACAGCGTAATGGCGCGCGCCAGCGCGTGGACGGGGTTGGCGGTGCCAAAGTCGCTCCAACTGTGTCCGCCGGAACCCTTGAAGGTTACTTCAAAGCGCCGGCTTTCGAGGCCCGTGCAGGTGATGTGGTCCGTGGCCGGTCCGTCCAGCACCAGGAAGGCCCTCGACAGGGAGCCTTCGGGAGTGTCCTGGCAGAAGTGCCGCATGCCGCTCAGGTTGCCCTCGCCTTCTTCGCACACGTTGGCGACGAGCAACAGACCGCACTGAATGTCCTCCATGGCCGGGGCGGTGTCGAGTGCGGCGGCAACGGCCAGAAGCGCCGCCAGCCCCGCGCCATTGTCGGACACGCCCGGTCCTCGCAGGCCGCCGTCGGCTTCAAGAGCGATCTCCTCGGGCGAGCGAGGAGCCAGCACGGTATCCAGGTGCGCCGAGAGCACGATGCAGGGCTCTTGCGGTGCCTTCCTCGGACGCGCAATCACATTGCCCGCGCCGTCCAGCCGCACCGTACAGCCCAGGGCGCGCAGCTCGCTGGCGATCCAGCCTGCCCGCGCCTGCTCGAAGAACGTGGGCGCCGGGATGCGGCAGACCTGCACGTGCTTGTCGGCGACCCACTGCTTCTGGTCCGTGAACCAGCGCAGACACTCGCGCAGTCCCGGCGCCTCAGCAAGATTGCCAATGGACTTGGC
Source organism: Bryobacteraceae bacterium (assembly GCA_041946685.1). GTDB lineage: Bacteria > Acidobacteriota > Terriglobia > Bryobacterales > Bryobacteraceae > JBHGAV01. Next base: position 2,018 of record JBHGAV010000023.1, on the reverse strand, counting down.
ATCAACGGACTGAAGGACCCCCGGCACGCGCCCCTACCGGCCTCCAAACTTCTTCTTGGCTTCCTCGGTGACGGTCCAGAGATAGATTCGCCGCCAGCCCATCTCGATCTTCTGCTCCGGCGGCCAGTCGCCCATGTCGAAGCTGTGGGAGACAATCCGCGTGCCGACACTGAGGTCGGCGAGCAGCTTGGGGCGGAGTTTCAAGTTGACATCCGGCAGCAGGTACAGCGTGACCACGGAGGCGTCCTTGACGGCGGCGTCGAACAGGTTTCCCTGAACGAACTTCACGCGATCCGCTACGGCGGCTTTGGCGGCGTTGGCCTCCGCCTCCTTGATGCGCTCCGGGTTGAGATCCACGCCGCGCCCGCGGGCGCCGAACTTCTCGGCGGCCATGACCACGATGCGCCCGTCGCCGCAGCCGAGGTCGATCACGAAGTCGGTGTTCTTGACGCCGGCCAGCTTCAGCATGGCTTCGACCACCTCGGGCGGCGTGGGGACATAAGGAACGTCACCGCCCTCTTCGTATTGCGCGGCGTAGACGAGCATCCCCAGGCCCGCCGTCAGGGCGAGCGAGAGCAGCAGCGCGGATAGCCCGCGGCGGAACTTCAGCGAGTCCAGTCTCATGAGTTTCTCCAGGCGAGGTACAGCCTCCATTCTAGCGTCAGTTGGGACCGGCTTGACCCAGCCAGGCGATATGTGTAATTATTCAATTTGGTGAATAAACATTCAATCGAGGCAGTCTGGAAGCTTCAGGCGAGGAGCGTGACCAGGGACCTGGACTTGGCCACGGAAGAGGTCACCTACCTGCTGGACCTGGCGCTGGAGGTGAAGCGAAACCCGGACGCGTTCTCCACCGCCCTGAAAGGGCGTTACCTTTCGCTGCTGTTTGAGAAGCCGTCGCTGAGGACGCGGATCACATTCGAAGTCGCCATCGCACAGCTCGGGGGCAGTTCGACCCTGAGCGTGGGTCCGGTGGCGGAGCGGGAGCCGGTGAAGGATGTGGCGCGCAACCTGGACCGGTGGACCGACGGAATCGTGGCGCGGACGTTTGCGCAGGAGACCGTCGTGGAGCTGGCGCGGTGGAGCGGGGTGCCGGTGATCAACGCCCTGAGCGACACGTACCATCCCTGCCAGGCGCTGGCGGATGTCCTGACGATGAAGGAGCGGTTCAAGGAACTCGCGGGACGGAGACTGGCATTCGTGGGCGACGGCAACAACGTAGCCCATTCGCTGCTTCTCACGGCCGCACGCCTGGGAGTGAACGTTGCCGTAGCAACGCCAAAGGGCTACGAGCCTAAGGCCGAGATCGTCAAACAGGCGGCAGAACTGGCAACCGCGGCGGGCGCGACCGTGGAGATCTCCAACGATCCGGAACAGGTCGTGCGTGAAGCGGACGCGGTGTACACGGACGTGTGGGCGAGCATGGGGCAGGAGCAGCAGAAAGCGGAGCGCCTGGAAGCGTTCCGGATGCACCAGGTGACCGCGCGCCTGATGTCGATGGCCAAGCCGGATGCGATCTTCCTGCACTGCCTCCCCGCCAGACGAGGCGAAGAGGTGACCGACGAGGTCATCGAGTCGCCGCAATCCGCGGTGTTCGACCAAGCCGAGAACCGGCTGCATTCGCAGAAGGCCTTGTTGTTGATGTTGTTGTAGGAGTCAACCGAGGAACATGAAAAAACCAAAGAAGGTGGCCCTCGCCTACTCGGGCGGGCTGGATACGTCGGTCATCATTCCGTGGCTCAAGGAGAACTACCAGTGCGAGGTCGTGGCGGTGTGCGGCGACATCGGACAGGGCGGCGACGAACTGGCGGGGCTGGAGCAGAAGGCCCTCAAGACGGGCGCCTCGGAAGTCTACGTCGAAGACATGCGGGAGGAGTTCGTCACCGAGTACCTCTGGCGGCTGGTGCGGGCGGGCGCGGTTTACGAACACAAGTACCTGCTCGGGACTTCCGTGGCGCGGCCCTTGCTCGCCAAGCGGCAGGTGGAGGTAGCCCTGAAGACCGGGTGCGACGCCGTGG
>JBHGAV010000022.1:0-60421 GCA_041946685.1 Bryobacteraceae bacterium | reverse complement strand
GGTGAGCCGGGCGGGACTCGAACCCGCGACCCTCTGCTTAAAAGGCAGATGCTCTACCGCCTGAGCTACCGGCCCCAACGTGAGAGAATGAAAGACTCTTCGAGGATAACATACAGGTGTCCCCGTCCCCGCGCGTTTCAAGAATGGACATTGGCGAGATCCACCGCCGCGCCGCAGCCTTCCGCAAGCGTCTCAACAGCGTCAAACGCAAGCTCGGCGGCAAAGACCTGCGGTGGTACCCTTACGACACCCTTCTGGTCTTCTCCGTCCTCGAACGGATGCTCACCGGTGAGCGCCGCTACTTCGTCGAGCTTGCCGGCGCGCGCCCGGTGCTCGACATCGGCTGCGGCGATGGGGACATGGCCTTCTTTCTCGAATCGCTCGGCTGCCGCGTCGACGCCATCGACTTCTCCGGTACCAATTTCAACCAGATGCACGGCGTGAAGGCGCTGAAGCAGGCGCAGGACTCGGCAGTCGGGATCTTCGACATCAACCTGGACCAGCCCTTCGTACTGCCGCGTAGCGGCTATGGCTTGACCATATGTCTCGGGCTGCTCTACCACCTGAAGAACCCGTACTACCTCCTCGAGACTTTGGCCCGCGCCACGCACTACTGCCTGCTGAGCACCCGCGTGGCCCGCCTTACCCCCGACCACAGAACGAGTCTGGAAGAGCACCCGGTGGCGTACCTCCTCGACGAGTCCGAGGCCAACAACGACCCCACCAACTTCTGGATCTTCTCCGAAACCGGCTTGAGGCGGATCCTGAACCGCACCGGCTGGCAGGTTTGCGACTACCTGACAACTGGCTGCCAGGACGACTCCGATCCCTCCAGTGGCGAGCACGACCAGCGCGCCTTCTGCCTGCTCAGGAGTCCGGTGTATGACCGCCGGTGGAGCGTGACCCTCCTGGAAGGATGGCACCCCATCGAGTCGGGCCATTTCCGGTGGACCGAGCGGCGTTTCTCGGTGCGGATGGAAACGGCGGGCTCAGGCGCGTGTTCCTGCCTGTCGCTGGCCTTCTTCCTGCCGGACGAGATGGGGACGGTCACGCTCGGCGCGAAGATCAACGGCCACGACCTCCCGCCCCAGGTCTTCTCGCACGGAGGGGAATGCAAGTACCGCCAGCCCGTGCCCCCAGGCGCCGTCACCGGCGGCATCGCCGAGATCGAGTTCACCGTGGACAGGAGTGTGGCGCCGCGCCGCGGCGACCAGCGGGAGCTGGGACTGGTCGTCTCTTTCGCGCGGGAGGGATGCGCACTCAGTGACGCAAACCTGCCGCTGGAACTAGAATAGGGAGCATGTCACAGCCCGTCGTCCTTGTCGCCAGTGGAGATCTCCGTCTTGCCGCCAACCAGGCCTGCTGGGAGGCGCAGAAGAAAGTCGAGGAGGCGGTCATTGCGGCCGTGCGCCGGGAGGGTCACGAAATCAGGCGCGGGCACCCTTACTTGAGCGACAAGGGGCACGGGTTCATCGACTCCCAGAAGTACGGCATGGAGGTATTCCGGCAAATACCGCCGTACGCTCCGCTCATGGTGGTGGAGGCCGTCTGGCAGTACAGCCACCATGTGCTCGCCGGCCTGTGGACGCACCGGGGTCCGATCCTCACGGTAGCGAACTGGAGCGGCGAGTGGCCGGGTCTGGTCGGGATGCTGAACCTGAACGGCTGCCTCACCAAGGCCGGCATTCCGTTCAGCACCCTTTGGAGCGAGGACTTCAACGACGAGTTCTTTCTCAAGGGATTGCGTCGCTGGCTCGCCGGCGAGCAGGTGGTCCATGATACCAGCCACGTGCGCAGTCTTCGTGGCGTCGAGCTTCCCGAGGCTGCCGTTGAGATCGGTTCCGAGCTGGCGACCGATTTGCTGCGCGAGAAGGCCATCATGGGCGTCTTCGACGAGGGCTGCATGGGGATGTACAACGCAATCATCCCCGACGCGCTGCTGCACAACACCGGCGTTTTCAAGGAACGGCTCAGCCAGTCCGCCCTGTACGCCGAGATGCTGCGGGTCAGCGACGCCGAGGCCGGGGAAGTCCGCTCCTGGCTGGACCTGAAGGGCATGCGCTTTGTGACCGGGCCCGACCCCGAGTTGGACCTGACCGACGCCCAGATCCTGGGCCAGTGTAAGATGTACATCGCAGCCCTGCGCATCGCCGACCGGTTCGGCTGCGACGTCATCGGCATTCAGTACCAGCAGGGCCTCAAGGACCTGGCCCCCGCTTCGGACTTGGCCGAGGGCCTGCTGAACAACGTGGACCGCCCGCCGGTCGCGGACCCGGCGACGGGCCGGGTGTTGTATGAGAACCGGGCGCTACCCCATTTCAACGAGGTGGACGAGTGTGCGGGCCTGGACGCCCTGGTCACCAACCGCGTGTGGCGCAGGCTGGGCTTCGACCCGGAGACCACGCTGCACGATGTCCGCTATGGAGAGAATTACCAGCTCAACGGGAACGCGGAGTTCGTCTGGGTCTTCGAGATCTCCGGCGGCGCTCCCCCGCAGCACTTCGTGGGCGGCTACGGCGGCGCGGTCAGCTACCGGCAGCCCCACATGTACTTTCCCTCGGGCGGTGGAACGCTGGCTGGAATCAGCAAGCCGGGCGAGGTGGTCTGGAGCCGGGTCTTCGTGGAAGGCGGTGCTTTGAGGGCAGACCTGGGACGCGCCCGTGCCGTTGCCCTGCCCCTGGAGGAGAGCCGCCGCCGGGGGAGAATCACCACGCCTCAGTGGCCCATGATGCACGCCGTCACCTGCGGCGTCACACGCGACCAATTCATGGCGCGGCACAAGGCCAACCACATCCAGGTGGCTTACGCGCCGGACGCCGCAGGCGCGAACCTCGCCCTGGCCGCCAAGGCCGCCATGTTCCAGCAGATGGGCCTAGAAGTCTACCTTTGCGGCACCGAACACGGCTTGTGAAGGATGCAACCGGCCTCAGAGGTTCTTTGGTAGGCTCTACTGAGGGAGGAAGACTGCATTGCTGAATCGGAGATCGTTTTTCAAGAGTGCAGGAATCGGGTCGATCGGCATGTTCGGCCTCGACAGGCTGTCGGCCGCGATCCAGGCCACAACGAGACCCTATCAGAGGCCGAGTCTGAAGATCACCGACGTGAAGACGGTGATGGCCGGGCGACTGCATTGCCGCATCTATACCGATCAGGGGCTGTTCGGCGAGGGGGAGGCAGTGGATTCGGTCAGCGGTGTGCAGGGCATCATCGCCGGGTTCCGCAATTCGCTGGTCGGCCAGAGCCCTCTGAACATCGAGGCCATTTGGGAGCGCATCCGCACGGGCGGGATCTTCGGCGGTGCGCAGTCCGGGCAGTTCGTAACGGGCCTGACGGCCATCGACATGGCGCTGTGGGACCTGACCGGCAAGGCGCTGGGCGTCCCCATCTACCAGTTGATGGGCGGCAAGATGCGGGACCGGATTCGCATCTACTGCGACTGCGGCACCAACAACCGCAAGGATCCGGAGGCCAAGAAGTACATCGCCCAGATTCTCGACAACGGTTTCACCGCCACCAAGATCGACATCGACGACGCCAACGACCCGGCGCGGTTCGACCGGGTGAACTGGACGGCCACCAACCAGGAGATCGACAACATGATCGACAAGGTCGCTTTCCTGCGCGAGTCGCTGCCCAAGAACTTCGATCTGGCGGTGGACATGCACGGCCGCTACGACCTGGGGACTGCCAAGCGCGTGGCCAAGGAACTGGAGCCATTCCGGCTGTTGTGGCTGGAGGAGCCGGTGCCGGCCGAAAACGTGGATGCGATGCGCGATGTGCGCGAGTCCACGCACACACCCATCTGCTGCGGTGAGAACGTGTTCCTTCGGCATGGCTTCAGAACGATCCTGGAGAAGCGCGCGGCCGACATCATCATGCCGGACATTCACAAGTGTGGCGGGTTGGCCGAGGGGAAGAAAATCGCCGACATGGCGCACACCTACTATGTCCCAGTGGCGCCGCACGCGCAGGCTTCCCCCCTGGGGATGATGGCCGCCAGTCACATGCTGGTGACGATCCCGAACTTCCTGGTGTACGAATGGCACTGGAGCCACCCGGCGTCGCGGTGGGAGCAGTGGAAGAACTACGTTAAAGAGGGCGACATCATCGTAAAGGGCTACATCACGCCACCCGACCGGCCCGGCATCGGTCTGGAGATGAACGAAGAGGCCGTCAAGAAGATGCTGCGGCCCGGCACGCCCTGGTTCACGTAGGCCAGTACGCTATACTGCCTGTTTCTAGACTATGCGCGTTGGAGTCATAGGAACGGGTGCGATCTCACACAAGCACGTAGCGGCGTACCGAAACATCGGCTACCGGGTTACGGTGTGCACGGACGTCGATCCGGAGGCGGGTAGGAAGTTCGCCGGCGAGTATGGCGCCGTCTTCCTGCCTACCTATGAGGAGGTCTGCTGCCATCCCGAGGTCGATTATGTCGACCTGTGCACCATGCCTGACTTCCGCCTCCCGCCGGTGGAGGCTTGTGCCGCGGCGGGCAAACACATTCAGGTTCAAAAGCCGATGGCCGTCAGTCTGGAAACGGCCCGGCGCATGATCGAGACCGCCCGCAGCGCGAGCATCCACCTCGGCGTCGTCAGCCAGCACCGCTTTGACGATGCGAGCCTCTTCCTGCACAAGGCGTTGGCCGAGGGCAGGCTCGGAAAGCTTCTCCAGGCGGACGCTTACGTGAAGTGGTACCGCCCGCCCGTCTACTACTCCCGTCCGATCAAGGGAAGCTGGGCGGTGGAGGGTGGCGGGGCGCTCCTCAACCAAGGCATACACCACGTGGATCTCTTACTCTGGTTTGCCGGGCCCGCGCGCAAGGTGTACGGGCAATGGCAACTGGGCGCGCTCCATAAGATCGAATCCGAAGACGTGGTCTCGGCTGTCGTCGAGTACGAAAGCGGCGCCACCGGCGTGATCCAAGCCTCCACTGCCATGTGGCCCGGCTACCCGGAGCGTATCGAGCTTCACGGAACCAAGGGGACGGCCATCATCACCGGAGACAGACTGACGACGTGGGATGTCGCCGACGATAGCGGTGAGCCTCCGCCGTTGGCCTCGAGCGTTCTTTCCGGGGCCTCGGACCCCATGGCCATCCCCCTGAAGCCGTTTGAGCGGCAATTCCGCGATTTCGGCGAATCCATAAGGACCGGTCGCCAGCCGGCAGTGGGCGGAGAGGAAGGCTACCGGGCGCTGGAACTGGTGCTGACGGTGTATCAGTCATGCCGCGAGGGCCGCGCCCTGGAGTTGGGGGTCTGACGGAAGCATGTCCTGGACTAAACTCCTCGTCCCCGCCTCCAGCGCCAACCTGGGTCCCGGCTTTGACGCCCTGGGGCTGGCTCTTGGTATCTACCTGGAGTGCCGGTTTCGAAAGAGCGACCGGCTCTCAATCCAGGCGTCGGGGCGCGACGCGGACCAGATCTCCACGGGCGAGGACAACCTCATCTGGCAAACGGCGCTGGCGGTCGCTACCGACGTGCGGGGCCAGCTTCCGCCGGTGGATCTGATCATCCGGAATGATATTCCCGTGGGCAAGGGGCTGGGTTCCAGTGCCGCAGCGCTGACTGCGGGCGTGGTCATCGCCGACCACCTGCTCGGACTCAACTGGAAGCCGCTGCGGATTCTCGACGAAGCGGCTCGTATTGAGGGCCACCCGGATAACGTCGCCGCCTGCGTGCTCGGTTCGATCGTTGCCAGCGCCATTGACTCCGGCGGCGTGGCGCGCGCGGTCCGGCTGGAGCTGCCCCGGAATTTCGGGGTCGCCGTGGTGGTGCCGGATTTCGTCCTGCCCACCGTGGAGGCCCGGGCCGTCTTGCCCGAACACTACTCCCGCCAGGACGCCGTCTTCAACGTGCAGCGCTCCGCGCTGTTGATCGCGGCACTGGCCACGGGTTCCGTTCATGCGTTTCCCGCCGCACTGGAGGACCGAATGCATCAGCCATACCGGCAGAAGCTGGTGCCTGGGCTGGACGAGATCCTGCAATTGCGCGCACCCGGCCTGCTGGGCTGCGCCTTGAGCGGAGCCGGCCCCTCGGTGTTGGTGTTCTACGAGCGCGGCTGCGAGACGGTGTGCGACCTGGTGCGCCAGATATTCCGCCTGCACGGCAGCCATGCCGAGGTCCTGTGGACCGAGATCGCCGACCACGGATACCGGTGCGGCACTTCCGAGGATTGAAGACATCGATGCCCAGATTCACCACGCTGCTCGCGTGCGCGGCCGCGCTTCTCTGCGGATGCCGCCTTCTGCACCGCGATACGGTCTGCCAGATCAACCTGGGAGAGAAGGCGCACGAAGAGCGGTTGCTGGCGGGGTTCTACGAGCCGCAGGGCGCGTGGCGCTGGACAGGCCGGACCTTTGCCGTTTCTCTTGATCCACCTCAAGGCCGCGAGGCGGTGTACCTGGAACTGGACTGCACCTTGCCGGTTGAAGTCATGAAGCCGGCCCTCTCGCCGACCTTGATCGCGACGGTTAACGGTTTCGAAGTCGGCCGCCAGACCTTCTACAAGGATGGCCGTCACAGCTTTACGCGCTACGTGCCGGAGCGGGCGCTTAAAAAGACACCGGTCGAGGTGCAGTTCGAACTGGACCACGGCGTGCCCGACCCGGCGAGCGGCCGGATGCTGGGCCTCATTGCCGTTTCCGTCGGCCTCAAGGAGTACGAGCAGACGGAGGAATACCGGCAGGCGCAGACCGCTCTCATCGGCGAAAGCAATAAGGAAGCCGCCGCGGAGTTGGAGGCGAAATTGCCGCCCGCCAAACAACTGGAATTGCGGCGGCTTTTCGAAGCTCTGCCGGCATGGAAGAGCCTCCAGTTCCAGGGCATCCCCGTATCCGAGAATCCGCTCGATCTCTGGATGATGCAGCAGATCCTCTCTGAGACCAGGCCGGAGTTCGTGATCCAGACCGGCACTGCGGAGGGCGGGGCGGCTCTGTATCTGGCGCAGGTCCTGGACGGACTGTCGCTCACCGGTTCTCGCGTGATCGCGATCGACAGCCGGAACCGTGTGACCCAAGCTTCCCAGCGGCCACTTTGGAAGCGGTATGTCGAACCGATAATGGGCGATGCAGCCAGCCCCGCAATGATTGAGCGGCTCGGACGCATGACGAGCGGGCGGAGGACGATGGTCATCCTCGGGTCGGACCGAAGCACGCCGGGGGTGCTTGCAGAGCTGCGGGCTTACGCGCCGCTGGTGAGCCGGGGCCACTACCTGATTGTCGAGGACACTTCGCTGGACCGGTTCCCGTCGCAGACGGGCGCCGGCAGCGGACCCTATCGCGCGGTCTGGCTGTTCCTGGCGGAGAGCGCCGGAAAGGAATTCGAACAAGACGCGAGCCGCGAACTGCTGGTCTTCACGCGCAATCCGGGCGGCTGGCTCAGAAAGAAGTAGCGGGATGCGCTCCTTGGCAGTCCTTGCCCTGGCCTTCGCATTGAGCGGTTGCAGTGGCAGCCGGGTTCGGCCCGCGCCGCCGGGGACAAGCCGGCTCCAACTTCGGGAACTTGGCATCGAACCGAGGCTTCTCAAGGGTTTCTATCCACCGGAGGGAGACTGGCGCTGGACGGCTCAGGAGTTCGCGGTTTCGCTCGACGCACCGTCCGGCGAAGGCGACGTTTTCCTGGAGGCCGACTTCGGGCTTTCGCCGGAACTGGCCGCCCAGGGCCTCCCTGTCAGCCTGAGTGTCCGGGCTAACGGTGTTCACATAGGCGTTGAAACGTACGCGAAGCCGGAGCGGTACATATTCTCGAAGAAGGTGCCGGCGGCGGCGCTGCGCCAGTTGCCGGTGCGGGTGGAATTGGCGCTGGACAAGTCGTTTGCCCGCCCGGGCGACGGCCGCCGGCAGGGGGTACAGGTAGTGTCGATCTCGTTGGTGCCGCTGGAGGAGTCCAGGGACTTCCGCCGGGCGAAAGCGGTATTGGCGCGCGAAGCGTACGAGCAGGCCGCAGCCCGCCGGCGTGCGCCTCTGACCCCCGAGCAGGACTTCCAGTTCATGCGGCTGTATCACGATACGGGCATATGGCAGCACCTGTCCATCAACAATGTCCCGATTATGAAGAATCCACTCGACCTGTGGGCCATGCAGCAGATCGCATACGAGATCAGGCCGGACTTCATCGTCGAGACGGGAACGGCATACGGGGGCTCGACGCTGTTCTGGGCCCAAACGTTGAACGGGTTGGGATTGAATCACGCGCGCGTTCTGACCGTTGACATCACCGACAGCAGGCAGGCGGCGGCCACGGACCCCCTGTGGAAGAAGTACGTCGATTTCTACCTGGGAAGCTCCACGGATCCAGCTATCGTGGCGGAGATCCGCAAGAGGGTCCGCGGCGGCAAGACGATGGTCGCCTTGGACTCGGACCACAGGCGGGCGCACGTCCTGCGCGAGCTTCGCATGTATTCCCCGATGGTGAGCCGCGGCGCGTACCTGATCGTTGAGGACGGCAACATTGACGGGATTCCCACAAATCCGGCGGAAGGCCCCGGGCCCATGGCGGCTCTGGCGGAGTGGCTGAGCGAAGGCGGGCGCGAGCAGTTTGAGCAGGATTTCAGCCGCGAAGCCATGGCCATCACGTTCAATCCGGGAGGCTGGCTCAGACGGAAGTGATCAGCGATAGAATGGACTGAGCGCGGATACTTTCCGCGCGGGGGATCTGGGTGTCACAGAAACTAACACGACGGTATTTTTTTGGATTGCCGGCGGCGGGGATGCTGGCTGCGGCCGCGCGTATGCGAGGGCAGCAGCCGGACGCGTATGCGGTGCCCGCTTCGCCCGTGTTCGAGTACAAGCCACGGAGCGTGGTGTCCCTGGTTCAGGGCGACAACCGGCAGGCGAACGTGTACAAGGCGCTAATGGCGGTGGACGACCAGATACGTCCGAAGCTGGCCGCCGCGAAGCGGGTTCTCATCAAGCCGAACAACGTCGGCGTCGAGGAGCCGTTGTGCGCCACGCATGCCGACACGCTGCGCGCCATCCTGGAGTACCTGGGTCCGCGCTTCAAAGGGCCGCTGACGATCGCCGAATCCTCGGCGCGGGACACCTGGACCGGATACCGGAACTACAAGTATCCGGAAGTGATCCAGGAGTACAGGTCGCGGAAGGTGGAACTGGTGGACCTCAACGAAGAGGGCAAGTTCGTCCTCCAGCCGATTCTCGACCGGAACCTCCACCTCATCCCGGTGCGCTTGGCGGCGCGGCTGGTGGAGCCCGGCACGTTTGTGATCAGCGCTGCGATCCCCAAGTCGCACAACTACGTGGTCGCGACCCTTTCGATCAAGAACATGGTCATCGGCGCGCCGCTGCACAGCATGAACGCGAGCGGCCCCGGAGCGTTCCACCACAAGCGCCTCTTCCACGCGGGATTCCACATCATGCACTACAACATGCTGCGGACTGCCGAGCGGCTCCGGCCCAACTGGGGCGTGGCCGTCATCGACGGCTACGAGGGCATGGAAGGTAACGGACCGCGCCTGGGCACTGCGGTGCCCCATCGCATCGCGATCGCGTCCACGGACTTCCTGGCGGCCGACCGCGTCGGCCTGGAATGCATGGGCGTCGATCCGGACAAGGTCGGCTACCTGCGGTATTGCGGGCAGATGGGGATGGGCAACTACGACCTGGCGAAGATCGACCTGCGCGGGCCGGCCATCGCCAGCGTGAAGAGGCAATACCAACTGCACGAGTGGATCAACGAAGAGTTGCAATGGATGCGCCCTGTGCCCTTTGACGACTTCGCCTGGCCCGAGATCGGCGATACGGGAACGCCGAAGAAGATCTGAGCCCGTCGCATCCGCCGGGTGTATACTGGCGGGGTACCGGACACACTCATGGACTACCAGTTGAAAGGCAAGTTGGCGTACGTATCTGCGGGAGCGCACGGAATCGGGCAAGCCATCGCGAACCTGCTAACCAAAGAGGGCGCGAGCGTGATCGTGGCGGACTGCGACGGAGAGGCCTTGCAGAAGAACGGAGGCGCCTGGCGGGCGACGATTGCCGCCGACCTGGCCACGGCCAAGGGAGTCGAGCAGGCCGTTCAATTCGTGCTGAATAACTTCGGGCGGGCTCCCGACATCCTGATCAACAATCTCGGGGTCGGCGATGCCACGCCGTTCGAGCAGGCCACCGACGAAGTCTGGATGCGGTCGATCAACGTCAACCTGATGGGCTGCGTAAGAACTTGCCGGGCGCTGGTGCCCCGGATGGCGGAACTGGGAGACGCGGCGGTAGTCAACACCGGGTCCGATCTGTCCAAGCAGCCCGAGCCGGGGCTGCTCGACTATGGCTCCTGCAAGGCCGCGCTGCTGTACTTCGCCAAGGCCCTGTCGAAGCAGTACGCCGGCAAAGTGCGAATCAACGTGGTCTCTCCGGGGCCGGTCTGGACCCGGATGTGGTACCGTCCGGGCGGCATGGTGGATCAACTGGCCGAGCAGTACGGGACCGACAAGGACACGGCCGTGAAGCGCTTCCTCCAGGACCGGCAGATGCCGCTGGGGATTGCGCAACCGGAAGACGTCGCCTACGCGGCGGTCTTTCTGGCGTCGCCCCTGGCCAAGTTCATCACGGGCGCGAACCTGGACATCGGCGGGACCTTGAGGGGGTTGATCTAGCCGCTCATCCGTGCCGGATGACGAGCACGTCGCCGTCCTGGACGATGTACTCCCTGCCCTCGAGCCTGAGCCAGCCCCGGTCGCGGGCACCAGCGTAACCGCCGGCCTCGATCAAATGCCGCCAGTTCACGACCTCGGCTCGGATGAACTTCTTCTCGAAGTCGGTGTGGATGGCTCCCGCAGCCTTGAGAGCGGTCGAGTTGACCGGGATGGTCCAGGCGCGAACCTCGGTCTCTCCAGCGGTGAGAAAGGACATGAGCCCGAGCAGGGAGTAGGAGGCCGCGATCAGCCGCTCCAGACCGGACTCCTTCAGGCCGAAACTGGACAGATACTCGCGGGCTTCATCAGGCGGCAGGTCCGCCAGCTCCGACTCGATCTTCCCGCAGATGGCGACAACTCCCGTCTGGGCTTTGCCCGCCAGCGGCCCGTCGCGGTACTCGGCCTCGATCTGGTGCAGCCTGGCCGCCTGTTCCTCCCCGATGTTCAGCACATAGAGCATGGGCTTCAACGATAGGAACTGGAAGCCACGGATGCGCTTCTCCTGATCGGGGGCAAGACGCAGCTCGCGAAGCGCAGTGTTGGCTTCCAGGGCGGCTTTGACTCGCTCCATCACTTCAAACTCGTGATCCAGCTCGGGGCTACGGATCTTCTTGCGATCCTTCTCCAGGCGCTCCAGCCGCTTCTCGGCCACGATCAAGTCGCTGACGATCAGCTCAGCCTCGACGTCGTTCAGGTCGCGCAGAGGGTCCACGGAGCCCTTCTCATGCGGCACCGTCTCGCTCTCGAAGACCCGGATGACGTGAGCCAGCGCGTCCACCACGCGCAAGCTTCCCAGGTAGGAGGGTTCCCGCAGCGCCTCCGGCGAGATCGCCGGAAAGTTGAGGTATTCAATGGTGGCGTGGGTAACCTTCTCGGGCTGAAAGAGACCGGCCAGCTCTTCGGCCCGCGGATCGGGCACCGTGGCGACACCGAGCCTCGCCTCCATGCTTCCCACACGGGCATGTTCATGCAAGCCGGTCAGGATCGTGAACAGCGCGGTCTTGCCCACCATAGGCAAGCCGATGATGGCGGTCTTCATAGGACGGCGCTTACAGCGGGACCTCCACTTCGGTCAGGATCTCGTTCAGGATTCTCTCGGCCAGCTCCCAGGTGCGCTGGGCCAGTGCGACGCGCGTGTTGATCACGACCCGGTGGGCGAAGACCGGCACGGCGAGCCGCTTCACATCGTCGGGGATCGCGTAGTCCCTTCCCTCGGCCAGCGCCAGCGCCTGCGTAGCGCGGTAGAGCGCCTGCGCGCCGCGGGGGCTGACGCCAAGCGACAACGATTCGTGCCGGCGGGTCTGGTCCACGATCTCCATCATATAGTCCACCAGCGCATCGTCCACCTTCACCCGCTGTGCCTGAGCCTGGAAGTCGAGAACGTCGGCGGCGCTGACCGACGCGGGTGCGGCGGTTGGGAGCCGGCTCCCGCCGTTGCGCAGGATCTCCCGCTCGCTGGTGCGATCCGGATAGCCCACTCGGAGGCGCAGCAGGAAGCGGTCTAACTGCGACTCCGGGAGGGGGTAGGTGCCGTGGTGCTCGACCGGATTCTGGGTGGCGATCACCATGAACGGCTCGGGAAGCGCATAGGAACGTCCGTCGATGGAGACCTGGCGCTCGTTCATGGCTTCCAGCAGCGCCGACTGCGTCTTGGGGGTCGTCCGGTTGATCTCATCGGCCAGAAGAAAATGGGTAAAGACGGGGCCCTTCTTCAGTTCGAATGCCTGCGCCTGCGCGTTGTAGATGGTGACGCCCACCACGTCGCTGGGCAGCATGTCGCTGGTAAACTGGAGGCGCTGGAAACTACACTGCGTCGACCGCGCCAGGGCGTGCGCGAGCGTGGTCTTGCCCACGCCGGGAACGTCTTCGATCAACAGGTGGCCTTTGGCGAGGAGGCATACCAGGGAGAGACGGACCACGTCCGCCTTCCCTCGCATGACCTGACCGAGGCTCGATTCCAGCTCGCCGAGCTTCGAAGTCGCAACCGGCGGGATTTCGGTAGGTTCCCGCTGGTTCATCAACTGTTATGATAATCGATCCGCGTGGGCGGGTCGCGTTGCCGTTGTATCCTGGTGGCCGAGGGGATGCCGCTGATGGTGGGACAGTGCTGACAAGAATCATCGTTGCCGTGGCCGTGACGACACTGTGCGCAGCCCTCGGAGCCGACGAGCGACCACGTGAGAAGTCCCCGAGCTTTCACGCAAGAACGCTCGAAGGGGAGATGCTCACGAGCCAGGGGCTGCGGGGAAAGACCGTCCTGGTGCAGTTCTGGGCGACCTGGTGCCCGAAATGCCGGCAGGACCAGCCCGCGATTGACACGCTCGTACGGGAATTCTCCGGCGCAGGACTGGTGGTCATTGCGGTGAACCTGGGTGAGAGACGGAACAAAGTTCAGGACTTCCTGCGCAACAATCCGCGCGCCTGCAAGATCGTGCTGGAGGCCGAGACCAACCTGGCGAGGATCTTCAGGGCCCCGGCCGTGCCGTCCTACGTTGTCCTCGACGCCGAAGGCTACATCGCAGCCGCCCAGCTTGGTTCCGGAGGCGAACCGGCGCTCCGCCGGTTGCTCGCCAAGGCCGGGCTGTAGTCCGGGCGGCGGGCCGCTACTGGGCGCTCTCCAGCACCCCGGCCAGAACGCCTTCCCTTACCGTCCCGTATTGAGAATACAGAGGATCGCCCTCGGGATTGTTGAGCTGGACGCGTGGTGCTGGAAACTTTTCGGTCCTGGTGGCGACGGCGTCGATCTTCTCGTCCACCGCCCAGATGTTGTAGAACCTTCCTTCGGTGGGGCCGACAAGAGTAGGCGTCACGCGGATGGAGCGAACGCCGCCCTCCGCGGCCGGGTCGCCAAATTCGAGCGTGAAGCCAAAGCCGGACTTGACCCTCGAGGGCATGATGATGTTCGCTTTGACAGAAGTGATTCTGAGACGCTTCCCGGCGGGGATCGCTCGCTCCATGGCGACGGAGCAGCTCTGGGCGCCGGCGGGTATCGCGCACTCGAACTGGGCCTCGTAAACCTGTTCCTTCGCCTGGGCCGAGGCCTTCGCCACGGCCGGACCAGAACCCGTCACAACCAGGAGGGTAGCGATAACACCGAATCCAAGAACCACAGCCAGCAAATGCCTGAGCATGTGCATCTTCCGTGTCCTTTCAGCGCGGCGGCATAATTATCCGTCTGCGGCATGGGCTGCTGCGATTGAGTCGCAGCAGTATTATACAACTCCACGGCCGCCCTACAGATCGAAAACAGCGATTGGATGTATAGTGGAACCTACCGGGAAGTCCATGATGGAAATCCCGGATCCCAGCAGGCATCGTATACGGCGGGACTTGGAGATTCCGATGATCAAACACACCTGGTTGGCGTTCCTTCTACTGGCATTCAGTCAGGCCGGCGCGCAGCAGGCCGCGCAGCCTGCGAGAGCCCAGGCGGGTCCGGGCGCCGCAAGATCCGGCGCGACGCCGCGCCGCCAGGCAGCATCGGCGGCGGCGACCCGAGCGGTTGCCCTCTGTAGCGGGATGTGGGACGGCGGCCGCTCCATCGAGCAGATTAACGCGGACAATCGCGGGCTTGGCGGTACCGAGTCGATGAAGACCGACATCGACTACAGCCGCCGGATTGTCTCGATCAAGTACTCTGACGTGATGCCGCCACGCATCGTGGCCTGGCGCCCGGTTCTCGGGTGCGTTCAACTGCCCATCGGCGCGACCGAAGAGGCGCTGAAATATGTGCCGCAGGTGCCCGCGGGCATTTCGCGCCCCAACTTCGACAACAGAGACTGGCCAACGGGCGATCAGAATGCCGTGGCCAGGTTGCCCGAGGCCAAGCAGAAGGCCCTGGATGCGATCGTCGAGAAGGCTTTCGACGGCCTAACCTACGCCGGCCGAACCTGGGGCGTCATTGTCGTTAAGGACGGCAAGATTGTCGCCGAACGCTATGCCATGGGCTTCGACATGCACATGGCGGCGCAGACCCATTCGGCAGCCAAGAGCTTCGCGTCCTCCGTCGTGGGCATCGGGACGTGGAAGTACGGCATGCAACTGGACCGGCCGGGCATTCTCGCTGCTTGGCGCAAACCGGGCGACCCGCGTGGCGCAATCACTTTGAATCACCTATTGCACATGTCGAGCGGGCTGTACGGCGAGGCCGGAGGCAGCCCGCAACAAGACATCTATTCCGGGGGCGCTACCGTTGAGGGCCGGGCGGTCACCAACATACTGGACACCATGCCGGGCACACGCTTCCTCTACAACCCCCCGGATACGATGCTTCTGATGCGGGCTGTGCGGGAGGCGGTGAAGGACGACAAGGTCTTCTGGATGATGCCGTTTGAGCAACTGTTCTGGAAGATCGGCATGACCCGCACGACGCCGGCCAGCGACTGGAACGGGGACTTCCTGATGTCGGGCCAGACTTATTCGACCGCACGCGATTTTGCGCGGTTCGGCCTGCTGTACCTGAACGACGGCGTGTGGAACGGCGAGCGCGTTCTGCCGGAGGGTTGGGCGAAATACGTTTCGACGCCGGGCCCGGTCCAGGCCGAAAACGACCCGCGGCGCTACGGTGGCCAGTTCTGGATCCATACCGGCATCGACGGACTGAACACTCAAGCCTACACGCCCGACGGCGCAGGAGGGCAGTTCGCGATGATTATCCCAGCCCATAAGCTGGTCGTGGTGCGACGCGGTTTCGATTCCGGAGGCGGTTTCCGGATCGCAAAGTTCTCCGCCGACGTGATCGCCGCCATTGAGTGACACAGAGAAAGGACGGGCATCATGATCATCCGTGGCATTTCGTTTCCGCTCGCTGTCTTGGCAGCGTGCGGTCTGATCGGCGTTCTGCCTGCGCAGCCTCCGCCGGCTGAACCGGCACGCGGCGGCCAGCGGGCGCTGATGATCGCTTCCCCTGAAATCCTTTCCGACGCACGTGTGACGTTTCGGCTGTCGGCGCCGAAAGCGTCCGAAGTACGCCTCAGCGGAGACTGGCCTGGTGGTGCGAACCTGGCAATGGCCAAAGACGCGGAGGGGATCTGGAGCGTCACCACCGAACCGCTGAAGGCTGAGCTCTGGACGTACCGTTACGTCGTCGACGGTGTTCCCTGCCCGGATCCACGCAACCCGAACGCGATCCGCGGCGGGTCGAGTTACTTCTTGCTGCCCGGGCCCGGCTCCGCCCTCTATCAAGTGAATGACGTGCCGCACGGGTCTTTGAGCGTCGACTGGTACGCTTCGCCGTCTCTGAAGCTGACACGCCGGGTACTCGTCTACACGCCGCCCGGGTATCACGGCGGCACTCAGCGGTATCCGGTCCTGTACCTGCTGCACGGCGGCGGCGGGGATGAGGAGCAGTGGGCCGAGTTGGGTCGGGCTCCGCAGATTCTCGACAACCTGATCGCCCAGGGCAAAGCGAAGCCGATGATCGTGGTGATGACCAACGGAAACGCGGACCAGACGGCGGCCCGCAGCGCGGCTCCGCCAGCCCCTCCGGCCCGCGCTGCCGGCGGCGGCACCAGGGGGCCAGGACTGCCAAGCATATCCCGGGACTTTCCAGACAGCCTGGTGACGGATGTAATCCCGTACATAGAGAAGAACTATCGTGCCATCCCGGACCGCCTGAGCCGTGCCGTCGCCGGCCTGTCGATGGGCGGCGCGCAGACGATCTACGCCAGCCTGGCCCATCCTGACGTATTCGCGTGGGCCGGAGCGTTCAGCCCGGGCGCACCCCTTCTGCCCGGCGCGCGCGTGCTCGTCGACCCACCCCCAGACGCGCGGGGAAGGACAGGCGCCGGCTGGAACGAGCGGTTAAACCTGGAGGCTGTCGACAAGCTATTCCCGAAGGCGGACGCCAAATCGACTTCCTTCCGCCTGTTCTACCTGTCGATGGGGCTTGACGACGGCCTGCTGGAATCGGGCCGCCAGTTCGGCGGCTGGCTCAGGTCCAGGAGCATACCGTTCGTCAGCGTGGAAGCGCCCGGATACGCTCACGTCTGGGCGTTCTGGAGAATCTCGCTGGTCGAATTTGCGGGGCGTCTGTTCCAGCCGGAGAAGTGAAGCCAGTGCATGGTGGCGCCCAGAGTCACATCTTAAACGCACATCAAACTGTTATTTCAGTGTAGACTTTAATGTACTATCAAATCTATGGGCGGAAAGCGTAAAGGAACCCCGAAGTACCAGGAGATCGTGAACGATCTGAAGCATGCATTGGCCTCCGGACGGTACAAGCCCGGAGATCGGTTGCCGACCGAGTTCGAGCTGGTCAAGTCGTTCGGGACCTCGCGTATCACCGTGAATCGTGCGCTCCGGGAACTCCAGCTCGGGGGTTTGATCGAGCGGCGCGCGGGATCCGGGAGCTATGTGAGCGCCACGGCTGCCAAGAGCTACACGTTCGGCCTGCTGATCCCTGAACTGGGGCAGACGGAGATTTTCGAACCCATTTGCCGGGGGATGGCGGAAGCGGAACAGGCCGAGCACCATAGCCTGCTCTGGACCAAGTCCATCGCCGACTCTGCAACCAGAGAGGCCGAGGCCATAGAACTCTGCCGCCAGCTCGTGGCAAAGAAGGTCTCCGGCGTGTTCTTTGCGCCGCTCGAGCTGACGCCCGGAAAGGATGCCACCAATCAGAGCATCACCGAGGTATTCGATGAGGCCGGCATCCCTGTGGTACTCCTCGACCGCGACCTTGTGGCGTACCCCGAGAGGAGCCGTTACGATCTTGTCGGCATCGACAACCGCAGGGCCGGATACGCGATCACCGCGCACCTGCTCAAGATGGGCTGTAAGCGTCCGGTCTTCATCGGACGGCCCCGGTCCGCACCGACGGTGGATGCTCGAGTCGCGGGATTCCGGGAAGCCCTGTTCGGTGCAGGGCTGGCCGTGCGTCCGGACTCGGTCTGGCGTATCGAACCTTCGGACGATACTGAAGTCAGGAGAGTGATGGAGCAGGCGCGTCCCGACGGTGTCGTTTGCGCCAATGATTTTACCGCCGCCAACCTGATGAAGGTCTTAAACGAGATCGGCGTGAGTGTTCCAGGAGAAGTGCGCGTGGCCGGGTTCGACGACGTGAAATACGCCAGTCTTCTGCCGGTGCCGTTGACTACCATCCGGCAGCCCTGCGTGGAGTTGGGAGCGACCGCCGTTTTCACTATGATGGCGCGGCTTCGCAACCCCGGCCATCCGCCTCGTGACATCCTCCTGGATTTCAAGCTCGTAGTCCGACAGTCTTGCGGGAGCCTGAGTCACCAGTCTGAGCCATCGCCGCTGCAGGCGACAACAGCCTGAAGTCGCTGGCCTGGTTCGGCGTCAGGCGGCCGGGACGGGAGCTTTGTCCATTCTCCGCTCCAGTTCCTCCAGCGAGACGCCTTTGGTTTCCGGGTAAACGAACAATACCACCACGAACTGCAAGACGGTCATTGCCGCGAAGAAAGCGAAGGGCGCGCCACCTGAGTTGGCCGCCATCATCGGGAACGCCCAACTGATCAACGCGTTCATGAACCAGTGGGAGAAGCTCCCCAGACTCTGCCCCTTGGCTCGAACCAAGTTCGGAAACACCTCGCTGAGATAGACCCAGATTACCGACCCCTGCGAAAACGCGAAGAATGCGATGTAGGCCACCAGCAGCCATAAGAGTAGGCCCTGGTGCGCCTTGTTGAAGAAGATGAAGGCGACTCCGGCAAGGCACGAGGCCGTGCCGCACGCGCCCACCAACAAGAGCTTCTTCCGGCCCAACCGGTCAATCAGACTCATCGCAATCATCGTGAAGACGAGATTGGTGAAACCGATCGCCACGGACTGCAGATCGCTCGATACCTTGCTGAAACCTGCGGCAGCGAAGATGTCGTTCAGGTAGTAAAGAATGGCATTGATTCCGGCGAGCTGGTTGAACATGCCGATCGAAATCGCCAGGAACACGGGTAGCCGGTAGCGCCGCTGGAAGAGAGGCACGCTTCGTCCCGCCTGTTCCCCTGAGACGGTCGCCACGATCTCCCGGATCTCGCGGTCCACATCCTGTTCGCCCGCTCTCAGCAAGACCTCACGCGCTTCCGCGAGCCGGCCCCGGCGGACCAGCCATCGAGGGCTTTGGGGAATTCCGAACAGCACGAGGAAGAACAGCGCCGCCGGCGCCGCGGCCACGCCCAACTTCCAGCGCCATTCCGTCGCGCCCAAACCCGCCAGCCCGACAAGGTAGTTAGAGAAGTAGGCGACCAGGATACCCAGCACCACGTTGAACTGAAACAGCGCCACCAACCGGCCGCGGCGGGCAGCCGGAGCAATCTCGGCGATGTACATCGGTCCCACCACGGAAGAACCGCCAATAGCCAGCCCGCCGATCACCCGGAACACCACCAGTGAGGACCAGCTCCAGGCCAGGGCGCAGCCGAGAGCGGAAACGAGGTAGAACACTGCCAGGCCGCGCAGAGCCGCCAAGCGCCCGAAGCGGTCGCTGGGGTGGCCCGCGAAGATCGAGCCGAGCACGGTTCCCCAGAGGGCGCTCGAAACCGTGAAGCCAAGCATTGCCGGGGACAGTCCGAATTCGTCGGTAAGAGCCCGGGTGGCGCCCGAAATGACCGCCGTGTCGAACCCGAACAGCAGCCCGCCCAGGGCGGCGACCAAGGCGCTGCGCAACAGGTAGAAGGTTAGCCTCTGATCCGGAGCGGCCGCTGCTCTGGCATGCATGTTCTGTCTTGGGTCCTCATCTGCTCAATCTCGGCCGGACTCCACTCCGGAGTGCCGCCCGGACGGCTGGCGATCAGGGCGCCGACGCGGTTGGCGTACTCGGCAATGTCGTGCGGGGGCCATCCCATCGATAGGCCGTGTACGAGGGCCGCAGTGAAGGCGTCGCCGGCACCGACCGTGTCCGCCACGGTCACTCGGATGCCATCCGCTTCGGAGTAAGCCCCGTCGGCCCAGATCCCGCTGCCACGCTCGCCCAGCGTCACGGCCACCGCCTCCCAGCCGAAGCGCGCGGCGCCGCTCCGGCAGAATTCCCCGATATCGGCACTTGGCAGGCCGAACATCTCGCCGAGGGCCAACATCTCGTCCCGGTTCAGTTTCACCACGTCGGCCCGGGCGATCAGTTCGGCGACCAGTTCAGGCGTGAAGCTGTCTTTGCGGAGGTTTACGTCGTATACCCGGCGGGCTTGGGGGAGACTCTCCGCCAGTTCCGCCAGCAACGACCGCGAGTTCTCGGTCATCGAGGAAAGCGTGCCGAAATAGAGCCACTGAGGGTTCCAGGCGGCAAGCCGTCGCAATTCGTCCGCCGTCAAGTGGACGTCATCGAAAGCCGCCGGGCGGTGGATCCGGAACCTGACCTGGCCGTCTTCCCCCAACTGGACCCTGGCTGTTCCGGTTGGGTACCTCCCGGTAGTCTGAACGAAGGGGGAGTCAATTCCCAACCGCTGGAGCGCCGCCCGCGCGGAGGCGCCAAGCTCATCCTCACCCACCGCACTGACCAATGCCGCTTCGTGGCCCATCCGGCTGGCGTGCAGGCTGAAGTTCAGCGGCGCGCCGCCCAGACGCCTCGAATCGTCAAAAATGTCCCACAGGATTTCGCCAAAAGCGACGATGTGGTCGGGCATCGCGGTACGCGGACTCCCTTTCCAAAACCTCCTGAAACAGCGTTGCGGGAACCGGGAGTGCCGGTTCCCGCAGCGCCCTGACTTACGGCTAGAACTTCAGCGCCGCGTTGACTTGCAGCGTCCGCCCGTCAGAGGCAGAGGTCACAGTTCCGAAGGCTGGACTCAGCAGGTTCGTGTTCGGGGCGCCCCAACGGTGGAAATTGAAGGGATTCACCGCGTCCACGCTGAAATCCAGCTTGAACCTCTCTGTCACCGAGAAAACCCGTCCCAGCGTCAGAGCCTCCTGCTTCCCCCAGAATCCGCGAACCCAGCTTAGAACCGGGGCCAGGTTGCCGAAGTTGAAATCCGTCGTCGTCTGGAATGCGGCCGCGTTCAGGTACTTGCTGGTCGGGGTGAACTCACGCGGGTTGGTCACCAGGTACGGCGACACACCGCTAACGGCGTTCCCTCTCTGCGTATAGCCGACACTGGAAAGCCTCCCGGCGCCCGCAGTGATGCTGAGGGGTAAACCTGAATTGTACTTCACCATGCCGTTGATCTTCCAGCCCGAAACCGCGGCGTTGATGGCCCGGGAATCGGTGTTCAACAGACTCTTTCCCTTTCCGAAAGGCAGGTCATAGGCCCAACTGAAGCTGAACGTCGCGGCGGGATTCGCGTCGAGTTGCATGAGCCTCGCGCCCGGATACTGATCGAGCGCCAGGCTGAAACTCTTCATCCAGGTGAAGAACCCGAAGAGCGTCAGGCCGCTTGAGAAGCGCTTGTTCACCTTCAACTGAAGGGAATTGAACTTCTGCTGGCCCACGGGGTCCGGGTAGGTGCCGAGAAGCGTGGGACTCGAGGTCACAGCCGTGTATTGAGGATAGGGACGCAGCGCCTGATAGACCGTGTTGGCGCCGGTCTGGTTTTGAAAACCGGGGAAAGGCGAGGTCACCCCGATCGCCGCGGCAGCCGGGGATGTGATCGGCTGCAACAGAGTCATCCCGTACTTCAGGTTTTCGATCGGCATGTAGTTGTAGTTGACCGAGAACGAGGTGTGGGTGCTCTTGCTGCCGAGGTAGACCGCCTCCACAGCGAGATGGGAGGCTAGCTCCCGCTGAATCGAGAAGGTGTAGTTGACCGTCTGGGGCAATCGGGTTCCATTCCTGGAGAGATACTGAATGGTCTGGCCGTTGCGGAAGGAAGGATCCAGGGCCGGCGGACGCGCGAAGTTCTGCGGAAACGTTCCCGTCCCCAGGTAGTAGATGGGCGTGTAGCCGTCCGGGGAACTGAACGCCGGAGTCGTGCTGAATCCGGCAGAGTACGGATCCTGCCATGCCGCGCCCCAGTTCGAGTAGTAGATGCCGCCGGAGGCGCGCACCACGGTCTTGGGGTCCAGTTGATAGGAGATGCCCAGCCGCGGGCCGAAACCCTTTCTCCACTTGTCTACGAAGTTGTCCCCTACGCGGCCGGTCCCCTTACCGGCAAATCCCAGGGCGCCCAAACGGTTGCCGGCGCCTGGATTGACCAGGTCGAACACGAAGCTCGACATGCGGTTGTTAACCTCGAAGGCCGGAGGGTGGTAATCCCAGCGCAGCCCGTAGGATAGGGTCAGCCTGTCGGAAGCGCGGAATTCGTCCTGGGCGAAGAGAGCATAGCGGACATAGCGCATCCCGGTCGTCACCGGAATCAGAGCGCTCGCCGAGTTCACGCCGGCCAGCAGGAAGCTGGCGTACGCATTACCCCACACTCCGTAGCTTGGGGAATTCGGCTGGCTGGTCGCGCCATTGCTAAAGTTGAAGGAGCCGGAGACTCCTCCGTGGTTGAAACGGTTGATCCGGTCCCTGTGAATTTCCGCGCCGAACTTCATGGAGTGCTTGCCGCGAAGGTAGGTCAGGTTCTCCATGACGCCATAGCGCAGATCGTGCCAAGTCTCGTTGTAGGCGCGGTTCAACTGGGCAAACGTCACCTGACCGCCGCTGAATGTAATCTGCGGAAACTCGCCGAGATCGAACGGTATGCCGGTCACGCCCAGCTTCGGGTTCCAACCCTGGCCCTGCGTCTTGTTGATGCCGAGGTTGTAATAGCGGTCGGTGTAGAGGGTGACGTGATTGAGCACAGCCGGGGTGAAGATGTAGTCGTGGTTCAGCCGGACTTTCCAACTGTTGGCCTTCTGATCGAAGACGTTGTCAAGCGGATTGGTCTGCTTCGCCCCCCACGGCACCAACGGCGCCATGCCTCCGCTCCAGATGATCCTGGGCCGGCGCTGCGCGGTAAAGCTGCCCTGCATCTTCTGCTTCGTCGAAATGCTGTGATCGATCTTGACGATCGGAGTCCAGGTGTTGTAGTACGGCCACGTTGCGGCCGCCTTGCTGTAGTAGTTGTTCTGCTGCCCTGGCAGGCTGGTGGGTGGCATATACTGCCCGACAACCTTGCCCGCGGCGCTGATTCGGTCGGAGGGAATCACGTTGCCCGCGAAGGGGGTGCGGACAAATCCCCCTGCTCCGTCCGGAGCCGTTGTGGACGGGTCGAAGATCGGGATCTGGGCGCCCGCGGCATTGACCAGCTTGCTGAAATCACCCCGCACGAACTCCTGCGTAGGGATCGTCATGATGTTTCCGCTGGCGCCGTAGCGCGAGAAGAACACTCCGAGGCTGCCAAAGAAGAACGTCTTGTCACGGCCGTCGTACAGGCCGGGGATGACCACAGGCCCGCCGAGCGTGACGCCTCCCTCGTTCTGCCGGTACGAGGTCCGTTTCGGCTGGAAGAAGGACCTTGCGTTGAGCTTGTCGTTGCCCAGGTGGTCGAAGACGCTGCCGCGAAGGGCGTTGGTCCCGGACTTAATGGTCACGTTGGTGAACCAGTTGCCGAATCCCCCGTATTCCGCGTTGAACGCATTCGTGACAACGCTGACCTCCCCCACCTGCTCGAGGACGGGGCCGTTCTCGGAGATGGCGCCCCTCATGATGCGCTCGCTCGCGGGCGCGCCGTCGATGAAGGCCTCGGTGGCGCCCGTCGGGGCGGCGTTGACGGCCGGCACGAACGTGTTGGTGTTGGTGGTGCCGGGCAGATTGTTCAAGAACGAGGTGATGTCCCGCTTGGTACCGACAACGATCAACGGCAGTCCCCCAATCAGGTCCTCCGGCAGGGCCGCCGAGTTGTTAACGGCCGCAGTATCCAGGAGCGGCGCGGCCGCCGTAATGTTCAACGACTCTGTAACTGCGCCGGGCTGAAGAACGGCGTCCAGGCGCACCTCAACTCGGGCGCGCACGATCACCGGCTCGCGCACAAAAGTGGAAAAACCTTCCTTCTGCACGGTCACCTTGTACGTCGCGGCCGGCAGGTTGGGAGCGAGGTACAATCCCTCCTCATTCGTCGCCAGATCGATGGTGCTGTTGGTGTCGACCCGGATGATCTGCACCTTCGCACCCGGGACCACAGCCCCCGAAGAGTCCTTCACCGATCCTTGAATCGTGCCCCGGTCAATCTGAGCCGAGGCAATCGACACGCAGAGAACCAGCAGCACCGCGAGAATTCGCATCGAGCCGGCTGGCGCTCTGCGCAGAGAGCTAACGTTCCTTAACATTGGTCTCCTCCAACTGTCTTGCGAGATCTTTGGTTCTTCCTCTGGCTGTTATGTCAGATCACCCCTGAAATCTGCAACAACAGCATACCTGTATTTAACCATTTATCTAATCTTCTGTCAAGACACATTCCGGACGCGCCGCGAGTGTGGGCGCATCCGGCGTATGACCGGCAAGGGGCTACCGCAGCGCCTTCTGGATCGCAGCCGATACCAGGGGCGCCATGATCTTGTAGCCCTCGGCGTTGGGGTGCAGTCCGTCGTTGGCGAGGCTTTCCTTCAGCCAGCCCTTCTCATCCACCATGGCGGAGAAATAGTCCACGTAAATGGCGTTGACACGCTGCGCGTACTGCTGCATCCATGCGTTGAGCTTCAGGATGTCTTCCGCGGGATGGTTTGTCGTCATCCGCATCCGGGGCATCGGCCCTCTACCCGGTCCACCACCCCTCGCCGCCGCTGGCGGCCCGCCGGCTCTCTCTTGGGCGAGAAAGGCGTAGTCGCTGACCGGCAGAATCGAGCAAAGCACAACTTTGATCCCGTTCTGCCGGGCCAGATCGGACATGGCCATGATGTTGTGCTGGACCATTTCCGCCGTGGACGGCCCCGTATTGCGGGCGATATCGTTGGTGCCGGCCAGCAGCACCATCGCGGCGGGCTTCAGCTCAATGACATCGGGGTACATCCGAACCAGCATCTGGGGCGTGGTCTGCCCGCCGATCCCGCGATTCACGTATGGTTGACCCGGGAAGTATTCGTCGAGCCGCCAGAAATCGGTGATCGAATCCCCCATGAACACGACCCGCCCCGGCTGTGCGGGCTGCTTCTTCAGCGCCTCGTTAGCCGCGTGATACCGGCCGAGCTGGTTCCAATCTTGAAGCTGGTCGGCCAGCGACCTGGCGGCGTTCCACAAACAGCAGTTGGCCGCCGGCACATTGAACTCGTCCGCTAGCTGAGCATGCACCTGCGCCGCCAGCAGAGCGCCGGCGAGAATCATCACTCCAGTTCGAGTCATTTGCCCGTACCCCCGTTTGGTTGACAGCTCGCGAGCCTAGTCGTTCGGCATCAGGTCGATGAGGCCGTTGACAATGGCGTTCTCGGCACAGCCTGGCTTGAGCCTGGAAGAGAGAACTTCAAAAGTGTAGTACCCGTACGCGGCATCGTTGGGGATATAGCCGGTATTGCCGCCTCCATTGGCAACGGTCACCATCATGCCCCGGTAAGGCGATTCCTTCTTGAACCGCACACCGATCGGATTGAACACCTCGCCGGCAACTGCGCCGAGAGCGATGTCGCCAACCATCACAAGACTCAACCGCGCCCCCACTGGGTCCGCATCTTTGTACTCTCCAGGCTCCCCCGCTCTACCCTGGTTGAGCCGCTGCCGGCCCGGGCAACTGAAGTTCTTTGCGTCCCCGTAGATCCTGGTGGAGGTTTCCATACGCGGAATGCCGAAGCGCACAACGCGGAGCACTTCCTCGCCCAGCATCTGCCCATAGGTAAGGATCATCTGCTTCTGCTGATTCATCAGCAGCGCGGTCTTCGGATCGTTCCGATCGAGGCCCGTGCCGCCGGGAGGCATCGAGTTGCTGATGTCCTGGCCTTTCTTGGCGTAGTCCTTGATACGAATCTCACGAAGGTCATAGGTCTGCTGGAAGAAGATGGGATTCTGATCGCCTTCCGCACCCGAGGACCACAGCGCGACGGCATCGCCTCCCAGAGACTCTTCGATATACTTCGAGGTCGTGCCGGGGAAGTCCCCGCTGACCAGGTCCAGCGTGCCCACCGTCACGGCGTGGCAGGCGTAGTTGTAGTAAACGGCGATCGGATCGCCGTTGGGCGTCTCGAATTTGATGACGGCGACCGTCTTGTCGGATGGACCGTCGTAGTTGGCTCCTTCCCACCACTTGCGCGTCTTCGGGTCGATGATGTTCCGATTCACGTTGATGTAGGAGACACCGGTTCCATACCCCATGCGCGCGGGCTGCAGCCTGCTGTTGGCGGTCTTCAGGGCCTCGAAGATCTTGTCCGCCAGCGCCTTGCCCCTGGGGACGCTATGCGAGTGCGTGCCGCCGATGATGACATGCTTCTGCGGAATCCCCAATTCGGCTTCTGCGCGCTTGGTGGCTGCATCCCAGTCCGGGGTGCCGCAATTGCCGGGTACTTCCACCAACGCGGCCTTGGTCTTGCCGTTGTCGATCACGATGGCACGCGTGTAGATACGGTCAAGTATGCCGAGGTAGTTCTTGGGCAATTCACTTTCGGCTGGTGTGATATCCACCTTGGCCGCGCCGGCTCTCAGCGACTGCGCCTGACCGCTCCGGGCAAAGCCCGACAGCAGAACCACCCCAGCCAGGGCACTTCTGAAGAAGATCGATGGGATTCTCATGGCAATTCCTCTCTTTTCGTTCGGGCCGCCTGGCCCGGAGTTGCTCCGGTGCTGACCCTGCTTCTGACAGGGCACGACTCCTCTATGGATGAATCTGATCACCAGAATAACACGGCAAGTTGCACTGAGATGATATTACACTTTTTGCGCACCAGTCAAGGCGCCGATGCTGCACTTTGCCCCACTATCGCGTGGTGAACAGCATTGGAACCGTCTCATGAAGGTTCTTCCGCCAGACGCTCCAGACGTGCGAGCCTTCGGGCTCGCTGTATTGAACCTTTACTCCCTTGGCCTTGAGCATGTCCACCAACTGGCGGTTGGCCTGATACAGAAAATCCTGCTTCCCACACGACACCCATAGCAGCCGCAACCTGCGATTGGCGGTTGCCGGGTCGGCGAGGACCTTCTGGAGGGTCTGCTCGGTACTGAGGAACTGGCCGCCAACGGCGGCGCTGAAACCGAGAACCCAGCGAAACATGTCCAGGTGGTTCAGCCCGATGCTCAGAGCCTGGCCGCCCCCCATGGACAAGCCGGCGATTGCGCGGTGGTCGGCGTTGGCTATCACCCGGTAGTTGCGCTCAATGAGCGGAATGACATCCTCCAGGAGGTCTTTGGGGAAGCGATCCGAGAACATGCCCGTTTCGCCCGGAATACGCACGAGCGGCCCGACTCCGGCGCCCTGCAAGGCGTGGCCTTGCGGCATAACCACGAGCATCGGCCGCGCTTTGCGGTCCGCGATCAGGTTGTCCAGGATGATGTTGGCCCGCCCGTTCATCACCCAGCCGTTCTGCGCCTCGCCGTTCCCATGCAGGAGATATAGGACCGGGTACCTGCTGGAACTCTTGTCGTAACCGGGAGGGGTGTAGATCCAGAGCCAGCGGGTCACTCCCATGGCCTTCGACTCGTAGAGCACCATCCGAACCTCGCCATGGGGGACCGCACGCGAGTCGTAGAATGCCGGCTGGTCTCCGGGCACCTGGACGAAGCTGGACATCGTCTGGCCGGGCGGCGTCGGCTTTATCCAGGGGTTGGACGGATCGACCACATCGACGCCGTGGACCCTGAAGTTATAGATCCAGATCTCGGGCGGGAGCGGGCCGACGGTCGTTGTCCAGACCCCGGTCTCGTCCTTGGTCATCGGCCGAGGGCCTTGCCCCTGCATGATCTCGCCGACCAGTTCGACCCTGGTTGCCTCAGGCGCTCGAAACCGGAGGGTCACTGTCCTGTCCGGGTGGACTTCCGGAGAGTGCAGAGCGTTTGCCGGCGTGGCCATGCCGCCTCGCATGGCCCGTCCACGAGCGGGTGCGTCCGGGGGCGGAGGCTGGGCGGCAAGCAGCACCGCTACGGCCACTCCACACATTGCCAGCTTCACATCCCTCGTCATCGGTTCTCCTCCCGGCCCGCCGCATTCCGTCGGGCTTCGGCGCACCTCTTTCGCCGGTCAGTGTTGACAGCAGAATAAGAATATCATACGCTTTACCATCAGTAGTGTACTGCGGCTAAAGCTGACACTACAGCTTTTGCCGTGGCGAGCAACCGTGACTGTGCGAGGCATTGAGGCATGAACGACAGGCGTTTTTCCAGGCGATACTTCTTCTATGGGACGCTATTGAGCGGAGCCGTTCCCTCCGGCGGGTTTGGAAGCGCCCCCTCGTTACCCGCCCTCGGGTATAAGTCCGTCATCGATAAGATGAACATCGCGTGCGTGGGCCTCGGCCTGCGCGGCAACCAGATTCTGGTGGGGGCGGCCGCGAGCGAAAACATCGTGGCGTTGTGCGAGGTCGACGACGAGCGCATGGCGCGGGCCTCCCAAACCTACCCGGGGGCCTCGAAATACAGGGACTTCCGAAAGATGCTGGACAAGGAGGGCAAGAACATCGACGCGGTGATGGTCGCCACTCCCGACCATCTGCACACCCCGGTCTCACTGCTCGCGATGCAGCACGGCAAGCACATCTACTGCGAGAAGCCTCTTACCCGGACGGTTTCGGAAGCACGTCTTCTTGCCGACGCCGCGGCCAAGTACAAGGTCGCGACACAGATGGGCAACCAGGGTTTCAGTCACGAGGGCAACAGGGTGGCTTGCGAGATTCTGTGGTCCGGCGAAATCGGCGAAGTGCGGGAGGTGCACGCCTGGACCGGCGCAGTCACGGGCGGCAGGTTGGAGATACCCGACGCCGGACTGCCCGGCCAGCCTGTCCCGGAGACGCTGGATTGGGAACTTTGGCTTGGGCCGGCGCCCGAGCGGCCGTACAACCCGACGATCACCCGGAGCTGGCGTCCGATGCTGGACTTCTCCCTGGGCGGATCGCTCGGCGACTGGCTGGTCCACATTCTGGGTCCGGCGCATCTTGCACTGCAACTGGGCCTGGTTTCTCCGGTTAGCGTCGAATGCGTGAGCAAGGAACCGCTGAACCGGTGGGTCTGGCCCTGGCGCGCTCACACGGTCTTCGAGTTCCCCGCCCGTGCCGGCATGCCGCCGGTGACGATCCACCTGTATCAGAACATGCGCGGCGACTTCCAGTATCCTCCGGGCATGGCGCCGACCGATCCTCTCTTCCCACGTCCGAATAACTTGGCCGAAAAAGGACGAACGTTCCTGGATGGCGGCGATGGGGTGATGGCGGTGGGAAGCCAGATCACGCCGGACGGCAAACTGGCGCCCGTAGCCCGCGGCGGCTTTCCGGGCGGAGGGATGCCGCCGGGCGCTGGGCGCGGTCCGGGCGGAGGTCCACAGGGAGCCGCGGGCCGTGGGCCGCAGCAGTCCGAGGACCCTGCGCTGCGCGCGCCGGGCAACGGATCGGTGTTCGTCGGCTCGAAGGGCTGGATGGCCACGGCGTCGCGAGGCGAAGGGGTCTGGCTGCTTCCGGCGTCCCGGTGGGCCGACTACAAGCTCCCGCCACAGATGATTCCTCGCGGGGTCAATCACCAGCAGGACTGGATCCGCGCCTGCAAGGGGGGGACGCCCGGAGTCTCTCAATTCTCGATCGCATCGAAATACATCGAATGGCTCGCGCTCGGAACCGTCGCTCAGCAGGTTCCCGGCAAGTTGCTGTGGGACGCCAGGAACATGCGATTCAGCAA
Organism: Bryobacteraceae bacterium; assembly: GCA_041946685.1. Taxonomy (GTDB): domain Bacteria; phylum Acidobacteriota; class Terriglobia; order Bryobacterales; family Bryobacteraceae; genus JBHGAV01. Next base: position 31,170 of record JBHGAV010000022.1, on the reverse strand, counting down.
CAGCCAGGAAGCGAACAAGTACCTGAAGCCGTTCTTGCGCAAGGGCTGGGAAATGAAGCTCTAGCCACGGCGATGGATACTGGAACAATGGATTCGGCACAGGAGAAGAAACGCACAATGGTAAGCCGGAGGAGATTCTCAAGACAGGTGATCGGTTTTCTGCCGGTCTATGTGTCCGTGGCCTCGGGTGCGCATGCGGCCCAAGCTCCCGAGCAGGTGCCGCCGGGAGGACGAGGCCCGGGAATGCAGGGCATGAGAGGTCCGCAGAGCGGCCCTCCGGACCCATTTGCCGGCAGTCCGGTGGGCGACCCGCTGCCCGGTCAGAAGTGGCTTGTTCACGACCATTCGCGGCCGCAGCCGCGAAAGGTGACTCCCGGCCATCCGATTCCTACGATGTCCGCGCCCTCCGACGCGATCGTGCTGTTCGACGGGAAGGATCTCTCCAAATGGAACGCCGCCACCTTCGGCGGCCGCCGGGGGGGTAACGCCCCTGCTACTCCTCCTCCCACCGAGCCTCAGTGGAGAATCGTCGACGGCCACGCGGAGATGCGGGGAGGCATCGTCACCAAGGAGAGCTTCGGCGACATCCAACTGCACCTCGAATGGACCACGCCGCCGGTGGACGACCCCAACCGCGTCGGCCAGCAGCGCGGCAACAGCGGTGTCGTCTTCATGGGACGCTACGAGGTGCAGATACTCTCGGGCTACGACAACATCACGTACGCCGACGGCGGAGCGGGGGCTATCTATGGCGTGTATCCGCCCATGGTGAACCCTTGCCTCCCCGATGGGCAATGGAACACTTTCGATTTCGTCTTCGAGGCGCCCAGGTTCGACGGGGACAAAGTGGTCAAGCCGGCGTTCCTCACCTTGTTCTTCAACGGGGTGATGGTGCACAACCGGGCGCAGTTCCTGGGCTCGACCGCCCGCGAACCGATCGCGTCCTACACCCCCCACGCCCCGGAGCTTCCGTTCTCCTTGCAGGGGCACATGGGACCCGTCTGGTATCGCAATATCTGGGTCCGCCGTATCCTGGGCTACGACGCCTGACTACTGGGCCAGCAGATTGTGCTTGGCCAGAAACGCCCGGATCTCGCCGTACAGGCGGGCAAATTCGTCCGGGGTGAACATGCCGTGCTTGCCGCCCGCAACCGTCGTCAACTGGTTGGGGACGTTCGCTTTCCCGAGAGCCTCGTGCAGGCGCTGCGCGTGGGCATAGGGCACGATCGGGTCGGCGTCTCCGTGAACCGTCAGAATGGGGGGCAGCCCTGACCGGACGTAAGTCAGGGGCGACACCCGCCTGGCGATCTCCTCCCGGTTCACCGCGCTGCCAAGCCAGGTCACGGCGTAGGTCTTCCGGTTCGGACCATCCAGCAGGTCAACCACGTCCGTGATGCCGTAGAAATTGATGATTGCCGCCACCTTAGGCAGCGGGGCTCCGGGGCACTGGCGATCCAATCCGGCGCTTTCCGGGATCATGCCGGTAGTCAGCGCAAGATGTCCCCCGGCCGATTCACCGCTGACCACAAGCCGGTTGACGTCAATCCCGTAATTCTGCGCGCGCGCCGCCACCCAGCGCAGTGCGCAGAGGCAGTCTTCTACGGCTGCCGGCGCGGGGGATACGCGGGCCAGGCGATACTCCACGCTGACGACGTTCCAGCCCATTTCGAACCACGGCAACATGAAGTTCACGCCGCCGATCTTCGAGCCTCCCGTCCAGCCTCCGCCGTGTATGTAGATCAGCGTAGGCAGCGGGCCCGTTGCGTCCCTGCGCCGGTAGACATCCACCTTGGCGTCGAAGCTGTTGGCGGTCAGGTAGGTAATATCGGGCATCACCAGGTACTGGCTCACAGCCCTTGCCGCCCAGACCGACGCGGGAGAAGCCTGGTCCGCGGCCCTCAGGGGGCACAACGCGGTTACTCCAGCCAGCATCAGGCACTGCATTGCTCTCTTGGTCATGTTGATGTTCTCTCCTGTTCGGCGCGAATCAAGGTGCGGGCTTACTTTCTGAATACGGACAAGTCGAAAAGGTCCGCCATGACTTTGTTGCCGGCGTCATTGGGATGGATATGATCGCCGGGGTCGAATTCCGGCTTCATCCGCGCGGGCCTTTGGGGATCGCGAATGGCTGCGTCGAAGTCCACAACCGCGTCAAAACTGCCCGAGGTGCGAATCCACTGGTTTACAGCCAGGCGGATAGCCTCCCCCCGCTCCGACGCCGTGGGAACGCCCTCGTCCGGCATCAGGGTAGCTCCGATCACTTTGATGCCGTGCGTATGACACCGGGCGATGATCTGCCGGTAGCCCCAGATCAGCTCGTCGGTGGTCAGCGCGCCCGGCCCTTCGGCGCGGCCGCGAATATTGATGTCGTTGATGCCCTCCAGCAGGATGACCCACTTGACTCCCGGACGGCTCAGGACATCCCTGTCAAATCTGGCCAGCGCGCTGATCCCGGCGCCGTCGCGGAGCACCTGGTTGCCGGAGATCCCCTGGTTCACGACCGCAACGTTACGAGTCGCCTTGTTCGACTGAAGCCGTTTGGCCAGTACGGAGGGCCACGCGGCGTCGGCGTCCCGCGTGGTTGTGAAGCCGTCGGTGATGGAATCTCCGAGCGCAACCACCGTGAATGCATCCGCCGGCGCAGTCACGTCGATGCTGGACAACCAGACGTAGGAATAGATCAGCTCCGGGTCGGGCATGGAGGCGGACCCGGCGACGTTTCCCTTGGAGATGTAGGCCGTGCGCAGACCCAGCGCATGGTTGGTGGGCGCGCCCGTGTCGCGCGGGAAGTAGAGCGAAACCGCGAGGTCGGCCAAGGGGGCGACCTGCAAGTCCACCGGATCGCTCACAACCAGGACCCCCGGCTGAATGGTGAACGAAGGGCTGCCGCCGAACGTCAGGACGCGGTCGCTGCCCTCGACGATGGCGCCGCCGCCCTTGTGCAGGGCCACATGGGCGGCCCCGATCTCAACCGGCTGCGCGTTCAGCATGTTCGACAGCTCGATTCGCACCCGTGCGCCGCCGGCGCTGGCGCGCGCAATCATGCGCACGGTCTGATCGGCGAAGGTGGCAGGTATCGGCGCCACCGGCCCTCTTCCCCGCCCTTGTGGAGCGCGCGGGGCCGCCTGCTGCCCCTGGGCGTTTGGAGGCGAGCCGTCCGGTCCCCGCCCGGGAACGGGTCCACCTCGCCCATCGCCTCTTCCGCCGAGGAAGCCTCCGGCGACCAACTGCTGTGCGGTGGCCCACGTGGCGATCCAGTGCTCGCCAGCCCCCGCCTTGCCGCGGCTCTGCGCAGTTGCGGGCAGGGGGAGGACATAGAATCCAATTGCAAGTATTGCTGACAGCCAACTCCTCATCATCACCTCAGCTCCTGTTTTTCTTTGGCGCCATTCAGTAAGCGGACCTGCCGACGTCCTAGCGGAACAGCCGCGGGGCCAGATCCCGGAGGTATCTGCGCCACTCGATCCAGCTGTGGGCGCCCTCGGTTTCATGGTACTCGTGCTTGATGCCCCGGCGGGTCAACAGGTCCGAGAGCCGCCTGTCGCCGTCGCCGATCAGGACGTCATTCTTGCCGCAGCCGATCCAGAAGAGCTTGACCAGCTTGTTGGTCCGTTCCGGATTGGAGAAGAACTTCTCCTCGTTCCGCGTTTCGAAGTCGGGATTGATGTGGTCGTGCCATCCCATGCTGAAGACGCCGATGTAGGCGAACTTGTCGATGTTCTGGGGGGCCAAACGCAAGGTCTCGCCGCCGCCCATCGACAGCCCGGCGATCGCGCGGTTGGGTTGCGTCGGAAGGACCCGGTAGCGATCCTCAACAAAGGGAATCACGCTGTTCAGCAGGTCCTCGGCAAAGGCGTCGTACTGCACGTTGAGCGAGGCGGACATGTCGGGTCTTCCGTCCTTCGTCGTGCCGCCGGGGCTCTGCCCCAGTGGGGCGGCGGGCACGTCTACCGATTCGCTGGGCATGGCCACGATCATGGGCCTGGCCTTGCCCGCGTTGATCAGGTTATCCATGATGAAGTTGACCCGGCCGATGGTGTTCCATGCCGTGTCGTTGTCGAATCCGCCTCCGATCAAGTAGAACACGGGATACCTGGCTGTCCCCCGGTCATAGCCGGGCGGGGTGTAGACATGGAGTCTCCGCATCGTCTTCAGGTTCTTGGAGAAGTACCACGCCTGGCGGACCTCGCCGTGCGGGCCCTGGTTGTTGTCCTGGAATTCGGTCCCAGGCCCTTGGATGTACACGAGATTGTCGAGGGGACCGCCCGGCATTGTGTCGATTCCCTGCTTGACGTTCCCGTTCTTGGGGTCTATGGTGCGAACGCCGTCCACATTGAACACGTACGTGTACAAGTCCGGCGGCAAGGGACCTACGGTGACCGACCACACGCCGCGTTCATCTTTGGTCAGCTTGGCGGCCGGAGCCAATCCCTGGGTGACGAAGTCGCCGGTCACCTCGACGGAGCTTGCCTTCGGCGCATAGATCCGGAAGATCACGCGATAATCCGGCAGCACCTCCGGCGACCGCAGGCTGTCGGCAGGACTGGCGCCGCGCCGTGGAGGCTGGGCACAAACCAGGGCGGCGGCGGCGAGGAGCAGGAGAAGGCGGCCTGTCCTACCCCCTGCCCTGCCACCCCAGGGCGCGGTCCGGCGCCGGCTCGACAAACCGGCCCGCCTCACCTTGGAGTCCGACAAAGCTTCCTCATATCAGAAATTGATCTCCGCGTTCAATTGAACCCGCCGGCCCGGAGCGGTACCTGTCACCATTCCGAAATTCGACGCAGTCAGGTTCGTCACCGGATTGTTCCAGCGGACGAAGTTGAACGGGTTCTGGAAGTCGCACCCGAGTTTGAAGGAGAGCCGCTCATAGATACGAAATGTCTTGTTGATGGAGGCCGACTCTGCCTTTAACGGCCAGCCGCGCAACCAGTCCAGCGTTGTCGCGGTATTTCCGAGCTCGTACGTGGAGGGGGAATAGAAGGCAGCGCGGTTGATGTACTTGTCGGTAGCCGGTTCGAAACTGCCCATGTCCGTTTGCAGCGTCAAGGGCACACCGAGATTGACGCTAGCCCTCTTGGCCGCAATCCCGTATGAGCTGAGGGTGTTGGCAGCGCTTATGCTCATGGCGCTGCCGGATGCGCGCTCCATGAAGAACACGACTTGCCATCCGCCCGCGAATCCGTTGAGCAGCTTGTTGTTCTTGTTCAGCAAAGCCTTGCCGGCGCCGAACGGCAGATCGTATACCAGGCTGATCTTGAAGTCGGCGGGCAGAGTGGTTGGGCTGGGCGAGATAATTTTGTTCCTTTCCCATGGGCCTTGGACGTTGCCTCCGCCGAAGAACCCGGAGGGGATGTTGGTCAGGTTCTTTGACCACGTGAAACTGCTCATGATCATCAGACCGTGCGAGTAACGCTTCGTCAGCTTGATCTGAAGTGAATTGTAGCGGGCGATGCCAACCTGTGCGTCCTGATGCGTGATTCCTGAGTATTGCGGATAGGGACGCAGCGCCTGCCCCACCGTAGGGAGATTGAAGCTCCCAAATCCGGCCCACGGCAGCCTGATGCCGGCGGCCACGGCCGCGGCGGAGTCAGCGCGCTGCGTGAGAAGCGTACCCAGCGCAAGGTAGGACGGATCCAGCACGTTGGGGCTGTTCAGCGCGCTCGCCTGCTGAGATGTTGCATGACGGCCCAGATAGCTCACATCCAACAGCATATTGGACGACAGTTGATACTGAAAGCCTACCGTCCAGTTGACTATCGGACCCATCCGGGCCCAATCGTCCTTGTACCAGGCAACGGACTGGCCGTTCAGAAATGTGGGATCGTTGACCGCCGGCGTGTAACTCGGGTACGGGCTGTCCCACTGGTAGTACGGCGTGTAGCCGTCGGGGGAAGAGAATGTCACCGCGCTCTGGTACCACTGGAGAGTCAGTGCATTGGCGCCGGGGGTTGAACCGCCGAATGCAGGAGGCGCGTAGTAGATTCCAAACGATCCGCGCATGACCAGCCTGGGAGTGAACTGGTAGACGTATCCAAAGCGTGGAGCGAAGCCCTTGCGCCAAGGCTTTATGGTCGTCCGGGCGTTGATGGTACCGGGGCCTTTCCCCGCAAACACCAGCGCGCCCAGGATGTTCCCCGCGCGGGTGTTGGGCGTGGTCGGGCTGAAGTTGGCCCAACGGTCATACTTGTCGTACGGCGGTGAGTTGTTCTCCCAGCGCAACCCGAGCGACAGGGAAAGTCTGTTCGAAACGTGCCATTCATCCTGCACAAAGAGAGCCTGGTAGGGGACGCGAGCGGCCAGGTAAGTCCCACCCTTAGTGGAAGTCGTACCCACTTCGCCCAGCAGGAAAGAGGCAAATGAGCTACCCCAGGATCCGTACTGCGCCGCCGTGGGCTGGCTCGTTATCTGGTTGGTGAACGTCCAAGTCCCGTTCCCGTTGGCCTTGGCCCGGTCGTTGCGGATATTGAACCAATAGCTGCCTCCGAATTTGAGAAAATGGCTGCCCTTAATCCATGTCAGGGAGTCATTGAAAGTCCAGCGGGAAGTGCCAAGATAGCTGTATTGGCCACCGCCGATGCGTGTCGGAGCATTCGTCCCGCCGGAGAACGAAATGCTCGGAAAGGAGCCGGTGTCGTATGGCAGATTTCTGAGTCCCAGCTTGGTGTTCCACCCCTGGCCGGCAGTGTAGTCGACCGCGGGATTCAGATAGTAGTCATACCCAAAGGTGACATGGTTTATGAGCGTGGTGCGGAAGGTGGAGTCGACGTTTAAGCGTGCGGTCCGGGAATGCAGGGGCTGGTACTGCAAGCCTTCCAGCGGACTTTCCGCGCCCCATCCGATGCCGGCGATCTTCCGGGGGCGGTACTGGTCGGCGTAAGAAATGTAGAACTTCTGCCTGTCAGACAGGCTGTGGTCCACCCGGGTCGTCTCGGTGAAGTTGTTGAACAGCGGATTCGCGCCGGTGCGGCTGCGCCAGTTGTTGTTCACGCCGGGCAGATCCGGGGGCGGCATTAGCGCCAGGACATTCTTCGAAACCGCACTGAACCTGCTCAACGGGATCTGGTTGCCCGGGAACTGAGTCCGCACTCGAGATGCGTCCGTTGAACTCGGATCGAAGACGGGTATGACATTACCGGCGCCATCCCTGTAGCCGCTGAAGTCGCCCTGACGCATGGCCATGGTCGGAATGGTCATCAGAGTCCCGGTCATCGCTCCTTTGCTGTAGAACAGATCCTGCCCGAAGAAGAAGAACGTCTTGTTGCGGCCGTCGTACACCTTGGGTATGTAGACCGGTCCGCCCAACGTATATCCGCCACCGTTCTGGTGGTAGATTTGACGCGTGGCCGTGAAGAAGTCGCGCGCGTTCAGGGCGGTATTCACGAAGTTGTCGTAAACGCTGCCATGCACGTCATTTGTTCCGCCCTTTGTCGTCACGCTGTAGAACCACGTCCCCGTGCGCCCGTATTCGGCGCTGAAGGCGTTCGTGACGATGTTGAACTCCGCATAGTGGTTCGGCGTGGAGCCGTTCTCCCAGATCGATCCCTGAAAGACCCCGTCGCTGGCCGGCGCGCCATCCACGAACACCTCGGTGGCCATAGCCTGGCTTCCGTTCATGATCGGCGAGGTGTTGGAGCCAGACGGTGAGCCGGTAATCGCCGGCGTGCTCTCTGCGCCGGGCAGGTACTGTAGGTAGCTCGTGATGTTGGCATGTTCGCCGAAGCTGATGAAGGGCAGCTCATCGATCTGCTTGGCTCCCAGGCTGGCCGTGCGGGTGGCGGTCGCCGTGTCGAGGAGCTCGGCCTGAGCGCTGACCTCGACGCTCTCCGCAATTGTGCCGACCTGGAGCTTGATGTCCACCCGGACGTTCGCCTGGGACCGGATCTCAACCGTCCCACTGGTCGCCGTGGCAAACCCCTCTTTCTGCACGATCACCCGGTAATTGCCGAGTGGCATATTCGGTGCATAGTACCAGCCAACCTCGTTGCTCTGAAGGCTCCAACTGGCGTTGGTCCCCTCCTGCACGATCCGAATCTTTGCGGCCGGGATCACGGCACCTGAGGCATCCGTTACAGTCCCCGCAATCGACCCGCGGTCCTGGGCCAGGCAGGAACAGACTAGGCCAACAAGCAGCACTGCTAGCGTGAAACCTGACTTCACAACCTTGCTCATGGCAGATCCCCTTCTCGAGAGATTGTATGCAGGAAATGAAGCCTTGTCAACGACAAAATGTAGCGTCTGCTTGCTGTAAGCAGGCTTTACAAACCTTCGTTTTCACGCATTTCAACCTGATCGCTCCGAAACCGACAGGGTTGCACTAGCTTGATGAGTGCGCTTCGTAATCTACACATTTTCAAATATGTTAATCCCTGGCTGACCTGATTCTACCCACCTGCCGCTGAAACGGCCTGCGTCAGACTACATCAGAATCTGATTGAGGATGATAGCCTTTTCTTCGGTCATGTCCCTCACGGTTTCAGAAATGCTTTCGCGGCCGATCCCACTCTGCTTGTATCCACCGAAGGGCACGTTGCCGGGACGGAAGGCGCTTGGCCCGTTGATCACCACTCCACCGGCCTCCAGTTTGTGCGCGACTTTCAGGGCATTGCGGATGCTTTCGGAAAACACGCTCGACTGAAGACCGAACGTCGAATCGTTAGCGATCCTGACGGCCTCCTCCAGGTCCTTGAACGGATACATCGGAGCTACGGGGCCGAAAACCTCGTCCCTCATCACACACATGTCGGGGTTCACATCGACCAGGACGGTCGGCTTGTAGAATGAGGCCCCAACTCTTTCGCCTCCAATCAGACACTTGGCTCCCGCCTCGATAGCTTTCTGTACGGCGGCATGCACCTTCTCGGCGTCGGCGGGCGAGATGAGCGGACCCAAGTCGGTGTCTTCCTGCAACGGGTCACCCATCTTGATCCGGGCGACACGCTCCACCAGCAAGGCCAGGAACTCGTCGTATACCGACGCCTGTACCAACACTCGCTTCACCGCGCAGCAGATCTGACCGGCCCCGTTGGTCAGTCGGCCCTGAACGACCGCATCGGCGGCGGCCCCCAGGTTGGCGTCTTCCAGAATGATCATCGGGTCCGTGCCGCCCAGCTCGAAGGCAAGGCGCTTGAGGGTCCCGGCGGCCTTGCGCGCGATCTCTCTGGCCGAGGCCACGCTGCCTGTCAGGCTGATCATTCCGATTGCCGGATTGGTGAACAACTCGTCGCCCATATCCTGGGGGGACCCCGTAATCATCTGCATCCCCTCCGGGGGAAGGCCCGCCTCAAGGATGAGCTCCCCAATACGCAGGATGGTCAGCGGGCACTTGCTGGGGGGTTTCACGATCACGGAGTTGCCCGCCGCCAAAGCGCCGGGGATCTTGTGTGCGAAAAGCTCCGGAGGGTAGTTGAAGGGAACAATGCCGACGACGATGCCGATCGGCTGCCGGATGGTGTAGGCAATCATGTGTTCGAGTCCCGGCACGGCGTCCATGGGGAGGTAGTGGCCCCCGATCCGCTTGGCCTCCTCGCCGAAATCCACGAACAGCCGCTGCGTGGTCGTCATTTCGAAACGGCACTGCCGGATAGTCTTGCCGTTCTCGCGACTGAGCAGTCGACTGAGTTCCTCGTGCCGGCTGCCGATCAGATCGGCGGTCTTCCTCAGAATCTCGGCTCGACGATGCGCGGGGAGGGCCGCCATGACGGGCTTTCCGCGCTTGGCCGTCTCAATCGCATTGTGAACATCCTCGGCATTTGCGCTGGGAACACAGTCAATCACTTCTTGCGTGGCCGGATTGCGAACTTCGAGAACCCGACGGGACACCGAATCAACCAAGTGTCCATTCAAGATCATCTTCATCGTTTCACCTCACGGTTACAGACATGTTTCTCGGGGCAGTCGTTCAGGCCCCCTCAACGCAAATCCGTCCTTCTACGGAGCGCCAAGTTGATCGCGGCAATCATGGCCGAAAACACGGGCAACACCATCAGCCCGGTTCTGAGCCCCTTGGGGTCGGCGCCAGAGAGCCACCCGATGAGGGGCGAGCTTAGCGTCACGCCGCTGAATCCACACGTGATCATGAATCCGATCGCCGTGGCCGTGCCCTGCTTGAACGTATTGCCGGTCACGGCCACTGTCGTGGGAAACAGGGGAGCCATGGCAAGGCCGACGCAGAATACGACTACGGCGGCCGAGGTGGGATCGGAAACCCTCAGCATTGCGAAGGTGGTGATCGCCATCGCGACCGCTGATCCCAGCGTGACGGTAAGCGGAGCAACCTTGATCAACACCGGCGCGATCGCCACGCGCCCCAACAGCATGCCAAGCGCAAATCCCAGGGAAAGGATCGTCAGCGCCCTGGACTCCTCGATGCCCTGAATAATCAGATACCGGACCAGCCAGTTCCACACGCCGAACTCGCAGGCGGTGTACAGGAATATGGTGAGAGCAAGAAGGTATAGGACCGGCCTCTTGAATACGGCGCCGGACCCGCCTGCCTTCACGCCGCTCGCAGACGGAGTCGGCATTCTGGTCGCGAGCTGAACCAGAAGGGCGATCGCGGTCAGGATGGCCCCGCCGTAAGCCACCCGCACGGCGTCGCTGGAGAGCAAATTCCCGGCGACGAACGGCGTGACCATGCCGCCCAGGCCGACGAAGACATTCAAGAAATTGAGCACCGTCGCGCGGCGAGACTCGCTGACGTCGCTGCCGAGAGCGTTGGCGCCGGTGATCGTGATGCCGCCGCCGACGCCCATGAGCAGCATCGCCGCCATGGCCATTTCGTAGCCTGTGGCGTTGGCCAGGATGAGCATCGCGACAGTCACAAAGCCCAATCCCAGCAGCAAGCCGACCTTCTTGCCCCGTCTGTCCATGAGAGGGCCCACGGAAACAGAGGCGATGACAAGGCCCAGGCCCTGGGCCAAAGCCATGTATCCTGTCTGGACGTTATCAAGGCCGAACCTGGCGGCCAGGCCGGGATTGATGGTCCCCAGCATGGCGGCCACCATCCCGTATACAAAGACCGCGATACTCGCAGCGAAGATCAGCATGAGCTACTCCAGAGCGTCCTTGCAGAACTTGAGGCAAGCGGTCAACTCCGCCTTCGGGCCGGCAGGGCCAACGAGCTCGATGTCGGCCGGAAACCCGTACTTCTCCTTCTTGAGCAGTTGCAGAGCCTCCTTGAGGGGAGAATCCCCCTGGCCGAAAGGCATTTCCGGACCATTGCTCTTCTTCCGGTCCTTCAGGTGGATATTCGTGATGCGTGCGTGGTTCTCTTTGATGTAGGCGATCGGGTCATGACCGGCCGCGACGAAGTGCCCCAGGTCCAGGTTGATCCAGAAGTTCTCCGACATCGCCATGATCTTGGCAAAGTCCTCCGGCCCGTTTCCGTGGTTGTGCAGCGCAACCTTGAACCTGTACTTCTCTGCGAAGGGCACGAGGCGCGGGAACACGGTCAAGGGCGAGGAGGCGGTGATAATCCTCGTTCCAAGGGCCATGGCCATCTGAAACCCGCGATCGATTTCCTCATCAGTGAAGTCGTCACGGAAGCTCAGGTTGTGGGAGAAATAAACCAAACCGGCCTCCTGAAATTTCTTGCCGACGGCCCGAAAGCTCTCCAGAGGAGTCGTCAGCCGCCACTTGCGCAGCGCCTCCCGTGCGGCCGGGTCCGGGGCGGCGCCCCGCGGGGCCGTGCCGGGCCCGGATCCGCGGTCCGCCGCCGGGGGACCACCGGGTGGGCGGGCCCATGGGCCGGGGCGGCCGGCTCCCGGCAGGGCTACCGGGCCTCCCAGGTAGTTCTCCACGTGCTCCGACATGACGTCCGTCTCGGCGATTCCGACCTCGACCATGGTCTGGATGATCTGGTCAATTCCAAGACCGCTGAAAGAGAAGCTGGCCGACTGCACACCGATCCGCACTCCGCCAAAGGTTGAGTTCACCGCAGCGAGGGCCCTTGAGATTGGTGCGGCCGCCAACGCCATCTTGCCGAAATCCCGTCTGGTGTACACAAGACACTCCTTTCTACCGGACCAGCCGCCGACGCCGCTCCCACAAGAACTAAGAATTATGCTTCACCTGCCCACATCTGTCAATACCAATCGCACGACAGATCTACTAGCCAAAATGTTGTGAGCAGGCATTGCATATGGATTACTTTTGATATATAAAATCTGGAGCGACGTATTCGCGCGATTCTGTAGCCGGTGTGGCTGCACCCTTCAGGGTGCGCAGATTCGAAAGTGAAACGCGCGGTGGACAGTCGGGAGATGTGTCGGGCTAGGGCTGCCCGCCTGTGCAAGAGCGCGCCGGGCTGCCTGGGCGCTGCCGGCGCAGGTGCCGCCGCCCGGGAGCCGCGAAGAAGGAGGCACACAATGGGATGCAAGCGTGCATCACTATTTCACGCGCCGGCAGCAGCCGGCGCTGGTTTGAGGCTGACCTGCTACCTGGTGGTTGTTGCGCTGGCCGCGAGCGTTATATGGGCGCAGACCGGACGAGGCAGAATCGAAGGCATCGTTGTCGATCCTAGCGGCGCCCGGGTGCCGGACGCCAAGGTCCAGGTGGTCGAAACCCAGACCAACAGCACGCTGGATCTGGCGACCAACGAACAGGGCATCTATATAGCGGCGAGCCTGCCGGTCGGCACGTACCGCGTGGCGGTGAGAAAAGAAGGCTTCGCCAGCATAGTGCGCGAGCCTATCTTGATTCGCTCCGAGGTGGTGATCCGCGTGGACTTCACGATCCAGCCGGGCGCGCTCACGGAGTCCGTGACGGTTACGGGGGAGGCTCCCATACTCGACATCTCGACGACGAGCTCCCCGACCAGCATCTCATCCAGCGTTGTCGAAGAACTGCCCATTATTTCCACCGGAGCCAAACGCAACATTACCCAGCTCCTCGTCAATCTGCCCGGGCTGACTTCCTACAACCCGAATGACCGTGAGAGCGCGACCTGGTCGCCTCGTGTGAACGGATCACTGGTCGGCAACACGGAGGCTTTCATCGATGGCGGCCCGGGTACCGGGATCTCCACTGGGCGCGGGGCGCTGGAGGAGGTGGGTCCGTCGGTCGAGATGGTGGGCGAGTTCAGCCTGGTGACCAATGCGTTCAACGCCGAGTACGGCGGCTTCGGGAACTGGTTTACGAACGTGACCATCAAGTCCGGAACGAATGACTTTCACGGCAGCGTTTTCAACCACTACTCGAACAACGCTCTGAAGGCGCGGTCATTCTTTGTCCCCAGGATCACCGCTGGCAATCAGAATGAAGGCGGAGTCACCATCGGCGGCCCCGTTGTCCTGCCGGGAATCTATAACGGGCGCAACAAGACCTTCTTCTTCGCCAGCGAGGGCTTGTACTTCACCCGAAACGGGCCCTCTCTGGAATCCAGGACGATCCCGACGGTGGAATTCAAGCGTGGGGACTTCAGCAAACTCGTGAACGCCGCCGGGGTGCAGATCCCAATCTTCGACCCGGCGAGCACCCGTTCTGACGGAAAGGGCAGCTACGTTCGCGACGCTTTTGCGGGCAATGTGATTCCCACATCGATGATCAGCACACCGTCGAAGCTGATCACCGCCATGATGCCGGACCCGGATATTCCGGGGGCGCTCACGCAGAACTTCTATTCCCGCGCCTTTAGCGGGACTATGTGGCCGTTCTTCAACAACTACGTCACGACCGCGAAAGTGGACCACAACGTCTCGACCAAGCAGAAGTTGTCCGTGCTGTACACGAATCAGATCCGCCACCGCCAGCTCCAGGGTCAGGGCCAAGGTTGGGTTGACCGCTACAAGTGGGATTCCGAGCAGACCGTTCCGCTCGACCAGCTCCTGTACCAGAGAGCGAACAGTTGGAGGGTGCGGGTGAACCATGACTACGTGTTCAGCCCCGCAGTGCTCAACCACGTCACGCTGTCGGTGGACCGGTACATTAACCTGGGGGCGGCCGCCAGCGCCGGCAAGGGGTGGAATACCAAGCTGGGCCTCAAAGGATTCCCCGCGGACAACGGAACGTTCCCAACGATTGCCTTCTCGGGCGGTACCGCATCGTCGATGTCGATCAACCGCGCGTACGACAACAAGAGCTTCGAGATACGCTCCAGGATCGATCAAAGCATCATGTGGACCCGAGGAACGCACACGATGAAGTTCGGCTTCTACTACGCCCGGAATACGATCAACACGATCAATTTGGGCGCGCCGGCCGGCTCATTCACTTTCACCAACAATATGACAAGCCAGCCCAATGCCGGCTCGAACTACTCGCTGTGGGGACATTCGTTCGCTAGTTTCCTGCTGGGCGCGGTCGGCTCGGCATCCACCACCATTACGGATATGTCCGGCCCGCGGATAAGAACCGGGGCGCTGTTCGCCCAGGACGACTGGCGCATCACTTCCAAGTTGACGATGTCCTACGGGTTGCGGTGGGATTACACACAGCCCCCATTCGAAGTGAACAACAAGATGAGCAGCTTCGCGCCGGAGGCTGCGAACCCCGCCGCCGGGGGCCTGCCTGGCGCCCTGGTGTTCGCGAAGACTTACGGCCGGAGCCTGATGGACCCCTGGAGAAAGGGCTTTGGCCCACGCCTGGGTCTGGCCTACCAATTGGGCGAGAAGACCGTGTTGCGCGGCTCCGGAGGTATCTACTACGCCACGCCGAATCTTGGGGTTGTTACGACCGGCTACACCAACTCCCCCAGTTTCAGTTCTCCCGACGGCTGGACGCCCGTCTACAATTGGGGGACGGAAGCGTTCCCACAGAGTTTCAAGATGCCGCCGGTGATGGATCCGTCCTTTGTGAACGGCCAAGCCATCACCTGGCTTCCGCGAAACAGGAGCCGGCTGCCCCAGATTGTGAGTTGGACATTCGGCATCCAGCGCCAAATCGGTCCGAGGATCGCGGTTGACGCTTCTTACATCGGAAGCAAGTCGACGCATCTGGACATAGCCACCTCCCTGAATGCCGTGGATGCGAAGAATCTGTCTTTGGGAAGCCTATTGCTCCAGAACATCACTTCCGCCGCGGCGGTCGCCGCTGGATATAAGGAGCCGTTTCCCGGCTTCGCCAACCAGACCGGCGCCAACACGGTGGCGCAGTCCCTGAAACCGTGGCCGCAGTATACCGCAGTGAACGTGAGTGCCGGCCCGGACGGAATCGGCAAGATGCATTCTCTTCAGCTCAAGGCTAACAAGCGGCTCTCGAACGGACTCACGTTCACCAGTTTCTTCACCTGGATGAAGTCGATGACGAATAACACGGCGCAGTATCCGCTGAATCGGAACATGGGGATCTCGGTGGACAGCACCGCCGTGCCGGCCGTGTTCGGCTTCACCTGGACCTACGAGTTGCCGTTTGGCCCCGGCAAGCCGTTGGCGAATTGGACGCATCCGGCTGCAAGGCGGCTGGTGAGCGGCTGGACGGTCAACGGCTTTCTCCGGTATCAGTCCGGCTGGGCCCTCGGAATCAGCGCCCCCAATACGCTCTCGGCCCTCGGGTATTCCTCCAAGACCGCAAACTATGTTGGGGGTACACCGACTCTGATCACGAACCCTCGGGAGTTCGAGCCGACTACGAGCCGCTACCTGAACGCGGCCGCGTTTGGAATTCCTTCCACCTATGCGTTTGGGAACCTCGCCCCGACACTCGACTGGCTCCGCGGCTTCTCCTCAAAAGCCGAGTCCTTTCAGGTCGGGAAGCTCACGCGCATCACCGAGCGAGTAGGCTTGGATCTCAATTTGGATTTGCAGAATCCGTTCAACTTCCACCGCTGGCAGAACCCCGCAACGGCCATCAATGACTCACTGAACTTCGGCAAGGTAACGGCAGCCGGTGAAGGACGGACGGCGCAGATCAGCGCGAAGATAACGTTCTAGAAAGGAAGTGGGGAGGACAGATGTCACTGCCCGGTGTTTCCAGAAGGCACTTCTTCCATGGCGCCCTGCTCGCGGGGGCCGTACCGGCGGGAGGCTTTGGCAGCGTTCCTTCGCTGGCGAGGTTGGGCTATCGGTCGCCCAACGAGAAGTTGAACCTCGCCGCAATCGGCGCGGGTAGCCAGCCCTTCATCGATCTGAGGTACGCGTGGGCGCTCGGCAGGGAGAACGTCGTCGCCCTCGCCGACTGCGATTGGGAGCGCGGAGAACAGGGTTTCTCCGCGTTTCCGAAGGCTGCAAAGTACAAAGACTTCCGCCAGATGCTCGACAAGTCCGGAAAGGAAATCGATGCCGTAGTGATCGGAACCGCCGACCATATGCACGCCGTCTGCGCCCTGGCGTGCATGCAGCTTGGCAAACACGTCTACGTCGAGAAGCCCTTGACCCGTACGGCATGGGAGTCGCGACTCCTGACCCAGGCCGCCGAGAAGTATGGCGTCGCCACCCAGATGGGCAACCAGGGGTATTCACACGATGCCACAAGAGTCGCGTGTGAGATCATCTGGTCCGGTGAGATCGGCGATGTCACAGAGGTCCATGCCTGGACCGGGCGTGCCGCCTGGCCGCAGGGCATGACCAAGGTTCCCGCGCCGACCCAGGTTCCCGCGACCCTGGACTGGGATCTCTGGCTCGGCTGCGCTGCCTATCGTCCGTACACTGCGGGCGACAAGGAATACGAAGATTTCGTCGCCGCCCGGACGCCGGGCAGGACGCCGGCCCCCGCCGGCAGCGCTGCGGCGCGGACGCTCGGCCGATCGCTATCCACAGAGGACCCGGAAGTCAGGCTCGCAAGCCAGGGTGGCGGATTCTACATGCCGTGGAACTGGCGCGGATTCTATGATTTCGGCAGCGGCCTGATCGGCGATTGGGGGGTGCACATCTTGGGCCCCGCCAACTGGGCTCTCCAGTTGCACCCGAAATACCTGATCAGCGTGGAGTGCATCAAGAAGGATTCGCTCCCTCCCTTTACGTTCCCGGAGGAACTGGCAATCCGTTTCGACTTTGCCGCGCGCCCCAACATGCCTCCGGTGTCTGTTTATTGGTATCACCACGGAGACGGCGATCCTTACCTTCCGCCGGGGATGACGGCGGAACAGGCTCGCAAGATCCCCGGGACGGGTCCGGCAGTAGGTCCCCAACAGGGGCAAGGGGGGTTCTTCCCCGGCTCCGGCGGCGGAGCCCAGGCCGTCCGCGGCGGCGCCGAGGCTCCGCCCGCCCGCGTCCGGGGCGCGGCAGGACCGGCCGGGAGAGGTTCGGGGCAGCAGCGATCCGGCTACAACCTCATCTTCGCCGGGACGAAGGGGTATCTGGGGACCAGCGGGCGCGGCGAAGGTGTAGGCCTGCTTCCCGGAACCCGATGGGCCGAATACAAGCTGCCCGACCCCTACTTGTCTCGCGCCCCGGGCGCCAGTACCGGAAGCAACCATACCGCGCACATCCGCGACTGGGTTCGGGCATGCAAGGGCGGCGTGACGCCTTGCTCCAATTTCAGTGTGGCCGGCCCTTATTGCGAATGGTTTCTTCTCGCCGCTGCCGCCGTCCACGCGGAAGGCAGACTCCTTTGGGATCACGCCAAGTGCGAGTTCAGCAACAACAAGGCCGTCAACAGGTGGGTGAAGCCAGCCTTCCGAAAAGGGTGGGAGGTCAAGCTGTAACTTCCGCACCCGCACAGGCGAGTTCTGCCGCAGCCGATCCGCTGGACTCGCGGATGACCAACCGAAAGTCCAGGAGGATGTCCCGAGCGGGCATGTCGGGATCTTGCAGCCGCTCGTGCATGGCCCGGATCGCGGCCGCCCCCAGTTGGCTGCACGGCTGATGAATCGTCGTCAGCGGCACGGTGACAAGGCTGGCGTACTGAACATCGTCGAATGAGACGAGTCTCACCTGATCGGGAACGGAGACGCCGATCGCGGCCAGCGTCTTCATGAGAACCGCGGCCATGCGGTCGTTGGAGCAGACGATGCCGTCGGGCTTGTAGCTCTCCATGATCCCGGCCAGCCGGGCCCTGTCGGCGGGATCGAGGTGATCCACGAGCGGCGCGGCAAGTTCATCCAGGCACTCGCTGACCGCGTCACGGCAACCCCAGCTCCTGGCAACGCAACTGGGCGCCATGTGTGGCCTCCCCAGGAATGCCACTCTCCGGCAACCGGCTTCGAGCAGATGTTTCGCCGCCACGAATCCAGCCCGCCGGTTGTCAATGCCCACGACGTCGAACCTGCTTCGGCGTGGAAACTGGTAGATGTCCCGATCCAGGAGCACAATTGGGATCTGCGCCTCACTCAGAGCGCTGGCAATCGCCTCGTTAAGGGCATCCTTCTCCGAATTCCCTTCCACGGGTGCGAAGAACACACCCGACACCTTATTCGAGATCATGCGACTGCACACTTCCTCAGCATCGGCCAGCGTCGCTGTTGCGCTGGACAGGGTCCTTCCCCACACAAGGCTATGGCTCTCGGCCTGCTGGGAGGACGCCATAGCACGGCAGATCGGCTCGAATATCTCAGTCTCGCCCAAGTCTGGGATCAAGAGTCCGAAGCTGAGGCGCTTGGCTCTGGATGCGCTCACAAATGTTCCGGACCCCGCTCGCCGCTCGATGTACCCTTGCGAGCGCAATTCCTGCAATGCACGGATAACTGTCACACGGGATGCACCATAACTGCGCACCATTTCGTGTTCGCTTGGAAGCCGGGCGCCAACCCCGTAAGTACCTCCATCGATGGCGCTTCGCAGAGCCTGAAAAATGACCCGGTATTTTGGTGCACTGTCACGCATAACCTGATGGTACAGGTTATCTCATTCTATTTCAAGGACAAAAGGAAGGCCAAGAATCCGCACCCTGGGCAGGCTGCCGCCGCATCTTCCGTCCATGGCATACTCCTCGACTTGCAGTCCCCTGATGGCAGAAGATGGGAGAGCGAGGTTTCGCCTTGAACCGCAAGGAGATGTGGCGCCGCGCGCAGGCGCGCCGGGGGGCCTGGGACATGATCGTGTTGGGTGGCGGCGCCACCGGCGTGGGCGTGGCCATCGACGCCGCCTCGCGCGGATACGAAGTGCTGCTGCTTGAGCAGAGCGATTTCGGCAAGGGCACTTCCAGCCGTAGCACCAAGCTCGTCCACGGCGGCGTGAGGTACCTGGAGCAGGGCAACATAGGGCTGGTGCTGGAAGCGCTGAAGGAGCGCGGATTGCTGTTGAGGAACGCGCCGCACCTGGTCACAGACCGGGGATTCGTCGTGCCGAACTATGACTGGTGGGAGGCGCCGTTCTACGGGCTGGGGCTCAAAGTCTACAGACTCCTCGCCGGCAAATACGGCTTCGGTGAATCGCGTGTTCTTAACCGTGAGGAGACCCTGGAGCGCCTCCCCACCATAAAGACCGAGGGTCTGCGCGGCGGCGTGGTCTACTACGACGGACAGTTTGACGACTCGCGTCTGCTAATCCACATGGTTGCCACCGCCTTCGAGCAAGGCGCAACCTTGCTGAACTATGTTGCCGCAACGGGGCTCACCAAGGATGCCCAAGGCTTTGTCGATGGGGTGATCGCACGCGACGTGGAAACCGGCGCAGAGATGCGGTTCGCGGCCAAGGCCGTCATCAACGCTGCCGGCGCATGGGCCGACCAGGTGCGGCGGCAGGCGGAGCCGGATGCGGCACCCATGATCGCCCCGAGCCAGGGCATTCACCTGGTGTTGGGCCGTGCCTTCCTGCCGGGGGATAGCGCGATCATGGTGCCCCATACCAGCGACGGCCGGGTGTTGTTTGCCATACCCTGGCACCAACACACGCTGGTCGGCACGACGGACACGCCCGTCCCGGCAGCCATTCTCGAGCCGGTGGCGACGGAGCAGGAGGTGGAGTTCATACTATCGACCGCGGCGCAGTATCTGGCCCGTCGTCCGACGCGAGCCGACGTCCTGAGTGTTTTCGCCGGCATCCGGCCGCTGGTCCGGGCCGCCGGCGTTGCCAGCACCGCCGCGCTCTCGCGCGACCACGTCATTCATATTGACCGATCCGGTCTTCTCACCATCTGCGGAGGCAAATGGACGACCTACCGGCGCATGGCGGAGGATTGCGTGAATCAAGCGGCAGCGCTGGCCGGACTGCCGGAAAGAGAGTGCCTCACGCGGCATCTGAACATCCATGGGTTTCATCCTGCGGCGACCAGGTTTGGCGTGCTGGCGGTTTACGGAACCGATGCCGCCGAGCTTGGCAAGCTGATGGAGGCCGACCCCTCTATGGCCGTGCGGCTTCACCCTGAATTGCCGTACGTGAAGGCGGAAGTGGTCTGGGCGGCACGCTCGGAGATGGCCCGCACCATTGAGGATGTGCTGGCGCGCCGGACGAGGGCACTGTTCCTAAATGCACGAGCGGCAATGGAGATGGCCCCCGCAGTAGCGGACCTGATGGCCCGGGAACTCGATTGGGACAACGCGCGAGAACAACAGGAAGTTGCGGCCTTCCGGGAACTCGCCGCCAACTACACCTTGCATTGACCAAGCATCCCATTCCGGGGCGTGGCCGAGATCCTATGCCAAACGCAGGGATGAAGAAGCGGCTCGGGGTATACTGGAGTTCGCCGGAAAAGACCAGCCGGCGATGTTCGTTCTGGAGGATTCTTCATGTTATTCATACGCGCCATCGGTTTTCTAGCTGTGCTCTGCCTCACTGCCGGCCCGCTTGCCGCTCAGGCGGGTTCAGAAACGCTTCGGTCTCCGGACGCGAAGCTGGAAATCGTTTTTGAGACCCTTTCCGTCCCCGCGCCTGCTCCGCCGGGCGCCCGGCGCGGTCCTGCCTCGGCTCCGCAGGTCGCTCCCGAGGGGGGACAGCTTACGTACCGTGTCGCCTACAACGGTAAACCTGTCCTGCTCTCCTCGCGCCTCGGGCTGGATTTGCAAGGGCAGCCGCTCTTGGGCTCCGCGGTAAGGATCGCATCTGCCAGCCGAACGCAGGCGGATGAGACGTACCGGCTGGTATGGGGCAAGAACAACCCGGTGCGCGATCACTATAACGCCTTGCGTCTGGAACTGCGGGAAACGGGAGCGCCGGGCCGGCAGCTCACCCTCGAAGCCCGGGCCTACGATGACGGGGTGGCCTTCCGCTACGTTCTTCCGGAGCAGGCCGCCCTGCGCGAAGTCCGGCTGTCGGAAGAGGCGACCGAATTTCACATCAGCAAGGACTCCGTCGCATTCCCTCTCTACGTGAGAGGCGAGCGCAGCAGCTACGAAGACGTGTGGCACAAGCGGTACCTCACCCGCTTCCTGACGAACCAGCTCGTCGGGCTGCCTTTGCTGATGGAAGTGCCCGCCGTGGCCTGGCTCGCGATCGCAGAAGCGGATCTGGATGACTATGCAGGCATGTACCTGGTGAGCGCAAGCACCGAAAACGCAAACACAACGCTCAGGGCGCACCTGGCGAAGGCGCAAGACGATCCGAAGCTGGCGGTGACCGGGACGCTGCCCCGCCGCTCCAGTTGGCGCGTGCTCATGATCGCGGACCAGCCCGGGCGGCTGATCGAATCGAACATCATCCTCAACCTGAATCCGCCTTGCGCGATCGCGGACACCAGTTGGATCAAGCCCGGGAAGTCCGCCTGGTCCTGGTGGAGCGGAAACAGCGCCACGGGGGCGGGCTTCCGGGGCGCGATGAACACCCAGACAATGAAGTACTACACCGACTTCGCGGCGGCCTCCGGTCTGGAATACGTCCTATTTGACGGCGGTTGGTCCGGCCGGAACGACGTCACGACGGCCAGTCCGCAGCTCGACATGCCGGAATTGCTTCGATATGCCGCGTCAAAGGGGGTGAAGGTCTGGCTCTGGCTGCACTGGACCTCGGCGGATAAGCAGATGGATCAGGCCTTCCCGTTGTACGAGAAGTGGGGCGTGGCAGGAGTGAAGATCGACTTCATGGACAGCAACGAGCAGGCACGCGTGAACTTCTACCACCGTGCGGCCAGACTGGCGGCCAAGCACCATCTCATGATCGACTTTCACGGCGCCTATCCGCCGACCGGATTGCGGCGCACCTATCCCAACGTGCTCACGCATGAGGGCATTCTGGGCCTCGAATACAGCAGATGGAGTCCCCTGCCCGACCCCGATCACGACGTTATGATCCCGTTCACGCGCGGGCTGGCCGGGCCCATGGACTACACTCCCGGCGGCTTTGACAACGTCACTAGGGCCGAATTCGTCGGCCGGTCCCTGGATCCCATGGTGCTGGGGACCCGCGCTCATCAGTTGGCGCTATACGTAGTGCTGGAGAGCGCGCTCCAGATGGTCTCGGACAGACCCGGGGCCTACGCCAATGAACCGGCGTTCGATTTCATCAAGGCCGTGCCGGCCAACTGGGAAGAGACGCGCGTGATCAGCGGGGAGGTGGGTCAGCACATCGCCATCGCGCGCCGCCTCGGAAAGGACTGGTATCTGGGCGCCATCACCAACTGGACTCCCAGGCAACTGGAGTTGCCCTTGACCTTCCTGGGCGCCGGCCAGTTCACCGCCGAGATTTACGCCGACGCGCCGGATGCGGCAACGGCTCCGAAACACGTGACGATTCAGAAGCAGCGGGTCGGCCGCGACACCAGGCTCAAGCTGGATCTCGCCCCCGGTGGTGGCTGCGCGATTCGCATCCGGCCAACGCAGTAAAGAACCTGTGCCGTTCAGTCTGCGCCGGCCGGTTCGTACTCGCTCGCATTGAGCTGGAGCAGCCGCTCGCGGGCGGGACCGTAGCGCCAGTTCCACACCAAGCCGAGGAAGAGCAAGCCCGCGGCGACCGACGCCAGAACGAAGCCGTATTTCGGGTGGCCAAAGACGTCGCTCACCGCACCCATGGCCAGCGGACCGAGCGCCGCAGCCGCGCAGGTAAAGAACAGGATCACGCCTGCCACGGCTCCGTGCTCCGACTTGGGATAGCAGCTTATGCCTTTTGAGTTGAGCGTGGGATAGATCATCGACATGAACAGACCTGAAAGCGGGAGCAGGTAAGCTGCCGTCGAGGCTCCGCCGGCCAGGCTGCCGACGAAGCAGGCCAGAATCAGGGCGCTGAAGATCACCATGACCACCGACCAGTTCCAGCGGGCCAGCACCCAGGCGCCCAGGAAGCGTCCGGCCGCGCGGAGCACGAAGAAGACCGAAATGGCGTAGGTCGCCAGAAAACCGGGATGGGCCGCGTCGGCGGAGAGCAGCGTCGGCATCCAGACGTAGACGGCGCATTCAACGACCACGTACAGGAAGATTCCGAATGAGAAACCCATGGCGAAGCGGCTTCTCATCATCTTCATGGTGCGGCGAAGGTCAATCGGTTCCTCGACCGTCTTGATCGTCTTGGGGTACTTCGCCAGCAAGGCCGTGACGATCAACAGGACGCAAATGGCGGACGCCAGCAGATAGAGCCATTTCCACGACATGCCGGAGGAAAGTAGCCTTGCCACGATTGCCGGCCCGATGATTGCGCCGACACCGAAGAAACCCTCAACGGTATTCATCGTTGAAGTGTGCTCCGCAGTCGATCGGGAGATGTCTCCAACCAACGCCAGGGCGCCGGTCTTGAAAATCCCGATCGATGCTCCGGAGGCGATCAGCAGTGTCAGGAAGAAAGGGAAGGAGTTCCCGACGGCGAACAGGCAGGAGCTGACCGCAAAAAGGATCAGGCCAAGAATAATCGTCTTCTTGCGCCCGAGCTTGTCCGCCAGGTATCCGAGGAAAATCCCGGCGAGCGCGATCGCGGTCATGTTGGCGTAATGGAAAGCCCCAGCCGCCGTCATGCTGAGCTTGAACTCCTTGCTGACCTCCGGAATGATGACCCCGACCGAGTCGGTGGTCATGGCAAACATCATGAACATCAGAAAGGTCAGATACTTGATTGCCGTAAGACTTGTGCTTGGGGTAGTCGATCCTGCCATCGCTATATCTCCTCAGCTTCGTGCGTCCCAGCCGGCGATGCCCGTGCTTTCCGGGATCACATCGTACTTCCGCGTGCCGCCCGGGCTCGAGCAGGTAATCCAGCCCCCGGGGGCGGACAAGTCCACATCGAGCCTCGCCAGGTCTGCGCCGCGCCGCCATTCGATCGCAAGCCTGTGGGCCGCGGGCGCCTCCACTCGCACCTCGCCGCCGAAGGCCGGGTGGGTGTTTCGAAATCGCATGAGGTCGATCTGGCTCCGCACCACCGGCCGCCCGAGTGCAGCTTCAACTTCTTCGGGAGTGTAGTAGTGCCGGTTGATGTCACGCCCGACTCCCGTGCGGGCAAGCAGTTCCATATCGTTGCAGCCGGCCAGAAGTCCGACGTAGTAGACCTGGGGAACGCCCGGCGCGAACAACTGCAAAGCGCGGGCGATCAGGTAATCGGTATCGCGCCTTCCCAGCGCGTCGTAGAACGTGCAGTTCACCTGATAGAGGTCCAAGTTGCTGGCTGCGGCGCCGGTGGCCTGCCGGCTCTGGCCGTTGCTGCGCTCATGGATGGTCTCGACCAGATCGTCGATGTCTTCGGGAGGAAGAAGACCGGGCGTGCCTGCTGCATCCGCGCCGACGTCGATGACGCCGATACCATCGTGCGTGTCCAGGACGGTGACGGCGTTGCGCGGGCTGATGTTGAGCCAGCGCGCCAGCGGCCGTCCGTCCTTCTTGAACAGAGCGTGCAGCACGAGCGGCGGCAAGGCGAAATCGTAGACGCAGTCGACCTGGCGCGCGATCTCGATCTGCTTCAGGAAATGGCTGTGGATCTCGACCAGCACCTCGATGCCGAGCGCGCGGGCCTTCGCCGTCAGTTCGGCGATGTAGGCGAACGTTTCGGGAATCATGAAACAACTGGTTCCGGGCTTCTTGATCGCGTAGCCCACGGCGTCGAGGCGCGCCATCCGGACGCCGCCCGCGTGGAACCTCTCGAGGATTGTGTCTAAGTACGCCTCCGTTGCGGGATGGCGCACGTCAATGTCGATCTGCTGGGGGTTGAAAGTCGTCCACATTATGCGTTTCACGCCCGACTCAAGAGTCGTGACGCTGAAAGGCAGCGTCGGACGCGGCCGGTAGATGGACAGCAGATCCTGTTCCCTGGCGCCATCCGGAAAGACGCGGTCGTAAGAGATGAACATGCCCGCGTAGGGTGAATCCCCGCCGCGCCGAGAGAAGTCCAGAAACTGCGGCGATTGCAGCGAGATGTGGTTGACAATCAGGTCAGCCACGACCTCCACGGAGCCGCTCAGGGAACGCACGTCCTCCCAGGTGCCGAGGCGAGCGTCGACTACGGTGTGGTCGATGGGATCGAAACCCGCGTCCGCCCCGTCAATCGGGTGAAAGAACGGCAGCGCGTGCACGCCGCCGAAGACGCCGGCGAGCGGACCGCCGAGCAGTGCCTTCAGCTCGCGGAATCCCCCGCCTGAGAGCCGGTCGACGTACGTGATGAGTTGAGTCTGGTTCTTCATAGTCAGAGTCGAGAAAGCAATCGTCGAGCCGCCGCTGGCCGCGCTGCCGGCGTCTCTCCTACCTGCCAGACTCCGGTTTGTACTTCGGGTCTGTGATGCGCCACAGATCGTGGAACATCGAAATCATGTGGTACGGGCTCAACTCCGGTCCGTCCACCGCCCCCTTGATGTACGCGCGCTCGCCGAGCGCTTCCCGGGGCGAACCGGGGATGTATCCCTCGAACCACCCTCCGTACTCCGTGTCCAGGTAGGTCTTCTTGACGAAATCCAAAGTCTGCTGGTAGTAGGGCCAAAGGTCGCTGCGGCCGCGCAGGATCGCATAGTGCGCCGTGGCCTTGATGACCTCGCACTGAGGCCACCATAGCATGAGCGCCGGCGCGCCGCTGGCGTTCCGACCCCCCAGGCCGCCGACATCTTTGTTGTAGCTCTTCAGTCCCATGTCGATATTCCGGCTGCCCAACTCGACGAATTTCGGGTCCGCGCCCAACTCCACCGCGCGACTCAGCAGGGAGGCCCACTCAAACAGGTGTCCGGGATTGGCGGAAGGGTTGCCGATGGGCTTCCAGTCGGCGTCGTAGACCTCCGACAGATAGCCCTGGTCATAGTTGTAGACCTTTGCGATGAAGTCCAGTTGAGCGGAGATGGTGTCCCACACCTCCTTGGAACGCGTGGCTTCGTACAAACCCAGCAGCGCCTCGAACATGTGCAGGTTGAGCATGTGTCCGCCGGGCGACATCTGGTAACCGCCTCCTCGGGGCGCGCCCTGGGGGACTCCGCCGCGGCCGCCCGCCTCGCCGGCGCCGCCCCTGCCTGCTCCACCACGCGCGCCGAAGCCCATCCCGCGTGCAGCCGGGCCGGTGAACTCGCGGTTAAAGCTGCCGCCGATGAAAGGCCCGTCCGACATCTTCGCCTTGAGCTCCCGGAAAGCTTCGAGAGCGGCTTTCGCGTACCGGTCGTTCTTCGTCACACGGGCGGCATGGGCGAGCGAGAAGATGACGAAACTCTGGAACCCGGTCTTGCTGTCGTCGATGACCTTCAGGTCCGGCGTCATCCGGTTGTAGTATCCGCCGTACTGCTCGTCGCGCATCTTCATCAGGAAGTCGGCCGCTCTATTCACGGCATCCAGATAGCGTTTCTCTCTTCCGCTCATCTCGTAGCCGATCGCCAGCGTGTAAAGGACGCGGCCCTGGCCGTTCACGCTTGCCTCGCGCTGCTCGCCCCATGGCTTCCACTGCCGGTCCAGGTTTTCCTGGATGAAACCGTTGGGCATGACCGCCGCCTTCACCCAGTAGTCGAGGAGATCGTTCACGGCGCTCTTCCGGACCCATTCCCGATCCACGTACTTTCGAATCTCCGCATCCGGAAGGCGCTGGTATTTCCTCTGCTGCTGCCCCGCAGCGGCCACGGGAGAGACGGTCCCAAGAATCAGGACGCAGACCGCGCCGATCCTGCACCCAAAGCCGAACTTGGAATGCTTCATTTCAGATCTCCTTCCCCTTCCAGGTTGTCACGTTCGAAACCTATCCATGCTCATCCGGGCCGGTTTCATGGGCCAAATCGTCATCGATTCCAGTCTCGCCGGTCTTAACGGCGAGTTCCCGAGAGGACCCGGCTGCCCGCCTCGCCCTACGGAGGGGGGTTGCGCGAAAGCGGCGACCCCCAGGTCTGTGGGAGCGGCGTCCACGGTGGTGAAGACGGCTGCCAGTCCTCCGTCCACGTACACTTCAGCCACGCGCTTGTCCAGAAAGACGCGCAGCCTGCACCGCTCGGCGGTGCCGATGTACGTCTGGGTGTTCCCAACAAAAAGGGTGCCCCGCCGCACCGCAACGACCAGCCCAGCCGCCCCGGACTCGGCCCGCCGCAACTGGAGGCCATAGCCGCCGGCAGAGCCCGCCGAGAACTCCGCCTCGATCTCCAATGCATCGCCCCGGATGCTCTCCACGACGAGCGGCGTCTCCCCCAGAACCGCCGGCGGGACCGTCACCGCCGCACCGCGCAGCGAAGAGAACTCCTCGGGCACCTGTTGCCGCAGAAATCCGTCCGGACCGATCGACAGGATTCGCGGCATCACGATCACGCCGTTCCAGCCCTTGCCGGGCTGAGTGTTCGTGCGGCCCCACAGCCAGAGGATCGTGCGGCCCCTATCGTCCACGGAGATGTTGCTGGCATAGGCGCTTCCCGGATCGAGCACTCCGTGCTCCTCGGGAAGGAACCTAACACGCTTCAGATCCAGCTCACCAATGAAGTACTCGCACGGTCGGTGTGGCGAGACGATCAGAACCCACCTGCCGTCCAGCTTGAACAGGTTCGGGCACTCGATGTTGAATGTACCGCGATCCCGGTACCGGAAGACGACCCCCAGGTGTGTCCACTTGGTGAGCGCCTCGTCCTGCGCCTGGTAAAGCTGAACGGCACCCTCGCCTCCGCGCCGGTAGACGGGGGTGTTGCCCCCGCAGACCATATAGGTGCGGCCGTCCTCCGTGAACAGGAACGGATCGCGCCACTGGTCCACTTGCAGCTTCCCGTGCGCGTCCGCTGTGAGGACCGGGTTCCCAGCGAACTTCTCCCATTCGAGGCAATCTTCGTCTTTGGGAATGGCAAGCCACTGTTCAGGCTGCGGATGACCGATGCTCGTGTAAAGAATTCGGGGACGCCCATCCTTGGCAATGATCGCGCCGCCTGAGTACAGGGCCTTCTCTCCCTTGCTGGTGGATGGCCAGAGAGCGACGGGGAGGTGCTCCCAGTTCACCAGGTCCCGGCTGCGGGCGTGGCCCCAATGCTGGTTGCCAATGCTGGCCGCGAACGGGTTGAGCTGGTAGAAGAGGTGATGCCAGGCCCGATGGAAGAACGTCCCGTTGGGATCGTTGGTCCAGTTGGCCGGGGGGCGGAAATGGTAGATAGGCCGCTCCGGGTCAGCCTCAGCAGCCGGTGCCGCAGACAGCACAGCTTCCATAGCGTGGACCTGGCCCGCCCGGTCGTCGTCAACCCCCAGCAGCGGAAGTGCCGCCGGAGCGGCGGCGCTGGTTCCCAGAAGTTGGCGCCGTGTAATCATCTCAGCGAGTCTCGATACCTTCCTTATGGACCGATCAGGTGAGGCTCCAGCCTTTTCGGACCTCAGGTTTGACGAAGCGGTTAGCCTCGGCGCTATTGGTGAACTTCATCCGGGCATCGTCCCATTCCAGTTTCCCCTCCACGCGCATGGCGATCACGGCCATGGCAATCCATTCCGCAAAAGGCGCCGATACGCTGAAATTGGAGCACGCCGGTTCCCCGCCCTTGCACGCGCGTATCCAGTCGCGCTGATGGCCTGGCGAGCGCGTCAGCGTCTGCGGGGGAAGCTTGTACGCTTCATGGCGGGCCAGCGGCAGCAGGCGCACGCTTGCCCCGTAGCTGTCCGTCGTCATGTAGCCCTTCTCACCCACGAAGACGACGCCTTCACGCCCTGCCATCGGCCCCGCTCCTCTCGGCGGGCCGCCGGGACCGGCCGGCGCCGTCGCAACCCGGCCCGGAGGGGCGGCAGCAGGCCCGCCCGGACCCGTGCCGCCGCGGCCCGGAGCAGCCATCATCGTCATGGGTCTGCCGAAGGCGCCCTGGCCGCCGATAAGCGGCTCGCTCTCAGGGTGCCCAGGCGGGACATACATCGGGCCCGTGGCGGCGTCGTACCAGTAGAGCGTCACCGGCGGCATCGCGCCGCGCGCTGGAAACTGGATCCGGGTGACCGTCTTCTTCGGGAACTGGATCGGGCTGGCGCCCTCTTTCTTCAGGCACTCCACGCTCGTCGGAGCGGCCAGCCGGAGCGCCATGTGCGGAGCGCCCAGGATGTGGCACGCCATGTCACCGAGCGGGCCCGTTCCAAAGTCGAAGAAGCCCCGCCAGTTGAACGGCAGATAGAAACCTTGCGAAATCTCATTGCCGTAGGTACGGCTGAAATTCCGGGCGTATGCTTCACCGCCTGAGGTGTAGGGGCGATACGAGGCAATCCCCAGCCAGAGATCCCAGTCGATGGTGGAGGGCACCGGCTCAGCGGGAGGTATCTCCGTGAGGCCCTGGGGCCAGATGGGCCGGCTGGTCCAGGCATGGACTTCCGTGACGTTTCCGATTTCCCCGGACCAGAGAATTTCCGCTGCAATGCGGGCTCCCTCGTTGGAGTAGCCCTGGTTGCCCATCTGGGTGGCTACACCGTACCGAACGGCCGCCTCCCTGAGCATCCTGGCTTCCGCGACGGTGCGTGTCAACGGCTTCTCGACGTAGACGTGCTTGCCTCTCTCCATCGCCCACAAGGCCACCGTGCCGTGCATGTGGTCCGGGCAGCCGACAATCACAGCGTCGATGTTCCTGCCCTCCTTGTCCAGCATCCTGCGGAAATCTCTGTATCGTGCGGCCTTCTCGTACTTCTTGTAGGCCGGCGCCGCCACTCTGTCATCGACGTCGGCAATCGCCACGATGTTCTCCCCGGCGCAGCCTGCCATCACCTCAAAGGGCCTCCCGGCGGAACCGACGCTGGCAATGTTCAACAGCTCGTTCGGCGACCTGTAACCCAGCGCCTTCAGCGAAGCAACCGAGCCGAACCCGCCTGGCGGCACAACACCCGCGAGCAGCGAGCCGTAAAAGAAGTACCTCCGAGACATGCCTTCGTTTGACACTGGGTTCACTCTACAGTACCCGCACCCGGCCCCCTGGCTTCCGGACAGCCCGTGCGCGATAGACCTCACACCTGATAAGCGCGCCTTGCATTATAGAAGGTGGTAGTGATGTTGTCAAATACCGGAGCGCTTTTGAAGTGCGCGAGACCAGACAACATCGCCAATTGAGGCGAGACGCCCCTAGTATTCGAAGCCGCGGCGCGATACCACTCGCGTGAACTGGGCATCAAGAGTGATCCTCTCTTGAGGGGGCGTAGACTGTCTTCAACAATCGCCCTCAGGATCGAAAAATTGCATTGACAACTCATAATATTCAGGTATATAAATTACCAATACAGCCATAGCCGTATCAGTGGAGGCCAAATCAGGAAAGGAGTATCAGAAGAATGCAGTGCAGGAATACAATACTCGGGCTCGGATTGCTTGCCCTAGCCCTGGTGCCGCTGCTGCTGGCACAGAGTGAGACCGGCAGCATGATGGGAACGATAACCGATCCCAGCGGCGCAGCCGTGCCCGGAGCCGAGGTGGTTGTAAGGAACACCGGGACTTCCGTCACGTTCGTGTCGGTGACGGACGCGACCGGCATCTGGAGAGCGCCGCAGCTGGTGCCCGGCGTGTACGAGATCTCCGTATCCGCAAAAGGCTTCAGCACGATGGTGCGAAGGGACATCAATGTGCGCGTGGCGGACCGACTCCGGGTCGATTTCACTCTCCAGGTGGGCGCGCTGGCCGAGACCATCGCCGTCACGGGCACCGCGCCGCTGCTCCAGGTGGAAGATGCGGCCCTGGGGCAGGTGGTGGACAACAAGAACATCGTCGAACTGCCTTTGAACGGGAGGAACTGGCTGCAACTGGCGACGCTGGCGCCCGCCACTGTGGTCACGACACCTGGCGCAGCCGCCGGCAGCCTGAGCCTGGGCATCAACATCGGAGGACTGAGTTCGAATCAGACGCAGTTCCTCCTGGACGGCGCGGACAACACAAATCTCATCGCCGCCGGCGCGGCATTCAGTCCCCCGGTCGACGCTCTACAGGAATTCAAGGTTCAGAGCAACAACTTCACCGCGGATGCGGCCGGATACTCCGGCGCAGTGTTGAACGCCGCCGTCAAGTCAGGCACCAATGAGTATCACGGGAATGCCTACGAGTTCTTTCGGAACAACGTGCTCAATGCCCGCAATTTCTTTGC
>JBHGAV010000021.1:0-61157 GCA_041946685.1 Bryobacteraceae bacterium | reverse complement strand
AAGTGCTACGGCGGCGACATCACGCGCAAGCGCAAGCTGCTCGAAAAGCAGAAGGAAGGCAAGCGCCGCATGAAGCGCGTGGGCAAGGTCGACATCCCCCAGGAAGCCTTTCTGGCCGTGCTGCGGGTGGGGGGAGAAGGCAATTGAAGGCCGCTCCCCGGCGCCACGTCAGCCCTGGGATGGCCGGGCACGTCCGGTTCCTACTTCGCTTTCTTGATGAGAGCCGCCGCTTTCTTGGCCGCCTCGGCTGACTCAAAGCCCCAGATCGCCGTGTACTTGCGGCCTACCACCTGGGCGACAAGAAAACTGATGTTGATCCCCGCTCCGGCCAGGCGGGACGCGAACGCGAGCATGAGCCCCGGCTTGTCATCTCCCTGCACGTGAAGGGCGGGAATGGACGAAGCGGTCAGGCCCGCCGCCGCGGCGGCTTTGGCCGCTTTCTTGCCCGTCACCGGATAGAGTTCAATCGCAGCCTTGCCCTCTTCCCCCGGCAGCCGGTAGCCCATCAACACCTGAAGGTTCACTCCGGCTTTGACCAGGGGATCGAGAGTGCCGGCCAGCTCGCCGGGCTGGTTGGAAACTTCCTTCCGCCAGATCATCACGTTTCGAACCGTCACAGCCATGTTCAGACCCTCCGCCTGCCGTTTTACCGCCAAAGGCAATCGCGGGTCAATCGAAAAATGCTCTGCACGTTTTGGCTGTTGGCGGGGTATATCTCTTACGGAAGTAGAATGCAGTGTACGAACTGGCGCTCCCCATGGCTGGCGCGGAAAGCGGGCGGGACGACTCGGACCTGACGGCGCTCGTGAGGCTGGCGCGGGCGGGTGACGCCGCGGCCTTCGAGCAGATCCTGCTCCGGCAAGAGCGCCGCGTGTTCCTCACCGCGTACCGGCTGCTCGGATCGATGGAGGATGCCCAGGACGCCGCTCAGGAGGTCTTTCTCCGGCTTCACAAGCATTTGCGGGGTTTCGACGCGACCCGCGCCCTGGCTCCCTGGCTCTACCGGGTTACGGTCAACGTATGCCGGGACGTGGGCGCCCGCCGCCAGAGGGAGCGGGGGATGCCGCTGGACGATGCACAACCGGCCGTGGCCCCGGCCGGGCGCGATTGGGAGGACGAGAGGCGCATCGTCGCCTTGGCGTTGCGGCACCTGCCGGAGAAGGAACGGACCGCGTTGGTTCTGCGCGACATCGAGGGGCTGGCGACGGCCCAGGTTGCGCGCATTCTAGGGTCTTCGGAGGCGACCGTGCGCTCGCAGGTGAGCTCGGCGCGGCTCAAGATCAAGCGGTTTGTCGACCGCATGTTGGGGAGGGTTTGATGGCTTGCTCGGAATATGAACCGCTCATCGCGCTCTACGTGGAGGGCGACCACGTAACGCCGGAGATCGAAGACCACCTCCGCGCGTGTGCCGACTGCCGGGCGCTGGCCGGCGAGTTGAGGCAAAGCCAGGAGCTGGTGCGCAGCCTGCGCGAGGAAGAGATACCCGATGCGGCGCTGGCGGCGGTGCGAAGCCGTGTGCTGGACCGCGTCGCCTCGCGCCGGCCCTCATGGCTCTTCGCCCTCAGGTGGTGGCACGGCATCGCCGCGGCCGCGGCGACGGCGGTGGTTGCGTTCTTGATGCTGCCAGGTCCCGCCGTCCCGCCGCCGGCTCCGCCTCCTCCGCCAAGTGCGGCAGGACCCCGGCCTGCCGTGGCCGCTCCCGCCAGGGCAGCTCGGGGAGCTGCCCCACGCAAGCCGCAGGAACCGTTGCTGGTGAAGATGTTTACCGACGACCCGGACGTCGTCATCTATTGGCTGATTGATCAGAACGGAGATTCGCTATGAAACGCAGAGTGTTTCTGACATTGTTCGCGGCCGTCCTGCCGTTGCTGGCCCAGGAGGCCAAGCCCATTCAGCCCAAGGAGGGCTGGGTCTCCAAGGTTTTCGACATCAAGAACCAGGACGCGAATCGTTTGGCTTTGCTGGTGGGAGCGTTCGGGGCGGACGTGCGGCCCTCGCCTCAGTTGAAAGCAATCGCCGTCACCGGGCCTCCGGCTGTCGTGGACGCCGTGGGCGAAGCCATCAAACGCTTCGATGTCCCCCTGAGGAATGTCGAGCTGACGACGTACCTGGTGATGGGACAGCCGCGGGAAACCCAGGCGACGGCTGTGCCCAAAGAATTGGAGGGCGTTGTCAAGCAGTTGCGCGGTCTATTCTTGTACCAGGGCTTCCAGGTCCTGGATACGGCCGTGTTGAGGGCCAGGGAAGGGCAGGCGGCTCAAGTGAACGGAGGCTTCTCGCCCCCGGCGGAGACGACATATAGGCTAGAACTGAGTTCGCTGGCAGTCACCACGGAAGGCAAAGACCACATCGTGCGGGTAGACAGACTGCGTTTCGCCGCGCGGATGCCCTACACCGTCGTGCGCGACGGCAAGGAATTCAGATCCGTTAGGGACGCAGGCCTCCAAACCGACATCGACGTGCGCGAGGGTCAGAAGGTGGTCGTAGGCAAAGCAAGCGTGGATGACTCCGGCAACGCCCTCATCCTGGTGGTCACGGCCAAGGTGGTGGATTGAGTGAGTGGGGCAGGTCCCCGACCTGCCTCTGCCGGAAATCAGGGTGCGCGCTGGACCACGGCCACTCGTCGGGCCGCTCCACCAGCCCGGCATTCACCGGATTCCATTCGATGTAGCGGGCAATTCGTCGAAATTCCTCCGCGCCGCGCACCCAACGGTCGAAGGACTCGTCCCGCCAGAATGGCTGCCCGGTTCGTCCCAGAATGCGGTTTGCCTCGCGGGCACTTGTGTTCTTCACCGCCCGGGTGATCTGGCGAAGCTGCCTGTGAGGGGTCAGTAAGGCGTGCACATGGTTCATCATTACCACCCAGGCGTGGAGCTCGTACAGCTCCCAGCGCTCAGCCGCGAGAAAGAGCGTGTTCGCCACCGTCTGGGCAACTGCCGGATTCCGGAGCCATGTGGGACCCGTGTTGCCGGCGTCCATTTGCTGATCGAGGGCAACAAAGCGTCGGCCAGCGTCGAGAGGTCGCCCGATCAACAACTGCCCGGCCCCCTTCGGAAGCGAGCCGTGAAGGCTCCAGGTCAAGAAGATTGAGGCTCCCTCGGGCTGCCAGTGGGGTAGTCGGCGCCGGTAGAAGCTCACATTGGGGTAGTTGCCGCCACGCCTCAGAATTCTCAGTAGGCAGGTCGGGGACCTGCCTCACTTTGCATCAAAAAGTACTTGACAGCCATGGGCGCGCGCTGTAGCATGGCCGTATGGGTTCGGTGAAGCCCATTCGGACGGAGCCCGTCGCGATGCACGCGCACGCGATGGATCACCTGCGCTACATCCGCCAGACCATGGAGGGCGCGTCCTCCTTCACCGCGGTCCCCGGTTTTGGCGGGATCGCCATGGGCGCCACGGCGCTGTTCGCCGCTTTGGTGGCCGCGCACCAATCTTCCTCGCGGGCCTGGCTTGCCGTGTGGCTGGCCGAGGGCGTCATCGCCTTGGTGATCGGTGTTGCTTTCATGGTGCGGAAGGCCAGGAGCGTCCAGGTTCCGCTCTTATCGCGGCCGGGCCGCAAGTTCGCGCTCGGACTGTTCCCGCCGATGCTGGCGGCGGCGCTCCTAACGATGGTGCTGTTCCGGGCGAATCTTGCCGCCCCGCTGCCCGGCATCTGGCTGCTCATGTATGGCGTTGGAGTAGTCGCGGCGGGCGCCTACTCGGTAAGGGTCGTCCCGGCGATGGGGCTGTGCTTCATGGCGCTTGGCACGGCTGCCCTTTTCTCACCTTCCGCCTGGGGCAACTGGTTCCTGGCCGCTGGTTTCGGCGGCCTGCACACGGTGTTCGGCATCGTCATTGCACGGAGGTACGGTGGCTAGGACCAGCGCTTTGCGGAAGGAACGCGCGCCGCAGCCGGCGGCGCCCGCCAGCGGCACAGCGGTGGATCTGGATCGCCTGATCCACGAAAGACTGCGGCTCGGGATTGTGAGCGCCTTGGCGGTCAACGAATCGCTGACGTTCAACGACCTGAAGCGCCTGCTCAGAACGACGGACGGAAACCTGAGCGTGCACGCCCGGAAGTTGGAGGACGCCCGCTACGTTTCCTGCGCCAAGTCGTTTGAAGGACGCGTCCCCAAGACCGAATACCGCCTCACGCCCGTGGGCCGCCGCGCGCTGGAGAAGTACCTGGCGCACATGGAAGCCCTCATTCAGGCCACGCGGGAGGGGTAGTCCTTTGAATCGAACGCGCGAACGACAACTTCGGAATCACACTTTATGAGGCAAAGCACTTCTTCAAGTTCAGACGAAAGACTGCACGTTGCCATCATCATGGACGGCAACGGGCGCTGGGCAACCGCGCGCGGCATGCCGCGCCTGGCCGGGCACCGGGCAGGAAGCGAGGCGGTGCGGCGCACGGTGGAGGCCGCGCGCCGGCTGGGCGTGGGCACGCTCACCCTCTATGCCTTCTCTTCCGACAACTGGCGGAGGCCCCAGGAGGAGACTAGCGGGCTCATGCACCTGCTGGAGGCGCACCTGCGGAGGGAGGCCCCCACGTGCCTGGAGCAGGGAATCCGGATCAGCGTGATCGGACGGCGGGACCGGCTGAGCGCCACTTTGCTGGGGGCGATCCGGTCGGCCGAAAGGGCTACGGAGGCTGCCGATCAACTCTGGCTGCGAATCGCCGTGGACTACTCGGCGCGCGACTCGATCCTGCGGGCCGCGCGGTGCCGCAGGGAGCCTTCGCCCATCACCAGGGAAGAGTTCGCCTCGCTTCTGGCGCGCGCGAACAATGCTGCGGCGGTGTGCCGCGATGTGGACCTGCTCATCCGTACCGGCGGAGAGCAGCGCCTGAGCGATTTCCTCCTTTGGGAGTCCGCTTACGCCGAGCTGTTCTTCCTCTCCAAGATGTGGCCCGATTTCGGCGCTGCGGACCTGGAAGCCTGCATCCAGGAGTTCCGCCGGCGCGACCGCCGGTTTGGGGCCCTCCCGGTGGCGGCGGCATAAGCTCCGGCGTCCGTAATGTTGTAGAGTCATTAGTCGATGGCTCCCCATATGTCCGGCGCCGCCGTGGCCATCGCGGAGGCGCTGCTGATCGGTTTTCTGATCGGGGCGCAGCGCGAGGCCTCCAAGGAAGAGGGCCATCCCGGCGTGCGCGACTTCGTGCTGATTGCGCTCATCGGCGCGGTCTGCGGTCTGGTGGAGAACGCCTGGCTTACGGCTGCAGCGCTCGTCTCGGTCACCGCGCTGCTTGGGGTCTTCTACGTGCGCGGGCGGGAGCGCTCCGGCATCACCACCGAGATCGCCGCGGTCGCAACCTACGCGCTCGGCTTCCTCTCCACGACGCCGCTGAACCGGCTGGCCGTGGGCGCCGCCGTCGTCGTGGTGGCCTTCCTGGAAGCCAAACGCTGGTTGCACAAGCTCGTCCGTGAAACCATTACCGAGGCTGAGTTCGACGACACCCTGCGCTTTCTGGCGATCATCTTCATCGTCTACCCGATTCTGCCGGAGGGACAAATCGGCCCCTACGGATTCCTGGCGCCCCGCCAGATCTGGGCCTTTGTCATCCTGGTGTCCTCGGTCTCCTACGCCGGCTACTTCCTGGCAAAATTCCTTGGCTCGCGGCGCGGGTTGCGGCTTACCGGCGTGCTGGGCGGCCTGGCCTCGACCACGGCCGCCACGGCTTCCTTTGCCAGGGACAGCTCGGAAGCGCCGGAACAAAGCTCCCTGTACGCGCAGGCCGCGGTCATCGCCAACGCCATCCAGTTCCCCCGCGTCTTGTTCATCCTGTTAGTTGTAAGTCCGGCGCTCGCCCGCGCAGTCTGGATGCCGATGACGGCCATGACTTTGGCAGGGCTCGGCGTGGGGTTGCTGTCCGGACGTGGGCCGGCGGCGGAGACCAACCCATCGGTGTCCGCTGTGCACAACCCCTTCCGATTGATGCCGGCGCTGAAATTCGGCGCGTTATTTGGAGCGATTTCGTTTGCCAGCCAGGCAGCTTCCTCGGCTTTCGGAAGCGGCGCTCTCTACTGGACCAGCGCGCTAGGCGGCTCGCTTGACGTGGATGCCGTGACTCTCTCGCTAGCCGACCTGCTTGCCCGCGGTGAAGTGGCAGCCCCGCTGGCTGCGCTCGGGGTGTTGATTGCTTTGTTCGCCAACGCGGTGATCAAGTCGGCCATCGCCGCCTACGCCGGCACGGCGAACTTTGCCCGGAGGACAGCCGCCGGATTGGCCGTCATGTTCGCCGCTGGCCTGGCCGTCTGGTACTTCACCAGGGCGCTCTAGCTACAGCGCCAGCCTGAGGATTTCCGAGGCCACTTTGGAGAAGGCCGCGGCCAGGTCTCCGGTCGTGGGCGCTTTGACGTACAAGCCCGGAGGCTTGAGGGAGTCAAACGACGGGCTGCTGGGGTCGTTGGCGACCCGTTTCAGCCACGTCTCGTCGGGTTGCTCGGACCCTCCGTGGTAGCCGATGGTGTAGATCACGATGTTCAGCCCGGAGTCCTGCCGAATCCTCTGCACAGCGCTGTCGGCGGCATTCAACGAAGCGTAGCCGATCTGCTGAGGAGAGTCCACCCGCGTCAGGTCGACGGAGTGATAGCCGGTGGTCAGATTGCCGTAGTAATCCAGGGCAGGCATCTTCAGAACATCCTGGCGCATGTTCTGCTCGTTCGAGCGGTAGTAGCACCCGTCGCTGTTGGTGGTGATGGGACCCTCGCTCACGGTGCTCACCGTGCTGGAGGACGGTTTTTTGATGCCCACGGTCGTTCCTGTCGGCGCAAAACTCGAGTACTGCGAGAGGAACCCCAGCATGGGGCGCCCCGCGACGCCTCTGTAGATGCACGTGCTGGTGGATCTCAGCAGGTTCTTGGCTGGATCCGGGTCGTTGAAGTTGGCCATCAGCCCATTGGGAAGACCGTCGGTGAAAAACACGATCAGGTTGAGGGCGCCGGCCTCGTTCCGCTTTACCAGTTCCAGGTAGGCCTGGGAGAGCGCCTGGGCCGTGCCGGTGTTGCCCCCGTTTACGGTTTGGCTGATCAGGGTGTCGACGTTGGGGCTGGCGCTCTTGAAGTTGGAGGCTGGTCCGGAGGGAGACGGGTTGGGGAAGGCCACCAACCCGCTGCCGCCGAACACGATCAACCCCACGTTGTCCCGCCCCTCGGCGAACTTGTCCACGAAGCTGCGCGCGGCGCTCCGCATGGCACTCATCGCCCCGCTCATGGAGGAGGACCGGTCCAGCACCAGCACAAGGTTGACGTCCCGGCGCGAGGCCATTCCCGTGGCGGTCAAATGCGTCGACTGGAAACCGAGCAGACGCATGAAATAGGCCGGCACGTCGATGCCAGCATCCGCCCGGACAGTGCGGGTCCGGTAGTCGCTCTCGGCGACCGTAAACGTGGAGACCCGGTTGGTGGTTCCAAGATGCCCGGCCGGGAAGTTGGCATCGAAGAACGCCTGCGCCGTGGCGCGGGCGCTCTCGGTCTGCGAGCCGATGTCCATGCCCCGGTTCAGCGATCTTGCCCCTGCCAGCGCGGCCGCGTCGACCGCGGCCTGCAACTTGGCCTTGGCTGCGTAGATCAGGCTGGTATCGATCGCCAAACCGACCATGGGCAGAATCACCGCAAAACTGATCACCGTCATCAACAGGGTGATCCCGCTGCTCCTTCTGCAACGATGCCTGTGCTGTCTCATGTTCGTTAGAAAACAGTCCGGCAGTACACGCCGGTCATCTCGAAGCCCGGCATTCCGTAATCCGAGGAGGGCACATAGACCTCCGAGACGTAGGCCAGGTCGCCCGGCTGCATGGCCAGTACAGAGCTGAATCCGTCCGCTCTGGCGCTGGTGTTGGTCAGATAGTTCGACACATCTCCCTTGCTGCCGATCAGTTCGGGGTTGGGGGTGCCGAAGGCGCTGGAACGAGCCGAGGCGTTGCCGATTACGATTCGATTGGTGATGACCGGGTAGTTGAGATTCGTGCACGCGCCGCTGGAGAGGCCGGCCGCGGCGCACTGCGCCGTTCCGATGTAGGTGACGGTGGAGAGAATCACCACCCCGCTGCCGCCGGCCGATTGGATGCCAAGACCCTGGGCCAGCCGCACAAGAATCGCTTGGTTGGCCGGGTCGGAGAAATCCACGCTGCGGGAGTACATGTGGCCGGAGTCCCGGCTGAGCTGGGTGACCTGGATGCTCCGGTGGAGGTTCAAACCCATCACTACTGTGCCGAACAAGAGGGGCAGCAGAAAGGTAGCCACCAGGGCGAACTCGATCAGCTCGGTGCCACGTTGACGGCGGCGGCGTTGTTGGTTCACAGCGATTCCCACGTGCTCCTATCTGGCGGGAGGCATTCCCGCGGGCGACGCCTCCATACGATCCGACGAACGCGCCACGATGTTCAGCGGCGCCATCGCGCTACGCAGCACCGGTGCAATCCAGTTCCAGGTGTAGCCTTCAATCGACACTTCCACGATGTTGCCCCCGGCGTTGCTCTGGGTTTCGGCGAGCGTGCCCGGGGTGTAGTACCGGATGTGGATCCTGGCGGCCCCTTGATCGCCGTTCAGGAAGCCCATGGCATTGCGTTGCACCTCCGACTTGATCGAAGCATCGTGGCCCATGCCCGGCTTGGTCCGGCTGGTGACGGCGTAACGGACTCCCTCGCGGGCGGCGTGCTGAAATGTAGACTTCAGAAAGATGCCGAAGCTGAAATCTATGATCGCCACCCACAGGGCGACCAACGGGAGCAGCACCAGCGGCAATTCCACCAGGGCCGCACCGCGCCGTCCAGGCTTATTCCGCGTCTCCGGTTGAATGGATTTCATCCCTACATCCCATTTGCGGCCAACGTCAGCCGCATGACCATCCGGTGTGTAGCTGAGTGGCGGCCCGCAGTTCACCTGTCACTGGCGCCTGGGCCGCTTGACTTTGCCCAGGCGCATCTAGTATCAAGGGCCATTCAGCCATGTGGCCACAAAACTACGCCCCTCTTGCGGGCAGCCTCGGACTTTCCGCCCTGGCGGCTGCTCTGCCGGTCTTTGCCCTGCTGTACCTGCTCGGCATCAAGCGCCTCCCGGTTTGGAAGGCGGCCCTGTGGGGGCTAGCGGCCGCCACCGCCGTCGCGCTGGTGTTTTACCGGATGCCCGTGGGCCTCGCCGTCAGCGCCCTGGCCGACGGAGGGGCATATGGCCTCTTTCCGATCGGCTGGATTCTGTTTTCGGCGGTTCTGCTCTACCGGACGATCCTGGAAACCGGGAAGTTCGAGATC
Source organism: Bryobacteraceae bacterium (assembly GCA_041946685.1). Taxonomy (GTDB): domain Bacteria; phylum Acidobacteriota; class Terriglobia; order Bryobacterales; family Bryobacteraceae; genus JBHGAV01. The sequence goes on along the minus strand of JBHGAV010000021.1, from coordinate 51,925 downwards.
ATCAAGGACTCGCTCGGCAACCTCACCGAGGACAGCCGTTTGCAGGCTCTTCTGATCGCGTTCGCCTTCGGCAGTCTGCTCGAAGGAGCGGCGGGATTCGGCGCCCCGGTGGCGGTGGCAGCCGCCATGCTCACGGGCCTCGGCTTCTCGCCCTTCTACGCCGCCGGGATCTGCCTGCTGGCCAACACGGCGCCGGTGGCATTCGGGTCGATCGGCACGCCGATCATCACCTTGAACGCGGTCACCGGTTTGCCGCTTGACCGATTGAGTGCCGGCATCGGCAGAATCTGCGCGCCGGTTTCCCTGATTGTGCCCGGCTACCTGATTGCGGTCATGGGCGGCTGGAAGGCGCTCAAGGGGGTGCTGCCGGCGGCGCTTGTTTGCGGCCTATCTTACGGCGGCGTGCAGTTCCTGGCGTCCAACTTCATCGGCCCTCAGGTGACCGCGATCCTCAGTTCTCTGGCGGCGATCGGATCGCTGGCCCTATTGTTCTCTCTGTGGAAGCCGCGGCAGATTGAGCGGCAGTCTGAGGATCGGCCGGGTCAGACGGGCCCCAAGCGCCATTCCGCGCGGGAGATCCTGCTGGCCTGGTCGCCCTACGCCATCCTGGTGGTCATGGTGCTGGCCTGGGGCGTGTACAAAGCCCCGCTGGATAAGGTCACCGTCTCGTTCCCCTGGCCCGGCTTGCACGAGCAGGTCCTTCAGACGCCTCCGGTGGTGGCAACTCCGACGCCTTACCGGGCCATCTACAAGTTCGACTGGCTCGCCGCCGCGGGCACGTCCTGCTTCCTGGCGTCGCTCATATCGGGCCTGCTTCTGGGCCTGTCGATTCCACGGTTCTGCCGGGTGATTGCGGCCACGGCCAAACAGCTTCTGTTCAGCCTGGTCACGCTGGTGGCGGTGCTGGCGCTGGCCTTCGTGATGAATTACAGCGGGGCGACGGCGACGCTCGGTTTGGCGCTGGCCGCCACAGGGGCGTTGTTCCCGTTCTTCAGTTCCCTGATCGGATGGCTAGGCGTCTTTCTGACCGGCTCGGATACGTCGGCCAACGCGCTGTTCGGCAACTTACAGGCGGTCACGGCGGGTAGGCTTGGCCTGAATCCCGCGCTGATGGCTGCGGCCAACTCGAGCGGCGGCGTCATGGGAAAGATGATCAGTCTTCCGAGCATCGCCGTGGCTGTGGCCGCCGCCGGCTTGCCCCCGGCCGATGAGTCGAGGCTGTTCCGCTTCACGCTGCGTCACAGCCTGATCCTTGCTTCGGTAATCGGCTTGGTTACGTTGTTCCTGGCCTATGTGACGCCGCAGTGGGCGCCATAGCTGCTTGGCCGGAATCTTGGCGAAGGCGGTTCGAAAATGTGGGAGCACAACTATACTCCGCTGGCCGGCAGTCTGGGGCTTTCGGCGCTGGTCGCCGCCGTCCCGATTTTTACCCTTCTCTACCTGCTTGGTATCCGGCGGCTTCCTGCCTGGAAGGCGGCCCTCTCGGGCCTGGGGGCGGCTATCGCCGTGGCCTGGGTTGTCTACGGGATGCCTCTGCCGAGGCTGGTTTCGGCAATCGGACTGGGAGCCGCGTTCGGCCTGCTCCCGATCGGCTACGTCGTGTTCACCGCGATTCTGCTCTACCGCGTCACGGTGGAAACCGGCAAGTTCGAGATCGTCAAGGACTCCATCGGCAGCCTTACCGATGACCGGCGGTTGCAGGCGCTGCTGATCGCTTTTGCCTTCGGAGCGTTCATCGAGGGCGCCTCGGGCTTCAGTACGCCCGTGGCCGTTTCGGCCGCCATGCTTGCCGGACTCGGCTTCTCCCCCTTTTACGCCGCGTCGATCTGCCTGCTCGCCAACACGGCTCCGGTCGCCTACGGGGCCATCGGAACACCCGTCGTGACGCTGGCGGCCGTCACCGGACTGCCGCTCGGCAGCCTGAGCGCGGCCGTGGGACGGATTTGCGCGCCGATCTCGTTCTGGGTGCCGGCTTACCTGATCATGGTCATGGGCGGGTGGCGCGCGTTGCGTTCCGTGCTGCCCGCCGTATTCGTGTGCGGTGCGGCCTTCTCCGTGACCCAGCTTCTGGTTTCCAACTACCTGGGCCCGCAACTCACCGATATCCTCAGTGCTCTGGCGGCAATCGGCGCGCTCATGTTGCTGCTCATGGTGTGGAGACCGAAGGAAGGCTTCACCCTGGACGGTGGGTTGGCGGTGCACACCGCTCCCAAGCGCCATCCGAGGGCGGAAATCCTGAAGGCCTGGATGCCTTACGCTGTCCTGGTTGTCTTCGTCCTGATCTGGGGCCTCTGTAAGACGCCTTTGAACTCGGTCACGGTGACTTTCAACTGGCCCGGGCTTGACGGCCAGATTCAGCAGATGCCGCCCGTGGTCCCGGCCCCCGCCCCTTACAGGGCCAGCTATCGCTTCGAGTGGCTTGGGGCGGCGGGCACCGCCTGCCTGCTGGCATCGCTCGTCTCCGCCCTCCTGCTCGGGATGTCCCCGAAGCGGTTCGGCAAAGTCCTGGCCGCCACGGGGCGGCAGCTCTTCCTCACGGAAGTGACGATCGCCGCCGTGCTGGCCCTGGCGTACCTGATGAACTACTGCGGCGCCACCGCCACCATGGGACTCGCGCTGGCGGCCACCGGCGCCGTGTTTCCGTTCTTCAGTGCGATCCTGGGCTGGCTGGGCGTGTTCCTCACCGGCTCGGATACGAGCGCAAACGCCCTGTTTGGCAACCTTCAAGTGGTGACGGCAAACCGCCTGGGTATGAGCCCCGTGCTGATGGCCGCGGCCAATTCGAGCGGAGGAGTGATGGGCAAGATGATCAGCCTGCAAAGCATCGCCATCGCCGCCGCCGCCACGGGAATGGCCTCCAGCGAGGAGTCCAAGCTGTTCCGCTTCACGCTCCGGCACAGCATCATCCTGGCCTGCGCCATCGGGTTGCTGGTCGTGTTCTACGCCTACGTCGCGCCGGGCCTGGTGCCGTAGGAGCGTCTAAACCGCCAGACCGCTGGTCAGCTTCACGAAGAAACCGTGGAGCCGGTGGAAGAAGGCTGCATCCGGCCAGAACATGTGCGGGCAATAGCCGGGGATGACGGCAATTCCTCTGGATTTACAGAAGCCGATGGCGGCCTTGCTCACGGCGCCCTTGCCCACGGCGCGGTACATCCAGATGCGCGGGATGCCGGCGGCCGCGCAATCCATCACCACCGACTCGGTCGAGTTGGGCCGGGTCATCAGCAAGGCGCCATCGACCGGAGGCGTGATCTCCTGCACGCGGTGGAAGCAGCGGCGCCCGTCCAGTTCCTCGGCGCCGGGATTGACCGGAACCGCGTCGTAGCCCCGCCGGAGGAACTCACGGAAGAGAGCCCGGGTGAAGTCGGACTCCTTGCGGGAGACCCCGACCAGGGCCAGCCGCTTCTGCTTGAGGAAATCGTCGATTCGCTCGCGGATCGTCATCGGTTCCTCTCCAGGGTACACTAGTCTCCTATGGTCATTCTTCTATTTGGACCTCCTGGCTGCGGCAAAGGCACCCAGGGGGCGGTTATCACGCAAGCGCTCCAGATCCCCTCCATCTCAACGGGGGAGATCTTCCGGGCGGAATTGAAGGCCGGCACGCCGCTCGGCAACGCGGCCAAAGAGATCATGGCCAGTGGCGGGCTGGTGGGAGACGACATCGTAAACGGCATGGTGAGCGGGCGGCTCCGACAACCCGACTGCAAGGACGGCTTCCTGCTGGACGGCTATCCGCGCACCATCGCCCAGGCGCAGTTTCTGGACGGGCTGCTCGGCGAACTCGGATATCCGGATCCAACCATCGTCTATCTGGACGTCCCGGACGAGGTGCTTGTCGCGCGCCTCGCCTCGCGCCGCCAGTGCCCCACCTGCGGCCGGATCTACAACCTTCTGAGCCAGCCACCTTCCCGCGAAGGCGTCTGCGACGCCGACGGCGCGGCACTCATCCAGAGGGACGATGATAAAGAAAGCGTAATCCGGGCGCGGCTCAAGGCGTATGCGGAGCAGACCGGACCGCTCATCGAGTTCTACTCGAAGCGGAACTTCCGGCGGGTGGACGGCAACAGACCGCCGGAGCAGATCCGGAAGGACATCGAGGCGATTCTTCGCACTTCTTAAGGGTGGGGGAAAAAGCCACAGCGGGGCAAATCGCGCACCGTTGGACGGCCTCTCCTGTGCGCAGGATATTGCACTCAATGGATCTGCGAGCTGCGGAGAACTGGAACCTCAAGTGCACGCTAGAAGGGCACATATAAGTCGTCTTTGACTTATAGCATCCCGGCGACGAGGCCCAGCTCGTCGCTAGCCCCTCTGAGTGAGGCTCCAAGGTCCCCAACCTTGGGGCCTCCTTTACTTTCTAGGGGCACTTTTCACCTAGTCGCCCTGCCGCCGTCCGCGGGGGGGTGGCGGCAGCAGGTTCAAAGCGCGGGCTCCAGCGGTGGCCTGCCGCGCTCTTTGAGCAGGGACGCTCGTTTTCTCCAGGGTCTCCAACTTCTCCCTTTGCGCGGAGGTGAGCAGGCTCAGAGCCTTGGCGTGGTACGCCTCGTTCAGAGTCCGGATCTGGCCGGCCAGCTTCTCCAGATCAAGGACGAGCTGGCCTACGGTCGCCGCATTCGGGTTGGCTGCCTCGCGCGCCTCCTTCAGCGCCGCACGCTTCTCCTGCACTTGCTGCCGAAGCGGCTGAAGCGCCTGGCGCTCTTCCTGCCTCAACTCGAACAGTTGCTTCACCTGCTGATCGCTAAGCTCCAGCGCAGCCTTGACCGCGCCCAATGCCGGCCGCGCCTCGGTGCCCGCAGCCCTCATCCCAAGCCGCCCCGGCCCCTGGGCCAAGAGAACGGTCGCCGTCAGTCCCAACAAGAATCTCAACATCTTCATGTGGTGTCTCTCCTCACCTCTGACTGACGAGAGACGGCGGTTCGGGTTTACGAGGCGGCGCTCCAACCCAGCTTCTTTGCCTCGAGTTCCGCTGTCTCGCGCAGGCGCAGGTAGTCGCTCTTGGCGGCCCGGTTCAGCGGCATCGAGCCCGGCTCCAGGATGACGTAATGCAGCGGCCGCATGTACGACGTCAAGGACCGGGCATGCCGGCGAAGTTCCGCCACGGTGAGTTCGACCCCGGGCTTCTTCTCCACGAAGGCCACTATGGCCTCGCTGAGCAACTGGTGTGCGACGCCCACGGCCGCGCAAGTGGACACCTTCTCATCCAGCGCCGCGATGTGGCTCTCCACGTCTCCCGGAAAGACCTGGTGCCCGCCGGGCTTGATGATCCACTTGGAGCGGCCCGAGAAGCGCAGGCCAGCGCCGTCGACCGAGCCCATATCGCCCGTGTAGAGGAAACCGTCCCTGGAAATCGTCCTCGCGGTCGATTCAGGATCGTTGACGTAACCGAGGAACGTCTGCGGGCCCGTGAAGCAAATCTCACCGACCTCCCCCGCGGGCAGTTCTTCACCTGCAAGGCCGCCGGACCGCATGGGCGCGCGGATGCTCATGCGATAGAGCGGCATGTCGCGGCCAATCCCGGCCAGGACTTCATCCACGCCGCCGGCCGGCGTGTAGGTGCAGAAACCCGCCGCCTCAGTCAGCCCCAGACCCGTCGCGATTCTGGGCGCCATTCGCGAAAGACGCTCCAGGAAGGGCCTCGAGACCTGCTGGCCCCCGTAGATCGCGATCTCCAGGCTGCTGAGGTCGAAACGGTCAAAGTCGGCCAGCCGCCATTCATAGTTGTACATTGCGGGAATCTGCCCGAGGATGTTGACCCTGTGCCTCTCGACGACCTCCAGAGAACGGGTCGCATCAAACACTTCGAGGAGGATGACCGTTCCGCCCCAGAAAAAGGTCGTCATCAGGGCCTCGGCCTGCCCGCCGACGTGAGAGGGGGGCAGGTTCACCAGCAGGCGCGTGCTCTCTCCGAAACCGAATGCGGTCCCGAGGCACAGGTTCTGGCAGGTGATGTTGCGATGGCTGAGCAGCGCGGGCTTGGGACTGCCCGTGGAGCCCGTGGTGAAGATCACCTGGGCCGGGTCGTCTTCATGCACGGCGTCCGCCGGCTGCTCGCAACGCGTGCCGCCCGCCAGCCGCTCGAAAGGGATCGCCCCTTCGACTGTCTCTGCGGCCGGAGAGAACTGGATCAGGTGCTCGACCGATGCGCATCCCCGCCTCACCGCCAGGCCCAGTTCGCGGAAGTCCGCAGCCGGCGTCTTCCCCAAGAAAGCGAATCCCCTGGGATTGATCTGGGCCAGGCACCGCAACACTTCGGCGGGACTCAGGCGCAGATCCAGCGGCGCGTGGATGACTCCGATCTTGAAGCAGGCGTATTCAAGCAGCACGTGCTCGGTCAGGAACGGCAGCGACGCCGCCAGGTAATCGCCTCTCCGGAAGCCCAGGCGCAGCAGCCCGGCCGCTACGGCCGTCGTCAACGACTCCAGCTCGGCCCACTTGAGCGTCCGGGTACGGTTGTGGTTGACCAGTGCCGCGGCCTCAGGTTTGACCTCCGCCCATCGGGCGAGCACGCCGTGCAGAAGATGGCGGTCCTTATACGCCTGCTCGTAGTCGGAAAGGGTGCACGGTTTCATAGTCCGCTCGCTATGCTAGCACTGCCCGCCGCACGATACGCTGGTATAATCACGGGCGCCGCGTTTGGCGGGAACAGTGCCATGCACAACCTGGATCTAATACTGACGCTGACCGGCGGCCTCGCCGCGGCGCTGGCCCTTGGCTATCTGGCTCTTCGCCTCAGACTCCCTCCGATAGTGGGTTACCTTGTCGCCGGTCTGCTCGTCGGACCGCACACGCCCGGCTTTGTAGCTGATCGCGAGATCGCCGAGCAACTGGCCGAGGTGGGGGTGATTCTCCTCATGTTCGGAGTGGGGCTGCACTTCCACCTGAAGGATCTGGTCGCGGTGCGCAACATCGCCGTCGCGGGTGCCCTTTCTCAGATCGCCCTGGCAACCGCTCTGGGCGCGGTTGTGGCGCACGCATTTGGCTGGACGTGGCAAGCGGGTATCGTCTTCGGCGTTGCGCTCTCGGTGGCGAGCACTGTAGTCCTGGTGCGGGTGCTGGCGGACAATCGCGACCTGCAAAGCCGGACCGGCCGCATCGCCGTCGGCTGGCTCGTGGTGGAGGACATTTTCACGGTCTTTGCGGTCGTCGCGTTGCCGCCGCTGTTCGGCGGGGCGGGCGCCGCGTCCAGGGGCGTTCTTCTGGTCTTGGGAATCGCCGCCTTGAAGCTGGCGGTGCTCGCCGGTCTGATCCTGCTGCCGGGAGGGCGCCTGATTCCACGCCTCTTGACCGCCGTGGCCCGGACCTCATCGAGAGAGCTTTTCACGCTGGCTGTCCTGGCCGTGGCTCTGGGGCTGGCGGTGGGATCGGCCAAGCTGTTCGGAGTCTCGATGGCGCTCGGGGCGTTTCTGGCCGGCATGGTGGTCGGGCAATCCGACTTCAGCCAGCGGGCGGCATCCGAGGCGCTGCCCATGAGGGACGCCTTTGCCGTGCTCTTCTTCGTCTCGATAGGCATGCTGTTCAACCCTCAGCAGCTAGTTCGGGAGTGGGCGCTGACCGCCGCCACGGCGGCGATCGTGCTCCTGGGCAAGCCGGCATCGGCGTTATTGGTCGTGCTCCTGCTGGGGCATGGGGCGCGTATCGGAATCCGTGTCGCGGCGGCTTTGGCGCAGGTCGGCGAATTCTCCTTCATCCTTGCGCTTGTCGGCACGCGTCTCGGGGTCCTGCCTGCGGTGGCCATGGATGCGCTGGTCGCTGCCTCCATTGCCACGATTGCCATCAACCCGCTCCTGTATCGCCTCGCGCGGCTCATGGAGGGGGTGATCGCCCGCAGCCGCTTCCGCAGGATCCTGACTCCGAAGGCGAGGATGAGGAGAGCGGGCGCCGGTGAGCCGGCCGCCCCTCCGGACGGCGGCGCGCCGCACGCCGTCATCGTGGGCTACGGGCCTATTGGATCGAGCGTCGCCAGGCTTCTCGCCGCGCACGGAGTCGCTCCGGTCGTCATCGAGCTGAACATCGACACGGTACGGCGGCTTCAGGCCGAGGGAGTTCGCGTGGTGTATGGAGATGCGGCGCAGCCGGAGATTCTGCGGGAGGCCGGCGTGGAGACGGCGGTCGCGCTGGTGCTCTCGGCCCCCGAATCCGAGGGATCGGCCGAGTTGATCAAGACGGCCCGCGGGATGAACCCCGGCATTCAGGTGCTGGCGCGGTCGTCCTTTCTCTCCCGCATCGGGCCGTTGCGGAACGCGGGCGCCGATCAGGTCTTCGCCAGCGAGGCGGAAGTGACGATGGCGATGATCGAGGCGATCCTGCTGCGGCTGGGCGCGACGCCGGAGGAGATGGACGCCGAGCGTGCCCGCGCCCGGGCCGAACTCTATCGCACAACGGGGAGCTAGCCCCGAGGCTGTTCGTGTATACTGGACCTATACTGGGGGGGAAACCATGCGCATAGACAGACGCAGTTTTCTTCGCACCACCTGGGGTGCCACGGCGGCCGCGATGGCGGGAGCCCGTCCCGTACTCTGGGGCGCTCAGGAGCGCGGTGCGGCTGACGTTGTCCTGCTGGGGCCGGATAAGGTGAGGCTGTCGCGCCTGGCGACGGGACTGGGAACCGTCTCCGGAAGCCTGCAGCGCAAGCTCGGAGTTCAGGGCCTGGCCGACTATCTGCACTACGGATTCGATCACGGGATCACCTATTGGGATACCGCCGACGCCTACCGGACGCATCCGCACGTCAAAGAGGCGCTCAAGAGCGTGCCGCGCGAGAAGGTCGCCATCATGAGCAAGGCGCGCGCCACCACCGCCGATCAGATGAAGGCGGACCTCGACCGTTTTCGCCAGGAACTTGGCACCGACTATATTGACATCCTGCTTATGCATGCCGTGACCAGCCCCACCTGGCCGGAGGATCTGAAGGGTCCCATGGACGCGCTGGCGGAGGCGAAGGCGAAGGGGATCGTTCGCACGCACGGCCTGTCCTGCCATTCGCTCGCCGCTCTTCAAGCCGCGGTGAAGACGCCGTGGGCCAATGTCGTCCTGGCCCGAATCAATCCCGCCGGGGCGAGGATGGATGGGCAGCCGGGCGCCGTCGTTCCCGTGCTGCGGCAATTGAAGGCCGCAGGCAAGGGCGTCATCGGGATGAAGATACTCGGCGAGGGCAGCCTGCGCGACCGTGCGGACGAGTGCCTGCGTTACGTCATGTCGCTGGACGCGGTGGATTGCTTCACCATCGGCGCCGCCGACCGCAACGAACTGGCTGACCTGATCAAACGGATTCCGGCCGCCTCGCGGGTGCCTGCGGCGGCCTGAAGGCCGCGGCCGCCCAGCAGAAGGAGCGCGATCCTTACGACGGGCTGCCCTGGCGGATCGCGATCGCGAAGGTGTGGGAAAGGAAACCGCCCACCATCAATTGAAAAACACCGCCGGACTGCTGGGGCAGGCGCACGTTGATTTGCAGCGCGTTGACCGCCAGACCAGGAGAAGGACCCGCGTACAAGACCTCGACGGAACGGTCGTAATACAGCACGGCGATCGGCAGAGCCGGAGTGGGAGAAAACACCCCCGTGGCGATCGAGCCGTCGGGCCACTGGCCAGACGGCAGTCCCGCCCCGCTCGCCCAGATCGTCACGATGGAACCGGGCTCGGCGGGGTTGGCCGGTGAGTTGACGGTGCCGTCCTGGTTCAGCGCAGCCGCCCATCCTCCGAGATTGAACACCTCCGGTTGTGCGGGTTTCACGTACAACTGGAGCGCCGGCGAGTTCTCGCCGGCCGACCGCACCTCGACTCTCGTTGAGGTCCAGCCGGAGAGCGAGTATGGCGCCAGCACATTGATCTGGCTGCTGCTGACGTAGAGCAGCGGCGCGGGAATCCCATCGAAAAGCACTTGCACTCCTGCCAGGCTGGTGGAGATCCTGCCTTCCGCGTCCAGTTCGGCGCCTGCTCCCGTGGCCGGCCCGGGCAGGTTGCCATACAGGCTGACGAATTCCCCGGGAGCGACGTAGCCCTTCACGTCGCCGCTCGCGGAGCTGGCAAATCCCAGGACCCCGTAGTGTTGAAGCCGGCCTTCGGGCAGCCGGAGCATGGAGCCGCGTCCGCCAAGGACCCACAGGCTCCCGTCCGCCGCCACGCGAATCGCCTCTCCGGCTGCGTAGCTCGGGGCTCTCTGGGCATGGATCAGGCGCGCGCCATCCGGCGAGATTTCTCCGAAAAACGATCCCAGGAAGGGAGCGGCATTCCCGGGAAGATCGGCTGAAGCCGTCGTCCCGGTCGCCCAGATGTTAGCCGCCGCGTCAACTGCGACGTCCTCGATCGCGTCGGCTTCGCTACCTCCCAGGTAAGTAGAGAACAGCAGCGCCGTGCCGGCCGCATTCAGCTTTGCCAGGAACCCATCCGTGGGACGCCGCAGCATCGGGTTCGACGGCCGGCCCGCCAGTTGAGTCTGCAAGGCGCCCGCCGTGATCGGGAAATCGTCGGCCTCGGTCTTGCCGGCCACGATGACGTTGCCCTCCCTGTCCAACCTCAGGGCGCTCACCTCGTTCACCCCGAGCGGGTAACTGCCGTCTCCGTGCCATGAGCCGCCAAGAAAAGTGGACCAAACCACGCTGCCTCCGTCCGCGCTCAGCCGCGTGACGAATCCATTGTTGGCATACTCATGGCAGCGGCACAGAGTCTGCACGGCGCCCTCGGTGGCGGGGAAATCCAGAGCGTTGGTGTGGCCGGCGACCGTGGCGCGCCCTTGCCCGTCGACGGCGATCGCATGGATTGCGGTGCTCGTGCTCTTGCCGATGCAATGGCTTCCGCCGAAGCAACTGACTCTCGATCCTCCCAGCAGCGTGGAGTAAACGACGCGGTTGCCCGAACTGGAGATCTTCATCACGAAGCCGAACGGGCGGGGGGCGAAGCCGTCGCCTCCTGCGCCTGCTTTCTGGAAGGCATTTGCGCTCACCGGAAAATCCCTGGCATTGGTCTCGCCGGCGACATAGATGTCGCCCGCCGGGTCCACCGCCACCGCGTGGGCGCTTGTCCCCACGCGGAAGTTGACCTCCGCTGCCATCCCGCCGATTCGCGTCGCGAACAGAATCTGCCCACTCGACGGACTTACCTTCGCGACGAATCCGGCAGGCGTCCCCGGTGCGGTTTGGCTAAACAGCGGGCTCACCAGCGGAAAATCGGAAGAAGAGGTCTGTCCTGCGATGACGAGGTTGCCTTGAGCATCCAACGCTGCGGCTTCAGGCCGATCCGCAAGCCCGCCGCCGAAGGTGAAGCTGGTCACGACCTGGTTGTTCGCATCGAGCTTAGTGACCGACACGTTCGTTCGGGAATCTCGCACGGCGCTGCCGACCACGTAGACGTTGCCCGAGCCGTCTGGCACCAGGCAGCAGGCGCTTCCGCCCGGCCCCAAGTCGACGTAAGCGAGAGTGGATGGGCCGGCAGTCGCCGGCTGGGTCAGCAGAAAAGCAAGAACAAGCGCCGCGGGCGTGAGCGTCGGGATACTCACCGTGCCTCCTCAAAGAGCTCATTTTACATGCAGAACCACGGCGCTTGACATCCAGCCACGTTCACAATACTCTGAATCTTTGTAACCGCTTGCGCCTTAAGGTGTTTTGTTTCACTGCGGATTGGCGCTCCAGCGAGAGGACCCTATGCCATCGCTCTTCTGTTTTCTTCAAGCCAGCACAACGTCGCGTTTGATATCGCTGAGTTGGGTGGACGCTGCGGTCATCGCGATCTACTTCGCTGCTGTTCTCGGGATCGGTGCGTACCTGAAGAGGCGGACCGATACCGGGGAGGATTTCTTCCTGGCCGGCCGCGAGATGACCTCGTGGGTTGCCGGGCTGAGTTTCTTGGCCGCAAACCTCGGCGCCCTCGAGCTCATGGGCTGGGCGGCCTCCGCCTATCAGTACGGCATCCTGGCGACGCACTGGTATTGGATCGGCGCCATCCCCGCCATGCTCTTCTTGGGTCTGGTGATGATGCCGTTCTACTACATCTCCAAGACGCACTCGGTGCCCGGCTTCCTGTTCCTGCGCTACAACGAATCCACCCGCGCCCTTTCGGCGGTGTCGTTCGGGTTCATGACGCTGCTGATGAGCGGCATCAATATGTATTCGATGGCGCTGGTCATGCGCTTGGTGCTGGGCTGGAACATCCACTTCAGCATCTGGGTCTCCTCGATGACCGTGGCCATCTACGTGGCGCTCGGCGGACTGCGTTCGGCCATCTTTAACGAGGTACTCCAGTTCGTGCTCATCTGGCTCGGCGCTCTGGTGATTCCGATCCTCGGTCTGATCGAAGCGGGCGGATGGGCCGGTCTTCAGGCGCGTATCGCCACCAACTGGGCGGACACCGGTGTCAGCTACACGCACCTGTGGAGCACCCTGGGGTCGTTCTCCGACAACCCCATGGGAATCCACTGGACCGGCATCGTCCTCGGCCTAGGCTTCGTGATCTCCTTTGGATACTGGACGACGGACTTTCTGGTTGTCCAGCGCGTGCTCGCTGCCAAGGACGTCCACTCGGCTAAGATGGCGCCGCTCATCGGCGCCGCCTTCAAGATGATGGTTCCGTTCATCGTCATCCTGCCGGGCTTGCTGGGATTGGCCGTGCTCCCGATGAGACTGATGGGAGAGGGTCAGGCCGTGGCCACGGGCGGACACAGCTTCAACGAAGTCCTGCCGCTCATGCTCGCACGCTATTGCGGCCCGGGCTTGCTCGGCCTGGGCATCACCGCGCTGATGGCGGGATTCATGAGCGGGATGGCGGGCGAGATCTGCGCTTTCGCCACGGTTTGGACCTACGACATCTACCGCGCCTATATCCGCAAGAAGGCGGAGGATCGTCACTACGTTAAGATGGGCCGGTGGTGCACGGTGTTGGGGGTGTTGATCAGCATCGGAACCGCCTACCTGGTCATGCAGTTCAAGAGCATCATGGACTACGTGCAGGCGCTGTTCAGTTTCTTCATCGCGCCGCTGTTCGGCACCATCTTGCTCGGCATGTTGTGGAAACGAGCCTCTCCGGCCGGCGGCTTCTGGGGCTTGCTTTCCGGAACCGTCGCCTCCATCGGCATGTGGGCCTGGGTGAAGCTGGACCACAGCGCCCTGGCCATCATCGCGCTCTCCAGCGACGCCAAGGACATGGCCGAGAATATGTATCGCGCCCTCTGGAGCTGGATCATCTGCGTGACGGTCACCGTGGTCGTCAGCTTGTTGACCAAGCCCAAGGAAGAGAAGGAACTTGTAGGCCTGGTGTACGGCTGCACCGAGCTGCCCACGGAAGGTCACCTGCCCTTCTACAGGCGGACGACTTTTGTGGCGGTGATCATTGCAGCCGTGTTCGTGGCCCTGAACGTTATCTTCTGGTAGGAGCTTATGTCAGAAAAAAAGCCTATCGCAATCTGGTATTTTATCGGCCTTCTCCTTACGGTCTACGGAGTGCTCGTTCTGGGAGCCGGACTGTATGACCTCGTTGGCGGAGTGAAGCGGGAGACGGTCCTGGCCGAGCTCCACATCGGGGTCTGGTGGGGAATCCTGCTGCTGGTTGTCGGCCTGGTCTACGTCTACTTCTTCTCGCCGGGCAGGCAGAGCAAGTAGGCCGGAACCGAAGGAAGAGTACCCATAGGAGCTGATGCATGTCGATTGTCGCCGGAGTAGACTTCGGTACCCTGAGTGTCCGCGTTTCGATTGTTGACAGCAAGAAGGGAAGGCTCGGCTCGGGTGTTGCCGACTATCCTCTCTTCAGAAAGAAGGAGGACCCTGACCACGCCACGCAGAGTCACGCCGACCATATGCGGGCGCTCGTCGAAGCCACCCGGCGGGCCCTCGCGGAAGCCGGCGCGTCCGGCGACCAGGTCGAAGCGATCGCTCTGGACACGACGGGTTCGACCGTAATCCCGGTTGACGCCCAGTTCGAGCCCCTGGACGACTACTACCTCTGGTGCGACCACCGCGCCTGGCGGGAAGCCGCCCTCATTACCGAAACGGCGAAGAGGCTAAAGCTGGAGGCTCTGGATTGGTGCGGCGGTATCTACTCCTCCGAGTGGGGCTTTTCCAAGCTGCTTCACTGGCTGCGGAACAACCCGGAGAAGCGCCAGAAAGCGGCGGCCGTCCTGGAGCATTGCGACATGGTGGCGGCCGTGCTTTGCGGCATCAAGGATTTCGGCCAGGTGCCCCGCTCGGTCTGCGCCATGGGGCACAAGTGGATGTGGAACCAGGCGCTGGGTGGCCTCCCGCCGGAGGATTTCCTGGTTTCGGTGGACCCGCTCCTGGCCGGCGTTGGTGAGAAACTGAAGGGCCGTTACGCCACCAGCGACCAGGTCGCCGGCAAGCTGTCTCCCGAATGGGCCGCTAAGCTGGGCCTGCGGTCAGGCATCCCGATCCCCGTGGGGGCCTTCGACGCGCATTGGGACGCGATCGGGGCCGGCGTCCACGAGGGCGATGTGGTCAACGTCGTGGGGACTTCCACCTGCATCATGGCTATAGCCCAACAGGCCAAACTGATTCCCGGTGTCTGTGGTGTTGTGCAGGGATCCATCCATCCGCGGATGGCGGGGATCGAAGCCGGCCTCTCGGCTACGGGCGACATCTTCGAAGCTATCGCCCGGCGCGCGGCGACGACCGTGCCCGAGCTCTCCAAGGGGCTGGAGGCTTACAAGCCCGGACAGACCGGCTTGCTCCGCCTCACTTGGGACAACGGCGACCGCACGGTGCTGGTGAATCCGGAACTCGGCGGAGTCACCCTCGGCTGGAAGCTGACCAGCACCGCCCAGGACGAGCTGTTTGCCGCCATTGAAGGTACGGCGTTCCACACCCGCGTGATTCTGGAACGTATGGAGCAGTACGGCGTGCCGATCCACAGGGTCATCAACGGCGGCGGTGTGCCGCAGAAGAACGAGACGCTCAATCGGATCTACGCCAACGTGTTCAACAAGCCCGTGCTGGTGCCGCAGAGCGAGGTCACCAGCCTGGGATCGGCCATTTTCGCGTTTCTGGCCGCGGGCGTGTTTCGCTCCGTTGAAGAAGCGCAGGATTCACTGTGCCCCAAGTTCCGGACGGTCGAGCCGGACCCGGCGGCCGCGGCCGTTTACCAGAAGCTCTACCCGCTATATAGGAAACTCTACTTCGGCATGGGCCGCGCCTCGGCCGACCCGGTCGCCGCGGGGGATGTCCTGCCCTCGCTTCGCCTGATCGCGGCGGAAGCGCACGCATCGTAAGGCCTTGCGTCCGGCCATTGCGCCGGCGGCGGAAGCGCTGGTAGGTTGAATCGCTTATGAGTCTGGAAGAAGTAGCCCGGCGGGCCAAGGTTTCCACGGCCACGGTCTCCCGCGTCCTGAACAACATCGACGTCGTCAAGAACTCGACCCGCGCCAGGGTGATGAGAGCGGTGTCCGAGCTGAACTACCACCCCAATCTTCACGCCCGGACGCTGGCTGGCGGCAAGAGCCGGACACTGGGCATGATTGCCTCCAACCTGGAGAACCCTTTCTTTTTCGATGTCTTCCGGGCTCTCGAATCGGATGCGTGCAATCACGGCTACGAGGTGGTCGTGGCGCACACCGACTACCAGCCCGACCGGCTCAGCCGCAGCATCCGGCTCATGATCGGTCGCCGGGTCGCCGGCCTGGCTGTGGTCGTCTCCGAGATGGACGAGGCCCTGATCAGCGAACTGACGGCCAGCAAGATCCCCACGGTCTTCTACGACGTCGGCACCGTCACCAGCAACATCTCCAACATCCGGGTGAATTACCGGCGCGGGATCGAGAAGATTGTTGAATACCTGCACGATCTCGGACATTCCCGGCTGGCTTATGTCGGTCACCACTCCACCCTGGCGCCGACCAGCGAGCGGGAGAGGGCTTTCGTGGAAACCGTGTCCAGATTCAGCCCCGCTCCCGAGTGGCGCACGGTTGCCGATCAGGACGGCTTCGAAGGAGGGCGCCGCGCCGCCCGGGCGATCCTTGCCTCGGGCTTCCATCCCACCGCCATCATCTGTGTCAACGACTTCATGGCGGTCGGCGTGCTCCGTGAGTTGCGCGAGCAGCGGCTGCGCGTTCCTGAAGACATCTCCGTCACCGGATTCGACAACATCCTGCTTTCCGAGTTCTGCCACCCGGCTCTGACCACGGTTCACATCCCCCGCGAGAGGATCGGCCATCTTGTCTTCGAGGTCTTGATGCCGGAATCGGTCAAGGGAAAGCCTCCGGGCAGGGAAGTCCTCATCGACCCGGAGCTTGTCTTGCGCGGGTCCACCGGCCCGGCCTCCGCCCGCAGCGCCGCCGCCTGATCTCTCCTGGCCGGAAGATACGAGGCGGAGACGCCTGTCCCTGGACAAAAATAAGTGAATCTGATATAACGGTTTAGAATCATTAGCTGTTCAGATTTTGACCCAGGAGATCAGATGACCACGACGTCATACGTAGACCAAGTCTTCGAAACCGTAAAGAAACGCAACAGCGGAGAACCGGAGTTCCTCCAGGCCGTCACCGAAGTTCTTCGCTCCATCACGCCGGCCTTGGACCGGCATCCCGAATATGTCGAATCGCGCCTGCTGGAGCGGCTGGTGGAGCCGGAACGGGTCATTATGTTCCGCGTGCCCTGGCAGGACGACCAGGGGCGCGTGCAGGTCAATCGCGGCTTCCGCATTCAGTTTTCGAGCGCCATCGGCCCCTACAAAGGCGGGCTGCGGTTTCACCCGACCGTCTACCTTGGAATCCTGAAGTTCCTGGCCTTCGAGCAGGTGTTCAAGAACTCGCTCACCACGCTGCCCATGGGCGGCGGCAAGGGCGGATCCGATTTCGATCCCAAGGGCAAGTCGGACTCCGAGGTCATGCGGTTCTGCCAGAGTTTCATGACCGAGCTCTTGCGGCACATCAGCTCGGACACCGACGTCCCGGCGGGCGACATCGGCGTGGGCGGACGCGAAATCGGATTCCTGTTCGGCCAGTACAAGCGCATCCGCAACGAGTTCACCGGCGTGCTGACCGGCAAGGGTCTCGCCTGGGGCGGCTCGCTGATCCGGCCCGAGGCCACCGGCTACGGCTGCGTCTACTTCTGCGAGGAGATGCTCAAGACTCGCGGCGAGGGCTTCAAGGGCAAGACCTGCCTGGTCTCCGGCTCGGGCAACGTGGCGCAGTACACCGTCGAGAAGCTGAACGAGCTCGGCGCCAAGAGCGTCACTCTCTCGGACTCCGATGGCTCCATCTACGACAAGGACGGAATCGACGCCGAGAAGCTGGCCTGGGTCATGGACCTGAAGAACAACCGCCGCGGGCGCATCAAAGAGTATGTGACCAAGTACCCCAAGGCCGAGTACCTGCCCGGCAAGAGGCCCTGGCACATCCCTGCCCAATGCGCGTTCCCCAGCGCCACGCAGAACGAGATCAACGGCGAGGACGCCAAGACCCTTCTCAAGAATGGTTGCTACGTCGTGGGAGAGGGCGCCAACATGCCGACCACGCCCGAAGGCGTGGAGCAATTCCTGGCCGCCAAGATACTCTACGGCCCCGGCAAGGCCGCCAACGCGGGCGGTGTGGCCACCTCCGGCCTGGAGATGGCGCAGAACTCCATGCGCATTTCCTGGACCAGGGAGGAAGTCGACAACCGGCTGAAGTTGATCATGAAATCAATCCATCAGGCCGCCTACGAGACGTCCAAGGAATACGGCGCTCCCGGCGACTACGTGATGGGAGCCAACATCGCCGGCTTCGTCAAGGTGGCCGATGCGATGCTCGCCCAAGGCTTGGTCTAGTAGCATACTGGAATAGGCCTGGCACGGACGGCGAGTTCGTGCCAGGCGCTTCCGATGAAGCCGCCGGACCTTCGCGACCAGCTTCGCTACGCCTACGATCCGCAGTTCCGCGGGTTCCACAAGCTGATGGCGCGGCGCGTGCGCACCATCCTGATGGTCTCCAATCCTTACGAGTCCTTCAGCATGTCGCGCGACTACTCGCTGACCCAGGACATCTACGGCGCCTCCCAGTTGCTGCACCTCCAGAACGTCCCGCAGATTGTCACTGCCCTGTCCGGCGAGGAAGGTCTGAGGACTCTTGGCACGGAGCACTTCGACCTTGTCCTCGTCTCCAGCAACCTTCCCGATATGGACACGGCCGACTTCGGCCGGAAGGTCAAGGCCGCTCATCCCAACCTGCCCGTCGTGATGATCGTCTTTGACGGCTCCTGGTTCGACGAAACCTATCGTGGCGCCGAACCGGAAGGAATCGACCGGACCTTCGCCTGGCGCGGCAGCGCCGACGTCCTGCTGTCGATCATGAAGCTGGTCGAGGACGGGCAGAACATCGAACGCGACCTGGCTCTCGCCTCCATCGGAACCATTCTCGTCGTCGAGGATGCCGTGGAGCACTACTCGCTCATCCTGCCTCACCTCTACTCGATGCTCATGCAGCGGACCTTCATGCTCGTTCCCGAGGGCATCAACGAAAGCGACCGCCAGGTCCGCACACGCGTTCGCCCGAAGGTACTTCTGGCGCGCACGTTCGGCGAAGCCGCCGCCCTTTTTGAGAAGTACACCGCCTCGCTGCTGGGGATCATCTCCGATCTGCACACGTTTCACGACGAGCGCACTGACCCCGGCGCCGGGGTGCGGTTTCTGCGTGAGGTCGCCGCTCGCGAGCCCGGCATCCCGATCCTGGTGCAGTCCTCCGAACCCGACGCCGCCGAAGTGGCCCGGTCCGTGGGCGCACGCTACCTGGGCAAGCGCGGGTCGGACCTGCGGGCCGGCATCGAGAGATTCGTTCTGGAGGACATTGGCTTCGGAGATTTCGAGTTCCGCATGCCGGACGGCGCCAAGATCAAGAGCGTCTCCAACATGTGGGAGATGGAGCAGGCGCTGGCCGGCGTGCCCGAGGAATCGTTCGTCTATCATGTTCGGCGCAACGACTTCTCCCACTGGTTCAGGGCGCGCGGTGAGATCACGCTGGCGGCGCTCCTCAGGCCGCTTTCCATCGCGGATTTTCCCTCGGTGGATGCCCTCAGAACTTATCTGATCGACGCCATCTCCATCGCCAGGCGCGAGCGGTATCGCGGCGCCATCGCCGACTTCCGAGCTCCGGAATTCGATCCCGACTACCCTTTTCTGGTCGTCGGAAGGGGCTCGCTGGGGGGCAAGGGCCGCGGCCTCGCCTTCATGTTCCGGCAGCTCAGTCACTGGCTGAAGGACGACCGTATCGAGGGCGTCCGGACCCGCCTGCCCCGCACGCTCAGCATCGGCGCCGACGAGTCCGATGCCTTCCTCCGGGAGAACGGAGTTGAGGTTGACTCGCTGGATGGCCTCGCCGATGACCAGATACTGCGGCGCTTCGCCGGCTGCCGGCTCGGGGGCCGGCTCCGGGAGTGCCTCCAGCACTATGTGGAACGGGTAAGCGGTCCGCTCGCCGTCCGTTCCTCCGGCCTCCTCGAGGATTCGCACCGCCAGCCGCTCGCCGGGCTCTACGCGACTTACATGCTGCCCAACAACCACCCGGATCTCGAGGTGAGGCTGGATCAGCTCGTGACCGCGGTAAAACTGGTCTACGCCTCGGCTTATGTCGAGCGGCCGCGGCGCTATTTTGAGGTCATCGGGCAGGATCTGGCCGAGGCGCGCATGGCGGTGATTATCCAGGAGGTTGTCGGCCGGCGCCACGGCCGGTACTTCTATCCTGCTCTGAGCGGCGTGGCCCAGTCCCACAACTACTACCCGGTTTTTCAGATGAAGCCCGAAGACGGGGTTGCGACCGTCGCTCTGGGGCTCGGCAAGCAGGTGGTGGAGGGAGGCGACGCGGTGCGCTTCTCGCCTCGCTATCCGCAGGTTCTGCCGCAGTTCCGGTCTCCCGCCGAGGTGCTGAAGGTCTCGCAGCGGGAGTTCTTCGCCCTAGACCTCGAGCGAGCCGAAGCCGATTTGCTCAAAGGAACGGACGCCACTCTCGCACGCTTGCCGCTTTCCCAGGCGGAGGCGGACGGCACGCTGGCGCTTACCGGCAGCGTTGTGGACATGGTCGAGGACCGTATCTACGACGGCGTGGGGCGGGCCGGCACCCGCGTCGTCACCTTCGCGCGCATCTTGAAGCACAACGCGTTCCCGCTGTGCGCCATCCTCAATCAGTTGCTCGAGAATTGCCGCAGGGACCTGGGATTCGCGGTAGAGATTGAGTTCGCCGTCAACCTGGAGACGGGTCCCGCCGAGGAGCCGGAGTTCTACCTGTTGCAGATGAGGCCCTTTGTGGCCTTGCGCGAGCGTTGCGACATCGCTGCGGAGAACATCCCGCCCGAGAGGTTGCTTTGCCGGTCCGAACGCGTGCTTGGCAACGGACGAATCGAGGGGCTTCGCGACGTTCTCTACGTCGACCGCGACGTCTTTGAGCGCGGCCGCAGCGCCGAAGTCGCGGCGGTCGTGGCCGGGTTTAACGAGCGCATGAGCCGAGAGCGCCGCTACTACGCGCTCCTGGGGCCCGGACGTTGGGGCTCCTTCGATCCCTGGATCGGCATCCCCGTCGCCTGGCATCAGATCTCCCGGGCGCGCGTGATCGTAGAGGTCCCCGCGCGGGATCTACCGCTGGAGCCGTCGCAGGGCACTCACTTCTTCCACAATCTGACCTCGGCCGGTATCGGCTATTTCTCGCTCGCCGGCGTCAGCGGCAAGGAGTTCGTCCGCTGGGATCTGCTCGATGCGCTGCCGGGCGAGGAGGTCGCACCCGGAGTCCGTCATGTCCGCCTGAATCGGCCCCTCTCGGTGCGGATGGACGGTCAGACCCAGCAGGGGATCATCTTCTTCTTGTAGAGAGCGAGGTGAGTGCATTGTCTTCGGCGGATGCTCATCCCAGTACCGGGTTGCCGGGATTGGATCGTGTCCTGGAAGGATTGATCGACGGCGACAACGTCGTCTGGCAGGTCGGCTCCATAGAAGATTACATCCCCTTCGCGCGCCCCTACTGCGAGGAGGCCCTCCGCCAGGGCCGCAAGCTCATCTACTTCCACTTCGAGCGCCACGTGGAGCTGATCCCTCCCGATCCGCGCGTGGAAATCCACCGCCTCGATCCGGCGGTCGGCTTCGAGACCCTCACGGCGCAGATACACGCCGTCATCGGGCGAGCCGGCCGCGGCGCTTTCTATCTGTTCGACTGCCTCTCCGATCTGGCAGCGGACTGGTGCAGTGACATGATGCTCGGCAACTTCTTCATGGTCACCTGCCCCTACCTCTACGAGTTGGACACGATTGCGTATTTTGCCCTGTTGCGAAGGCACCACTCCTACCGGGCGGTGGCGTCCATTCGGGACACGACCCAGCTCCTGCTCGACGTCCACCGCCACGAGGGCATGCTCTACGTCCATCCCCTCAAGGTATTCCAGCGCTACTCCCCGACCATGTATCTACCGCACGTCTGGGAGGGCGACTCCTTCCGTCCGGTGACCGACAGCACCACCATCTCCGGCATCTACGAAACGCTGATGAGCGACGGCGCGGGCCGGGAAACCGACCGCTTCGATCTGTGGGACCGCACCTTTCAGGAAGCCCAGCAGCAGCTCGCCGCCGTGCGTGCCGGGGAGCGGCCCCCGGAAGCGATGCGGGAGACCGTTCGCCACTTGCTTCACATGGTGGTGACCCGCAATGAGCGGATGCTGGAGCTGGCCGAGCGCTACTTGACCATCGAGGACCTGCTGGCCGTGCGCCGCCGCATGATCGGAACCGGTCTTGTGGGCGGGAAAGCGGCCGGCATGCTCATCGCCCGTGCGGTTCTGCGCCAGGCGTCGGACCGCTGGCGCGATGTCCTGGAGCCGCACGATTCTTTCTTCGTCGGTTCCGATGTGTTCTACTCCTACTTGGTCAGCAACGGCTGCTGGCGCGCCCGCCAGGCTCAGCGCGACAGCGCCCGGTTCCTCGACGGCGTGGAACAAGCCCAGCAGCAGATGCTCACCGGCTCGTTCCCGGAGTTCGTGCGCGACCAGTTCGCTGAAATGCTCGAGTACTTCGGCCAGGCTCCCATCGTCGTGCGTTCCTCCAGCCTACTGGAGGACAGCTTCGGCAACGCCTTCTCGGGCAAGTACGAAAGCGTTTTCTGCGCCAACCAGGGCTCGCCGCAGGAGCGGCTGGAGGCCTTTCTGGCGGCGGTACGGCACATCTACGCCAGCGCCATGGGGCGCGACGCCCTGCTGTACCGCGCCCAGCGCGGGCTGCTGGACCGCGACGAGCAGATGGCGCTCCTGGTCCAGCGCGTTTCGGGGGCGGCGCACGGGCGTCTGTTCTTCCCGCAGGTGGCGGGCGTGGGCCTGTCGTTCAATCCATTCACGTGGTCGGACGAGATCGATCCGAAGGCGGGCGTCCTGCGGCTTGTTTTCGGCCTTGGCACCCGTGCCGTCCGCAGGTCGGACAACGACTACACCCGCATCGTCGCGCTCAACGCTCCGTTGCGGCGGCCCGAATCGACCTCCATCGAGGTGCGCGGATACGCGCAGAGCCGCGTGGACGTTCTGGACCTGGAGAAGAGACGGCAGCGAACCGGTTCGTTCGAAGAGGTCGTCGGCTCCTGCGGGGAGAAGGCAATCGAGATGGTCGCCTGGCGCGATCCCGAGCTGATGAGACGGGCCAGGGAAACGGGCCGTCCTGCCTTCCCCTGGGTGCTTACCTTCAAGAAGCTCCTCTCGGAGACCTCCTTTGTGGCTGACATGCGCGCCCTTCTTGAGACCCTCGAGCAGGCCTACGACTATCCCGTCGACGTGGAGTTCACTGCGAACTTCCTTGCCGACGGGAGCTATCGGATCAACCTGGTGCAGTGCCGCCCGTTCCAGGTCAAGGGCGGGGGCCACATTGTGGCGGAGCCGGGTCCAGTCGCCGAAGAGGACCTGGTCCTGAAGTCCGAAGGCGCCGTCATCGGGCCCAGCCTGGTGACCTCGGTGGGAAGGCTCATCTACATCGTGCCCTCCGTCTACGGCCAACTCTCACTGAGCGATCGCTACTCGATCGCGCGGCTGGTCGGCCGTCTCACGGCCTTGGAGGACAGGCCCGAAGGCGCGCTGCTTCTGGCCGGTCCGGGCCGCTGGGGCACGGCCGAGCCCTCTCTGGGCGTGCCCGTGGCGTTCGCCGAGATCAGTAACGTCACCGCCTTGTGTGAAGTGATCGAGATGCGAGAGGGGCTGGTGCCGGACGTTTCGCTCGGCACACATTTCTTCAACGACCTGGTCGAGATGCAGATCCTCTACCTGGCGCTGGTTCCCGGCAAGGAAGGGAACATGGTCAATGCGGATTTCATCCAGCGGGCGCCCAACCGGCTGCCGTCGCTCCTGCCGCAGGAAGCGGCATGGGCCGATGCCGTGCGCGTCATCGACCCGGCGACTCTCCCGGGCGGACGCGCCCTCCGCCTCCACGCCGACGCCCTCCGCCAGCGCGCCCTCTGCTACTTCGAGCCGGCTTGAGGTGGGGCATGTGTCACTTAATCAAGCCGCGTGAGCGAGGTGCCTGATGTCGTTTACGGTCGTACCGTTGCACAACCTCAGCCTGCCCTCCGGCACGCGCGCGATTTTCGGAAACGGCTTTGTCTTCCAGGATGTTCCGCAGTGGGTAAAGAACGAACCGATTCTAAAGGACCTCAGCCGACACGATCGGCAGAGTGTGTTGGACGCAAAGCACGCGCTTGTCGCCGAGTACGACGCCCCGTCAATCGGACACCCTGATCCGACGTGGCGAGGCAAGAAGCCCAGGGGGATTCAAGAGGCGAAACGCGAGGCGGCGATCCTGGCCGACAACCCTGATGACGCCAGGGCTCTTTTCCGGAAGGTGAAGACCTGCTACAAAATGAGGTCAACGATTATACATGGCCGGTGGAAGGACGCTCCGGAGATAGTTGCCGTTATGGCTGACACCGAAGGAATCGTGCGGACCGTCTTTCGTCGTCTACTGGACGACAAAGAGATGCTCAGGACGTTCATCTCGAGGCACCGAAATGAGTTTCTTGAAGACTGGGTGTTCTCTCGGAGCACGGATACGCCGCCCTACCCCCAACCATGACTACCAAGCTCCTGAGCGGCCGCACCTCCCATTGCGCGGCGCCGGGTTACACAAGTTGAATCGTGACTCGGCGGCCAACCATGGCCGCGGCTCGTTGCAGGCTCGACAGCGTGATGTCGTTCTTTGCATCCAGCAAGCGGTCAACCTGCGTGCGGCTCGTCTTGAGCAGCGTAGCCATGCGGTTCTTGGATATCTTCTTTTCCTTCATCGCCTGGGCCAATTGCCAGGCGACGACCTCTTTTATCGCCTCCGCCTGCGCCTCCTCAAAGACCCCTTCCTCTCTCAGGAAGTCGTCGATGCTCGAACCCATGTGTTTCTTGCTCATCTCATCAACTCCTTCTGGCGCCTGCGTGCGAGCGCCAAGTCCTCGTCCGGCGTTGCTCGCGTCTTCTTGATGAAGCCGTGCAACGCGACCAGATGTCCGCGGTACAGGCACAGCATCACGCGCGCCACGCGTTTCGTCGGCAGATCGGTGCGGATTTCCCACAGGCCGTTGCCCATCGGCCGGCACAGAGGCATTCCAATCGGCCAGCGCCATTGCGCTCTCAGCAGGTCCTTCCCCACGGCCTGACGTTCTGCCTCGGGCAAATCCTTCAGCCACACCCGCACGGGTTCCGTCCCCTTTTCGGACCGGAAGAAGACCAGTGGGATCTTTTGCGGCGTGGTGTCCTGCGGCATCCTCCACCTCATTGTACCTTATAAGGTGCATGCACCATAAGGTGTGATTGTGGGCGGGCTGTCGCTGCCGGATCCGCCGCTTGGCCTTGTTGGCGCCCCTACCTAAGCTGCGTCTCGACTTCCTCCAGCCACTCGGGCCGCTTGAGCACCTCGCGCGGCTTGCTGCCGTCCGGCGGGCCGATGATTCCGTCCCGCTGCATCATGTCCAGAATCCGCGCCGCCCTCCCGTAACCCAGCCGCAGCCGCCGCTGGAGCGTGCTGGTGGACGCCTTGCCCATCTCCAGCACCACCCGCACCGCATCTTCATAGAGCGGGTCCTGCTCGCCGTCGAACTCTTCCAGGCTCGCTTCGTCTTCTTCCGACGGCGGAGCGACCAGGTAGGTGGCGTCGTACTCGGGTGCGGCCTGCTCCTTCCAGCAGTCCACCACCCGGTTGATCTCGGTTTCGGTCACCAGCGCCCCGTGCACGCGAATCAGGCGGCTCGATCCCGGCGGCAGAAACAGCATGTCGCCCTTGCCCAGCAGGTGCTCGGCCCCCATCACATCCAGAATCGTGCGCGAGTCCACTCGGGTCGCCACGCGGAAGCTGATGCGCGCCGGGAAGTTCGCCTTGATCAGGCCGGTCACCACGTCCACGCTCGGCCGCTGCGTGGCCAGCACCAGGTGTATCCCCACCGCCCGCGCCATCTGCGCCAGCCGCGTCACCGACTCTTCGACGTTGCTCCGCTCCAGCATCATCAGGTCGGCCAGCTCGTCGATGAACACCACGATGTAGGGCAGCGGCTCCAGCTCCTCGGCCGCGACTTCCTCGTCGAACAGGTTGCGGGGCTCGTACTGCGCCTGCCGCACCTTGCGGTTGTACTGCTCGATGTTGCGAACGCCCTGAGACGCGAGCAGCCGCAGGCGGCGGTCCATCTCCAGCACCGCGTTGCGCAGCGCGTTGGTGGCTTTCTTGGGGTCGGTGATGACCGGCGTCAGCAGGTGCGGAATCCCCTCGTAGAGCCCCAATTCCAGGCGCTTGGGATCGACCAGGATCATGCGCACCTGCTCCGGCGTCGAACGGAACAGAATCGCCATGATCATCGAATTGAGCAGCACGCTCTTGCCCGATCCCGTGGACCCGGCGATCAACAGGTGCGGCATCGACTCCAGCGCCGCGATCTTGATACGCCCGCTGATGTCCTTGCCGAGCGGAATCGGCAACTTCGCCGTGGTGTTCTGGAAATCGTCCGACTCCATGATCTGGCGCAGCCCGATTACTTCCCGCCGGCTGTTTGGCACCTCGATTCCCACCGTGGGCTTGCCCGGGATGCGCTCGATCAGGATGGACTCGGCCTGCAAGCCGAGACACAGGTCCTCGCTCAGCGTGGTGATGCGGCTATATTTGATCCCGGCCTCCGGCTTGAATTCGAAGGTTGTCACAACGGGGCCGGGGTTGATCTGCACCACCGAGCCGAGCACGTTGAACTCCTCGAACTTCGACTTCACCCGCCCGGCGATCTCCTTCAGCTCCTGCTCGTCGTACGGGCTGCGGCCCGCCGGCTCGTTGAGCAGCTCGGTTGTGGGCAACTGGTAGTTGGGATGTTTCCGCTCGATGCGGGCGGGGCGCGCCGCCTCTTCGGATGCGGCCGCGGCGTCCTCCCCCGGCTCAGGCGCCACCGGCATCGCCGGCGGCCGATCCTCCAGGGTCTGGATCGGAATCTCCGGTTCTGGCTCTGGAGGCGGTGGCTCCCAAGGCGGCGCTGCCGCCTCGGAAGCCGGCTCTTCCGCCGCTGCGACCGGCTGTCCCGCTACGCGCACAAGCTTCGGTTTGCGCGGTGCGGTGTCCTTCTTTTTCTGATGACTACGCTCGCGCCACAGGCCCCACTGCTCACGGATGGAAGCGACGGCCCGCGCCGGTCCGCTGAACCAGTGTTTCAGGTTGTAGATGCTGAAGGTGGAGACAAGGTAGAGCGAGACGATCGCACAGGTCGCCGCCACGATCGTCGTTCCAGCCGGATTCAGGAGGCCCAGCAGGAATCCGGCCAAGAGGGCGCCCGCCAGGCCGCCGGCCGGGATCGCGTCGCCGAACAGCCGCCAGCCAGGCACCAGCGAGGCCAGCGTGGCCGTGCTGACGATGAACAGCACGCCCCCCAGCACCCTCACCCAAGGGGCTTCCACCGGTTCCGAGCGCACCCACTTCCAGGCCACCAGCATCAGCAGCATCGGGAACGCGAACGCGGAGAGCCCGAAGACCTGCAAGCCGATATCGGCTACACGGGCCCCCACGGGGCCGACCATGTTCCGGGCGGCCGTCTGCGCCGCGGCGGTATTCCAGCTCGCATCCTGCGATTGGTAGGAGAGCAGGCACAACCACATCAGCAGCGCCACGGCCAGCAGAACCACACCGGTTGCTTCATTGAGCCGCGGGCGAGAGGTAGGCGATAAAAAACCCATTCCGCTTAGTAGCGGAGGATCGTGGCCAGAGCTATCACTATTATGCCAAAAACAATCCGATAGTACACAAAGAACTTCAAGGTGTGGCTCCGCAGATACCGGAGCAGGGCGGCGATGACGGCGCAGCCGGCCAGGGCGCTCAGCACGATCCCCAGGGCGAAGGGGAACCGCATTCCCGCAGGGACCCCGCCACGTTCCCACAAGTCCCAGAACGCCTTGGCTGCCGCCGCCCCGATCGCCGGTGTCGCGATCAGGAAGGAGAACCGCGCCGCCGCCGCGCGGTCCAGATTGCGAAACATCCCGGCCGTGATCGTGATTCCGCTCCGCGAGGTGCCCGGGATGACGGAGACGGCCTGGGCCACTCCCACGCACATGGCGTCAAGAAACGTAATCTGCGCGATTCCTCTCGACCGCTTGCCGACCTTCTCGGCCACGAGCATCAGCAGCCCGATGCCGATCAGCATTCCTCCGATCAACAGCCGGTTGTGGCGCCAGACGTTCTCGGCGTAGCTCTCCAGCGTCAGCCCGGCGATGCCCACCGGCACGGTCGCCGCCGCCATCAGCCAGAGCAGTCTTGGATTCCGCCGGAGCTCTTCGTCGCCGCCCCACTTCAGGCCGAAGCCCTGGGCGGCGATCTGCACCCAATCGCGCCAAAAATACAGCAGTACCGCGGCCAGCGTTCCGAAATGCAGCGCGATGTCAAAGACCAGCGTCTGGTCGGGCCACTTCAACAGCCAGGGCGCAAGCGCCAGGTGCGCCGAGCTGCTGATCGGCAGGAATTCCGTGATTCCCTGGACCACCGCGAGAACAACCACTTGATAGAGAGGCATGTAGGGACGAACCTGCTATGTTAGCGCACGCCGGTCACCCGCACCGGTGACGCATGCGTGACGGCGGCCGCGCCGAATTCCACCCTCAGTGAATACGCGCCCGGTTCGAATCCTTCCGGCGCCGCCGCATTGAGCTGCCGGAAGCCGTCTCCGTCGGGCTCGCTGACGTAGTCCACCCT
The DNA here is from genome assembly GCA_041946685.1 of Bryobacteraceae bacterium. Taxonomy (GTDB): domain Bacteria; phylum Acidobacteriota; class Terriglobia; order Bryobacterales; family Bryobacteraceae; genus JBHGAV01. The sequence continues at coordinate 23,818 of JBHGAV010000021.1, read as the reverse complement.
GAGCCGGACCTCGCCCAGCCAAATCCGCACGTTGCTCCGGTCGGCGTTCTCGCCGAGGCCGGCGACCCACAGGCTCAGGACCTTTCCTCTGAGTGTGTCCCGATCCCAAGTGACGCCGTCACACACCTCGCGGATGCCCAGCAACCCGGCGTTGAGTGGGACATCCACAGCGATCCGGAGCGAGTCTCCGAACGGCGTATCCGCCAGCCGCAGCCGCGCCTCCTTCCAGCCCGGCTCCAGTCCCGGCGGCAGGCGGAAATTCGCGGCCCAGCTCGAGCCGTCCTCCCGCTTCACGTACAGCGCCGGTGCGCCGAATCCGCCCACCTCCAGGCGCAGATCCTCCCGTTGCAGAGTCTCCCGCTCACACGAGAACCAGCAAGTCACGTACTGATCGCGCCGCGCCGTGAAGTTGATCCCGAAGTCCGCGTGGTTCACCGCGCTGGCCAGGCGAGGAGCCGGCCGGAGTCCCCCGGCCGGAACCGGTTCCCACCGCCGGTAGCAGGCCACCGACGCGAGGTGTCCCTGGGCATGCAACAGTTCGACCCGCGCGAACCCGGCGGCGCGGCACAGAGCCAGCAGGCATGAAACGCTCGGCCCGTACCAGTTGTCGAGCCTGCCCGCAAGCTCGTCCGTCTCGTAAAACTCCATTGCGGGCAGCTCGTCCGGGTGCTCTTGCCACGTATCGCCGTCGGTGACGAAGGAGTCCACCAGGGCGATCTCACGGGTGAGTGCGCACACCGTTTCCAGCCCCAGCAGAGGATGTTTCAGGTGATAGAGCACTCCCAGGAAGAAGACGTAATCGAAGGTTCCAAGCCCTGCGCCGGCCAGGTCGAACAGGTCCACGATACGGTAGTCCACCTTCGAAGCCAGCTTCTGATGCAGCCGGCGGAAGGTGGCATACTCGACGCAGTCGATCGCCGTGACCGCGGCCCCCCGCCTCTCGGCTTCGAAGCTGAACCAGCCGTCCCAGGCCCCGATGTCCAACACGCGCCGGCCTGTCAGGTCCTCGGGGATGGGGAAACGCCGGTATCTTTCCCGCAGCGTGTCCAGGCTTATGAAGCCGTCGATCCGCTCGCCGTCCGGCAGTTCGAAGCTGTGGTACCAGCCTTTCCTCTCGAACTCCCGGAGGAAGTCCTGATTTCTGCGCGCTGCGCGTGCCGATCCGGCGGGCATGGGCGGCGGCATCTACCTCAGGACGACTTTGGCAAGGCCGGCGTTCTCCGCCGAATCGTACACTCGAAGAACCACCAGGTGTTCCCCGGGAATGAGCTTGTCCAGCCGCACCACCACGCGTTCTTTGAGCGAATCAAAGATGCCGTCGCCGGCCTCGGCGGGGGTCCAGACCCCTGCGTCCACCGAATACTCTGCCCGCCGCAGAGGGCTGGCCGCGTCGGCCGCCTCGAATTCGATCTCCACGCCGTTGCCTGCCTGTCTTGGTGCGCCCGCCGTGACCAGGGGCGGGGTATTGTCGACCAGCACGGGCGGGCTGATTAGTTCCGCCTCCTTGGCCGTTGAGCCGGGATTGCTCGGCAGGTCGGACGCGGTGACCCGGAAGAAGTACTTGCCGTCGGCCAGGATGTCGCCGTCCAGGGTGAGAGAGAAGTCGGACAAGTTCGCCTTGATGAGCTTCCACTCTCTCTCGCCCTCCCCGCGGAAATGGACCGAGAAGGTCAGCCGGTCATTGTTGGGGTCGTCGGCAAGCCAGGAGATCTGTAGCTGGCGCACCGCGCTGCGCGCCAGCGGCTGCGTGGGCGTGCCGGCCGAAGTCGCCGGCCCAGTATCGGAACCGTCCGCCGTGACGGTGATGCTGTAGGAGCTGGTAACAGCCTGAGTCGCCGGGGGCTTGGGGGCCGTCGTCCCCGACACTGTGGAGACGGTGATGTTTCTGACCGAAGGCGCGGTATTTTGCGGGAGATACGCCAGCGTAACGCTGTCCAATATGGGTGATGCGCCCGACGAGCCGGTGAACTCCGCCTGCCACTGCACGTAGCGGGCGTTCGGACTGGCGATCTGGCTCCCGGCCGGATCCTTCAGCGGTCCGCTCCACTCGCTCCAGGTCGGATCGGGCCGCAGCGAGTTCCCCGTGCGCGTGCGGAACACCAGGCCGCAGCCGGGGCAGGTCTCGGCCAGCCAGCTCAGGCGGCCCCATCGCGCCACCGTCCCGGCGTCGTGCACGGGCGACTCGAAGGTCCCGCTCGTCCCCGTGTCCTGCTGGAGAAGGAAAATCTTGCCCAGATCGCCCGTCGCGGCCAGCAGGCCGGCGGGGCTCGGAACGAGCCGCGTCACCTCGCCCTCGTTGGTTTGCACCAGCAACGTGACTTTGCCATCGGGGCCCAGCCGGTGCACCCTGCCCAGAGCATCGGTCGAGAAAACAATGTGATCCCCCGACTGGACCAGGTCATAAACGTTCTCGTCCTTCGAACTCCACAGCGTCTCCACCGTGTTGTCGGGCAGTATCTTGTACAACGCCGACTTTTCCACGCCGGGAAAATCCGAGACCGGAGCGAACTGTGCCGTGACCTGCGGGGTGGCGGCGGCCGCAGGCTTGGCGGGTTCCGCCCTTGGCTTCAGTTCAATGCCTCCTTGCGTCATGTCCTCGGTCACGGTTACCGAAGTCGACGTGGCCGTCACCCCGCCTGCGGCCGGAGTCGCCGGAAAGCTCGGCGCCGGTGACAGTGCGCGGCGCATGCTCGCCCCGCCCTGCGCTGCGGCGTAGATGGTCCCGTCGGCGGTCGTGCTGATTGCCCTGACCTCGGGCAGGCTGGCGTCGTAAAGCACGAAAGCGCGCCCCCTCCCCTCGATGCGGTACAGAATTCCGTTAGGCTCGCTACCCGCCAGCAGCCGGCCCTTGGCGTCGACGGCCAGGCAGGTCACATGAGCCTGACCCGTTTCGTAGTACACCTCGCCTTTTCCCGTCCAGTCCACCCTGAAGATCGTGCCCTGATCGCCCGTCCCCACGTACAACGCCCCGTCCTTGCCGAAGGCGAGAGACCAGATGTAGGTGGACTTGGGCGAGAAGAACTCCTCCGCCTTTCCGTCCTGGATGCGGTACACCTTGCCGTTGGGCGAGGTGGCCGCGTAGAGCACCCCTTTGGCGTCCAGCGCCAGGGCAAACACCTCCGGCTGGTCCGAGGTCCACAGAACCGTGCTCTTGCCGGCTTTGTCGATCCGGAAGACCCGTCCGCGGTGCCCCGTGCCGGCGTAAAGCGTCCCGTCCGCGCCTTGCACGAGGCTCCAGATCACCGGCTGGTCGGAGGCGAACAGGGTCTCGGTCCTGGGCGCCAGACGGAGCCGGCCGTCGCGGCTCAGAGAGATCCCCGTGAAGCGCCCCCGGATGAAGTCGCCGTAGTTGTTCAGTTCCCAGGCGACCGTGCCCGCCGGAAACGCCCCCGGCGCAAGCATCCACATCGACAGCAAGCCAAGCCAGCGTCTCATTCCTTGATTTCCACTTGCACCGTCTTCGAGCCCGACACCACCATCCCCCCGGATTCGATCTCGATCTCTCCCACCTTGGCGTCTCGCGAAAGCATCGTGGCGCCGACGCCGGCCTGGGAACGGGCCAGGATCTGCTCCACAGACGGCGGCGGAGAGGGGAATCTCTCGCCCTGCACGTCGAAGTCGGGCTGCGCGCGCCACACCCGCACGTGGGCGCTGGTGTTGCTCCGCAACGAATTTAGAAACGCAACCAGTTGCGAGGGCGACCGCGGAGGCGACACCAGAAGCTGCCGGTACTCGGCCATGTTGGCCGTGCTCCCGTCTGCCACCGTGAAGTACAACGGGCCCGTCGCCGCGCCGATGGGCACCCTGTAGGAAACCTTGCGGCTCATCTCCGCCCCACTCGGCCCGGTCAGCACCACGTGCAATTCCACCGTGCCGCCCGGATGCACTTCGCGTCCGCTCGTCCATACCTGGTCGATCTGCGCCTGGCGCCGCTCGGGATACGAGTCCACCTCGATGTCGATCCCCCTGAGGCGGCGCAGCCCGTCGAATCCGCTTTGCAGCGCGTAGGCCAGCGGCGTCGCGGCCGCCAGTGAGGCCATCTGCGGAAGCCCCGCCTCGCCGGCGTAGGTGTTGTTGAGCCGTATCGGCGTCGCGTTCTCCTCAAACCGTATCTCGCCGCGGACGGCAAGAGTCGAGTTTCCCACGGCCCGCTCGGTCGCCTCGATTGTGGAGGCGAGCGCCATCTGCACCAGTAGCGGACTCAACACTCCGTCGTTGACCATTTCCATCGTGTACACCTGCCGCCTGGCCTCGGCCTGGGTCCCGGAATGCGAGGTGACGGCGATCGTGAATGGAATCATGGCCGCCTTGCGCCCGACCTCTCCCGACACTCCCGTGCTGTGATCCGCGCGGATGGTTCCCATCCATTCCCGGGGCACCGAGATCTTGAAGGAGCTGGAAAGATTGGGGACCAGCGTGATCACGTCGGAGCGGGCAAAAGGAATGTCCGTGCTGCCCAGCGCCAGCAGCCGGTGGCCGAAGGCGTATACGCGGGTGCCGTCGATGTAGGTCACCGTGCCGTCGGCCGAGACGCTCATGTCGCCCGTGAGAAGCTGCACGCTGATCATGGAGCCCGGCTCGAGCGTCTTCGGGTCGCCGAGGCCCGGCTTCAGCCTGCCGCCCCCGGCGATGCCCTGTTGCGGCTCCAGCCCCAGCGCCCGGAGTCTGGGTCCGAACTGTTCCAGCGAGTTCCTTGTGAAGCCGCCGAAACTGACTGGTGTGGCGACGTCCACCAGCCGCATCCCGCCCGCCAGCACAGAGGAGGCAGGCTCCAGCGCCAGCGTCAGGTCGGTGTCGGCGAGCGATGCCCGCGCGCGCACTCGCCGTTCCGGCTCCCGGGCGCCGGCACTGAGCATGTCCTCGATGGGCCGCAGCGCGGCAATCGGCTCCTTGGAGTAAGCGAACGTCATCGCTACCGCCCCCACCAGCCGCCCGTCAATATAGACCGGGCTGCCGCTCATGCCCTGAAGCACCCCCGTTGAAGCGAGCGGTCCGCCGGAGAGCCTGGCGAGAATGAGTGATTGCCTGGGACCGGCGTTCTCCAGCACGCCCAGGATCTCGGCCTGGAACTCTTCAATCCGGCTGCCGGAGAAGACAGTTCGGCCCGTCGCCTGCATGCCGGGACGGACTTCAGCGAGCGGAAACAGGCCGGTCTGCGCGTACAAAGGCGCCGTCATCAGCAGGATGGCCAGAAACCGCATGCGGGCTACGCGTCCTGCCCTTCATTCTAGCGGAACTGCGGCCTTTGCCGATATGGCCAATCCGAGGAGAGAAGACGAACAGATACAAGCCGCTTCGCGGGGAACAAGGTCCCGTTGTCCCGATTGCGTCCCCAGCGGACGGCGCCCCCGCAAGACGATGTAGAATCAAACGCATAGGGGGGCGATGTGGGCTCGGTCCGCGTCTCAATCGAGCGGGCCCGGAGTATCACCGAGATAGACGCGTCGGAATGGGACAGGCTGGCGGGGAGCAGTGTCGCCACCAGCCATGCCTGGCTAAGGACGCTCGAAGACTGCGCGGTTCCCGAGACGCGCTGCCAATACGTGGTGGCGCGCGGTCCCGCCGGCCTCGTGGCTGCCGCCGTGGGCCGTGTTCACGAGCTGTCCGGCGACGTGATCGACCTGGACCATGCACTCTTCGGCCGGTTCACGGCGCTTGCGAGGCGGTTGGGGCTCAGCACCCTGCCTGCGCTGGTTTGCGGAACTCGCATTGGCGTCGCCGGGCCTGTCCTGGTGGACGGCGGAACTCCTTCCTGTGAGCGCGGGCCACTGATGAATGCTGTTGTTCAGGCCCTGGAAGAGACAGCCAAAGAGAACCGTTGGACGCTCTGCTTCCGTGAGGTTCCCTGCAATGGCTCGCCGTTACGGGGAGTGCTTGGGGCGCGGGGTTACATCCACACCAGGGAGATGCCCACAGCCTATCTGGACATCGCCTGGAAGACGTTCGAGGAATTCCGCCGGCACCTGAGGGCAACGCACCCCGCCACGGCCAAGAACCTCAGCAGGGAGGTCAATCATGGAAACAGGAATGGTGTGGTGATCGAACAGATCGAAGACCCCACCCGTTACGGGGATCGTCTGCACCGGCTCCTGGACTCGCACTACCGGCGTCTCAACCGGAGGCCGTTCCCCTTTGATCCGCGCTTCCTCGAGCGTCTCAAGTCTCGTCTCGGCGCAAGGGCACTGATCTATGTGGCCAGCATCGATGGCGAGCCCGTCGGCGTGCTGGTCGGCGTGAAGGACGACGAGTCCCTCTACTTGCCGATAATAGGCATTGACAAGGCGCGCGCCCGGCCCGGCGCCGTGTATTTCAACCTTGGCTACAACCGGCCCATCCGGGACAGCATTGCCGCGGGCCATCGCAGAGTCTACTTCGGCAAGCTGCTCTACGCGATGAAGGCGAGCCGCGGCTGCAAGGCTCTTGACGGCAAGCTCTATTACCGTGACTTGGGCCGGAGCCGGACGGCCGTCCTCAGGCTGCTCTTCTCCTACCGCTCCCGGAAGGTTGGAGCGTTGTCTGCCGCCATCCCGCGAGAGCCGCGGCTTCCCTCGGACTATGCATTCTAAGACGGTCTTGATCACCAACACCACCACAGGGGCGGGCCTGGTCGCGGCCAGGTCCCTGGCTGCCGCCGGCTACCGGGTCATGACGGTGGACTTCCCGTGTCTGCCGCTCGGCCTGCGGTCGCGGTACTCCACCTCCGATCACGCCGTCCCCGGTTGGAAACAATCTGAGTTCGAAGAAGGTTCTCTCGACCTGCTGGACCGCCTGCGTCCGGACGTCTACCTCCCCATCGGCACAAGATACGTCTACTTCGCTGCCAAGCACCGGGGTAGGCTGCCCGGGGGCACGGCCGTGAACGTTCCAAGCCTGGACGGGTTTATGGCTGCCTACATCAAGTCGGTCTGCATCGCCGAATGCCGCAGCCTCGGAATCGCTTGCCCGCAAGACTACTCCTTCGAGCAGGCGGGCAGCCTTCTGGCGGAGGATCGCGGCGCGACGGTGGTGGTGAAGCCGGATTCCGACATCGGAGCCGCATCAGGGATACGCTTCGTGCGGGACAGGGCGTCCCTGCGAGGGGCCGTCGCGCAATGCGACGCGCAGTTCGGCCGGACGCTGATCGAAGAGTACATACCCGGTGGAGCCGAGGCGATGAAAACCGTGGTGTTGCTTTTCTCGCGGGAGAGCCGGCTGGCGGCCGCCTTCACCACGCGCAAGATCCGGCAGTGGCCTGCCACCGGCGGCCTGACGGCCGTCAGTCGCAGCACGGATGAGGAGTGCCTGGTGCGGCTGGTCCTGCCGTTCTTTGAGAAATGGCGTTGGCGCGGCTCGGCCGAAGTGGAGCTGAAGTTCGATGCGCGCGACGGCAGGCACAAGGTCGTTGAGATCAACCCGCGATTCCCCGGCTACCTGCGGTTCGCGGTCCAGTGCGGTCTGGATCTGCCTCTTCTGGCTGCGGGTCTGGCCCTCGGGGATGAGACCGGCTGCACCCGTGTTTACCCCGCCTACAGGACAGGGGCTAGATATGTGAATCCCGCTCTGTTCTTCAGAACCGTGGCATCCGGTCTCCGGCGCACCGGGGTGGGCGAATTGCGACGCGCGCTCAGGGACATGCGCGGTCTGGGCTCGGCCGTGACCTATCTGCTGAAGGATCCTCTGCCGCTGGCCGGCAGGGCGCTGCGCCGGTTGGGCCGGGTGCATGAGAGCCGGCGCTTGTTCCAGGTGCCTCGCGAAGAGCTTCCTCGGAGCTGAACATCGCCCGCGTCCCTCGCCGATTTCAGTAGTCCAGCTTTACCAGTATCGGCGGGTATCGAGTGTTGACTTTCGGGTTGTCCCGTTCGTATAGGACCACCACAGGCGAACCAACCGGTAACACGTCCTTCCCCCGCACCGGGCCGTAGCTGCCTTTGATCTTCGTGCCGGAGTATGTGGTGAACTCGTAATGAACCTTGCGTCCTTTGTCGGTGCGAAGGCCCAGCTTGGTGACCACCCCCGGAGCCGGCTGGCCATCCTCCAGCAGACGTCTCTCCAGCGCCACTCTCCGCGCCACCAACAGGGCCACCCCTACCAGCACCGCGGCGACCATGGGCGCGAGCCAGACCGGAGCCTGCTCAGTGCCTGCGATCCCCTCCAGCCGGTTGATCGCCGGGTTCTCCGCAATGTAGCGGACCTTCAGACGCTGTCCCTCGGAGAGACCCTTCCAGGCGCCGCAGCCAACAGCGGTGGAGGTGCTGGCTACCGCCCCCCCAGCCTGAAACTGGTAGCTCACATAGCAGCGTGAGTTCTTTCCCGAGCTGCGCCACAGCCGCGTGATCCGGGCCTCACCCTCCGATCCGGCCAGGGCCAGCAGACGGTCGCGCTGACTCTCTCCCGCCGACTTGCGGTACAGGGATACACCTCCCACGACCGCTGCGACCATCAGCGCCAGAATCAGGAAGAGCATGCCCTTCCCTCTGGCCGAAAGCCGCACCGGGCGGGGCCGGCTGCGCTCCAGTTCCGGCGGGGGCCGCCATCCCTCCCACAACTGGCGCAAGTTGTCCGTCTCGGTCATGAAGCCTCCATTGTCGTATTCGTATCTCCGGATGGCGCCTCGGGCTCCGGCAGCCGGCCCGCCCGCCGCAGCGCGTCCCGCAGCAGAAACTCAATCTGCGCGTTCAGGCTGCGCAACTCGGCGCTCGCCCAGCGCTCCAGCGCCTGGTGCGTCGCCGGGTCGAGCCGGAGTAGGAATGGTTTCCGTTGCGCCACAGTCTTCTATTGGTAGAGCGTCCCCGTATTGACCACCGGCTGCGCGTTGTGCTCGCTACACAGCACCACGAGCAGGTTGCTTACCATTGCCGCCTTACGCTCTTCGTCCAATTCCACCACGTGCTTGGCGCTCAGCGAACCCAAGGCCATTTCCACCATGCCCACCGCGCCTTCAACGATCTTCTGCCGGGCCGCGATGATGGCGCTCGCCTGTTGCCTTCGAAGCATCGCGCTGGCGATCTCCGGCGCGTACGCCAGGTGGCTGATGCGCGCTTCGGTTACTTCAATGCCGGCCTTGGCCAGCCGCTCCTGTACCTCGCGCTTCAACTGTTCGCTGATCTCGCCGGCGGAGAGGCGCAGGGAGAGCTGCCCCTGCTCGTGCGCGTCGTAGGCGTACGAGGTCGCCAGGTTGCGCAGCGCCGCTTCGCTCTGCACGTGTACGAACTGCTCGTAGTCGTCCACGTTGAAGATGGCTTCCGCCGAGTCGACCACCCGCCAGACCACCACCGCGGCGATCTCGATCGGATTGCCGTCGTGGTCGTTCACCTTAAGCTTGGAGCTCTCGAAGTTCCGTATCCGCAGCGAGACCCGGCGGCGGGTGGTCAGCGGATTCACCCACTGGAACCCCGCTTCCTTAAGGCTCCCTTTGTACTTGCCGAACAGCAGGATGACCCTGGCCTCGTTGGGATTCACCACCGTGAGACCTGCGAAGCAGAAGCCGGCGATGGCCAGCACGACCATCCATGCCACCAATGCCCAAATTGCCTCGGCCAACGCCCCCTCGATGATCTGCCAGACCGCCAGGCACTCGATGGCAAGCAGGGCGAACAGCATCAGCCATCCTGAACTCCCTCGCGCAACCTTCTCTTGATACATGTCTATGCCTCCACTGAAATCAGAATGATATCATAAAGATTTCATACCTGTCAACATGGTGATCTTGGCTTGTGACGCCGTGTACGCCTGTGTTCTACTGGGTTTTTGCGCATGGCCTCTTCATCCGACGCGAGCCTCCCGGACCGTGCCGCCGAGCCCCCTTCCGCCAAGATTCCGTGGGCGGCCGTGGCATGGTTTGGTGCGTTCCTGTTGTTGTGTTACGCTCCTGTGCTTCTCCGCCTGGTGCGCCAGTGGATCGATGACGAGGACATGGGTCACGGCTTCTTCGTCCCCATCGTGGCCGGCTACATCATCTGGCAGAAGAGGGAGGAGCTGCTGTCCGAGCGCCCCTCTCCCACCTGGTGGGGCCTGCTCCTGGTCGCCTGGGGGGCCTTACAGTTGCTCGTCGCCACCTTGGGCGCCGAGCTCTTCCTGGCCCGCACGGCCTTTCTGATCTCGCTGATCGGTGTGGTGCTGACCTTGGCGGGATTCCGCATCCTGCGCAGGATCGCTTATCCCCTGTTCCTCCTGCTCTTCATGGTGCCGATCCCGGCGATTCTTTACAGCCAGATCACTTTCCCCATGCAGTTGTTCGCCAGCCAGGTAGCCGACTGGGCGTTGAGCGTGCTTGGAATTCCGGTGCTGCGCGAAGGCAACATCCTGGAGCTGGCCAGCCAGCGCCTGAACGTGGTGGAGGCTTGCAGCGGGATACGCTCGCTCCTGTCTCTCTCGTTTCTGTCCTTGGTGTACGCTTACTTCTTCGACAAGAAAGTCTGGATGCGGGCCGTGCTGCTGGTTGCCACGCTGCCCATCGCCATCATTGCGAACGCCAGCCGCGTGACACTAACCGGATTGGTCAGCGAGTACGACGCCGAGTTGGCGCGGGGCGTCTTTCACTATGCCTCCGGCTGGGTGATCTTCATGATCGCCCTGGCCATACTGGTTGCCTTCCATCAGATCGTGAGTCTCTTCTACCGGAGGCTGCATGCCAAACCCTGAGACCGCGGCCGGTTTCCTCAGAAGCCGCCACGCCCTGATTCTCACTCTGGCGCTGGCCGTGCAGGCGGCCGTGGTCTTCGCTTTTGGGCGCACCGAGGCCGTGCCGCCCTTGCGTCCGCTCAAGGAGTTGCCGGCCAAATTCGCGGGCTGGAGCATGGCTTCCGAAGGGGTGGTCGAGCAGGAAGTGCAGGCCGTGTTGCGCGCGGACGACACCCTGACGCGCGTTTACAGGCAGGATTCCACCGATCTTCCTGCTTCCTTGTTCGTGGCCTATTTCAGGACCCAGCGGACCGGCCAGGCGCCTCATTCCCCAAAGAACTGCCTCCCCGGCGCCGGCTGGGTGCCCTCCGCCTCGGAAACGGTCGCCGTCACGGTTCCCGGCGTGCCCGAGCCGATCCGAGTCAACCGTTATGTCGTCTCTCGCGGAGATGAGAAGAGCATCGTTCTCTATTGGTATCAGACGCCAACGCGCATCATTGCCAGTGAGTACGAGGCCAAGTTCTACCTCGTCGTCGACTCCATCCGCTACCATCGCTCCGACACCGCCTTGGTGCGTGTGGTCTCGCCGGTGGTGCGTGGCGACGAACAGGCCGCCGACCGCGCGGCTGTCGATTTCGTGCAGTCGTTCTTCCTCCCCCTGCGGCAGCATCTCCCCTTTTGAGTCCAAGCTCGCCGCCTCGGCCCGGTCGTGAAAGGCCGATCCGGCGCCGGTCAACTCCCTCGAAGCAGGCGGCCGTAACGTTCGGCCATTAGCGGAAGATCATAGTTCTCCCGCACTCGCAGCAGGGCGGCGCGGGTGATTTGCTCTCGATACGCCGCATCCCCGAGGACCGTCTCCAGCGCCCTCGCCAGGGCCGCCGGGTCGCGTCGGGGGAACAGGACCCCGCACTTGCCGCCGTCCAGAACCTCCCGGCAAGGGGGAATGTCGGTCGCCACCACCGGGATGCCCGCCGCCATGCTCTCCAGCAAGGTGACCGGCAGTCCCTCGCTCTCGGTGGAAAGGACCGACACGTCGCATGCGCCGAGCAACTCCGGCACGTCCGGCCGGGTGCCCAGGAAACGCACGTGATCGGAGATCCCCAGCCGCCGCGCAGCGGCCTCGTGCTCCTTGCGGCGCTCTCCATCCCCGGCGAGAAACAACTCGGCCGGGCGACCTCCTGCCCGCAGCAGCGCCACCGCCTCCAGCAGCGTAGTGTGGTCCTTCGGCTCGCTCATACGGCTCACCATCAGGATCCTCCAGTCTCTGCGGCCTGCCGCTTGACTTCTGGCCTCGGCGGCCCTGCGCTCCACCTCCGTCACATCGCAGCCATTCGGGATCACGATCACTCGCCGGGGAGGCACGTGCATCTGGTTCACCAGTGACCTCCGCACGCTCTCCGAAACGGCGACCTCCGCGTCGCAGAACGGCCGGGCTCCGTGGACCAGCGCATACATCCACCACCAGGGCCGTCTGAGGGATACGGGTTCCATCGTCACCATGGCGTAGGTCCTTGGCGCCCCAGCCAGTCTCGCGGCCAGCCCCACCAGAGCCTGATTCCCGAACGAGTGGCACAGCACGACGTCCGCGGATTCCTCCCGCAACGCCCTGGCAAGCCTTCGCACGAACTCCATGCGGTGCCCTCTGCGGTAGGGGCAGTGCTTCACCCTGGCCGCCTCCGCGAATTCGCGGCGCATGTCCCCCTCGTTGCTGAACTCATACAGAACCACCTGGGCAAAAGACTGCCGGGCCAGCCCCCGCACCAGGCGAAGGACTGTGGTCTGCACACCGCCGTGGATGAGCGACCCCAGAACGTGTGCAACGCGGATGTTCGCCGCCGCCATTCTCCCCCCGGGCTCGCCTCAGTAGGCTAACGACACCACAGCGCGCCGGAACAGCGCCGCCCGGTGCTCGTGTGTGTGGTTGTCCAGGATGTGCTGGATGGCCGCTCTTCCATTTCAGTCCTCCTTATGCGCCAAGAACTCCAGTCGAGTATAGCGGAGGCGAGGCTGCCCGCGTGACAACTCAGTCCATCGTCCTGATATGCTGGACAGTTGGCTGATGCATGGGCCTCCGCAATCTCGCACATTTGACGTCTATGGCTTCCGGTTTTCGGTCAGCGGCAACAGCGCCCCGGCGATCGAGAGTGTAAACAGCGACTTCGCCTTCTTCCGCTCCGAGCCGGCGGGGGGCGAAGCCGCCATCGAGATCCTTGACGAGGAACCCGACTACGACAGTCTGCCGGTCTGCGACGCCTCTGTCTACACCCCCCGCAACACGGTCTACCACAGCGGCAGCCTGTCCTATGTGGACTACCACGGCAGAGGGTTGGGATTGCATGCGCCCCGCAGGCGCTCCTTTCGCATCGTCAGCCGCGACGTTCACCTCCTCTACGAGGCCACCTACCTCTTTCTGTTGTCACAGATCGGCCAGGAGCTGGACCGGAGAGGTCTGCATCGCCTCCACGCCCTGGCCATGAGCCTGAATGGCCGGGCCCTTCTGGTTCTTCTTCCGATGGGCGGTGGCAAGAGCACCTTGGGAGCGCACCTGCTTCGCTACCCCGAACTCAAGATGCTCTCGGACGACTCGCCGTTTGTGGACTCCTCAGGTAAGGTCCACGCCTTTCCGCTGCACCTCGGACTTCTGGCCGGCTCGGAAGGCGAGGTCCCCGAGCAGCACCGCCGCTTTGTGAACCGGATGGAGTTCGGCCCGAAGTTCCTGGTGAACTTCGATTACTTCGCCGACCGGGTCTCTGCTTCGGCCGAGCCGGGCATCGTTTTTCTCGGTGGAAGAACCCTCTCCAAGGAGTGCCGCATCGAGCCGGCTGGGATGCGCGCCGGGCTCCGCGCCATGGTGGCGAACGGGGTCATCGGCATGGGCCTGTTCCACGGACTGGAGTTCATTCTCGAGAGCAGCCCTTGGGAGATTCTGACCAAGACGAAGCTCGGCTGGTCCCGCTTGGCCACCTTTGCCCGCCTGTTGCGGCGGAGCCGCGTTTGCCGCCTTCACCTCGGCCGCGATCCGGAGGCCAACGCCGCCGCCGTCGTCGAATTCTCCCGGGGGGTTCTCGGCTGATCCCCGTCTCTGAAGTATTCGTGTCCGGCTTCTATCGTGCTGCTGCCACTCTGAGCGCCCGGTTTCTCCATGTTCCTCCCGTGGTCGAGAGCATCTACGCGCACCGTAGCGTGGCCACCGGGGAGATCTCGTTCGGTCGCAGCGACATCGACCTACTGATGATCGTCCGCCAGCCGCGGGGAGACGCCGCCGACCGGTCCGAGCTGGCTTCCTTGTACGAGAGACTTTACTGGCTGCGGCGCTTCAACCCCGCCCTGAGCCACGTGGAGGTGCACGATCCGGCAGGGATCCGGCGCTGGCTCGAACTGGACACGTATCGCTCCTCGCAAGAGCGCCGCAGCGCCATGTTGCTGTGCGGCACGCCGGTCTCGTTCCCCGACGTGGCCGTTCGGAGGGAGGACGCCATCCGCCGCCTCTGCGTCTGGACGGAGGGCTTTTTTTCGACCGCGGTCCGCGAGCGAAACCGGCGCAATCTTCGTAAGACCGCCCTGGAAATCTGGTGCGCCTTTGCCACGGCCACGGGCCGCCTCCGGCAGCCGTGCCTGACCCGGCCGGAGATCGCCGCCCGCTGGGCCGAATCCGAAGACGCTCCGCTACTCGATACTCTCCTCCGGGACCCAACGAGTACCCCGTCCGTCGTCTTTCGCCTGGCAAAGCGTCTCCACGATAGCCTTCTGCCTCCCCTGCGCCCGATTTCCCGGCCCCTGCTGGCGGAGCTTCTGATGCCGCCCCGCTACCGGCAGAGGGTGCTCGTGGTCGTGCCGGAGGTGAATTCTCCGCTTCCCCGGGAAGCGTTCCAGCCGGGCTCCTTCCTCTGCACGCCGGAGCTGTTCGACCTGTGTCTCCACTACATGAACCCGTTCCTGTTCTGGAACTGTCCCCGGGAATTGATCGGGTTGGGAATCCAGCCCCCTTCGGCGGCCGAATTTGTGAGAGCGTGCCTGTTCTACGGGCACAATCACACCTTGCGGAATCCAGGGTTCATGTACCGGCACACTTGGCCTCCTGCTGTCTTCATAGAGGTCGTCCGGCACGCGCTTCCGTACCTGGACGCGGGCGAGGCCCCCCCGCCGCTGGACCCGCGACGCGTCGCCGGGTGGATTAGCGGTTCGCCGAGCCCGGCCGGGTACTACCGTTCCGTCTTTCCCCGTGTCTATCGTGAGTCCGAGGAGCAGTGGATTCGGATATTGGAGTTAGAGGCGAGGTTCCGTTCACCATGAAAGCCGCACCCTATCCACGCAAGCTCGTCCTTCAGAGACGAATCTCCTATCCTCACCATCGCAGTGGGTGGAGCTACGCCCTTTCTTCCCTGGAACCACTCCTCTCTCCAAACGGCGAAGGTGTCTTGCTCGACAGTATGATTGAACAGAACTTCTGCCGCCGTCGCGCCGAGGCGGAGGCGTCTGGAGAAATCCCGTATCTCCGGCCATGGGTGGGCTTCGTTCACGTGCCTTTGGAGATCCCGGCTTGGCTGGAAACGGGCAAGTCCTTTCGGCATATCTCCCGCCTTCCCGTCTGGCGCGACAGCTTGCCCCACTGCAGGGGTCTTCTGGTGCTTTCCGAGTGGCTCCGCGATCAGGTCCATCAGCTTGCGACTGTCCCGATCCTCAGCCTGAAGCACCCGACCCAAATCCCCGAGCTCAAGTTTACCTTCGAGATGTACCTGCACAATCCCTGTCGCAGGGTCATCCAGGTGGGTTGGTGGCTGCGCCGCCTCTGCTCGATCTCCGAGTTGCCCGTCCGGACCTTGCGGCGGACCATGATCGTGCCACACGAACTCCCCCGCGACGTGGCTCGGTTTGATGCGGCGCTGCAAGGCGAACGCCTCGAACGCGGTCTTCTTGCTCCAACCGAATGGGACGTCGACATCCTCCCCCGCCAGCCGGAGGAAGCCTACGACCAGCTTCTATCGCAAAACCTGGTATTCCTGCACCTGCACACGGCCTCGGTCTCCAACGCCGTCATCGAGTGCATCGTCCGTCACACCCCGGTGCTGGTGAATCCGGTGCCCTCACTGGTCGAGTACCTTGGGGAATCCTACCCCTTCTACTTTCGGACGCTGGAGGAGGCCGCCGCCAAGGCCGAAGATCCGGAACAGGTGCGGCAGGCTCACGAGTACCTCGCAGACCTCCCGAAAGAGAGCTTGACCGGTGAGTACTTCTGCCGCTCTCTGGCTGAATCCGACTTCTATCGCGGCCTCTGATCTGCCTCAGTCTCCCAGGTGCTTCTTCAGCCACCCCAGAACCTCGCCGTAGAAGAAGCGGCTGTTCTCCCCCTTCAGGATCCAGTGGTTCTCGTCGGGAAACACCACCAGCCGGCTCGGGACCTGCAGGCGTTGCAGAACGCTCCAGTTCTCCAGCGCCTGGTTCATGGGAACGCGGTAGTCCTTCTCGCCGACCGTCACCAGGATCGGGGTCTTGAAGCTGGCCGCCTTCCGGATGGGGTTTTGCTCCCGCCACACCGGCCCTTGTTCCCACACCGGCCCGCCGCTTCCGAGTTCGCGATGGTAGATCGTATCGCTGGTGCCCCACTGCGACTCCAGGTTGATCAGCCCGGCGTGAGCCACCAGGCACTTGTAGCGTGTCGTGGTGGCTTGCATCCAGTTGGCCAGGTGCCCGCCGTAGCTGGCGCCCGCGGCGGCCTGGCGGCTCCCGTCGACGAAGCGGAACCTCTTGATCGCCTCATCGGCGGCCTCGTTGATCTCATCGGCCGGACCCCGCAGCGGGTCGAACTGGATTTCCTGGGCGAACTTCTCTCCGAAGCCGGTCGAGCCGGTGTAGTTGGTGAGCAGCACCACGAAGCCCGGCTGCGCCAGCAGGTGATAGTTCCAGCGAATGACGAACTGGTCCCGCCACATGTTGTCCGGCCCTCCGTGCATCAAGACCAGAAGGGGGTACTTCTTGTTCTCATCGAACGCAGGCGGAAGCACGATCAGGTTGTGGATCTGCTTTCCCCGAGAGCTGGTGAACCAGAAGTGCCGCGGCGGCTGCCAGTCAATCCGCTCCGCTGCGTCGGTGTTAAAGGCGGTCAGCGCCTTGTGCCCCCTGGCCGCCAGTTCAATGCGCACGATCTCGGGCGGCTCGATCGCGCTCTCATAATTCGCCACCACCACTGGCGAAGGCGATCGCTCCGCTACCGCCAGGCCCGTGTACACTCCCTGCTTCATCTCCAGCACGAGGCGCACCTGGCCGCCTTCAGCCGGGACCGAGAACAGCTTCTCGTGCCCGCTTTCTTCCGCCGTCATGTACAAAGTGCGGCTGTCCGCCCCGAATGCCATGCTGCCAACGGACCGGTCCCACTCCGCGGTGATCACCCTCGGCTGCCTTATCGAAGGCCACTCGAGCATGGCCACGCGGTCCAGGTGATAGATCTTGTCGTCGTTGAGCGACGTGATCGCATACAGGGCCTTCCCGTCCGGCCGGAACAACGGCTTGGCGTAGCTGGCGCTGCCGCTGGTGAGTTGCCTGGGCTCTCCGCCCGCCGCGGCGACCTGGTAGAGATGTGTCACCGTCCAGGCCCGCGCCGCCTCATTCCTATTCCGGGTCGCTGCGAACACGACCGACTGCCCATCCGGCGCCCAGGCTGCGACGATTTCCTGTCCCGAGGTGGTCTCCGTTCCCGCGAATCCAGGTTCGGCGGCGAGTTTCGTCCCTGCCAGCAAGTCCCTGGGCTTGGCCCCGGGTTCGGCCGCCTGCAGGAAGAGGTGCGGCTTCAGGTCTTCCAGCCAGTTGTCCCAATACCGGATCGGGAAGCCGTCGTACACCCGCGCCGTGTACTTTCGCGCCTTTCGCTCGGCCGCGATCTTCTTGTTGGCCTCGTCGTCGGCCGCGCCCGGGTAGACGTTGCTGGTGAATAGCAACGACTTGCCGTCGGGACTCCACTGCGGCGCCGTGGCTCCGGTCGAGAGCGTGGTGAACCGGATCGCCTCGCCTCCCCCGGCAACGTCCAGAACGTAGATCTGGCTGGCTTCGTCGCCCTCCCTCTTTGCCGAAAACGCGATCCTCCGGCCATCCGGGCTCCACGCCGCCCCGCTCTCGGCGCTCTTGGTGAAAGTAAGCCGCCGCGCCCGCGCGCTGCCGTCCGCGGGCACGATCCACAAGTCCGAGACCTGGTCCTTCTCGTCATAGGCCGGTTCGGAGACGGGGAACACCACCCATTTGCCGTCCGGACTCACGGCCGGCGCTCCGAGCCGCTTCATCAGCCACACCGCTTCGTGCGTGATCGGCTCCCTTGCCCCGAACAGGCCCGGAGCGATCAGGCACAAGATCAGCGCAATTCTCCTGGGTGACATATCCGCGAATATAGCACCCGCCCTGCCGTTACTATTTCACCGTGAGCGCGAAGTCCAGCAGCAGGACCACGGCCTCGCTCGTGACGCGCACCGCAGGCACGTGAAACCTCGCCAGTTCCTGCGCGTAGCCGCCGCCCTCCTGTCTCCGCTCCAGCAGCCTCTTGGCCTCTTCCATCACGCGGTAAGAGAACTGCGTGCGCAGGCTGCCCGCCAGTCCCGCGCACACCCGGCGGATATAGAAGCTGTCGCGGCCGTTGCTGTCGACTCGAACGTCCTTCAGCCGCAGGAGCCCGTCCTGGTAGTAAGGCATAGCGTGTATCGTGACCGCAAACGAGTCGCCGAGTCCCACGCACTTTCCGAACACGTTCAACGCCGACCGGCCGCTGAATCGCGCCTTCACTTGCAGCAGGCCCCCATCTCCCTCGATCACCGGATCCTGCAGGTACGCAAAGCTGCACTTGGCCGTTGGAGTGCCCTTGATGAACTTCCTGCCGTCCTCGGTGAACACCTGGGTGGCGAGGATTCTCTGAATGGCGGTGAACTGGATAACCAGTTCGGAGCCTGAGGCCATCGCCTGGCACCCAAGACCGCAAATCATGACGCTAAGGACCCTCGTCAGCAGGCGGGCTGCCTCCCGGTGGTGCCGATCCGACGCATAACGACACTCTACACCTTTCCTTGTCCTGTCGACGAATAGATGCAACGCGCGAGGTGCGGCTTGCGTCTCCTTGGTGACCGGAGTCTCAAACATGCGAAGAATGCTGACGGTTGGTATCTTCCTCGCGCTTTCCCTGAGCGCTTTCGCGGCCCAGTCGCAGCCCTCTGCTCCACCACCTGATCCCCCGCAGGCGCAGGAGCTGACGCCCCAGGTGCTGGGCGACCTGCTTCGTACGGCGACCTCCTTTCACGAGCTCGTGACGAAGCTGAATCTGAAGAACACGTTTGGTCCGGATCAGCACGTGCTTGGCCCCGACGGACGGTATCACCATTCCGTGAGCCGCACGGCGGCGTATATCGGAGCCGGGGCGGGTGCGGGTGCCGCGATCGGCGGGATGGCGCGCGGCGCCAACGGCGTGTTCATTGGCGCCATCGTCGGGAGCGCCGGTGGACTGATCTTGGACCAGGTCATGCGTCACCGGGAAGAGGCGCGAGAGAGGGCCATTCACGCCCAGGCGCCGGATGTCTCGCCAGAGCCGCGCGAACTGCTGCGTCGTTGATACGATCCAGGGATGGACGGCGGACTCTCCGGCGGACTCTCCGGCGGACTTCCACGCCTGACGACTCTGGACAACCGCATCGTCCGGGCTGATACTGGGGAGGCCGTTCTTTTGCGTGGTCTGAACCGATCCGGGCTGGAGTACTCCGAGCCGGACGAGCAGGGCTTTCTTTCCGCAGCCGCGATTTCCCGTTCGGAGATTCAAACCATCGTGACGGGATGGGGGGCGAATGTCATCCGACTTCCTTTCAACCAGGACTGGGTGTTGCGCGGGCGCGGAGGCTGGTCCGCTGACGCTTACCGCCGGGCGTTGGATCAGGTGATCATTTGGGCCTCCCGGTTCGGCGCCTACACGATCTTGGACTTGCAGTGGCTTGATACGGAGCGTGTCTATGGCGGAAACCGCAACTTCGTGGCTCCTCTTCCGAACGCCGAGTCCATCGAGTTGTGGACTCTGCTCGCCTCTCGCTACCGCGGCGAACCCGCCGTGCTATACGACATCTTCAATGAGCCGCACGACCGGCTCCCGGACGACCCTTATCCGCTCAACCGCGAGGACGGGACACTGTACTCCGGCGATGTGTACCGCGTGACCATGGCCGAGTGGCAGCCTTGGGCGCGCAAACTCGTCACCGCGATCCGCGACGTTAATCCGGAGTCGCTGATCTTCGTCAGCGGCATCGACTGGGGGTATGATCTGCGCGGCATGCCCTTGGATATTCCGGGTCTTGTCTACTCCACCCACGTCTACCCGCCCAGGGGCGATGACTGGGCGGGAGCCTTCGGCAGGCTCTCCGCCAGTTCGCCTGTGTTCGCGGGCGAATGGGGCGGTGGCGAGAAGGATCTCGGATGGGGCAGGAAGCTTGCCGGCTACTTCGACAAGCTCCAGATCGGCTGGACGGCGTGGAGCTGGCACAACGCCCCCCTTGTCGTCGAGAAATACGCTCCTACCCCTTTCGGGCGAATCGTTCGCTCCTGCCTCTCCCCGGCGGCGGATCCGGCGGTTTCCTAGCGGCGATTGAGCTGCACGTCCAGGACTCGCGCGGCGCCGAAGTCCATCGAACAGCCGAAGTCGAAGGTATCCGTAACCAGCACCCGGCTGGCGGCAACGGTGCCGGTTACCCATCCCGATCGTTGGGGGTCGATGCCCGTTGCCGTAAACTGCACGTTTTGGTAGCCGGCCTGGTTGACTCGGGCCACCACCGCATCCTGGCAGGCACGCAGAATCTGGGGCTGGTTGATGCTGCCCGTGCCATATGTGGAGCCTGGGCTATAGGTGCCGGAGGCA
Source organism: Bryobacteraceae bacterium (assembly GCA_041946685.1). Taxonomy (GTDB): domain Bacteria; phylum Acidobacteriota; class Terriglobia; order Bryobacterales; family Bryobacteraceae; genus JBHGAV01. The sequence continues at coordinate 3,351 of JBHGAV010000021.1, read as the reverse complement.
GTACGGGGCTGGAGGGCGCTGCCATCAGCCCGCAGGAAATTGACGGCGGTCACCTGTCCCGAATTGTAGTCCACCGAGCAATTGAACCGATACCCGCTGCTGCGCTGGAAGCCCCCGCTGCCCTCTGTGAACGTGCCCGTGACCCAGTTGCGTCTCCCTTGATTCGTGTCGACCCCCACGGCGGTGATGTCGATGTTCGCCAGGCCGTAATCACGCTCGCCGCGGGCATGTACCTCGGCGCGGCACAGGTCCAGGGCGCGCTCGCTGGAGATCGCGCGTTGAACCCCTCGGCGTGACGCCATGCCGCCCGCCATGCCAACCGCCGTCTGTGCCGAAGAGACTCTCGCGCCGTTGAAACTCCCGCTGTCCGGGACCTTGCCCTGGTTGCGGTATGTGCCCGAGAACGAATCGCCTTGGACCGTGACCTGGTAGTGCTGGATCGTGTCCAGCCCGGTGTTGCGTGACAGGGTCAGTGTCGTTCCGCTGATCTGTCCTGCAACGGCCCCCGGCGTGCCGTCGGGCGTCACCATGCTGCCGGTCACGTCGGTCCCGTTCTGTTGCAGGGTCATCGTGGTGGCTGTCCTCCCGCCGAAGACCACGTTCCAGGTGCCCGCCACGTTTGCGGCCTGTCTCGTGCCCGTGAAGCTTCCGCTGTCCCTGACCTTGCCCTCATTGCGATACGTGCCGGAGAAGGTGTCGCCCTGAACCGTGACCTGATAGTGCTGGATCGTGTCCAGGCCGGTATTGCGCGATAGGGTTAGAGTCGTCCCGTTGATCTGCCCCGTAACCGCTCCCGGCGTGCCGTCGGGCGTGACTACGTCTCCGGTCACGGTAATCCCGTTCTGCTGCAAGGTCATCGTGGTCGTTGTCCTGCCGCCGAACACTACGGTCCAGGTCCCCGAGACATTCACTGCCGCCGAAGAGTTGAACTGTGCTCCTGAGGCCAGCGCCGTGCTGAGAATTGCCAGGCATGTGAGAAATTGCTTCATGACACTCTCCAAGGGGCGGCCGTGGACGCAGGCCGCACCCTGCTTCATACTACTCCTCAAAGGCGGCTCCTGCGTGCCAGAGGCGGCGGGCTCTGCGGGCCGCTTCGCCGGACTCCGGTACCGCGCGGGCGGCTCTGGTAGAATCCTCTTTGACTGGACTGGGAGGCCCGCGACGAGCAGGAGTCTGTGAGAAATGGGGGACAAGATGAACCCGATACTGGACATGTTGATGGGAGCGGCCGGCGGTGGAGCTGTACAGAAAATGGGGCAGCAATTCGGGCTCTCCGAGGAGCAGACCGGAAGCGCGTTGGGACAGCTTGTCCCGGCCCTCATGGCCGGGTTGCAGCAGAACACCTCACAGGCGGGTGGCATGGAAGCGTTGCTCGGCGCGCTTAGCCGTGGCAACCATGCTCAATACCTAGAAAACCCTGACCTGCTGGGTGAGGACACCACCAGGCAGGACGGCAACTCCATCCTCGGACATATCTTCGGCAGCAAGGATGTCAGCCGGGCGGTCGCCGGGCGCGCTGCGGAGCAGACCGGCATCGGCGGCGACATCCTGAAGAAGATGCTGCCCGTGGTGGCCGCGATGGTGATGGGGGGCTTGAGCAAGCAGAATGCGGCAGCCCCGGCGCAAGGATTAGGTGCGGGGAATCTGCTCAGCTCGTTGCTTGACCAGAACCGCAGTGGATCAGTGGCCGACGAAGTCACGGGGCTGCTGGGCCGCTTCTTCGGCGGCCGGTAGACTATTGTTGAGGGGAAGGGGACGGTGTCCTGAAGTTGTGTGTTTTCTTGTCACCGGGCTGACATGACGCCGAACACCTTGAAGAGCATCCGAAAGGCTCTGGCGAACCTGAATCCCGCTGATGTGCATGCTGATGCCGGGCGCAGCGTCCTGGTCGGCCTGACCGCCAGCCGGGGCGAGCTTTTCATGGCCATGGAGAGCTTGCTGGCCCCTCCGGATCTGCTTCACTGGGAGCGCGTGGAGGCCCTGCGGCACATCTACCACACCGACTGCGCCCGTGGCTGGCAGATTGCCGCCGTGCTGTACGCGGACCTCGATAGGGAGAATCGTTAGTCCGCGCGGGCCCGGACCGGGGCTCCCTTCAGAAGCCGAATCGCATGGACTGCAGCATCTGTTCGAAGACGGGATTCGCGTATTGTCCTTCGCTCTCCGGCGCAACGAAGACGACGAAAAAGATGCCGTTCGGGTGCGCTACGGTGAGCAGCAAGTCCACCTCTGTCTGACCCTGGAAGATCGAATCAGAGTAAAGCGTCGTCAAAATGGCGTTCTTGCCTCCAAAGGTGACTTGCCGCTGCGGTTCGCGGCCGGCCCTCAGGCGAGGATCAGCGGATTGCAGCACGGACACGAATTCCGCGGTCGCCTGTCGCAGGTCGCTATTCGCCCTGGGTCTGTAGTAATTAAGGACGGCGCCGTAGCCCACCGCCACCTCTTCGGACTGCTGAACGCCCGACAGTGGGACAATCGTGACACCCGGCGAGTTCTGGCTGGTGTATGGTTTCCAGTTGTCGGGATAGGCGATGCTGAAATCCCTGCCTCGGTACTCCAGCATCCGGCCCGAGGGCCTGCTGTTGGGGATCGAAAGCGCCACAGGAGGTCCGGTCTGCTGGGTCGCGGCCTGCTGTGGCTGCTTTTTCGGCGCCGGCAGTTTCGCCACGATGGCCTTCATCGTTCCTAACCGGCCGGTATCCGCGTTGTAGCTCCTTGGCGGCAGGACCCGAATCTCTTCCTCAATCGCCTTCATGCGGTTGCCTGGATTGGGGTGACTGGCAAAGAATTGCGGCCCCCGCGTGCCCCCGTCCGCCTCCAGTTTCCGGAAGAAACGCGCCATCTCGATGGGGTTGTATCCGGCCTGGCTTGCGATCTGCACGCCAAGCAGGTCCGCCTGTGTCTCCGCCGTGCGCGAGAACTTCAGCAGAACCGATTCTGCTCCCAGTCCGATTCCCAACTGGCCGAGTTGTGCCAGCATTGAACCCGATCCCAGCATGCCGCTGGCGATCATGGCCGGCAACTGGATCAAGTTCGCCTTACTGGCCTGATTTGTCCCATGCCGCAGGGCCACGTGCACGATCTCGTGCGCCAGCACGCCTGCTAACTGGGATTCATTGTCTGCCGCCGCGATCAGTCCGGTGTGAACAAAGGTGGGCCCGCCCGGCAGAGCAAAGGCGTTAACGGTGGGGTCGTTGACCACTTTGAACGTGTACGGGTACTTGTCCGCCTGCGGCTGTGCGGCCAGCTTCTGGCCGATCGAAGTCAGGTAGTCGTTCAGCTCCCGGCTGTTGACCACCTCCACCTGCTTCTCGATCTCTCCGGCGGCTTCCTTCCCCAGAGCCACGTCCT
>JBHGAV010000020.1:0-62316 GCA_041946685.1 Bryobacteraceae bacterium | reverse complement strand
GGGCGCGGTAGCTGGAGGACAGGTCCATGCAGACCACCCGGACTTCCGCCTTGCCCTCCGGGCGCTCAAAATAGGCCTCCAGGGCGGCCTCCGAGCGGCCCAGGACCACGTCGTAGACCGTGTGGTGACGCAGGTCGCACAGCGTGGTGGCATAGCCTTGGCGGCGGGTGAAGAAGTGCTCGTCAATGCCCAACACCGGCGGGCAAGGAGCGCCCCAACGCTCCGCCACCAAACGGCGGAGATAGTGTTGGCAATGGCGCTCCACGGTGGCGCTGCTTCTGCCGTGGGCAATTCTCATCGTACTGTCAATGACAGCCGTGAGGTCCAACGAGGCGCCACAGTAGACGGTAGACAGTAGACTGCGCCGCCAGCTACCATAAATCCCCAGCCCCTGGACTTGGACGAAGGGAGAAGCACCCTGTCAAATGGGTCCCACGCGTCGATCGTATTTGCCCGTCGTGAAATCCGCTTCCCACCACCAAACACCCATAGTGTCCGCCTCTGGGAAGCCGATCAGCTCGGCTGGCGTCCTGCGACTGCATTGAGACGTCGGCTCGGACGTAGCGCAACGGGGTGTGATGGAGGGCCAGAAACGCGGGTGCGGAGGGCAGCCTCGAAGTCCCGTCACTCCTGCTTCCCTATTTCGACCCCCTCGCTCATGAGGCGTTCCATCTGTTCAGCTCCCAGGAGTGACTTCGGGAACATGCAGAACTGGATGGGGCGAAGCTTCAAGAGGTCCATCAGTCTGGCCCAGTCCTCTTGAGGGAGTGTGTCCCGGTCCACGGCGACGTTCACGGTGTCGAAATCGGCGAATCCCCACTTCAGCGCCGATGCCACCCGCCAGACGTACCGTTTGCGCAGCGGCACATGGGCAATCTTTTCCATCGCCGGGGCAGGGTCATTCCCGAGCACCAGCGCCTCGATGTATAGGGCATACGGCTGCATGTCCGGTGAGGCAGCAACTCCTTCGCGTGTACTTAGCTGAAGTTCTCCGGACACCGGAGCGCGCTCCGGTGTCCGCTGATCTCCCGCTAAGCTCACTTTGACGCAAAGCCCCACTTCGACTACGCCGCGGCGGGCGGAGGCTACGAGAGACGTGGCAAGGTGCTGGCAGTGGGCCCCCGGCAGCGAGTGCGGCCCGCTCGGTTGCCTGCGGCGGCCTCGGCTGGCATGATTGTTTTCAGATGACTTCATCGCTTACTGGCAGTACAGACAGGCTCTGGGGGCGGATTCTTCTGGGGCTGGCGATTGCGGCCGTGGGGGCGCACGCGGCCCAGCAGCGGGTGAGCGCGCCGGGAGGCGGACTCACGGCAATCGTCTCCGACAGCCACGGATTGACCTTCCGGGTTGAAGCCGCCGGCAAGGCGGTGCTCAGGGATTCGCCGCTCGGGCTCGAATTCGAAGGGGGTGCGAAGCTCGGTCCGGCGGCGGCGATCACCAAATCCGCGACATCCAGCCACGACAGCAAGTGGGAGAACCGTTTCGGCGACAACCGGTTCGTCCGCGACCACTATCGCGAATTGCGCCTGACGCTTGAAGAGCGCGGAACGCCGCGTCGTGTTTTCGGCCTGATCGTGCGCGCCTATCGCGATGGCGTCGCGTTTCGTTATGACCTTCCCGAGGCTTCCGGGCTGGGGAGTTTCGTTCTGACGAATGAGTTTACGGAGTTTCGCTTCGCGGACGAGTTCCGCTGCTGGGCCGGAGGAGAATCCGGCTCTGCCGAAACGCGCTATGCGGAGACCAAGCTGAGCGCAATCCAATCCGCCGGCAGGCAGGGGCGTCCATTCAAGAGCGTGCTCCCGCTGCTGGTGGAGACGCCGGAGGGTTACCTGGCGGTTGCCGAATCCGACCTGCTCGACTGGGCCGGATTTTCGGTCACGGGCACCGGCACGGCGGCAATAAAGGTGACGCTCGATGCGCGCGAGGATGGAAAAGGGCTGGTGGTCTCATCCGTTCCCCGCGTCAGTCCGTGGCGCGTGTTGATGTTCGGACGAACGGCGGCGCAGCTCGCGGGCTCGGACCTGATCGCGAACCTCGCGACGCCCAACCGGCTGCAGGATACTTCGTGGATCAAGCCGGGCGCCAGCACGTGGGATCCCTGGTGGACCGGGACGAACCCCGACGATCCCGATCCGCGCCACACCGCGCTGAGCGCGCGAGGCTCGACCAAGACGGACAAAGACTATATCGACCTAGCCTCCGAAATGGGTTGGCCTTACCAGTTGGTGGATTGGTACTGGTATAAGAACCAGTCGAGCGGATCGCTCCATTCCCGGCCGCGCGCGCAACCGGCCGATTTCAAGCAAGCCGATCCCCAGATCGACCTCCCCGAGCTGCTTCGGTACGCGAAATCCAAGAACGTCCGGTTGCTCATCTGGGCTCATTCGCTCGACGTGGAGACCTACGGAATCGAGAAGACGCTCGCCTACTTCGCCGAAATGGGATTCGCCGGGGTGAAGATCGATTTCCTCGATAGCCAGTCGCAACAGACGGTCCAGTGGGCCGAGAACGTTGTGGCGACGGCGGCGAAGCACCGTCTGCTGGTTGATTTTCACGGCACCTACAAACCCACCGGCATGGCGCGGACCTACGCCAACTTCATCACCCAGGAAGGCGTGTTGGGCAACGAGTACAGCAAGCTGAGAGGAAATCAGGTCACGGCGCTGCACACGGCCACGCTGCCATTCACCCGCGCGCTGCTCGGCCCGATGGATTTCACGCCTGGCGGATTCCTGAACCGCGCTCCGAAGGACTTCAAAACCACAGTCCCCGCCGAGGTGATGGGCACGCGAGCGCGCCAATTGGCGGAGACGGTAATCTACCCGAGCCCGCTGCTGATACTGTGCGACAGCCCGAAGAACTACCGCGGGCAGCCTGGGATCGAATTCCTTCGCGCAATCCCGACGGTGTGGGACGAGTCTGTCGTGCTCTCAGGAGAGGTAGGCAAGTCGATCGTACTCGCCCGCCGATCCGGCGAGCGCTGGTATCTTGCCGCGATGAACGGCGAAGACGCCGCGCAGTTGCAGGCGCCGCTCAAGTTCCTGGGCAAAGGGAAGTGGACGGCGCGCAGTTACGCCGATAAGGCCGACGGGTCCGATTACACGGCCGTAGTGGAATCGACGCGCGAAGTGAACGCGAAATCGGCGCTGCAGCTTTCGCTTGCTCCGGGCGGCGGCGGCTTTGTGGCCATCATCAGCAGGGCGAAGTAGAGAGCGAGGACGACTCTTCACCGCCGAGAAGCGGGGATGCAGACAAAGGCAAGTCTGATTGACGGTTAGCTTCGCTCCTATCATCCGAAAACCTAGGGGTTGATCTGCGCGCCCCCCGTCTGATCCCGTGAGCAGCATCTTCTCGGAATTCGTCGATAGCTCTGACCGCGCCTGTATGACGGCTTTTGGGGGTGACTTGCACCTTCGCGCCGGCGGCGGCTGCCTTCTCGAAATGTGGGCCGGCAGACCGTCCGCGAGGCGCTTCTGGACCTACGACGCGCGCACCTTCGGCCGGCCGAATTGATGATCTCTGTCCGTTATCTCCCGCATTTCAGCTTGCTTTACTCAACGTGCGGAGCGCGCGCTTCGGCGGGCCCGCCCCGGTGGTTCCCTTCTGCTCCGTCCTTTGACATTACTCGGGCTGCGGAACAAATCAAGCGGAATCTGCTCATCGGTCTGCAGATTTTGGCGATTGGAAGACGATGGTGCGGGGGGCGTCTGTGGGCCGCGCTGGCGGGTGGCAATCTGTGGCAAATTCGTGGTCCTGCGCCAGCACTGCGCCAGCACGTCGCGGATTCGTAGCGCCTCCGGCGCGGCTGGCACGGACTGAATTGGACGTATTTGCTACAACTTAGACCGAACTGAACTGGCGAACAACGTATTCGATTCCCGTTAGTGCCACCACCGCACTGCCTCGGAATCATTTGGCCGTGGGCCGTTGGGGGGACAGGTCCAGCCCGTGACTGACCACTGGGAGGACATCGAGCCATGGAGTTCCTAGTGTAGAATCGGGGGGTGAAAAAACTCGCGCTGGCTGGAATCATCGCCGTGCTCGTCGGCGACGCTCTCTGGCTATACCCACCCACGCGACCTCTGGTCTTGATCTTGCTCCGCAGAACTTCGGTGTGCTCGATCGCTGACTCTCTGCGCGCGCACAGCAATACACAGAAAAGGGTGCTGCCGGAGGTTGGGGAAGTCCAGCGGGACGGGGATTACCATCGCTGGAGTACCCCAATGGGCGACTTCTGGGTTCCGGCCCGGACAGACGAGTCCGTGGCTAGCATCGTGGGCGAGCAGATGACCGACGTGTATGGTGCAGACTTGGTGCGTCGTGATGACATCGTGATGGATTGCGGCGCGAATGTGGGCGCTTTTACGCGGAAGGTTCTTTCTCGGGGAGCGCGTTTGGTTGTCTCTGTTGAACCTACGCCTGAGAACGTGGCCTGCCTTCGCCGGAATTTCGCACAGGAGATCGCCGAGGGCCGCGTCATCGTCTACCCGAAAGGGGTCTGGGACAAGGACGACTTCCTGGAGATTCATCGCGGCAGAACCTCCGCTTGGGACAGCTTTGTTGAGGCAGGCAAACCAGGGGAACGTCTCCCGCTCTCCACAATTGACTCCATCGTGAGGGACCTCGCCCTGGAGCGGGTAAACGTGATTAAGATTGACGTGGAGGGCGCCGAGGTGAAAGCCCTGATGGGGGCCACGTCCACCATCCGGCGATGGCACCCCCGACTCTCATTCGACCCTGAGCCCGTGCCGCCACACGAGCTTCAAGAAGCAGTTCGGCGGATCTCGCCTGACTACAGCATGCGGTGCGGACCTTGCGTGGACGTCCGAACACTCATTTTGCCGGTCTCGGTTTCATTCTATTGATCTTCTGCCGCGCCTCCTGAGTCTTGCCGGCGCGTTGACCCTCCGGGCACGACCAGCGTTCCCCTCGGGGCCGCTGGCATCTGTGCGGCGGAACCCTCACATCCCGACGGGAATTCTGGCCGGCATGCTCGCGTCCTGTACGGCATAACCTCGGCCGCAGCCGACGATGTAGAAGAAGCCGCAGTTGTGAATGTTCACTAACTGGAAGACGAGGTCCCCCGCCGGCTGGGAACCTGGAACCAGCAGGTTCACTTGATAGACGATCGAGCCCGGAGCCATCCCAATGTAGTTGCTCTGGATTTTCGCGGACATGTAGTCCGCGGACGCACCAACAACGGGCCCAAAGTAGTACGCGTAAGGAGAAGTGTCGGGCAGGGTTGGGTTGACGCCAGCAGGGGCGGGATGACCATCGATCGGTTGTTCCTGAACCGGGCCCAGATTCGTCGCATACACTACGATCCATTCCCCTGGCCGGGCCGGATTGCTTGGGCTGACCAGCCGGTAATTACTGGCATGCTGGGCGATCGCATATCCTGTTGTATCGACAAAGAAGACCGGCCAGGGGCCTTCAGGACTCGCGGTGAAGCTCGTGGAAGCCCCCGATTGGCTGACCTCGAAGTCCAGTCCGGATGCAGCCGTCACCGTCCAGGGGATCTGCACATTGATTTGCTGGTAGGAGCCTCCGGCGAGGTCTGCCACAGCCAGCATGGGCGCCTCGGCGCCGTTGACGGTCACCCTGACACCGGCGAGGGTACGCGGAAGCGGGTATTCACGTGCCGCAATCACCCCACCTACGCCCTCTATCCCGGTGCAGAAGAGACTGGCGAGGCTGCCCGGCAGAAGACGCCCGACAGTGAAGTTGGCGGAGGACGTGACAGCCAAGACCCGAATCTGCCCGCGGGAGGGAATTGCAGCGGCTGCCAGGAGTACCAGGATAAGCTTATGCCTGTTTGCCATGGCCCACCTCCTTCTACAGGGTATCGCGGGGCGGTCACGGCCGTCCGCGCGTGCAGTAATGGACGTGGTCCCATCCCCCCGGCGTCAGCAAGTCTGCGGCGTCTTCAGTGCCGGCGAATCACACCCGATTCGGCGTTGGAAGGGAACCTGAGGAAAGCAGAATCGAGCACTCTCGAACTTTTGAACCACAGCCAGCGTTACGTATATTGCCATGATTTTCCGTGACTTGGTGTATGCCCTCCGGATGATGTCGCGCGACCGGGGCTTCACGGCTGTTATCGCTCTCTCGCTGGCGTTGGGGATTGCCGCCACGACCACCGTATTCAGCCTGATGAATGGTACCCTGCTGCGTTCCCTCCCCGTACGCGACCCGGGAGGACTTTACACCTTCGCGGGCCGGCGCGCGACCACCTCCTACCCGGATTACCGCGACTTCCGGGACCAGTCGCGTGGCGTGTTCCAGGACCTGGCGGCCCATTTTGTGATCGCGCCGGCCAGCCTGGCCGGAGCAGGCGACGCCGAGCGCATCTGGGGCCAGGCTGTCTCGGGCAACTACTTCTCCGTGGTCGGCCCGCCGCTCAAGCTAGGCCGGGGCATCACGCCCCAGGAGGACGAGGTGTTGGGGCGCGACCCGGTTGTCGTTCTCGGTCACAGCCTGTGGACCCGCAGGTTCGGCGCCGACCCGGCGGTTCTGAGCAGGAAGGTCGTCCTGAATGGCCGCCCCTACACGGTGATCGGAGTGATGGCGCCGGGGTTTCATGGGACAGAGCGCGGCCTGGTCGCGGAGTTTTGGGCGCCCCTGGCCATGGCTTCGGATTTCATGCCGGAACTGGTCAAGGACCGCGAAAGCCGCAACACTTCCTGGCTCATGGTCACCGGCCGTCTGCGGCCCGGCGTCAGCCGACAGCAGGCGGCTGCCGTGATAGGCGCCGTCAGCCGCCGGCTGGATGAAACATACCGCAAGGGGAGTCGCAAGGAGCCACTCACGTTGACGAAAGCAGGCGGGATTCCCGGCACGGGGCCGCTGGTCGAGAACCTGATGACGGTTCTCATGGTCACGGTGGTTCTGGTGCTATTGATCGCCTGCGCCAACGCGGCGAACCTGCTGCTGGCCAGGGCCGTGGAACGACAGCACGAGATGGGCGTGCGGTTGGCCGTGGGCGCCGGGCGCGGGCGCCTCGTCCGGCAGTTGTTGGTGGAGAGTGTGGCACTGGCGTCCCTGGGAGCCGCCGGCGGCTTCGCACTGGCCATCCTGGCGGCGCGCGCCGTCTCGCAATACCGCCTGCCGCTCCCCCTTCCGATCGTCTTCGACTTCACGCCCGACCTGCGCGTGCTCGGATTCACGGCCGCCCTGACCGTGGCCACGGGGGTGCTGTTCGGTCTTGCTCCGGCGCTGGCGGCCACCCGCAAGAACCTGGCGCCATCACTCGTCTCGGGCGGAGGCCGCTGCGGCACGGGAAAGCGCGTGCGGCTCTCGAAGTTGCTGGTGGGCGTGCAGGTGACGCTGTCGGTGGTGCTCCTGACCGGCGCCAGCCTCTTCCTGCGGAGCTTGGAGAGCGCCACTTCCATCGACCTGGGAATTCGCCCGGAGAACGTCCTCGTGCTGACGGTGGACCCCAAGACGAATCAGTACTCCGCGGAGAAGACGCGCGCCTTCCTTCGCGACCTGGAGCAGCGGGTGACCTCGCTCCAAGGCGTCAAATCGATGGCCGCTTCCAGCCTGCTGCCGCTCAGCGTGGCCTCGAGCACCCACGGCTTCAGCGACCCATCGGCAGCGCCTGGAGTAGAAGGAACCGAGGCCGATGTCTTCCATGTAACCGGCGGTTACTTCAAGACGCTCGGGCTTCCTTTGGTGCGCGGGCGCGACTTCAGCCCGCAGCGGGATACGCAGAGCGCCACCGCCCTCATCAACCGGACTATGGCGCGGCGGCTGTTCGGGGAAAGAGATCCCATCGGGCGCCGGATCAGCCACAACGGGGGGAAGATCCACGAGGTGATTGGCGTCGTCGGGGACTCCAAGTCCGTGACCTTCGGAGAGGAATCGAAGGCCTGTGCCTATCTGTACCTGCCCCGGAATCCGGAGGAGCTTGTCAGCATCCTCGGCATGACCATTCTGGTCAAGACCTCGGGTGACCCTGCCCGCATGGCCGCACTGGTGCGCGACGAAGTGCGGGCGCTCGATCCGAATCTGGCGGTCTTCAACGTGGATACGCTCAGCAACCACGTGACGAATGCTTTCTTTCTTCCGAGGCTTTGCGCGACCCTGTTTGGCGCGTTCGGTCTGGTTGGGCTGACGTTGGCCGCCGTTGGGCTGTTCGGCGTGCTGAGCTACTCGGTGCGGACCCGCACCCGCGAGATCGGCATCCGGGTGGCAATCGGGGCCCAGCCCTCCGCGATCCTGCGCATGGTGCTGCGCCAGGGGCTAACCATCGTTCTGATATCGCTGGCGATCGGCGCCGGGATCGCGCTGGCCGTGAGCAGAGCCATAGCTAGTCTGTTGTACGGTGTCAGCCCCACCGATCCGGTGGCGCTGACGGCGGTGCCGCTCGTGCTGCTCGGTGCGGCGTCGGTAGCCATTCTGGTGCCCGCGCGGCGCGCCATGCGCGTGCACCCGGTGGACGCTTTGCGCGCCGAGTAGGCCGGCACTGCAAGACAAGCAGGTGACCGGAGTCACTGCTTCCATAATCGCGCCGGGAGACCATGAAGTATGCCCAGCTTCGACTCGGCTCCCTTGCTGGTGATCTGGGAAGTGACGCAGGCTTGCGATCTGGCCTGCGTACACTGCCGCGCAAGTGCAGCGCCTTGCCGCGATCCGTCCGAACTCAGCACCGAGGAGGGCTTCCGGTTGCTCGCCGAAGTGCGCTCGTTCGGTGAGCCGCTCATGATCTTCACCGGCGGGGACCCGTTGAAAAGAGAGGACATCTTCGATCTTCTCTCCGAGAGCGTCCGGCTGGGCCTGAGAACCACGATCACCCCAAGCGCGACCCCGCTGCTGAGCCGGGATGTCATTGGCCGAATCCAGCGCACGGGGGTCTCGCGCATGGCGCTTTCACTGGACGGCGCCGACGAGATCAGCCACGACGGTTTTCGGGGCGTGCACGGGTCATTTCACCGCACGCTGGCGGCGCTCCAGGAAGCCCGCAGCCTGGGACTTGAGACGCAGGTCAACACAACCGTCACGCGGCGCAACCACGGTCAACTGGAGAAGATCGCCCGCCTTGTGGGTGACGCAGGCGCCAGGCTTTGGAGCGTATTCTTCCTGGTCGTCACCGGACGGGCGCTCGCGAGCGACGACCTCGATGCCGAGGAATACGAAGCGGTCTTTGCGCGCCTGCATTCCATCTCCCTCGATGCGCCCTTCGACATCAAGACCACCGAGGCGCAGCACTACCGGCGGTACGTCGCCCGAATGCGAGAACGGGGCATGGTTCGCACCGCTCCGAGCGCGATCCGCCGTCATGTGGGCATCAATGACGGCAAGGGCCTGGTCTTCGTCTCTCACACCGGCGAGATCTGTCCCAGCGGATTCCTGCCGCTCGCCGCCGGCAACGTGCACCGGGATTCGCTCGCGGATGTTTACCGCAATTCGCCGCTTTTCCTGGAATTGCGCGACGAGGGCCGGCTTGAGGGCAAGTGCGGTGCCTGCGAATACCGTAAGATCTGTGGCGGTTCGCGGGCTCGGGCCTATGCGGTCACCGGGAACCACCTGGCGGAAGATCCTTGCTGCGCCTATCAGCCCGCGGCGGAACTGGCGAGCGCTTGAGCGGGCACCAGGTGCATGGCCTGCAGTCAGCCGGTTGGGCGAGTGCACCGCTTGCGCAAGGAAGTTGGGCAGAAGAGCATTAAAACAACTGCCAACAATCACTTAGACGCCCTCGCACGATTGGTGACCGGAGTGCTCCCTGCCTTGGCGAGGAAACGAAATCTTAGTCAAGGAGACCACCATGAATCGCAAATCGATACGCATCTTCGCCGCCCTTGGATTGCTGGTCGCCGCCAGCCTCTCACTGCTGGCCCAGGGAGGCCCAGGCTACGGCCGCGGGATGCGCGGCAACGGACAGTGCCCCGCCTGCCAGGCCGCGCCCGCCCCGACTCAGCCGCTGACTGCCGATGAAACCAAGTGGCTTCTCTTCATGCGGGAAGAGGAGAAACTGGCCCGCGACGTCTACACGGCCCTGTATGAGACGTCGAAGCTGAACGTTTTCCGCAACATCGCTCGGAGCGAGCAGAGGCACTTCGATTCTGTTGGGCTCTTGCTCGAGCGCTACGGAGTCTCGGAGCCTGTAAACAGCCAGCCGGAGGTGTTCACTAACGCTACGCTTCAGACTCTGTACAGCAAGCTCGTCGCGGACGGGACGACCTCCCCGGCAGCCGCGCTCAAGGCCGGAGTGACCATCGAGGAACAAGACATCGCCGATCTTGAAGCCGCCATCGCCGCAACCAGGAAAACGGACATTAAGCGTGTCTATACCAACCTGTTAAGCGGCTCCCTCAATCACCTGGAAGCCTTCCAGCGCCAACTCGAAATGGCCGGGGTGGAGCCGTAGCCTCGCCCGAAGATCAGCTAGTACCCCCGCCCCGCGAGCCTTCCCGCGGGGCGCTTCACATCGCTTAAGTCGATCTCTCAAATCCGTTAGATCTAGGTAGCAAAATAGGCAGGATTTGCATCTTATGGAGTGAGGTGACCAGGAGCGAGAGATGAAGTGGTCATGGAAGATGGGCAGATTCGCGGGCATCGACGTCTACATGCACGCCACGTTCTTGTTGCTGATAGGGTGGATCGCGCTCAGCCACTGGCTTCAGGCGCGGAGCCTGGCCGCGACCCTGGGTGGCATCGCGTTCATCCTGGCGCTGTTCCTCTGCGTGGTGCTGCACGAGTACGGGCATGCGCTCACCGCGCGCCGCTTCGGCATACGCACACGCGATATCACCTTGCTGCCCATCGGCGGTCTGGCCCGCCTGGAGCGGATGCCGGAAAAGCCCATGCAGGAACTCTGGGTGGCTCTGGCGGGCCCGGCCGTAAACGTGGCCCTCGTCGCTGTACTCGTCGTCTGGCTGAGCCTGACGGGCGGTTGGACGCCGCTCGGCCAACTCGGCGTGGCCGGCGGATCATTCGCGGAGCGGTTGCTGGTGGCCAACATCTTCCTGGCACTGTTCAACCTGCTGCCCGCGTTCCCGATGGATGGAGGGAGAGTCCTGCGGGCGCTTCTGGCATCGAGGATGGAGTACACCAGGGCGACCCGGACCGCCGCCAGTGTGGGTCAGGGCATGGCCATGCTCTTCGGGCTGGTGGGGCTCTTCTACAACCCGTTCCTGGTCTTCATTGCTCTCTTCGTCTGGATCGGCGCGGCGCAGGAAGCCAGCAGCGTTCAGATGAAGAGTTCACTCGCGGGCATCCCGGTTGCCAGGGCCATGGTGACGGACTTCCGGACTCTATATGCCGGCGACCCGCTGTCACGCGCGGTGGAGATGATTCTCAGCGGCTCCCAGCAGGAGTTCCCCGTGGTCAGTGGAAGCCGCGTCGTGGGAGTGCTCACCAAAGCGGATCTGTTGAAGGCGCTGGCGCAGCGCGGCGACAGCCTGCCCGTGGCCGAGGCCATGAACCGGGAATTCCAGCTTGTCGATTCGCACGATATGCTGGAGAGCGTCCTGGAACGGCTCCAGGAATGCCGTTGCCATACCCTGCCCGTGATGCACGGGGGTGAGCTTGTGGGGCTGGTGACCACTGAGAACCTGGGCGAGTTCATGCTGGTGCAGGCCGCTCTGGGCGCCCGGCCTTCCCAGCGGCGGGTTGCGGCGTAAGCTAGAGAACCTCATACAAGGAAAGACATTCGAATCATGATCAAGAGGACTCTGATACTGGTCATGGGTGCTGTTTCACCCGTAGTCCTGCTCCAGACGGAGGCGGAACCGGCCCCCATGCAGGTGGTGCCGAGCGTGGATCTGTCGAGATACGCCGGTAAATGGTACGAGATAGCCCGATATCCCAACCGTTTTCAACGCAGTTGCGCCGGTGAAACCACCGCGACCTACACCCTGCGTCCGGACGGAAAGATCACCGTCCTGAACGAGTGCCGCACGGCCGAGGGGAAGATGAAGTCGGCCAAGGGGACGGCCCGCGTGGCGAGCGCCAAGGGGCCGAACACCAAGCTGAAGGTGACGTTCTTCTGGCCGTTTTCGGGCAACTACTGGATCATTGGCCTGGACCCGGATTATCGCTGGGCGCTGGTGGGCGAGCCGGGCAGGGACTATTTGTGGATCCTGAGCCGGGAGCCGCAGATGACGGAAGCGGCCTATGCCCAGGTCCTGGAGCAGGCCAGACAGCAGGGCTACGACACGGAACGCCTCATCAAGACCCCTCAGACCTGAAAACGAAGCGCCGGGCGGCAAGCAACTTCCTGACCGCCGCGCTGGTTTCCTGACTCAGCGCTTCGCGGGCGAGAGCTTCGGCCTCTGGCATGGTCCACTGTGCGATGGCGCACTTCACTTCGGGGATAAGCGCCGCGCTGACGCTCAGCTCCTCAAGACCCATTCCGATGAGAAGCCCCGTTGCCAGAGGGTCGGCAGCCAGCTCCCCGCAGAGGGCGACTTCGATTCCCGCCTTGCGGCCGGCTTGGACGGTCTGGCTGATGAGGCGCAGTACGGCGGGCTGAAAGGGATCGGCGAGAGAGGCCACACGCGAATTGGTGCGGTCGGCGGCCATGGTGTACTGGATCAGGTCATTGGTCCCGATGCTGAACAAGTCCGCTTCCCGCGCCAGTTGGTCGGCGATGGTAACGGCGGCAGGCACCTCGATCATCACGCCGACCGGCATTTGGCGGCGAAATTCGGCGCCCTCCCGCTCCAGCTCTCGCCGGGCACGCTCGACAGCCACTCTGGCCTGGCGGAGTTCGTCGATCGTAGACACCATCGGGAGGAGCAGGCTCACGGGCCTGTCCGCCCCGGCGCGGAGGATGGCGCGGATCTGTGTCCGCAACAAGTCCGGCCTGCCCAGGGCTAATCGGATGCCGCGCCAGCCCAGGAACGGATTGTCCTCCGGTCCGAGCTCGATGAACGGCAGGTTCTTGTCGCCGCCGATGTCGAGCGTTCGAATGACCAGCGGGCGTCCGCCGAGAGCATCGGCGATGGTCCGATAGGCGACGAACTGCTCTTCTTCTCCCGGCGCCTCCTTGCGGCCCAAAAACAGAAACTCCGTCCGCAGCACGCCCACGCCCTCGGCGCCGTGCTCCACGGCTTGGGCCGCTTCCGGGACGCCGCTGATGTTGGCGACTACGCGGATGCGGCGCCCGTCCCTGGTCGCCGCCGGGCGCTTCCGTCCCTGCTCCGCCTCGCGGCGGGCCGACAGCCACTCGTCTCTGCGTTCTTGCAGGAGACGAATCCGGTCGGGGCCAGGAGATATCCAGACCGCTCCTTGCTCTCCATCAAGGGCGACAACGGTCCCCTCCGGGATCGCCGCGAGGGCGGGTCCCAGGCCCACCACGGCCGGAATTCCCAGAGCCCGCGCCAGGATCACGCCGTGCGCGCTGGCGCTGCCGGACTCCAGGCACAACCCGAGGATCCTGGCGGCTTCCAGGTCCCTGACCTGGGATGGAGTCAGGTCGTGCGCCGCCAGGATGGAGGGCTCGGAGAACTCCGGAGGGCCGGCCGCCTCGCCCGCTAGTTTCCCGAGCACCCGCGCGGCGACATCGGCGACGTCGGCGGCCCTGGCTCGCAAGTATGGATCGTCGAGCGCGGCCAGCCTGGCGCTCATCTTCTGGCTGGCCGATTGCCAGGCCTCCTCGGCACGGCAACCATCCGAAGAGATGGCTCGCGACGCCTCGGCAGCCAGTTCGGGGTCGTCCAGAAAGAGCAATTGGGCGTCGAAGATGCCGGCCTCGCTGTCGCCCGCTTTGGTTCGGGCCCACTGATAGAGTGCCTCGGTCTCCTTGCGGGCGGCTTCGATCGCCCCGGCCAGGCGCTCCCATTCGGCCTTGGGATCTCCGGCTCGATCCTCGGACGCTGGAACCGGCACCGGGCGGAGGCGAACCAGGGGGCCGATGGCGATCCCCGCGGAGGCCGCGATACCGGAGAGATCTCCTTCCTGGGGGCGGGAGGGCCGGGGCTCAGCCGCCGCTGGTTCTCCCCCCTCGCCGCAGCCGGACTCAACGAAGGCCGCAAGGGCGTCCAGTGCCTCAGACGCTTCCGGCCCCTCGGCTCGCAGCCTCAGAACGTGCTGCCGGCGCGCGCCCAGGCCGAGGACGGCGCCGATGCTTCCGGCATCGGACGGGCCGGCTTGATGCGTGGTGTTTTCGACGAGCACCCGCGCACGGTAGCGCCGCGCCATACGGACGAACTGGGCAGCGGGCCGCGCATGCAAGCCGAGAGGATTCACCAGGGTAACCGAGCGCTCGGAGGAAGGCCGCGCATCTGCCTGCCCCGGCGCCGTCAGGTGCGTGGCCTTCGCAAGCTGTGCAGACTGAGCTTCCCGAAAGACCTCGTCGAGACTCGCGCCGGCCGCGGCCTGGGCCGCGGCGGCGACCGCGCCTTCCACCAGCGGCGCCGCACACAATCTCACGCGCGGGCGCTTTTCCTCCGCCAGAAGCTCCAGCGCCGTCTCGGCGCTTAGCACGGCGCTGCCGAGGTCCATGAGAACCAGCACTCCGTCCTCGCTGTAGACCGATTCGATGGCCCCGGCGACCTTGAACGCGTCCGTCCCGAAAGGGTTCTGAGGATCGGAAGTGCCTCCAGCGTGCGCCAGGCGTACCTGCCCCTGGGCGACCCCGGCGGCCAGTTCACAGACGCCCTCTGCCAGGCGGGCGCTGTGAGACACGATGACCAGCCCGATCACGAGGACCTTTCGCGCCAAGCGCCGGCGGCGGCGCGGATCAGTAGCCAGGAAGAAGTCGCCCCCGGGTCCTGGTGGCCGACGCTGCGCGGGCCGAGGTAACTGGCACGCCCCTTGCGGGCCTGCATGGGGATGGTCGCGAGCATCCCTTGCTCGGCGGCCGCGGCTCCGGCATCGAGGACGGCCGCCAGAGGCGCGCCCTCGCCGAGCGCCTTCCGCATTGCGTCCAATGCGGGCTGTAAAGCATCCACCATAGTCTTCTCGCCAGGTTCGGCTTTGCCTCGCTGCCGCACGCCTTCTACGCCGGCTCGAAACAGCTCGACAACGTTGGCCGCGTCCAACTGCGCCTTTCCGGCGCAGACCGACGCCGCCCGAAGGAAGAATGTGCCATACAGAGGCCCCGCGGCGCCCCCGACGGTGCGGATCAGCACCGTGGCCACGATCTGAAGCAAGGTGCGGATGTCAGGCGCGGGGTGGGAGGACATCTCGGCCTTCACAGCGGCAAAGCCACGATCCATGTTGATGCCGTGGTCGGCGTCGCCGATGGGCGAGTCCAGATCGGTCAGCCGCTGCCGGTTCTCCGAATAGACCTCCGCGAGGCTGTCAAGCCACGCACGCACCTCCTCAAGGCCGACCGCCATCGTCTTAGACCCCCCACCGCAGCCCGGGCGTAAGCACGGGGTCGTCCCAAAGGGAAACCAGCTCCTGGTCGGCCCGCAGCAGGGTGATCGAGCATCCGGCCATCTCCAGGCTGGTCATGTAACTACCTACCAGACGGCGTGCAATCGAGATCCCCTTGTCGCGCAGGAAACGCTCAAGCTCGGCATAGACAAGGTAGAGCTCCATGAGCGGGGTGCCGCCCATCCCATTTACGAAGGCGATGGCCTGGTCTCCGCGCCGAAATGGAAGGTCGGACACGACGGCCTCCGCCAGGCGCGCGGTGATCTCCCTGGCGGTCATCAGAGATGTGCGCTCCCGGCCAGGCTCGCCGTGAATGCCGATGCCGATTTCGATCTCGTTCTCTGCGAGCTCGAAGGTGGGCTTGCCTGCCGCAGGAACGGTGCAGGGCGTGAGAGCCATGCCCATGGAGCGTCCGTCGTCGTTCACTTTGCGGCAGAGCGCCTCCAGGCGGGCAAGATCCCAGCCGCGCTCGGCCGCAGCGCCGCAGATCTTCTCGGCGAGCACCGTGGTCCCCACGCCGCGGCGGCCCGCCGTGTAGAGGCTGTTCTCCACCGCCACGTCGTCGCTGATGACCACGGCCCGCACGTCAATCCCCTGCGCCTGGCACAGCTCGGCGGCCATCTCGAAGTTCAGGATGTCGCCGGTGTAGTTCTTGACGATGTGCAGAACGCCCGCGCCGCCGCTGACGGCCCGGGTGGCGGCTTCGATCTGGTCCGGCGTGGGGGACGTGAAGACCTGGCCGGGACAGGCCGCATCCAGCATGCCCCGTCCCACGTATCCGCCGTGCATCGGCTCGTGCCCACTGCCCCCGCCGGACACCACTCCGACTTTGCCTCGCACGGGAGCGTCTGCCCGGACGACGTACACGGGGTCGAAGGAGACCTTCAGGATTTCAGGGTGAGCCAGGGCGAGTCCGGCCAGCGATTCACGCACTACGGCGTCGGGATCGTTGATGAGTTTCTTCATCGGATCTTCCTCACCCGAATATATCCAAACGGGGAGTGTGTTATCTTCCACGCATGGGGGACCATTCGATGATACTCAGCCTTGCCCGGGAGTTCGGCGTTGCCGGATTGCTGGCGGTTTCACTGGCAGTCACGTTGAGCGCACAGTTGCCCACCAAGAGGTACCTGAACCTCGATGCGGCCAAGAAGATCGCGGCGGCTGCGGAGGCCGAGGCGCTCAAGAACAAGTGGAACGTGGTCATCTCCATCGTGGATGACGGCGGACACCTGATCTACCTCGAGAAGATGGACGGCACCCAGCTCGGCAGCATCGAGGTCTCGCAGTTCAAGGCCAAGGGCGCCATCTTGTACAAGCGCCCGACCAAGGCCATGGAGGAGAGGCTGACCGGCGGCGGGACAAACGTCCTGAGCCTGCCCGGGGCCGCGCCCGTCGAGGGCGGATTGCCGCTCATGATCGGCGACGAGTTTGTCGGCGCAATCGGCGTCAGCGGCGTGACCAGCCAGCAGGACGCCCAGATTGCCGCGGCAGGCGCCGCGGTACTGGCCGGGATGAAGTAGCGCAGCCTGTTACGCGTCGTAGAAGATGCGTGCGGTGACGCGGTAGGCGAGTACCTTGGCGCCGTCCAGCGCCATGTCAAACTCGATGATCCGCGCCCACTTGATGCCCTTGACGCTCTTGGCGGCCTCGGCCACCGCGTTGGCGGACGCCTTGGCGAAGCTCTCCGGGGACTCGCCGATCACTTCGATCACCTTCTGAGTCATCCTTAATCTCCTCCGAGAACAGCCAGTATAGCAGGGTGCGCTAAAATCGGGTCTCCGACAGTTTTCTTTCGGTGGGAGAAGTACGCATGCATAGATCCCTGTTGTTGGCGCTGCTGGTTTACGGCATGGCGGGCGCGCAGCAGACGCCGCCCCCAAAGTTGTCCCTGACCCTGTCCCAGGCGGTTGAGTTGGCGCTGAGGAACAACTTGCAGACACAACTGGCCGGGGAGCGCGCCTTCCAGAGCCGCAGCGAGAGGGGGCTGAGCCTGTCCGCGCTCTTGCCTCATCTGTCGGGCTCGGCTTACCAGATGAACCTGACCGCGAACCTGGCCGCTATGGGGCTGCCGGTCGGCGAGATTCCGGGTTTTCCGGTGATGGTCGGACCGTACAGCCGCTTCGACGCGCGATTCCAGCTCGTCCAGAACATCTTCGACCTGGCGTCCATCCGGCGTTATCAGGCCGCCGGCCGTGCGGTTGAGCTGGCCGGCGATCAGCGGCGGCTTGCAGCACAACAGGTCTCCACGGCAACGGCTCTGGCCTACCTGGCGGTGCTCGAAGCGGAGGAGGCCGTGCGGGCGGCGCAGGCCAACGCGCAGCTCGGCGCAAGGTTGGTCGAACTCGCCAGGAACCAGCACGAAGCCGGCATTGCGACCGGCCTCGATATCGCCAGGGCCGAGACCCGGCTCGCCGGCCAGCAAGTGCAGGTTGCCCAAGCACAGACTGCGCTGGATACCGCCCGGCTCGGCCTGCTCCGCGTGATCGGAGCCCCGCTCGCCAGCGAGCTTGCTCTCTCGGAAGCGATGCGGTTCCTGCCTGAACCTCCTCCCTCAGCAGAGAAGGCGGTGGCGCAGGCCCTATCGGATCGCCTGGAACGGAAGGTGGCGGCGGACTACCTGGGAATCGCCGAGGCGCGCCGGCAGGCTGCCCATGCCGAGCTTCTGCCCTCGATGAGCTTCTTCGGCGACTACGGATCCAGCGGCATCAAGCCCAACGAGGTCAATCTGCCCACGCGCAGCGTCGGTCTGCGGATCGACGTTCCGCTGTTTGACGGCGGGCGCACGCGCTCGGAGATCGGGGTGGCCGCCAGCCTTGCGCGGCAGGCCGAGATGCAGTGGAAGGATCTTGCCGCCGCGATCGAGAAGGACGTCCGGCAGGCTCTGGACAATCTGGCGACGCGAGAGAGCCAGGTGCGGGCCGCTCAGAGAGTCGTGGCGCTGGCCGAGCGGGAGATGGAGCTTGCCCAGGACCGCTTCAAGAGCGGAGTGGCCGACAACATCGAGGTGACCAGCGCGCAGACCGCTCTGGAGAATGCGCGGCAGGTGCTGGTAGCAAGCCTCGCGCAGTTCAATGTGGCCCGGCTCAACCTCGCCTCCGCGATGGGACATGCCGAGGATTTCCGCTTGTAGAAGGGGACGAGTGCTGTATGAAGAACAAGAGAATCATCATCGGACTGATCTTGATCGGGTTGGTGGTCGGTGTTTACTTCTACTGGCGGTCGCAGGCGTTTGAGTCCACCGATAACGCCTTCATCGACGGCGATATCGCGCAGATCAGCGCGCGGGTGCCCGGCCAGGTGGTTCAAGTTCACATTCGCGAGAACCAGCATGTGAATAAGGGCGATCTGCTTGTGGAACTGGACCCGGCCGACTACCAAGCGCGGCTTGCGGAAGCCCAGGCCAAGCTGGGGGACATCCTGGCCAAGCAAGGAGGCGCCGAGTCCAACCTGGCGCTGGCGAGCGGCGTCACCGGAGCAGTCGAGCTTCAGGCCCAGGCGGCGCTGGAGGGCGCGCGGGACCAGCTCGAAGTGCTGAAGGCCCGCTTGCAGCAGGACGACGCCAATATCAGGGCCGCCCAAGCGGGCGCGCAGCAGGCCGAGGCGCGCAGGACCGCCGCCGAGGCCGAGGCCCGGCGCGCCGAAGCGGATCTCACCCGGTATCGCGCCCTCTTCGAGAAGGACGAGATCAGCCGCCAGATGCTGGACCGTTCTCAGACCGAAGCCCGGGCGACGGCGGCAAACTGGGAGGCGGCCAAGCAGCTTGTGGCCGCCGCCGAAGCGCAACTGGCCCAGGCCAGGGCCGTGCGCATTTCGACGCAAGCCAGCCTGCGTATCGCCGAGAAGCAGATTGCGCAGGCGGAAGCGCGTCTCAAGGAGGCGCAGGCCGGCCCGCAGCAGGTGCGGGCGCGGGAGTCGGATGTCCGCTCCTTGCGGGCCCAGGTGGAGCAGCAGCGGGCGGCCGTGGAGCAGGCGCAGCTCAACCTTTCCTACACGCGCATTGTGGCGCCGGACTCCGGCTACATCACGCGCAAGTCCGTTCAGCCCGGGAACTTCGTGCAGGTGGGCCAAGCCCTGTTGGCCCTGGTTTCTGATCGCACTTGGGTGGTGGCGAACTTCAAAGAGACCCAACTCGAGCATATGCGCCCCGGCCAGCCGGTGGACGTAAGGATCGACGCCTACCCCGACCAGCGGCTGCGCGGGCGGGTCGAGAGCATCCAGGCCGGGAGCGGCGCGCGGTTCAGCTTGCTGCCTCCGGAGAACGCCAGCGGCAACTACGTCAAGGTGGTGCAGCGGGTGCCGGTGAAGATCGTCTTCGATCAAGCGCCTCCGGCCGGACTGAAACTCGGCCCGGGCATGTCCGTCGTCCCCAAGGTCAGGGTTCAATGAATCCTCCAGCCGAGTGGCGGCCCAGGGCCAACCCGTGGGTCATCGGGGCATCGGTTTCGCTGGCGACCTTCATGCAGGTGCTGGACACGACCATTGTCTCGGTCGCCATGCCCCACATGGCGGGCAGCCTCTCGGCCACGCCCGAGGAGGCGACCTGGGTCTTGACCAGCTACCTGGTGGCGAACGCCATCGTGTTGCCCGCCAGCGGCTGGCTGGCGATGCGCTTCGGACGCAAGCGGCTCATGATGCTCGGCACAGGCCTGTTCACGCTGGCATCTTTTCTATGCGGGATCGCGCCCAGCATGCTCTTCTTGATCCTGGCAAGGATACTCCAGGGCGCGAGCGGCGGAGCCTTGCAGCCTCTGACCCAGGCCATCCTTCTGGAGAGCTTCCCTCCCTCCAAGCGAGGCATGGCGATGGCCATGTTCGGCGTGGTGATCGTCGTCGCCCCGGTGATAGGGCCGACGCTCGGAGGGTGGCTGACCGACAGTTACAGTTGGCGATGGGTGTTCAACATCAACATTCCGTTTGGCGTGCTGGCCGTCCTGCTGATCGCCCGCAACGTCGAGGACCCGCCCTACATCGCCAACGCGAAACCGGGCCGGATCGACGCATTCGGACTGGCGTCCCTCATCCTCTGGCTGGGCGCGCTTCAGATCGTCCTCGACAAGGGGCAGCAGGAGGACTGGTTCTCGAGCCGGTGGATCACCTGGCTGGCGGTCATCTCCGGCGGCTCGATGGTGGCGTTTCTGTTGCGCGAGATCCATGCGCAAAGCCCGGTGGTCGATCTGCGCGTGTTCCGGGACTCCAACTACTCGGTGGGCACTCTGCTCACGGGCCTGGTGGGAGCGGGCATGTTCAGCCTGGTCACCATGGTTCCTCTCTTCCTGCAAACTCTGATGGGCTACAGCGCCCAGATGAGCGGGCTGGCCACCACGCCGCGGGGCATAGGCTCGCTGGTCGCCATGCCGCTGGTCGGTTTCCTGATCGGCGTGGTGGACTCGCGCTGGCTGGTCATCGTTGGGACAAGCCTGTTCGCTTATTCCAGTTACCTGCTCGGGAACCTGAACCTGGACATTGCCATGGGCAACATCGTCTTCGTCAACGTGATTCAGGGCTTCGGCATCGCTTTCACGTTGGTTCCCCTGATGACCATGACCATGGCCAGGCTGCGCAACGAGCAGATGGGAAACGCCACCAGCCTGTACAACCTGGTGCGCAACCTGGGCGGCGGGATCGGAATCTCTCTAGCGACCACCTTCATCGCACGCGGCGCACAGGCGCACAAGGCGCTGCTTGTTTCTCACGCCACGCCTTACGATTTCGCCTACCAGCAGCGGCTGGCGGCCTTGCAGGGAGGGCTGGCCTCTTTGACAGGCGTCCCTCAGGCGCAACAGCAGGCCATAGCCGTGCTGGACGGAATCGTCACGCGTCAGGCGACCCTGCTATCGTTCCTCGACAACTTCCACTGGATCGGTCTCGGCATCGCGCTCTGCGGGCCGATCGTGCTGCTCATGAAGAAGGGCGTTCGGCGGGGAGGAAAGGGAGGCCCTCCGGCCGAGCTCTGACGCAGTCAGGCCGCCGCTTTCCGCGGCGTGGGCGTGGCGTCCCTGAGCAGCGCCGCCAGTTGCAGCGCGTTGACCACCGACTTGCCCGCGGCGGGATTGGCCGTGACCACGAAAGTCGTGCCCGCATGGGCGCGGACGTGCTCAATCCGCGCTTTCCACTCGGCAAGCTCGGCGGGTGAGTAGAGGTAGTCATTCAACCCGCCCGCCGACGGTCCCCGAAACTCGCGCGCCCAATAGCCCGCGTCGCGGCCGTGCAGCCTCACATAGGCGACGCCGGAAGTCACCAGCGCCGACGGCGGCATTGCGCTGGCGTAAGGCGGCTGGTCGATGTTGACGAAGCCCAACCGGTAATCGATGAGCGTTCCAAGTGCCTCGTCCGCAACCCAACTGCGGTGCCGCATCTCCACGGCCATGGGGAACTCGTGGAAGGCGCGCCTGAGCCGGATCAGAAACTCGCGGTTCTCGCTCGTGAAGCGAAAGGCCCAGGGAAATTGGAGCACCAGGCAGCCGAAGCGCCGCGCACGAACCAGCGGCCAGAGCCCTTCCTTGAACCTTGCGATCTGGGCCGGGTCGAGCGACCGTTCGTGCGTGAATCGGCGATTGAGGACCGCCGTGAACTGGAACACCGGGTTGTGCGATACCTTCGCGAGCCAAAGACGCGCCACCTCGGGCCGGATGAACCGATCGAAGGTCGTCACGATCTCAACGGCGTCGAAGTGCTTCGCCAGATACTCCAGGGGGTGCAATGACCTTTGGTTCCCGGAGGGATAGACCACGCCTTGCCATTGGGGGTAGTCCCACCCGGAGGGACCAATACGTAGGCTGGGGGGAGGTAGCAGCATAACGCCCTCTCTCGTTCGCTTTTTATTCGCCTTCAGTATAGGGCTATTGGGGGGCCTGGGTCAAGAGGAAAAAGTTGTCGGAGGTGGCCTTGGCAAGGACTTCAGGGGGCTCGCCGCGGAGTTCGGCCAACTGCAGGAGGGTTTCGGCGATGTAGGCGGGCTCGTTCCGCTTCCCGCGGAAGGGCACAGGCGCCAGGTACGGGGCATCGGTCTCGATCAGCAGGCGGTCCAGTGGGGTGATCCTGGCCGCTTCCCTCGCATCGTTAGCCTTGGGGTAGGTCACAACGCCGCCAAAGGCAAGGTAGAAGCCCATGTCCAGGGCGCGCCGGGCCTCATCGGGCCCACCGGAGAAGCAGTGCATGATCCCGCCCAGCCCGCGGGGAGCCCAGTGCTCGTCCAGCAGCCGCCAGGTGTCTTCCCAGGCTTCCCGGGTATGAATGACGACGGGCTTCCGAGCGGTAGCGGCGATGCCCAGTTGCTCGATGAAGGCCGCCCGTTGCTGGTCCCGAGGGGAGTTGTCGTAGTGGTAATCGAGGCCTATCTCCCCGAGAGCCAACACCTTAGGATGAGCCAGCAGCTCAGCCAGCCGCCGCCACGTCTGGGGGCCGGCCTTGCGCGCCTCATGGGGATGAACACCTACAGTCGCCCAAACGCACTCGTGGGCGTCGGCCAGCCGGACCGCCGGCTCCAGGTCCGGCGGGCCGTCTCCCGACCCGATGGAGAGCAGGCAAGCCACTCCCGCCGCCAGCGCCCGCTCGATCACTGCCTGGCGATCCGCTTCGAACTGAGGGTCGTCCAGGTGGCAGTGGGAGTCGACCAGCCTCATTTCAGCCTCGTGCCGGGGGGTACGTCGGAAACCACGGTCACAAGCACCGGCCTTCCCCCTTCGGCCGACGCTGCCAGGATCATGCCGTTGGACATGAGGCCGCGCAGCTTGCGCGGCTGAAGGTTCGCCACGATGACGACTCTCCTGCCCAGCATATCCTCGGGGGAATAAGCCTCGGCGATGCCGGCCACGATGCTGCGCGGCTCGGGCTCGCCAATGTCGATCTGCATATGCAGCAGCTTGTCGGCTCCCTTGACCCGCTCAGCGGACCGCACCAGGCCCACGCGCATCTCCACCTTGGCAAACTCGTCGATGGTGATGACGCCGGCGGCGGGCGCCGCCTCCAGCTTGGGCGCGCTCTTGCCGAGGAGCGCCGCCTGCCGGGCCGTCTCCGCCTCTTCGAGCGCGCGCATCTTCTCGATCGCCGGTTTGGCGTCGATGCGCGGAAAGACGGCGGCGATCGTGCCGATCTTCTGACCGGCCTTGAGCTGGCCCCACGCCAGTCCTTCCAGTTGCGCCGCTTCAAGCGGCTCGGTCATGCCGAGTTGCTCCCAGATCTTCGCAACCGACGCGGGGATGACGGGATACAGCAGGACGCAGACGATCCGCAACACTTCGGCGGCGGTGTAGAGCGTCTCGTCACGCCCGGCGGCCTTGGCCCAGGGCGCCTGCGCCACAATGTACTTGTCCGCCGCGCCGAGCAGCGCCCATACCGCCTCGAGTCCTTTGGAGAACTCGAAGGCATCGAAGGCCGCGACGGCGCTCTGGATCGCCGCCGCGGCTTGCGCCGCGATCTCCGGGCTGCCCTGGGAGGACGGAACCACGCCTTCGCGGTACTGTCGGATCATGGTCAGCGTCCGGCTGGCGAGGTTGCCAAGGCCGTTCGCCAGATCGGAGTTGTAGCGTCCGACCAAGGCGTCATAGCTGAAATTGCCGTCCTGCCCGAAGACGATTTCGCGCAGCAGGAAGTAGCGCAGCGCGTCCACGCCGACCACCTGCTGAATGGGGGTAGCCCGCACGATGTTGCCCTTGGACTTGCTCATCTTGTCCTGCTCGAACAGCAGCCAGCCATGAGCGAACACCTGCTTGGGAAGCGGCAGATCGGCGGCCATCAGGAAGGCCGGCCAGTAGACGGCATGGAAGCGCAGAATCTCCTTGCCGATCAGGTGCAAATCGGCCGGCCAGCGCCCCTCGCCCGCCACGGCGCTCATGTAAGTGGTCAGGGCGTCGAACCAGACGTAGAACACGTGCGGCCCCTCGGCCGGGACCGGGATGCCCCACTTGATGGTCGTGCGGCTGATGGACAGATCGCTCAGCCCACGCTCGACGAACGCCAGAACCTCGTTGCGCCGCGTCTCAGGCCGGATGAAATCGGGCTGGTTCTTGTAAAGCTCCAGAAGGCGATCGCGGAAGGCCGAGAGCTTGAAGAAGTAGTTCTCTTCGGTGACCGTCTCGGTGGGTCGGCCGCAGTCGGGACACGGATCTCCGGGGCCGGCATCGCTTACGTAAAGCTCGTCGAATACGCAGTACTGCCCGGTGTAGGAACCCTTCTCGATGTAGCCGTTCTTCAGGCAGCGCAAAAAGAGGTCCTTGACGACCTCGTGGTGCGAGGGGTCGCTAGTCCGCTTGAACCGGTCAATGGCAAGGCCCAGGCTTTCCCACTGATGCCGGAACTCGGCCGAGACGATGTCGGTGAACTCCTGGGGGCTCTTGCCGGTGGCCTTGGCGGCGCGTTCCACTTTCTGGCCGTGCTCGTCGGTGCCCGTGGTCAGGATCGCCTCATAGCCCTGCATGCGCTTGAAGCGGCGTATGGCGTCGGCGGCGATGGTGGTGTAGGCGTGGCCGATGTGCGGCGCGGCGTTCACGTAATAGATGGGAGTGGTCAGGTAATACTTCTTGCTCATTGTTTCCGTTTCCAGTAGGCCAGGTTCGCCTCCGCCATCACCTGCTTGAGGGGCGCTCCTGAAGCGAGGGCGGCCTTCCGGCAGTCCTCATACTCCGGCGCATATCCCCCGGCGTCAGAGACCTTGATGCGGACAGACCCGTAGGGCGTATCGACTTCCACGATCTCGCGGTGGTGGCAGCGCCGGTCGGCGGCGAAGATCCGCACACCGAGCGTGGAGGTCTCGGTGAGGAGCACCCGGGCGAGGGCTTCCTGGTCCTCGGGGCGCGTGATCACACGAACCAGGGTTCCGGGCCGGTTCTTCTTCATGAAAATCGGAGAGAAGGAGACGTCCAGGGCACCGCCCTCCATCAGGCGCTCCATGGCGTAGCCCAGGATTTCCGGGCTGATGTCGTCGATGTTGGCTTCGATGACCGAGACCGTGACGGCCTCGCTGGCGCCGGTCGCCTCACCGACCATGACACGCAAAACGTTGGCATGCTCGGTGAACTCCTTGGTCCCCGCGCCGTAGCCGATCGAGGCGACATTCATCGCGGGCAGCGGGCCGAACCGGGAGGCGAGGGTCACGGCCAGAGCCGCGCCTGTGGGGGTCGTGAGTTCCACCTGCGGCCCGCGGGTGTAGATGGGCTTACCAGCCAGAAGCGCCGCCGTGGCCGGCGCGGGAACCGGCATCACCCCGTGCTCGGTCACCACCGTCCCACTACCGGTGTTCACCGGGGAGCACTGGATCTCCTCCACCCCCAGAAGCTCGAAGCCCAGGCAGGCGCCGACGATATCGGCGATGGAATCGACCGCGCCGACCTCATGGAAGTGCACGCGCTCGACGGGCACCTGATGGACCTTGGCCTCCTCCTTCGCCAGGCGCTCGAAGACGGCCGTCGAGTTCCGCTTGGCGCGGTCGGGCAGATCCGCCTTCGCAATCATCTCGAGGATGTGCGGCAAGTGCCGGTGTTTGTTCGTGTCGCCGCCGCGGACGTGGAACTTGGTGGCGCCTATGCCCCGGCGTTTGGTCTTCTCAAACTCGAACTCGGCGCCGGTTGAGAGGGAAGACAGGGCGGCGATGATCTTGGCCGAATCGGCCCCGGCATCGGCGAGAGCGCCCACCAGCATGTCGCCGCTGATGCCGGAGAAAGCGTCCAGGTAGCAGATCTTCATGTGAATGAAAGCCTTGATAAGCCGAGGCTTTCATTATCCTACACGCCGCCGCGCGATTCGGCCTCGGCCAACCAGCCGCGGTGCAGACGCTCCGCGGGGACGCTGGAGAGATAGGGTTTGATGTCGAGAATCGGCGTTCCGTCCAGCATGTCAATCCCGCGAACCCGTAGCACGGGGCCTTCCCGGCCCAGCAGTTCGACCACGGTCAACCCGATCGGGTTTGGGCGCCGGGGCGAACGGGTCGAAAACACGCCGTGCGGCTGGTGATCGGCGGGCGTGCTTGTCACCAGTTCGCAGCCTTCGGAGCGATGAAAGACCCAAATGACGAAGAGGTGGGAGTAGCCTTCGATGTCTCTGAGGCCCGGTTCGAACTCCGGCCGGATCTCCAGGGTCCCTTCCACCTCGTGCTTCGCGCCCAGGCCTTTGGGGATCTCCCCCGTATCCGTGTAGGGACTTCTCACCACTCCAATCGGCTGCATGGAGAACATATCCGGCTCCTCTTAGCCAAGCATCAACATCTGCCTGACCATGGCCTCGGTCTTGGACAGATCCTCCGCTTCCAGTTCACCGGCCACCTGCTTGAGCAAGCTCGGAATGTCCAGGAGCTGCGGGCACTTTTCCAGACAGTCCTTGCACTCTTCACATTGCGACGCGTAGCCGGGCGCTCCCGAGAACACGCCGCCCGCATTCAGGACGTAAAGGAAGCGGGCCATGCCTGGCGCCTGACCGAACATGTGAAAGTTGTTGTACACCTCAAAGCACTTAGCGATTTCGACTCCCTTGGGGCAGGGCATACAGTATCCGCAACTCGTGCAGCCGACCTTCCGAATCTCCCGGTACTTTTCGGCCGCTCTGCGGATCAAATCAAGTTCGCCGGCGGTGAGGGAATCGGGATAGGCCTGCGAAGCGGTGGCGAGATTCTCCTCCAGGTGAGTCTCTTCGTTCATTCCCGAAAGCACCACGGTCACTTCGGGATGGTTCCATATCCAGCGCAGAGCCCATGCGGCGGGGGTCCGGGAAATCCGCGCCTCGCTGAAGATGCTCGCCACCGCCGGGGGCGGCGAAGGACGAGCAAGGTCTCCCCCAAGCAGCGGCTCCATGACCATGACCGCCAAGCCCCGGGACGCCGCGTACTGGAGCCCCGCCTTGCCGGCCTGGTTCTGCTCATCCATGTAGTTGTACTGCATGAGGCAGAAGGTCCAGGGGTAGGCATCGGCGATGGGCTTGAACTCTTCGGGCGCTCCGTGAAAGGAAAAGCCGGCGTTGACGATCCGCCCATCGCGCAAGGCGCGGTCAAGAAACCCGGTGACCCCAAGATGGTCCATGGCCTGCCAGCCCGCTCCATTGAGCGAGTGAACCATGTAGTAGTCGATGTGATTGGTGACGAGCTTCTCGAGCTGGGTGTTCAGGAACCGGTCCATGTCCTCGGGGCTCTTGACGAGCCATGCGGGCAACTTGGTGGCGAGCTTCACCTTCTCCCGATAGCCGCCCGCAAGGGCGCGCCCCAGAACCCGTTCGCTCTCGCCGCCGTGATAGTTCCAGGCGGTGTCGACGTAGTTGACGCCGCGGTCGATCGCGTGGCGTATCTGGCGGACGGCCCGTGGCTCGTCGATCGCGCCATCCTTCTGCGGCAGGCGCATGCAACCGAATCCAAGCGCGGAGAGTTCGTCTCCATTTCTTGGCACTCTGCGATAGAGCATCTTCATAGGATCAGTTGAGGCAGCAGTTCTCCCGAGCGTCCGCGCAGGGAGCAGTCCACCTGTGAGGAGAACCCGGTTTCCTCAAGGTTGACCTCGATCACCTTGGCGCCCGAACATTTCGCCAGCCCAACCAGGCCGGCCGCCGGGTAAACCACCGCCGAAGTTCCAATTACCAAGAATACCTCCGCCGAGCGGGCCGCCTGTTCGGCTTTGGCCCAAATCTGGTTCGGGAGGGGCTCTCCGAACCAGACCACGCCGGGCCGCAGGAGCCCTCCGCAGGCGCAGCGGGGCGGGAGGTGGCGGAGCGGAACCCGGTCGTCTCTTGCTTCGCGCCCGCAGGCGGTGCAGCACACGAGCCAGATGTCGCCGTGAACCTTGAGCAGGTTACGGCTCCCGGCGCGGTCATGCAGGCCGTCCACGTTCTGGGTGATCAGGGTGAAGGAAGGCGTCCGCCTTTCCAGCTCGGCCAGGGCGGCGTGGCCGGGATTGGGTTGCGCCTTGGCGATCAGCGAGCGCCGCCAGTCGTACCACTCCCAGACAAGGCGCGGGTCGCGGGCGAAGGCCTCGGGGGTGGCGAGGTCCTCGGGGCGGAACTGTCTCCACAAGCCCCCCGCGCCTCGGAAGGTGGGGATGCCGCTCTCGGCGGAGATGCCCGCGCCCGTAAGTGCGGCGATTCGGGAGGCGGCGGCGATCCACACACGTGCTTGCTGCATGGAGGTCTTACCATCCTACCGGAGCCCGGTGGCGGCGGTCCGCCGCGTATTGTAGACTAGGAGATTGCGGCTCCTGGTGTAGACCCGCAGGGAGGGCTGTCCCCACACAGGTAGCTTCCCACCAAGTTCGAGCAGGCGAGGTTTGTCATGTACGCAGTGATTGAGACGGGCGGAAAGCAGTACCGCGTCGCCCCCGGCGACGAGATCCGCGTCGAGAAGTTGCCGGGCGAAGTTGGCGCCGAAGTCGAGTTTGACAAGGTGATCGCGGTCTTCGGAGACGCCGGTCAGCTCGTGGCCGGAAGCGGCACGAGCCAGGCACGCGTCAAGGCGGTCATCACCGGACAGGACCGCGCCGACAAGGTGCTGGTATTCAAGTTCAAGCGCAAGAAGCAGGTCAAACGCACCATCGGGCATCGCCAGGCTTTCACCAGCGTGAAGGTCAGCGAGATCTTGGCATAGGAGGGCGGTATGGCACACAAGAAAGGTCTGGGGAGTTCCCGTAACGGGCGTGATTCGAGCGCGCAGCGCCTGGGCGTGAAGGCCTTCGGAGGCCAACTGGTGACCGGCGGTTCGATTCTGGTGAGACAACGGGGAACCCGGCTCAAGCCCGGCAGCAACGTCGGCGTGGGCAAGGACGACACGCTTTTCGCCAAGGTCACCGGAGTTGTCGCGTTCCGCGACCGCGGACGGCTCGGCAAGTTCGTCAGCGTTCTCCCCGCTGAGTAGGCGCGCCAAGGGTGCGCCCCCGGCGGCTGGACCCGTCGCCCGCGACGCCCTTCCCCATGTTCATCGACGAAGTCAGGATCTACGTCAAGGCCGGCGACGGCGGGAACGGCTGCATGGCCTTTCGCCGGGAGAAGTATGTTCCGCGGGGCGGCCCGAGCGGAGGCGACGGCGGCCGTGGCGGCGACGTGGTCCTGGTCTCCAGCCAGCACCTCAACACCCTGCTCCACCTGCGGTTCAACCCTGAGCATCGAGCGGAGAGAGGCCGTCACGGCGAAGGCAGCAATCGCACCGGCCGCGACGGAGCCTCCATGGAAGTCCGGGTGCCTGTGGGGACGGTGGTCTACGACGCGGCCAGCGGCGAGCTCCTGCACGACTTCACGCGAGACGGCGAAACCTATGTCGCTGCCCGGGGAGGACGCGGCGGGAGAGGCAACGCACGCTTCGCCACCTCCACGCACCAGGCGCCGCGCGAACACGAGCCGGGCAAACCTGGGGAGGAACGTCAACTGCGTCTTGAGCTGAAGCTGCTCGCCGACGTTGGATTGGTTGGCTTCCCCAACGCCGGCAAGTCAACCCTGATCTCGCGGATCTCGGCTGCCCGGCCCAAGATCGCCGACTACCCTTTCACCACCCTGGAGCCGCATCTGGGGGTGGTCAGCCTGGGAGACGAGCGGACCTTTGTGGTGGCGGATATCCCTGGGCTCATCGAGGGAGCGCACCTCGGCCACGGTCTGGGGGTGCAGTTTCTGAAGCACGTCGAGAGAACGCGGCTGCTGGCACACCTGGTGGATGTCTCGGAAGCCAGTGGACGCGATCCGGTCGACGACTTCGAGATCGTGATGCGCGAGCTGGCCGGTTTCAGCGAGGCCCTGACGGCCAAGCCCATGCTGGTGGTAGCCACCAAGCTGGATGCGGCGCAGGATCCCCGGCGGGTGGAATCTCTGCGGAAGCTGGCCGCAGAACGGGGACTCGGATTCCAGGCCATCTCCAGCGCAACCGGAGAAGGGATCGAAGCGCTCAAGCGAACAATGGGCGCTCTGGCGCTTGCACCGGAAAAGCAGCCTTAGATCATTGGGTGCAGCAGGAGGCCACCGAAGCCAGGGCCGTCGGAGACAGATCGCGCACGCCGGCGAAGAAGCTCTCCTGGGAGAGTCGCTTGTACATGTTGCCCGCTATCTCCGCCGCCGCCGGACCGCTGACTCCCCGGCCGCCGGTGAGCAGCACCACGACGACCAGAGGATTCCGCCCCACCAGGTTGAACGAGCCGAACCAGCCAAGGTGCGTGCGGTTGTCGGTGCACGTCCCGGTTTTGCCGAAAACGGGCTCGGCAGGGTCGTAGTTGGCGCGTCGCGCGGTCCCGTATTCCACAGCGGCCATCATGCCCGGCTTGATGTCGGCTACCCACTGACCGATCGCCAGTTGACGCTTGACCCTCGGCCGAAAATCGCGGACCTCCTCCAGCGAGCGCGGATACTGGAGGTAGTAAAGGGTCCCGCCGTTGGAAAAGGCCGAGAGCATGGCGGCCAATTGCAGAGGGGTGAGCGAAATGCCCGTGCCGAAGCTGGTCATCAGGCCAACCGGCGTCCCGGCCGGCGGTGCCTGTGGGAACGCACCGGGCCTCTCGCCATCAATGCCGAGGCCGGCCTTCTCTCCGAGCCCCAGAAGCCGCGCATAGTAGCTGAACCTGGCGAAGCCGAGCTTGGTGCCCAGCATGGCGAAAAACGGGTTGTTGGACCTGGCCAGCGCCTCGGTGAGAGTAAGCCGCGTGGTGCCTTGCACCCGCACCGGCGTGTCCCGCTCGATGACTCCTTCGATGAGGCCCGCCACGGCCACAGGAAGCTTCACCGTCGAGCAGGGCTGGAAGCCGCTCTGGAAGGCCACCTTCTGGTTGACCATGGTCAGGATACGGCCCGTAAGAGGGTCGACCGCCACAACAGAACCGTTATAGGGGCCGAGGGCTTGGACCGCGGCCCGCCGCACCGTCAAATCTTCGCCGCTAATGTCGTCGCCGGCCGTGGAATCCGCGAACGTGGGTTCGTTCCAGGGGCTGTAGACACGGCGAGGCCGCTTCTTCGGAGTAGCTTTCTTAGCCACGGTGGTCGGCGCCGCCTTGGCGGGTGCGGCCTTTGCCTTCGCGGATGCTGCCGCCGTCTGCCTCTTGGCGGAGGTCTTGGCCTTGGGCTGGGCAGCAAACGTGGCGGTCGCGAACGTTACGGAAAAGCCTAGGAAAACGAGAAGCCCGAATCGCTTCCGGATGCGCATTCTTTCCTCAACTGCGCGGTGATATTGGTGCTTAAGCCAGAGCTGTCGGTCGCCCGGTCTACCCAGGCTCTCCCATTTTGGAGGACGAAAGGTGGCCAAGTCAAGACGGCCGGAGGGGCCTCGCTCCCCTGGAACATTCTCTCGCCGGCGTGTCGCGAAGGGATCTGCTATTTTACACAGTCGGGCACCGTGATTTTACCTGGGTGTAAGAGGTCCGAAACGCAAGAACGGTACCTTGGAAGGAAAGGGAGACGATCCGGCATGAAGCTAAAAGTCGTTAGTCTGGTTGTGCTTTTCCTGGTGCTTGCCGCGGCGGCCTTCGGCCAATCCTCGGCTGGTACCGGAAGCGTCCTTGGGGTGGTGACTGATCCCAGCGGTTCGGTCGTACCACAGGCGGAGGTGACCGTGCGCAACGTCGATACGAACATTGCGCGAGTCGTCACGTCCAACGAGGCGGGCCGCTACGAGGTCGTTGCTCTTCAGCCGGGCCAGTACGAGATCCGGGCAGTCAAGTCCGGCTTCGCCACGTTGGTGCGTTCGGGAATCACGCTTTCGGTGGGGTCCCGCACGACGGTCGACCTGGCTTTGACCGTTTCGGCGACCTCGGAGACGGTGACCGTGGAGGCCAATGCGGCCGCCGTGCAAGTCGACAAGACCGAGGTCAGCACGGTCGTGAACCTGAATGACATGCGCAACCTGCCGCTCAACGGCCGGCGCTGGGACGCGTTCGTGATGACCACGCCGGGGGCGACCAACGATGGCGCCTATGGACTGATCACGTTTCGCGGGATCTCGGGCCTTTACAACAACAACATGATTGACGGGATGGACAACAACCAGGCCTTCTTCTCAGAGGCCAAGGGGCGGACCCGTCTGTCTTACGGAATCAGCTCAGAGGCGGTGCAGGAGTTTCAGGTCGGCACGAGCAACTTTTCGGCCCAATACGGCCGCTCAGCCGGCGGGGTGGTTAACGCGGTCACCAAGTCAGGGACCAACGATCTTCACGGCACGTTCTTCTACCTGATCCGCGACGAGTCGCTCAACGCCACCAATTCCGTCGCCGGACCTGCGCTCAAAGCATTGGGGCTGCCGCAGAAGCCCAAGGATCGCCGGCAGCAGTTCGGGCCGTCCGGCGGCGGCGCCCTGATCAAGGACAAGCTGTTCTATTTCCTCAGCTACGACCAGCAGAAGCGGAACTTTCCCGCTGTGGTTGTGCCCACCTCCAGCAGCTTCCTGACGGGGACCGGCACGGCGCCGGGCTACACCAACGTGGTCAACTTCTACAAGGGGCTTCAGGGGCCGCAGGACCGGCAGGGTAATCAGTGGCTGGGCCTGTCCCGCGTCGACTACAACCTGAGCCCGCGCAATCAGCTTTCCGCCACTGTCAACATCCTGCGCTGGGATTCACCCAACGGCATCCAGACTGCCCCGACCCACCGGTATCACGCCAGCGGCAACGGAAGCGACGGCGTCGAGAACGAGACCGTGATCGGCCGCTGGACGTCCACACTCACAAACCGGCTGGTCAGCGAGCTGCGCGTGCAGTGGGGGCGTGACTTCGAGTATCAGGTACCGAATGCGCCCGGACCTTACGTCACAGTGACCAACGGCATCGACTTCGGCATGCCGAACTTTCTGCCGCGCTCGGCCTACCCGGACGAGCGCCGCTGGCAGCTCTCCCAGGATCTGAGCTACCTTCGCGGCCGTCACTCCCTCAAGTTCGGCTACGACGTCACGCGGGTCAAGGATAAGATGATTAACCTGTACCGGGGCGGCGGCGAGTACAGCTATTCGCTACTCAATGACCTAGCCCTGGATTGCTCCAATCCCGCCCTGCCGCTGCCCCTCAAGGGTTGCCAGGCCGAGACCACGGCCACGGGCATCGTGGGCAAGCACTACACCAACTTCTACCAGGCATTCGATTCCTTGGACCTGGGCGGGAAGACCGAGTTCAGCACCGTGGATTGGGCCGCCTATGTCGAGGACAGCTTCAAGCCGATGCCGAACCTGACACTGAACCTGGGCCTGCGCTACGACCTCCAGACCATGCCGACGCTCACCGGCAATCCGGCCATTCCAGCGACGCAGAAGATCAACACCGACCGCAACAACTTCGGGCCGAGGGTGGGAATGAGCTGGGACCCGTTCAAGAAGCAGAAGACCGTGATTCGAGCCGGAGCCGGCATGTACTACGGCCGCACGCAGAATTCGACCATCGTCAATCTAATGACCAACAACGGCGTTCGCTTTCTGAGTTATACCTTCCAGCCGTCCACGGCGGGCTCCCCCACGTTCCCCAACGTGCTCTCGGCAATCCCGACGGGCGCAGCCGGGAGGCCTGACGTTGTGTTCGCGTCCAACGATTTCGCCAACCCGCTGATTTACCAAATGGAGTTGTCCGTGGAGCAGGAGGTGGTCCAGAACCTGACCCTGACGGCGACATACTTGTCGAGCCGCGGACAGCGGCTGCCGGTGTTCCGGGACACGAACCTGCCCACGCCCACGACGGCGACCTACACGGTCTGCGGCTCCCCGCAGGTCGGCTCCAGCACAGCCTGCTCCAACGTGGCCAGCGTGTTCAGCGTGCCCTTCTTCACGGGACCCCGGCCGAATACCAGTTACGGCTTTATGACCATTGCCGACAGCGTGATCAACTCCTGGTACAACGGCTTCGTGCTCCAGGCGCGTCACCGCTTCTCCCGCGGATTCCAGATGCAGGCGTCCTTGACCATTTCCAAGGCCCAGGACAACGGACAGAGCTTGATCACATTCACCTCTTCCAATCAACCCCTGAATCCCACCAACCTCCGGCAGGACTACGCGCTCTCGGACCTGGATCAGCGGAAACGCCTGACCGTTTCCGGCTACTACGTGCCGCCGTTCGACCGAATCCATAACCGGACTCTGAAGACAGCTCTGAATGGATTCCAGCTCTCCGGCATAGTGACCCTGGCCGACGGCAGGCCATACAATGCCGGCACATCCGGCAGTCCCTCACCCGCCGGAACCGCTTCCGGCCTGTTGGGGGTGGGGGGAAGCAGCCGAGTGCCGTTCCTGGGAAGAAATGTGTACACCGCTCCCGGCGCCGCCACCGTAGACGCACGGCTGGCCCGTGAGTTCAGGATCAAGGAGCGGGTCCGGTTGCAGTTCATTGCGGAAGCGTTCAATCTCTTCAACCGGGTCAACATCACCAGCATCAACACCACCCAGTACAACGTGCGAAGCCTGGTCTTGTTCCCCCGTACGGACTTCCAGACGGTCTCGGCGACCGGGACGAACCTGATGCGGGAGCGGCAGCTCCAGCTCGGCGCCAGGTTACAGTTCTAGGCTTTCCTTAGGGAGGGCGGCCGAAAGGCCGCCCGGCAATGTAGAACATCCTTGACAGCCTAGTGTTATAAACGTATACTTGAAACGTTCGTATGACTTCATCGAACGTTTCATTCAATCAGACAGTAGAATCATCCACAAAGGAGCGAATCCTCCGCGCCGCAGAATCCCTCTTCGCCGAGAACGGCTTTGACGCAACCTCCCATCGGATGATCACCGCCGCAGCCGGAGTCAACCTTGCGGCCGTCAACTATCACTTCCATTCCAAAGACGACCTGATCCGGGCGGTCCTGGCCCGGCGCATCGGCCCCGTAAACCAGAGGCGTTTGGAGTTGCTTCGAGAGCACCTGGCGGCGGCCGGGGAGGCGCCACCGTCCCTCGAGGGCATCATAAGGGCCTTTGTGGAGCCGGTTGTGATGCTTCGCAAGCAGGCGGAGTGTTCCGGGGTGGGCCGGCTGTTCGGCAGGACGTATGTCGAACCATCCGGAATCGTAAGAAAAGCCTTCTTCGAGCTGATGAGGGAGATCGGCAGACCGTTCACGGAGGCGTTCCGCAGAGCGCTCGGGGACCTACCACAGGTGGAGTTCCTGTGGAGGATGCATTTCTCGGTCGGAGTGCTGGCCCACACGCTGGCCGGGACAGAGCATCTGGCGACGATCTCCGGCGGCCTCTGCGATCCCTCCGACGCGGAGGGGATCGTGGACCGCATCGTGGCCTTCATTGCGGCAGGGATGCGCGCGCCCCTTCCCGAGAAGTTGAATCGGAGCTGACAATTATGGTCAAGTCGCTTTTCTCTCTTCTCTTGCTGCCACTTCTGCTGACGGCTCAATCCGGGGCGCCTCTGGAGCTCAGCCTGAAACAGGCCATCGATATGGCGCTCGCCCCGGATGGCGACACGCGGGTGCGGCTGGCCCAGGAGGCGGTCCGGTTGGCCGAGTCCAGGGCTCTCCAAGCCCGTGCGGCCCTGTTGCCCAACGTGGACGCCTCGCTGACCGAGCAAAACCAGACCCGCAACCTCGCCGCCTTCGGCATCAAGATCGCGGTGCCGATCCCGGGATTCACCTTTCCCGAACTGGCCGGCCCGTTCAGCGTCTTGGATGCCCGCGCCAGCGCCACGCAGACGATCTTCGACTTCGGAGCCATCCGCAGGCTTCAGTCTTCGAGGGTCGCAGTACAGGTGGCCGGCAGCGAGAGCGACGCCGCTCGCGACCAGGTGGCGCGGCTCGTGGCCCTGCAATATCTGGCGGCGGTCCGGGCGGCGGCACGGGTGACCTCCACGGAGGCGGACGTGACACTGGCGCATTCGCTGGTCGATCTCGCGACGAATCAGAAGACCGCCGGAACGGGAACGGGGATCGAAGTCACGCGCGCCAAGGTCCAGCTCTCACAAGCGCGCCAGCAACTTCTGCTCGCCCAAAACGACCTGCGGCAGGCGCAACTGGAATTGCTGCGCACGATCGGCCTCCCCTTGACCACGCCGCTGCGCCTCACCGGCAGCCTGGACTTGAAGCCGCCGCAAGATGCCACGCCGGACCAGGCCGTGGATGTGGCACTCCGGACACGCTCCGACTGGCAGGCGCAACAGAAACGGGAGGAGGCCGCACGGCTCGCCTACAGCGGCGTGAAACTGGAGCGGTTGCCCTCGGTGGCGGGCTTCGCTGACTATGGCACCATCGGCAACGGTCCCAGCCACACCCTCCCGACGCGCACCTACGGCCTCTCGGTACGGGTGCCGGTCTTCGACGGCGGCCGCCGTGACGCCCGCCGCAGCGAGAGCCGGACGCAGTACGAGCAGGAACGCCTGCGCACAGCCGACCTGAGGCGGCAGATCGACCTGGAGGTGAGGCTGGCCTTGGACGACCTGGCCAGCGCCCGCGAGCAGGTCAGCGTTGCAGCCGAAGGCCTGGCGCAGGCCGAGGCCGAAGTGGAGCAGGCCGAGCGGCGCTACAAGGCCGGCGTCACCAGCAGCGTCGAGGTCACCGACGCCCAGACGCGGCTGGCCCGCGCCCGCGACAACCACATCGCGGCGCGGTTTTTGATGAATCGCGCGTGCCTGGATCTCTGGCAGGCCACCGGCACCATCCGGCAAATGGTCGACTAAGGAGCTACCGAATGAAGCGAATCATCCCGGTTATCGTGATTGTGGCCCTGGCGGGAGCCGGCCTCTGGTACCTGGCCCGGCGCTGGAATGGAAACGGCGAAGCCACGCTGGCGTTCTCGGGCAACATTGAGCTGACGGAGGTGAAGATCTCCTTCAAGACCGCCGGCCGGCTGCTGGAACTCACGGTCAAGGAAGGCGACGCGGTCACCAAGGGCATGCTCCTGGCCAGGCTGGACAGCCAGCAATTGCTGAGCCAGCGCGACGCGCAGCGTGCCGCCATCGCCGCCGCCGAATCGCAGTTGACGCAATTGAAGACTTCGATCGAGTACCAGCGCGCCGCCGTTGAGGCGAACATCGCCGCTAGCAGGGCCGAGTGGCAACAGGCCGAGGCGCGGCTCCAGGAACTCGTGGCCGGCTCGCGCTCGCAGGAAATCCAGGAAGCGCGCGCAGCCGCCGATGCCGCCCGCACCGAGCAGACTCGCGCCGCAAGCGATTGGCAGCGCGCCCAGATCCTCTACAAGAACGACGACATCTCGACCGCACAGTATGACCAGTTCCGCACTCAGTACGAGCGGACATCGGCCGCCCTGAAGCAGGCGGAGCAGCGGCTGGCGCTGGTGGTCGAGGGG
Source organism: Bryobacteraceae bacterium (assembly GCA_041946685.1). Classification (GTDB taxonomy): domain Bacteria; phylum Acidobacteriota; class Terriglobia; order Bryobacterales; family Bryobacteraceae; genus JBHGAV01. The sequence continues at coordinate 24,848 of JBHGAV010000020.1, read as the reverse complement.
CCGCGCCGCGAGACCATCGACGCCGCCCGCGCCCAGACCGAGCGCGCCAAGGCGGCGGTCGCGCTGGCCGAAGCCTCGCGCCTGGAGGTCAAGCGGCGCGAGCAGGAGGTCGAAGCGCGCCGGGCCGAGATCGAGCGCAACCGCGCTCAGCTCGCCGTGATCGAATCCCAGCTCGGTGATACCGAGATCGTTTCCCCGATCGATGGGGTCGTGCTGGTGAAATCCGCCGAGCCGGGCGAGACCGTCGCGGCCGGCGCCACCGTCGTCACTCTCGGCGACCTCGACCATCCCTGGCTTCGCGGTTACGTGCCGGAGACCCAATTGGGGCAGGTGAGACTCGGCCAACAGGTGCGGGTCACCACCGACTCCTTCCCCGGAAAAACCTACATGGGCCGCATCTCGTTCATTGCCTCGGAGGCCGAGTTCACGCCCAAGCAGATTCAGACCCCTGAGGAGCGCGTGAAATTGGTTTATCGCATCAAGGTGGATCTCCCGAACCCGCAGCGTGAACTCAAGCTCAACATGCCCGCGGATGCGGAGGTCATGCTCACCGGCGGGGAGAGCAAGTGACGGGGGCCCCCATCATCCAGGCGCGGAACCTCACGCGGCGCTTCGGGCCGCTGACGGCGGTGGATCGCCTCAACCTGGAAGTCGCGCCCGGCGAGATCTTCGGTCTGGTGGGGCCGGACGGCGCCGGCAAGACCACAACCCTGCGCCTGCTGTCCGGCCTGATCGACCCGGCCGAGGGTCAGGCGATGGTCGCCGGGCACGACGCCAGCCGCGAGACCGAGCAGGTCAAGGACAACATCGGTTACATGGCCCAGCGCTTCGGCCTCTACCCGGACCTGACCGTGGACGAGAACATGTACTTCTATGCCGACCTGTTCGGCATCTCGCGCCGGGAGCGGGAGGAGTTGTTGCCGCGCCTCCTGCGCATGACGCGCATGGATCCCTTCCGCGCGCGCCCGGCGGGCCGCCTGTCGGGCGGCATGAAGCAGAAGCTCGCCCTGATGTGCACCCTGCTGCACAAGCCTCGTGTCCTGTTTCTGGACGAGCCGACCAACGGCGTCGATCCGGTCTCCCGCCGGGACTTCTGGCAGATTCTCTACCAGCTCGTCGAGGAAGGGATGACCGTCTTCCTGACCACCGCCTACCTGGACGAAGCCGAGCGCTGCGACCGGGTGGGACTGATGCACCGCGGCCGGCTGATCCGCTGCGACACACCCGCCGCCTTCCGCAGTGGAACCGAAGAGAGGTGTTACAGGCTCCGTTGCCCCGACCCGCGCGCCGCAAAGGCCCATCTGGAGGAGATGGAGAGCGTTGCCAGCGTGGAACCCTTCGGCGCGGACCTGCACCTGTTTCTTGTCCCCGGCGGTGACCCGCGGGAACTCGAGTCGGAGCTGGCTGCCAAAGGGTTGGGACCGGCGGAGGTCGGCGAGGTGACGCCTTCCCTCGAAGACGTGTTCATCCTGCTGATCCGCAAGGCTTCGCGGGAGGCCGCATGACGCCGGGCGGGTGGGCCGTGGAGGTCGAGAACCTGGTGAAGAAATTCGGCGACTTCACCGCCGTCGACCACATCTCGCTGCGGGTGGCCCGCGGCGAGATCTTCGGTTTTCTGGGGCCGAACGGGGCCGGCAAGTCCACCGCCATCCGCATCCTGTGCGGCCTGCTCCGGCCCACCTCGGGCCTGGCCCGGGTGGGAGGCATTGACGTGTCGCGGGAGCCGGAGTCGGTGCGGCAGAACATCGGCTACATGTCGCAGAAGTTCTCGCTCTACGACGACCTTACGGTGGGCGAGAACCTGGACTTTTACGGCGGCGTCTATGGAGTCCCGGAGGACCGCCGGCAGGAACGGGAGGAGTTCGTGCTGCGCATGGCGGGCCTGGCGGACCGGCGCGACACCATGACGCGCCTGCTGGCGGGGGGCTGGAAGCAGCGGCTGGCCCTGGGCTGCGCCATCCTGCACGAGCCGCCGATCCTGTTCCTGGACGAGCCTACCTCCGGAGTGGACCCCATCGCCCGCCGCGAGTTCTGGGACCTGATCTACCAGCTCGCCGGGAAGGGACATACGGTCTTCGTCACCACCCACTACATGGAGGAGGCCGAGTACTGCCACCGGGTGGCGCTGATGCACGGGGGCAGGATCATCGCGCTCGACGCTCCGGCGGCCTTGCGGCAGGCGGCAAAGAAACCGTCCATGGAGGAGGTGTTCGTCTCCATGATCGAGGCGGAGGAGCGCGGCAACTCATGAGATTCCGGCAATCGCTGGCCAGGACGGCGGCCATGGCCCGCAAGGAAGGGCTTCACATCCTGCGGGATCCCCGGAGCCTCATCATGGCGCTCGCGGTCCCCGTTTTGATGCTGGTCCTGTTCGGCTATGCGCTCACGCTCGACGTCGACCGCATCCAGACCGTCGTCTACGATCAGGATGGCAGCCCCCAGAGCCGCGAGCTGATCTCCCGGTTCTCGGGTTCGCGCTATTTCCAGATTGTCGGCGTTGCGGACGAGTACGGCTCCATCGAGCGGATGATCGACCGCAGCCGCTGCCTGCTGGCCGTGGTCATCCCCCGGGACTACTCACGCAACCTGCTCGCTTCGAAGGAAGCGGACGTGCAGTTGCTGCTGGACGGCAGCGACTCCAACACGGCTTCCATCGCCCTGGGATACGCCGAGGCGCTCAGCCGCGCCTACGCCTTCGAGCTTCGCTCCCAGGCGCTCACGCGCAAGGGAGGGGGGCGGCTGGACCCGCCCATCGACGTGCAGTTGAGGGTCTGGTACAACAGCCAGCTTCAGAGCCGGAACTACATCGTGCCGGGGCTGATCTCGGTGATCATGATGATCATCGCCGCCATGCTGACCTCGCTGACCATCGCCCGGGAGTGGGAGAACGGCTCGATGGAGCAGCTTCTGTCGACGCCGGTGCGCGCGCACGAGATCGTGCTCGGCAAGATGGCCGCCTACTTCGTGCTGGGTCTTGCCGACGCGCTGATCACGGTCGGCGTCGGCGTGCTGCTGTTCAAGGTGCCGCTCAGGGGCAACCCGCTGCTGGTGCTCGTCACCTGCTGCATCTTTCTGATCGGCGTGCTGTTCTGGGGGATCTTCCTGTCGACCCTGACGCGGAACCAGTTGATGGCGTACCAGCTCGGCATGTTGACCTCGTTTTTGCCGGCGTTCCTGTTGTCGGGTTTCGTGTTTGCGATTGAGAACATGCCGGTGGTGATCCAGGCGGTGAGTTACTTCTTTCCGTCCCGTTACTTCATCACGATTCTGAAGGGGCTGTTCCTCAAAGGAGTTGACGCGCACGTGTTGTGGCTCGAAATCGCCCTGCTGGTGGTGTACGCCCTCCTTCTGTTTGTGGGCGCGACCCGGAGGCTAAGGAGGAAGATGGCGTGACCGGCGCGTGGAGAAGAATCTACGAAATCCTCCGCAAGGAATTCCGGCAGGTGTTGCGCGAGCCCCGAATGCGCGGCATGTTGCTCGGTCCTCCGATCCTCCAGTTGCTGATTTTCGGGTACGCCGTGAACCTGGACGTGGAAAACAGCAGGATCGCCTGGATGGACCAGGACCGGACTCCCCAGAGCCGCGAACTGCTGGCCGGGTTTCAGGGCTCGCGGCATTTCCGGGTGGTGGCGACTCCCGCCAGCGACGGCGAGCTTCAGCAATTGCTGGACCACGGCCGGGTGCAACTGGCCGTGCGGGTTCTGCCGGGTTTCGGGCGTGATATCCAGAGGGGGCGGACCGCACAGGTGCAGATCCTGGTGGACGGGACCAATTCCAACACGGCCTCGATCGCGGCCAGCCAGGCGGGCGCGCTGGTTTCGGCCTATGGCGGCAAGGTCATGGCCGCCCAGATGACCCAGCGCCTGGTGGGACGCACCGTGGCCGCCGGGGGTCCGGTCAACCTGGAAGTGCCCGTGCTGACCTTCCGCAGCCGGGTGTGGTTCAATCCCGATTTGCGCAGCCGGAACTACTTCGTGCCGGGGGTGGTGGTCAACATCATCACCCTGATCACGCTCATGATGACCGCCATGGGAATCGTGCGCGAGAAGGAGATCGGCACGATGGAGCAGTTGATGGTGACCCCCATCCGGCCGCTGGAGCTGATCCTGGGCAAGACGCTGCCGTTCGCCCTCGTCGGCTTGTTGGATGTCCTGCTGGTTACCGGCGTGGCCATGCTGGTGTTCCGCATCCCGCTGCGGGGAAGCGTTTTGCTGCTGCTATTCGCGTCGGTGCTCTTTCTGATGACCACGCTGGGCGTAGGGCTGTTCATCTCGACGATCTGCCGGACGCAGCAGCAGGCCATGATGTCTTCGTTCTTCTTCTTCAACCCGGCCTTCATGCTGAGCGGATTCACCTTCCCCATCCGGAACATGCCGGACGTGGTGCAGTATCTGACCTACCTGAACCCGGTGCGCTACTTCATCGAGATCGTGCGCGGGATCTTCCTGAAGGGCTCCGGCATTTCGACCCTCTGGCCGCAGATGCTGGCGCTACTGATCTTTGGCCTGGCCATCCTCACCGGAAGCGTCCTGCGCTTCCACAAGAGGCTGGATTGAGGACATAGAATAGGGGAACCGCCGCCAATTCAACACGGTAAGGAGGATGCGTTTCTCCATGGCGATTCAGCATGAAGCGGCAAAATCGGGGATAACGTTTGGAAGCGCGCTGGCAATCGCGATCTCGTGGTCCGTCAACAAGTCGATCGTGTGGGCCATCATTCACGGCCTGCTCGGTTGGGTTTACGTGATCTACTTCGCCTTGCTCAAACGGTGACGGTCGCGGAGCACGACCCTCACCAGCCCATACCCCGCGTGCTGGTCTTGATGCGGACCAGATACATGTCGCTGGTGATGTAAAGCATCGAGCCGTCGTCCCCCCAGGCGCAGTTGGACATCGTCTGGCCGGAGGTGATGCGCCCCAGGCGCTTGCCGTCCGGCGCGATCACCAGGATGCCGCCGGGCCCGCTGGCGAACAGGCTGCCTTCCCTGTCGACCTTCATCCCGTCGGGCACCCCCCGCAGTTTCTCGGGGTTCAAGGACGCGTCGTAGAACACACGCCCCGCGCCGATCGTGCCATCCGCCTTGAGCGGATAGGCCATGATGATGGGCCTCTCCATATCGCAGTTGGCTACATACAGAGTCTTTTCGTCCGGCGAAAGCGCGATGCCGTTGGGCCGGCTGAGCTCCTTGGTCAACAGCGTGACTTTGCCGTCCGCGCTGAGCAGGTACACGCCGCAGAAGTCGAGCTCGCGCCGGGGATCATCGAAGCGCTTCGGCAGCCCGAAGGCGGGATCCGTGAAGTACAGATCCCCATTGGACCGGAAGACACCGTCATTCGGGCTGTTGAACCGTTTGCCCATGTAGTTGTCGGCCAGGGTCCGCTTGCCGCCGTCCGGCTCCAGGCGCGAGATGCGCCGGTCGCCGTGCTCGCACATCACCAGCCGTCCCTTGGGATCGAGCAGCAGCCCGTTGCTGCCCGGCTCGCGGCCATAGTCCACGATGCCCGTGTAGCCGGAGGGCTTCATGAACAGGGTGACGCCCTGCTTCTCCTGCCATTTCATGATCGAGTTGCGTGGGATGTCGGAGAACAGCAGGTAGCCGCCGTCCTTGACCCAGAGGGGACCTTCGCACCATTCGAAGCCGCTCGCCAGGACCTCGATCCTGGCGTCCGGCGGGATCAGCTTGTCGATGCGCGGGTCCTCGCGGATTACGCGGCCGATGACGGGAAAATTGCTGGTGCGCTGGGCCGCCAGTGGCGCGGCCGACAGGCACAGGGCGAACACAAGCAGCTTCTTGGGCATGGTGGCTCCATCTTAGCGGATTCAAAGCGCGCGCAGGCACGCAGGCGGAAACTCCACCACCCAGTCGCGGGCGTGCTTGCGCTGCTCGAACTCCGCGCGCGAGAGCTCGGCGACGATCTCGCCGTCGAAGTGAAGGCAAACGGTTCCGGGCCTCTCGACCACGTGAAGCAGCCGGGCAGCCACCTGGTGCGATCCCGGGCGGCCTGTTGCGGGCAGGGCGAGCAACTGGTCCCGCCGGACGCATAGCGTCACGCGGTCGCCCCGAAAGCGTCCCGGGAAATAGGGCCCCGCCAGTTCGGCTTCCCCCAGGCGGACGCGGCTGCTCTTGCCCGCCGGATCGAGGGCGGATATCTCGGCCGGCAGAAGGTTGAAGTTACCCAGAAGGCGCGCGGCCTCCACCGTTTCGGGCCGCTCGATCACCTCACAGGGCCGGCCGGACTGGATCACGCGCCCAGCGGAAAAGACCAGCATCTCGTCGCCGAGCTCCAGGCAATCTTCGAGCTCGCTGGTTGCCACCAGCATGGCGACGTCGAACTCCACCCGCACCCGCCGCAACAGAGGGTGCATCTCGGCCCGGAGCGGCCCGTCGACGAGCAGCAGGTCCGGCTGCGCGACCAGGGCCCGGGCGACGGCGCATCGCAGCCTCTCCTCCCCGGACACCTGCGCAGGGCGCCTGTCCGAGACGCCCCGGAGAGCGAACCGTTCGATCAGCTCGTTGACCCTGCGGTGCCGTTCCAGCCTGGCCAGCCGCCTCGCTGCCGCCGCGAAGACGAGATTCTCCCGCAGCGTCATGTGGGGGAAGAGCGCGAGACCGCCTGGCAAGTATGCGCAGGGCCGCAGCCTGGCCGGGAGATCCACACCGGCGCCGCTGTCGTAAAGGATGCGGTCGCCGATCAGAACACGGCCCTGGTCGGGCTTGATCAGGCCCGCCAGCGCCTCGAGCGTGGCAGTCTTTCCCGCTCCGCCGGGACCGAACAGCACGGTCACGCCGCCCGCCGCCTGGAGCTCCACGTCCAGGGTGAGACCACCAGAGAATGCCTTCCGAATGCGAGCCTGGATCATCCGGCAGCCTGCCTCCTCTGGAGCCGCCCCGCCACGAAGAGCGCACCCACTGCGATCACGGAGATCACCACCACCATCGCCCTCGCCATGGCGCCGTTCCCCTTTTGGGCGGCGTCATAGACGGCGACCGACAGGGTTTGGGTCCGGCCGGGGAGATTGCCGGCGATCATGATCGTGATGCCGAAGTCGGCCATGGACCGGGCAAACGCCAGCACCGCCGCGGCCAGAATGGGGCCGCGCACCATCGGGAGATGTACCTGCCAGAACACCCGCCACCCAGAAGCGCCCATAGCCCGTGCCGCCAGTTCGTAGGTGGTGTCTATCTTCTCGAAAGCGGCGCGGGCCGACCTGACCAGCAGCGGGGCGGCATACAGGAAAGCCGCGAGCACCGCCGCGCGCCAGGTGAACAGCAGCGGAGCGCCGAACGCGGCCTCGTAAAGCCTGCCGAGCGGCGTACTGTTGCCCACCAGCACCAGCAGGTAGTAGCCGAGCACGGTGGGAGGCAACAGCAGCGGCAGTTCGATGGCGGCCTCCAGCGCGGCCTTGCCGCGGAAGTCGCGCCGGGCCAGCAGCCAGGCGATCCAGATTCCCACCACACAGGACTTCACCGTGGCGAGCGCCGCCACGCGCAGACTCAGCCACAGGGGGAACCAGTCGATCGGCATCGGAGAATCAATTATAGCTGTCAGGCCAATGGCCGGAACCGGGCGCCGAGGTGGAGCAGAGGGCGCGGCCCGCCTCCCCCAGCACAAGATGCGATTACGCGCCTAGAATGGGTGAGGCGGAAATTCAATGTCCGAAAATTCCAATCGTCGTCGCTTCATCGGCGGAGCAATCGCCGCAGCCGCTTCCTATCAGCGCATCCTCGGCGCCAACGACCGCATTCGCGTCGGCGCCATCGGCACCGGCGGCCGGTGGGGGGCGATCAACGAAGGCCTTCAGAAGAGCGGCGGCAACGAAGTCGTGGCCGTCTGCGACGTCTACGAGCCTCGTCGCTTGCGGGCCAAGGCCAACGCAGCCGACGGCGCCACCGACCACGTCGATTACCGCGAAATCCTGGACCGAAAAGACGTGGATGCCGTCGCCATCGCCACCCCCGACCACTGGCACGTCCCCATCGTCATCGACGCCGTGCGCGCTGGAAAGGACGTTTACTGCGAAAAGCCCATCACCCACACAATCGACGAAGGCGCGCCGCTGGTCGCCGCCGTTCGCGATTCCAGGCGCATTGTCCAGGTCGGCTTGCAGCAAAGAAGCTGGGAGCACTACATTGCCGTGAAGAAGGAGGTCATTGACGCCGGCGTTCTCGGTCAGGTCACGTTCATCCGTACCTACTGGTATCAGAATCACAACACCGCTGGTGGGCGCCAGCAGGGCTTCGACACCACCAAGCTGGACTGGAAACGCTTCCTGGGGTCAGCCACCGACCGCCCCTTCGACGCCGACATGTTCGCCAACTGGCGTTGGTATTGGGACTTCGGCGGCGGGGCCATGACCGACCTGTTCGTCCACTGGGTCGACGTGGCTCACTGGTACATGGGCTCTGATATGCCCACGCGCGCCACGGCGACCGGCGTCAAGGCGCTTCTTCAGCAGCGTCAGACTCCGGACACGATGAGCGCCGCGCTTTCCTATCCCGCCGCGGTCGTGGAGTTCGATAGCGCTTTGCTCGGCTACATCGAGGGCGGCGGCCTGATGCTGCGCGGCACGAAGGGCGCCATGCGCCTTCACCGCGCCGGCTACGAAGTGTACAACGAGATTCCGGGTTACTCCGAGGCCTTTCAGACGCCGCCCGCAGTGATGCGAGGAAAGTCCTCCCGGGACGGCACCATCGACCACGTGCAGAACTTCCTGGATTGCGTCCGTTCCCGCAGCGAGCCGAACGCGCCGGTGGAAGTGGGCGTCTCCGCCGCGCGCGCCGGCCACGTCGCCAACCTGGCTCTGCGCGGCAACGGCGTCTGGGCAGCGTAAGGGCCCTGTACAGAGATCTGGAGGACACCAAGGCCCTGGGAGACCACCTGACGTCGTCCGTTGCCGGCGAGGCGGTTCCGCTGCACGGCAAGGGGCGCCCTCCGGCGATTCCGCTGGACAGCCGGCCATGCGGGATCGGCGGCGGCTTGGGGGGCTCGGCGGCCAAGGCGCTGCTTGAGTCGCGCCGCGCGGCGTAAGGGCCGGGAATGCGGGTGGCAGAGCCCTACATGCGCCGGTTGAGCGAGGCCGGCATGGATGCGGGTGGCCTCAGGCAAGCGGCCGGAAGCGCGCGCTGAAGTGGCGCGGGTGACGTCCTAAGGCGTGTGATTGGGCGCCACCGCTGGCGGCCCCTTTCTGGCATACTGAGAGAGCTTTGCCCGACAGCCGTATGCCTTCAACCGACCCCTCGGAGAGCCTGTTGAGCCGGGCTGCATTCTGGCTCACGGGCAGCGCGGCGGTGGCCGTGGTCTTCTCGATTGCGGCCAGCCAGATCCTGTTGGCCCTCGCCGTGATCGCGCTCCTGTTTTCTGGCCTCAAGTTGCGCCTGCCGCCGATCTGGCCCCCGCTGGTCCTGTTCATGATCGGGACTGTCGTCTCGCTCATGTTGTCGGGCGACCCGGCGTTCGGCCGCCCGCAGATACGCAAGTTCTTCGTGTTCCTGGCCCTGCTGGCTGTCTACTCGGCTGTTCGCGAGATGACGCACGCGCGGCGGCTGGTGCTTTGCTGGGCGGGCGCCGGGGCTCTGACGGCCGCCCGGGGCCTGGTGCAGTTCGGCGAGAAATACCGCGAAGCCAGCTTCCTGGGCCAAAACTTCTACACGTATTACATCGGGGAGCGGATCACCGGCTTCATGAGCCACTGGATGACCTTCAGCGGGCAGCTCATGATCGTCCTTGTGCTGATCGCCGCTTTCCTGTTCTTCTCTCCCGCGGCAAGCAAGAGACTGCGCTGGTTCGCTTTGCTGTGCGCCGTGCCATCCGCCGCGGCCGTCTTGCTGGGGCTCACCCGGAGCATCTGGCTCGCCTGCGGCGTGGCCGGACTTTACCTGCTGGCATGCTGGCGGCGAAGGCTCTTGTGGGCCGTGCCGGTGTTGCTCGTGCTGGGCTTCTGGCTGGCGCCCGGCGCTGTGCGCAGCCGCGTCGTCTCCGTATTCAAGCCGCAGACGATTGACTCCAATCAACACCGGATCGTGTGCTGGCGAACCGGGTGGGAGATGGTGAAGGCTCACCCCTGGTTCGGCGTCGGACCGGAGCAGGTGGGGGTCCAGTTTGACCGGTACGTTCCCTCAGACATCTCCCGGCCTCTGCCCGACGGCTGGTACGGCCACCTGCACAGCATCTATGTCCATTACGCCGCCGAGCGCGGCATTCCCACCATGCTGATGCTGGTCTGGCTGCTCGTGAAGATCCTGTTCGACTTCTTCTCCGCCGTACGGCGGCTGCCGCCGGGGCCGAGCGAAGAGAAGTTTCTGCTGCACGGCGCCATCGCCGTGGTATTGGCCGTCATGGCCGCCGGCTTCTTCGAGCTGAACCTGGGGGACAGCGAGGTGCTGGCGATGTTCCTGGTGGTGGTGGGTTTGGGGTACGCCGCCCGGGATCAAGCGCTCGCACTTCCGCGGCCGTAAGCCGGCGGTACTTTCCGATCTGCAGATCTCCGATGGTCAAGGCGCCGATCGAGGTGCGAACCAGCTTGAGAACTTTGCTGCCGACGGCCTCCACCATGCGGCGCACCTGGCGGTTGCGGCCCTCGGTGATGGTGATCTCGAAGAAGGTCCTGGCGCCGGTATCCCGCAGCCGCCGGACCGTCGCGGGCCGGGTCTTACCGTCGCTCAGGGTGAGCCCGCCGCGCAGCCGGTCCAGGTGGTCCTCCGAGAGCAGCGTGGATGCCTTGACCAGGTAGGTCTTCGGCACTTTAAACGATGGATTGGTCAGCCGCTCGGCGAACTGCGTGTCGTTGGTCATCAGCAGCAGGCCGCTGGTGTCCAGGTCCAGCCGGCCCACGGGGAAGACCCATTCGTCCACGTCGCCGAGCAGATCGTAGACCGTGGGGCGCCCCTCGGGGTCCTTGTAGGTCGTCAGGTATCCCTTGGGCTTGTAGAGCAGCAGGTAGACCTTCCCCGCCGCCTTCACGGGCCGTCCGTCCAGCGTGACCCGGTCGCGTTCCAGATCAACCCACTTGTCGGGAGTACGGATGACTTTGCCGTTCACGGCCACGCGCCCGCCCCCGATCCACCTGCGGGCCTCGGACCGGGAGCCGAGACCTGACTTGGACAGGACCCGCTCAAGGGTTTTCAGCGGCCCGCGGACCGCGTCCGGCTTGTTCATCGCGCTCAATGCCGCTGAATCCGGAACACGAACAACTCGCTAATAAGGAAATTCGCCAGAGAGGTCGTGGCGATGGTCAGCACGTTCGCGGGCAGGTAGTGAAGGTGAAATGTGCCGACGAAAACCCGCATCAGAATGAGGTTGGCCGCGATCGACACCAGGCCCGTGGTCAGGTTGAACCGCAGCAGCCGGGTGAGCGTCAAGCCCAGGCCGGGCGCGCGCCGCGTCCGCTCCACCCAGGTCCAACGCTCATGCCAGCAGAAATTGTGCAGCACCGCCACCTCGACCGCCAATGCAGTGGCAGTCAGGTAGTTGAGCCCGGCCAGGCTCGTGAAGAACGCCAGGGCGACCAGTTGCACGCCGGCTCCCGCCAGGCCGACGGCGTGGAACTTGGCGACGCGCTCGATCAGCCGGGTGAAAGCGTTCGTCATGGGACGCGCTCGGCGCGGTACAGGGCCGCGGTGTGACGGATGATGGAGGTCGCCAGCATCAGGCTCATCCCAACGATGCCAACCAGTCCACCGACGTCGAACAGGCGATATCGGCCGCCCGCCAGACCGACCACCGGCCTGTAAAGCAGCGCGACGTTGCCGATCATCAGCAACACGCGCAGTTCGGTAGGACTGAACTTCCAGAACGACAGGTGGAAGGTCCCCAAGGTGTACGTGGCCAGGTAGACCTCGATCGTAAGCATGAAGTAAACGATCAGGAGGCCGGTGGCGATGCGCTCGCTCATATAGCCGGACTGTCCGAGCCCGTACAGCAGGAAGAACGTCCCCAGCATGTCCACCGCGTGATCGACGTAGAAACCGTACTTCGGACGCTGCCTGTTCCGGACTCGCGCCAGAGTCCCGTCCAGGCTGTCTCCCAACCAGTTCAGGGCAAGGCAGGCGATCACGATAACGAGCCCCGCCCTGTTCCAGCGCGCGTACCAGTAGGCCAGGCCCGCGGCCGCCAGGGCCAGCAGTCCCAGCGCGGTAAGGTGGTCGGGATTGACGAAAGACGGCGTGTGGCGGGCCAGCCAGAGGAGGCAGCGCTTCTCCAGGGGAGCGAGCAGACTCACCTGGGCGCGCTCGGCTTCCGCGAAGGTGCGTTCTTTCTTGATGGTAGTCACCGCTTCAGGCCGCCAAGCCGTCTCTACATTGTGCCAGAATGTTCCACATGCGAGCGGCAGGGGCGGCGGGACTTCTGGTGGCGGGGCTGTGGAGCCCGTCGGCTGCGGCAGAGCTGAGACCCCATACCATCGAGGCCTTCCAGCAGTACGTGCGCGGGACCGAGGCGCGCATCGCGGAGCAGGTTGCCGGTCGGCGGAGCTTCCTCTGGACCGATGAGTCGAACCTCAGGCGGAACCAGGTCCGCCAAGGGAGGGTGATCGCCCAGCCCTGGGATGGCCGCGGGCCGCAGCCGGTTTCCGACGGCCTCATCCACGACTGGATCGGGGCCATCTTCGTTCCCGGCGCCACGCTGGAGCGAGCGCTGGCCCTGCTCAGGGACTACGACAACCACTACAGAATCTTCCAGCCCGAAGTCATGGCCTCACGGGTGCTGTCGCATGATCAGAACCGCTACCGCGTCCATCTGCGCTTGCTCAAGAAGAAAGTCATCACCGTTGTTCTGAATTCGGAACACGACGTCGAGTACTACCGCCTGGACGCCACCCGCTGGCACAGTCGTTCTTACAGCACGAAGATCGCGCAGCTCGACAACGCCGGCGAGCCGGGCGAGCGCGAACTGCCCGTGGGCAACGATGGCGGTTACCTTTGGCGGTTGTACTCGTACTGGCGCATCGAACAGCGGGACGGCGGAGTCTACTTGGAATGCGAGGCGATTTCGCTTACACGCGACGTCCCGGCGGGCCTCGGCTGGCTCATCGTACCCATCATCCGCGACCTGCCCCGCGAATCGCTGGTGATGACCCTCGAAGGCTTGCGCAGGGCGTTGAGCCGGTGACCCCCCCCACGCGCCTGTCTTGAAAGCCGCCGCCTATTTCTCCGCAACCAGGCGGGCAATCCGCTCCGGGCGCCAGGACCAGTCCGCATCGGCGCGTGCGTCCTCGTAGCGCAGAATGCGGAGACGCCCAAACAACCTCGGCAGTTCCTCCGGCCGGGGCAGCCAGGGCGCCGCATTCTCGCTTCCCGACTCGTCCATCAGGTGCTCGAAGACGAGGATGCCGCCGGGCTTGAGCGAATCGATGATCCGGCCGGCGTATTCTCCCTGCAGCGGCACCCAGGTGTAGCTCATCACGACCAGGTCCCACTTGGCGCGGCCGAAATCGAACTCCTCGTGGCGGCGCACCAGCGCCGTCAGCCGTACGCCGGCCTGCCTGGCGGCTTCGCGGGCGGCGCGCACGCCTTCTTCGGAAAAGTCGAAGCCGGTCACCTCCCATCCCTGCGAAGCCAGATACAGAGCGTTTCTGCCTTGCCCCATGTGCACGTCGAGGGCGCGCCCCGGCCTGCGGCCCCGGATCGCCTCGACCAGCAACTGGTTCGGAGCGGTGCGGAAACGCGGCGTCTCGCTGGAGTAGGTGCGGTCGAAGAAGAAAGGATGCAGCTCTTCGCGGCGCTCCTTGACCAGCCGCTCGATAGTCTTCGACATCTCCCGCACCTGTCCGGCGTCCAGGCCGGAGCGCTTGAGGTGATCCAGGTAAGCCGAGCGCGGATCGGAGACGGCGATGGGCTGCTTCCGGTACCATTCAACGTAGTCCCGCCAGACCTGCTCCTCGTCGGTTGCGCCCCACGCCAGGCCGGCCATGAGCAACGGGATCAACAGGTGGAAGCCGGGCTTCCCGTATATACTGATTGACTGCCCATGCCCGCAGCCAGCCCGCCCGCTTCGCGCCGATTGTCCTGGATCGAAGGCAGCGTGCTGTTCTTCGCTGTCTGCGCGGCTTTTCTGTTGGTGAACCATCAGGCCTATTCCAACTTCTTCCACGATGACACACTCGACAACATGTATTGGACGAGCCTGGTGCCGCTCGACAGCTTCCGTGACGGGCTGTTGACCTGGAGATACCAGCCGAGCAACTTCCGGCCGGTCGGATACTACTACTTCCGCGTTATGCGCCGGGTCGCCGGCTTCAACTTCCCGGCATGGGTGGCGGCCGTGCACCTGCTCCACCTGGCCACAGTGGGACTTCTATGGCTGATCGTACGGCGCATGGGCGCCCGGCCTGCGGCGGCCGCTGCGGGTGTGCTCTTCTTCGCCGTCCACATGGCTGCCTTCCTATGTTACTGGCGCCCCATGTACGTCTTCGACGTCCTCTGCGCCCTGTTCACGCTGCTGTGCTTCTACACGTACATGCGGGGGAATCTGGCGCTGAGCCTGGTTTCGTTCTGGCTGGCCTACAAGTCGAAGGAAATGGCTGTGGCCATCCCTGCGATACTGCTGGCATACGAGTGGCTGCTGGGGGGACGCCGCTGGCTGCGGGTTTTGCCGTTCGCAGCGATCTCCGCGAGCTTGCTGGCGCAGGTCTATCTGCATAACAGGACCAGGGACGATGACTACACCTTGCGTTTCACCGCGGAAGCACTCTGGACCAGCGCAACATATTACGCCAGGTACATCGGCCAGGTTGCCTATGCGGGCCTGGCGCTGCTGTTGTTGCCGCTCGCAGTCAGGGACAGGCGGGTTGTGTTTGGCCTCTGGGCCGCCCTGTGCTTGCTGGCGCCCATGTTGCTGCTGCCCGGCCGCCTTTCGGAGGCATATCTGTACCTGCCCCTGGCGGGAGTCGGGCTGGCCGTCACCTTCGTGCTGGAGAACCGGCCCCGCTGGGCCGTGGCGGCCTTCGCGGTTCTCTGGCTTGCCGGCAACGTGTATCTGCTCAAGCGGAAGGCTCCCTACGAGCTGATGGTGGCCGGCCACAACCGGGAGTACCTTCGCCAGGTTTTCGACATGGCCCGGAGCCACCCCTACTTACGGGCCGTCACCTTTCGCAACATCCCGCCCGACATGGCGGAGAATGGCGTGGCCGCAATATTCCGGATGGCGTTAAGCAACCCGAAAGCCAAGGTCGTCTGGGCGCAATCGCAGGAAGCGCCGGCCACGGTGAAATTGGACGACTTCGCGGCCACCGAGTGGGATCACGGCCTGCGCAAGCTGCTATACGTTGCGCGGAAGCAAGGGCAGCAGTACGAGTCTTTCCTGAAGATCGGGGCCATGCCGCCGCCATGGCAGTTGGACCGCGGGTGGCACGCACCTTACGGAGAAGGGGTCGCCTGGTCCAGTCCCGAATCGCGAGCTACTCTGCGGTTGCCGGATTCTCTCCGGGAGTTCTGCGTTCAGGTAAGTGCACAGCGAGAGGACCTGCCGCCCGGCGGCACGCTTTGGATTTCGGCTTCCATCGGCGGCATCGGCCAGCCAGCGAAATCTGTTACCGTCGCTGGCAACCGGGAAGCCGTCTGGCCCATCGACGCCGGAATGCTCAAGCGGTTGCGGGCGAACGCGCGGGACGGCAAAGTCGGCGTCGAGTTGAAGTTCTCCCCTCCCTTCCCGCTTCCCCTCGACAAGACGCTCGAAGCGGGAGCGGGCGTCACGGCACTTGGATTCCGCTGACGCGCCGCTGCGAGCTATCCCCAATCGCAGAGGCTTTCGATGTGGGCGGCGGAGCCGTCGCGCAGCCAGGTATCCAGTTGCGCGACTTCCTTAAGCTGCTGCCCGCGCCGCCGGCTGACCACGACGTAGCGGCAATCGAGCTCCGGCAGGCTGGTCATGTCACCCCACAGTTTCTCAAACTGCGCCACCGGGTAAACGTCCTCATGGCCGCGACCCCAGCGCTTCTTGACGTCCTTCAGGGTCACATATGTGGGCATGCGCGCGGCAAGGTTCCGGACGGACGCAGTCACCTTTGCCGCGTTCTGAAGATCGCCGCGCGAGAGACCGAACACGGTGAGCACGCGATCGATGTCAATCCAGAACGTGTTGCTGTTGTAGTACGACAGGTCGAACTCGAGAGCCTCATAGGGAAGCGCCAGACCCTCGACCAGCCGGAGTCTGCCGTCCACCTTGGCCAAGCCCCCGCCACGGTCGTCGATCTCCCTGGCGATCACCTCGACGGTCATTCCCGCGCCGCTCTCCAAGTGCAGGCCAAGCAGGGTGGGGTCCAGGTCGGCGCCGAGCGTGTCCACGTTGTGCAGCAGCAGGCAGCGCAACTTGGGATTCTCCTCCAGAAGGCGGGCCAGCACTCCGTTGCGCAGCATGTTCGGGATCTCGTACCAGTGGCCGACGGGATGGACGCACTGCTCGGGAAGATTGTCCGTGTAGTCGGAAGCCTCCCCTGTGGACTGCGCCCATTGTATGAGAGCGGAGCGGAGACTGTCGCGGACCTTCTGCTTCTGCTCGTCGAGTATCTGCTGCGGCATCTCCTCCCAGGCGAAACGCAGATCGCGCACCGTGGGCACCAGCCGCAATCCGACCATCCTGCCGGGCGAGAGAAGGAGCGGCCCTTCGTAGCCGTAGCCTGAGCGCTCGGCCAGGTGTCGCTCGGTGGGCGCGTGGGTCAGGTAACTGGTGGTGATCACGTGAGGCAGCCAACGGCCCAAGGAGCGCGACACGCGGCGGCTCTTGGCCAGGTGGACCTCGAGAAAGCTCCGGTGAGCGCCGCCCAGCCGGGCGAACGGGTTCAGGGCCTTCACCACGCCTGCGCCGTGCGTCCAGCGGCTCCCCACACCGCCCGCCAGAGTCACGACCGCGGCGGCGCCTTCGGCCAGCGCATCGATTCCCAGGCGCCGCAGGCGTTCGGGAAGCTCGCCCCGACCTTCCGACACATCGCCTGCCGTTACGTCCTGGATGCTGCTGGCCACGGGCAGGCGGTTCTGAGCCAACCCGATGCGGCCGCTGAGCAGATCGGAGCGGACCTTTTCGTGCTGAACCGGGTCGAAGCCGTACTGCTCCAGTAGCCGGGCGAGCTGTTGCCGGCGATCCGCGCGGGATTGGTCCAGGTGTGGCAGGAGGCGGTCAAAGAGAGCCTGCACTTGGTTGGACAACTCGGGCCTCAGCCGGCACGCCGTTCCGAATTGCTCCAGTTCAGCCCGCCGCGCCTTGGGCAGGAGCGCCGGATCGACCCGGACCAGCGCGGGCGCCGCGAGCGAGTAGTAGCCGGGAGGCATCAGGGACTGTGCACCAGTGAACAGCTCTCCCCATGATCCGCGCTCGTTGATCTCGAAATCGTAGACGACCGGGTCCATGGCGAAGGGCACCGCCGATTCCAGGCTTCGCTTCAGTTCGCCCATGATCGCGCCGAGACGCTCCTGTCCCCGAGGCTTGACTTCGGGGGAGAACAGAAAGCCCATGCCGCCGCCCGACATGCCGCCCAGCATCCAGAATCCCCAGAAGCCTTCGCCGAACTCCGCCTTGACGCGGCCGATCAGTTGTTCGGTGAAGTGATTGCCGGCCCAGGGGATGATGGTCTGGATAGGACGCTCGAAGTTGCGGCCGGTCAGACTTCCCAACCGTTTGATGTCTCCCTGCTTGAGCGCCTCCAGAATCTCGTCCAGAATCCCAATCGCCTCCTGCCTGGCCACCCACTCCTTTCGGGAGCGCAGCAGGTATCTTTCGGTCACCATCTCGAGAATCGGGCCGACGTCCTGAGCCATACCCCCATGAACCAGCACCAGGCTCTTCTGGAGGTTCTCGCGAGTCCTGGCGGACACGTCTTCGTCTGAGAACACGCGATGAGACGGCAACAGGCACCCGCGGCTGATGCCGTACTCGACGTCTCCCTCGCCGGCGACCACGCCCGAGATCAGCTTGATGCCCGGCCAGACGCCGCCCGAATCCTGCCACCCTCCGCCCGAGCCTGCGAGCCATTCCCCCAAAATGGCGCGAGCCGCCACCAGACGGCGCTCCCGCTCCTCCAAACCTCCCGTGAGCGATGCGATCTGACCGGTGGCGCGCATCGACACGGCGATCAAACAGGCCAGCAGGCTGGTGGAAACCGCCAGCCGCGATCCCTTCGGAATCTCATTGACCTTGCTGACCAATTCCAGCCCGTGGCCGCTCCTGCCGGTGAGGCGTTCGAGCAAGCTTGCCAGCGACTGCCCGGAGCCCTCCATGCCAGGCGGCACCAGGCCCGAAGCGATAGCGGCAGCCTTCAGCAAGCCGAGATAGTCGCGGGCGTAGTCAAAGACCTCGTCCAGCGAAGTGACGTCTGTGATGCAGCCGAGATCCACACTCGCCAGGCGCAGCACCGGTTCGTCGATGACGCGCAGGTATGCCTCCACCGGAGGACGAGGCTGGGCTGCGTCCCCGCGCCCGCGCACGGCCAGGTTGATCGAGGCATTAATGACCCGGGCGCCTTCAGGGAAATCCATCCCCAGGAAAAAGATGTCGCTCCAGCCGCTGTGGGAGAAGTCCATGCGCACCGGCGTGGCTTCGCCGAGCAGCGGGAACAGGCCGGTCGCGGGGTCGGGCGAGGTCAGCTCCGGGCGGAGGCGCAGCGGGTCGTCGGCGGGGTGGCCGGTGCGAAACATCCACTGATTTCCGCGCACGCTGCGAACGCTGCGGCGCACCTGGTCGGCGAGCGTCTGAAAGGCGAGTCCCCGGTAGGCCGCTGCCAGGGCGCTGGAAACGGCGGCGCTCGGCCCATGCGATGTCTGGCCGCCCAGAAAAGCGCGGATGGCCTCCTCGAAGCGCCGCTCCAGCAAGTGCACGTATCCGGTGTAGGGCACACGGCCTTCGCGGCCGGCCTCGGGGCGGAACGGCAAGTGGAAACGGTGAATGGCGGACAGGAAGAACAGCGCCCGCACGCGCTCGTACAAGTTCCGGCTGGACCGGCGAAACTGCTCCAATTCTTCGCACTCGGCGAAAAGCGCGCCGGTGGTGGCCGAATCGCAGAACTCGTCCAGCGCCCGGTCCCGCGTATGGGGATCCGGAGCAGTGATGATCCGAACCAGTTCGCCCATGTCTACCGCTCCGCCCGGGCGGGCGTGCTCGCCTCCCTTGCCGCCATCACCTCGACGAGCTGAGCCAGTATCTCCTCGCGATCCCGCCCGCTCAGCGCCAGGGCGAATTGAGCGGCAAACAATCCGTAACGGGAACCGAGATCGTAGCGCTGCCCGCTCGTTTCCAGAGCGAGATAGCGCTCCTCGCCCGCCAGGCGGGCCAGAGCGGCCGACAGGCTGGGGGAAGCAGAGGCCCCGGAGCCAACCATGTCTCCCAATATGTCCATCACTGTGGGCGTTAGCACGTGCATTCCAAAGAAACACAGGTAGTAGCCGGCTCTCAGTCCCGGCACCAGGATTTTTTGTTCGGCCTCGGTCGGAGTCGGTTTCTCCAGCACGGTGTCGATCAGGTAAAGCCCGGGCCTGCCGGCGACCTTCTGGCCCCCGACCGCTCCGAAGCGCGTGAGCTGGCCCTCGCGCGTCGGCTGGACCGCCGACACAGAGCAGTGCTCGATCCCGGCCACGGCCGTCAGTTGCGCGGCGCAGCCGCCACCGTTCCTATCGACGTGTAGATGATCCCCAACCATGTGCAGAAAGGCGTCGCGCCCCACGAAATCCTTGGCCAGGTACACGGCGTGGCTGTAGCCAAGCGGCTCGGGTTGCTCCTGAAAATGGACGCGTCCCGCGTGGTCGTCCAGAACCTGCGCGTACGAGTCCCTGTCGCCTGGATTGACGACCAGACAGATCTCCTCGATCCCGGCTTGGAGGGCCTCGTCCAACAGGATGGCCAGAACGCTTCGAGGCGAGCCGTCGCGGTCGATCAGAGTCTGGAGGGGGAGCCGGCGCTGATTGGGGCCGGCGAGAGTAACCACGGCCTTCCGGATCTTCATAAGTTACTTGATTGTACTTCGGCTGGGCGAGGGAGTCGGATCAGGGCTTCATCACTCAGATGCCCGGGATGAACTGGCGCAGCAGAAGGAAGAACAGAGCCGCCACGGCTGCGGATGCGGGGATAGTCAGCACCCATGCCCAGACGATACTGGCGGCCACACCCCATCGCACGGCCTTGACCCGCTGGATGGAGCCCACGCCGGCAATGGCCCCGGTGATCACGTGAGTTGTGGAGACGGGGACCTTGAGCTCCGTTGCCAGGATGATCGAGGCCGCCGCCGCGGTCTCGGCGCAGAAGCCGCTGCGGGGCCGCAGGCGCGTCAGCCGCGCGCCCATGGTACGGACGATCCGCCAGCCTCCGGTGAGTGTGCCGAACGCTATCGCCGCGTGGGCGGACAGGATCACCCACACCGGAACGCGAAAGTCGCTCAGGTAGCCGCCCGTATACAGTACCAGGGTGATGATCCCCATGGTCTTCTGCGCATCGTTGGTTCCGTGCGCGTAACTGTAGGCGGCGGCCGAAACGAGCTGGAGCTTCCGGAAATACACGTCCATCTTCTTCGGTGTCGTGCCGCGGAACAGCCAGTAGATGGTGATCATCATCACGTAGGCGAGCAGCAAGCCGATCAGCGGCGCGGCTACCATGAAGAGCAGTGTGCTGACCCAGCCGCCGACAACGATAACGCTGAAAGCCTCGCCAAGTCCGCGCAGGAAAGCTGCGTGCAGAACGGCCGCGCCGGCCAGCCCGCCGATCAAGGCGTGCGAGCTACTGGTGGGAAGCCCCAGCCACCAGGTGATCAGATCCCAGACGATCGCGCCAATCACGCCGCTCAGGATCACGTACGGCGTGACGGTCGCCGGGTCCACCATCCCCGCGCCGACCGTCTTGGCCACTCCGGTTCCGAAACTGAATGCGGAGACGAAATTGAAAAACGCCGCCCAGGCGACCGCCTGAAGAGGGGTGAGAACCCGTGTCGCAACAATTGTGGCTACCGAATTGGCGGCGTCGTGGAAGCCGTTGATGTAGTCGAACAGCAGCGCGATGACGATGATGGCGACGGTGAGGGTCAGCATGAAGACGGCGGAGGCCTAACTGTTCTTCACGACTACGCCTTGCAGGGTGTCGGCAACGTCCTCGCAGCGGTCCGTGGTGTCCTCCAGAACTTCGTAAACCTCCTTGAGCTTTATGAAGGCCATGGGCTGAATGTCGCTCCGGTAGAGGTCGGCCAGCACTTTCCGCACGAGAAGGTCCGCGACGCTCTCCAGACGATTGATCTCGATGCAGTCCTCGAGCAGGGTCCTTCCTTCGCTCAGGGCTTGGAACGCCCGCGTGAGCGACCGGGCGCAGCCGTCCACGATTTCGCAAAGCTCGATGACCGCGGGAGGAATCGGCTCGACGTTGTGGGCGGTCAGGCGGTAGGCGGCGTCCTCAATGCCGTCCAACACGTCGTCCAGGCTCGAAGAAATGGAGTGGATGTCCTCGGGGTCGAGCGGCGTGATGAAAGTCTTGTTCAGGCGCGTGAAGATGTCGTGAATGACGTCGTCGCCGGCGTGCTCCAGTCTCTGAATCCCTTCACAAGCCGACTTGAGGTGTGCATTGCCGCCCCGGACGCCCTCCAGGAGCAGGGCTGAAGCCTGCGAGATCAGTTGCACTTGGTCAAGGAAGAGATGGAAGAACTTCTCATCTCTTGGTAGAAATCTCATGCTTCCTCGGGTTGCCGGTCTCCGCGCTCAAATGAGAAACGGGGCATAAAGTATATTGTCCCACCCGGCACACCCGGGGTCAACGGCCGGCCCGATGACGGGCCGAAACCGCTCGCCGCCGCCGTCCGTCAAACGGCGCCAGAAGGTCTTTTTCGAGGTGATCGAAGTGCGCTCTGCGATAGCTTTGCTCTTGATGCTCCTTGTGTCGAACGACATACCGGCACAGACCCCCGCCGGGACTGGGACTATAGCCGGGACTGTCCGCGATCCGTACGGCGAAGGCTTGCCCGACACCACGGTCGTCATTGTGAACGAACCGCTTGGAATTCATCGCAGAACGGAGACCAGCGCGGAGGGAGTTTTCCATGCGCCGGCCCTCCCTCCCGCGGCCGGATACCGGTTGAAGGTCGCCCGAAAAGGCTACGGCGGGTGGGAGTCCGGAAGCCTCCAGGTCTCGGCGGATCAGGAGCTTACGGTCGACGTCACGCTGCCCGAGGAGGCGGAAGCCGCCAAGGTGGGCGCGTCCGCGCAACTGCGGCCCGACGGTGGCCGGTTTGGCCCCGCGGCCAGCCTCACGCGGCTGCAAATCGATGCCTTGCCCATGCGGGAACGCCGCGTGGAATCTCTGGTTCAATTGGCCCCGGCAGTGAACCTGGACCTCGGGCGCGGCCTTTCCCAGCTATGCGCGACGCCCACACCGCCGCCAAGCTTCCTTGATGGACTGGCTACGGGTGACCACTTGTTCGTGGGCGGCAGTCGCCAGACTCCGCAGATCCCCCCGGAAGCGGCGCAGGACGTTAGAATTCTGCCCAGCGCCTACGCCGCCGAGCTCGGTGGCTCCATGGGCGGCCTGGTTGGCATCGCCACCCGCCGCGGCGGAAACGAGTTTCACGGGGCGCTTTACGACTACTTCCGCAATCGCGGCTTGACGGCGGCCAACAGTTACGCCCTGGGGCGGAACCTTACTCGCTGGCGTCACGACGGCGGCGCCAGTTTCAGCGGGCCCGTCCTCAGGAACAAGGTGTACCTGTTCTCGAATTTCGAGTTGCTTAAGAACCGCGGGTACGGCCTCAACCGGATTACCAACCCCGTGCTGGTCCATGAAGCCGGCCTATCCGTCCTCGCGTCGACCTGCACGGCGACGCCATCCCAATGCGAGGCAGCGGTCCGGTATCTGTCAGGACAGATGAACGTCGAGGTTCCTCGCTCGGAGAACTCCACCTCAGGGATTCTCCGTCTCGATTACCGGCTCGGCGAGTGGGACACTTTGAGCTTCCAGGCCGGGGCGACCGGCGTCAAATGGCCCGGCGGGTCCGCGCCTGAGAAAGTGGCACCGGGCGGTGGCCTGCTCGGGCTAGGCAGCATGTCAATGGAGTCCAGCTTCGGCCGGCTGAATTGGACAGCAGCGGGGCCATCCGCCACCAACCAGTTGAGTCTGGGGACCTTCCGAGAACGCCTGTCCATCGGTCCGGCAAGCCCGGCGCTTCCAGCCGGCGGGTTGTCGATCTCGCTGGCAGGGGCCGACGTCGGCACGGCACAGCCCTATGCCTTCAGCATCCGCGACGTCCACCGGAACCAGATCGGCGACAACCTGAGTGTCACTCGGGGCCTGCATGTTGTCAGGTTGGGAGTTTCGTTCTCCGAGAACCCCAACTGGATCACGGAGTTGAAGAACGGCTCCGGTTTCTACACGTACTCCTCGCTGACCAGTTTCGCCCAGGATCTGGCGGGCGGGGGAGGGAAGAACTACGCCTTGTTCCGGCAGGCCTTCGGCCCCCCGGGACGAAAGTTCCGGACGAGAGACTTGAGTCTCTACGCGCAGGACACCTGGCGGCTGAGGCCTGGCCTGACCGTCAATCTGGGGCTTCGTTACGAGAAGACGTTCCTGCCGCAGCCGGCCGAAGCCGACGCGAATTTCTACAGAACTGGGATCATTCCGTCTCCCAGCCTGGCGGGCTCCCCGCGCATCGGAATCGCGTACAAGCTGGATGACCGGACTGTGGCGCGCTTCGGCTTCGGATTCTTCTACTCGCCCTTCGACACCGGCCTGATTGACGCGTTGCTGCTCGGAAACGGACTGTACCAGGCGAACCTGACTGTGAACAGAACCTATACCGCCGCACCCGCGTTCCCCAACGTCGTCGCCTCCCTTTCGAGCATGCCCGCGGGAACCAAGGACTTGATCTGGGCCGCCGCCAAGTTCCGCAATCCGTACTCGGTGCAGTCCACGCTCACCCTCGACAGGCAACTGACCGAGGACGCTTCGGTCTCCCTCGGCTTCATTTCCGCCCCGGGCAGACAACTGCTGACCGCCCAGGACACCAACCTCGTCAAGCCGGCCACCTCGAAGACATACATTGTGTTGGACGCGAACGGCCAGACCGTCGGCACCTGGGCCACTGATATCTTCACGTCCCGCGCCACGACCGACAAGAGCCGCCTCTATGAGATCTCGAACGGCGGCGCCTCTTCTTACAGCGCGCTGGTGCTCCAGTTCACTCAGCGCATGCCAGGCGGCGTCAGCGTTCAGGCGTCCTACACGCTGTCGCACGCGATCAGCAACACCGGCGGCCCCTGGCTTGTCCCCTCGGTTCCGCTGAGTTCCTACAGCGGGAAGCCCGCCGAAGACCGGGGCGATGCAGCCTCCGACCAGCGTCATCGCGCCACGGTGAACTGGATCTGGCAGCCGACCGTGACCCGCAGTTCCTCTCGCTTGGCCCGGTACCTGCTGAACGGCTGGCAGCACTCCGCCATAGTTACGATTGGCTCGGCGCAGCCCGTCACCGCGTTGGTGCTGCCGGTTGGCCAGCAATTCTCTGGGACAACCATGCTCTATACGACCTCGCTGAACGGCTCGGGAGGCTGGGCGCGCGTGCCGTTTCAGTCCGTGGGCAGCCTGAGAACCGGCGCGCCGCGCAACATCGATATTCGTGTGGCACGGCCGGTTCCGATCACCGAACGCTTGAGCGCCAAGCTCCTGTTCGAAGTGTTCAACCTGTTCAACAATCAGTTCGCCACGGGGCTCAACACCACGGCCTACACGGCAACGGGCGGTACACTGAAGCCGGTCAGCGGAGCCGGCACGGCGACCACCGGCGCTGCGCCACGCAGCGCACAGGTAGGTTTAAAGCTCGAGTTCTAGTGGCAGTCAGCTCAGGGTGGTTTGGTCGGGGCGAGTGGATTCGAACCACCGACCTCCTGGTCCCGAACCAGGCGCTC